>NZ_KN234830.1 GCF_000764025.1 Pseudohaliea rubra DSM 19751 | reverse complement strand
TGGCAGGCGGTTCTTGCGGGCGCCGGGCGCGATGCTGACTACCGGGATGGTCTCGTGCGGCTGGAGGCAGAGCTCGACCTCTCCGGCCGGGTCCGCCTGGCCGGGCGCGTAGCCGCCGCAGAACTTGCGGAACTCTACCGCCAGGCCAGTCTGTTCGCTCTCGCCACGCGCTACGAGGGCCACGGCATGGTCTTCGACGAGGCCATGACCGTGGGTCTGCCCATTGTGTCCTGTAGGACGGGCGCCGTGCCCGACACCGTTGCGCCCGGCGCCGGGCTTCTCGTTCCCGTGAATGATCCGGCGGCCTTTGCCGCGGCGCTCGCGCAGTTGCTCGATGATCCACGGCGCCGCGCCACCATGGCGGCGGCCTCCGCGGCGGCGGGCGCGGCGCTGCCGGGCTGGAGCGAGACGGTGCAGCAGATCGCCTGCGTTCTCGACTGCGTGGTGTCCCGTGACTGACGCCGCAGTGGCGGAGGATCTGGCGCTGGCGCTGCGCCTCGCCCGGGAGGCCGGCGAATTGCTGCTCGCGCACTGGGCTGAGCGCGCTTCGCTGACGGTGACGGCCAAGGGCGCCGGTGATTTCGTCTCCGAGGCGGACCGCGAGGCCGAGGCCTGGCTGCGCCGCGGGTTCGCCTGTGCCCGGCCCGACGACGGCTGGCTCGGCGAGGAGACTGGGGCGGCGGCGGGTGGCGCGCGGCGCTGGATTGTCGACCCCCTCGATGGCACCACGAACTTTCTCCACGGCCTCGGTCACTGGGCCGTATCCGTGGCTCTTGAGGAGGAGGGTGCGCTGTCGCTCGGCGTGGTTCATGATCCGCTGCGCGGTGAGACCTTTGCCGCGACCCGGGGCTGCGGCGCCACGCTGAACGGGTCGCCCATTGCCGTCGCAGCGGGCGGCGTCATGGCGTCGGCGCTTTTCGGGACGGGGATCCCCTTCGGTGACATGCCGCATATCGATGACCATGCGGCCGATCTTGCGCGGCTGATGCCCGCCTGCGCCGGTGTGCGGCGCCTGGGTGCAGCGGCGCTGGACCTTGCCTACGTGGCCGCCGGGCGCCTCGACGGCTTCTGGGAGCGACGGCTGCAACCCTGGGATATCGCAGCCGGTCTGGTCCTGCTGCGGGAGGCCGGGGCGCGGGTGGAGGGCTGGACGCCGGAGGAGCGGCCCGAAACGAGCGGCACCGTCATCGCTGCCGGCCCCGCGCTCTTTCCCGCCTTTTCGGCCCGCAGCGTGCGTGTGCCGAGGGAAACCGGGGTGCACCCCGCGGCCT
>NZ_KN234829.1 GCF_000764025.1 Pseudohaliea rubra DSM 19751 | reverse complement strand
GCCGCGTCGCCATCGCCAACGCGGCCCTCGCTCCCTACGGCGTGGCTGCCGAGGCGGTGCTCGCCCGGCCCCCCTTCGCCGGGGTCGAACGCCGGCTGCTGCGCGGCGCCAGTGTCCAGCAGGCTTATCAGTTCCAGGCCACCGGCGCCGCGGAGCTGGCCCTCGTTGCCCGTTCCCTGGTGTCCGCCGCAGACCGGCGCTGGACGCTCATCCCGGCCGCCTGGCATGCCCCCATCGAACAGCAGGCCATCGTGGTGACCGGGGGCAGGGAGTCATCCGCCGCCGCGTTCCTGGCCCACCTTGCCGGGTCCGCAGGCCAGGCGCGGCTGAAACGCGACGGCTACGATCCATGTCCTTGAGCGGCGACAACTGGATGGCAATCCGCCTCACCCTGGTTCTGGCCTCGGTGACCACGCTGCTGCTGCTAGTGCTGGGCACGCCCCTGGCCTGGTGGCTCGCCCGGCGCCGGGGCGAGGCCGTCGCCGCTATCGAGGCCGTGGTAGCCCTGCCCCTGGTGCTGCCGCCGACAGTGCTTGGCTTCTATCTGCTGCTGCTGTTCGCGCCGGACACGCCCCTCGGCCAGGGCTGGCAATGGCTCACCGGCGAGCAGCTGGCCTTCAGCTTTCCAGCCCTTGTGATAGGCTCGGTCATCTACTCGCTACCCTTCGTGGTGCAGCCCCTGCAGCAGGCCTTCCAACGGCTGCCCGGCGAAGTCCTCGAGGCGGCGGCCACCCTCGGCGCCGGCCCCCGGGACCGCTTCACCAGCGTGGTGCTGCCGCTCACCCGGCGCAGCTTTCTCACCGCCGGCGCCCTGGGCTTCGCCCATACCGTCGGCGAGTTCGGCGTGGTGCTCATGATCGGCGGCAATATCCCCGGGGAGACCCGCGTGGTCTCCATCGCTCTCTTCGACCAGGTGGAGTCCCTGCAGCTGACGAGCGCCCACCGCCTCGCGTCCGGGCTGGTGATCTGCTCTCTGGTGCTGCTGTTTTTGCTCTACCGGGGCGGCGGCCTGCGCCCCTGGCGCCTCGGCCGGTGAGCGGGCTCTCCTTTGATCTCCGCTGGACGGCACCGGACGGCGATTTCCGACTCGCCTGTACCGCCGAGCTGCCAACCCACGGCGTCACCGCCGTCTACGGCCCTTCCGGGGCCGGCAAGTCCACGCTGCTGCACTGCATTGCAGGCCTGAAACGGGGCGACCCGGGCTCGCGCATCGACTTCGCCGGCGAACCCTGGCAGGCAGGCGATCGCTGCCTGCCCGCGCACCGGCGTCGGGCCGCCGTGGTCTTCCAGGACGCACGCCTGTTCCCGCAGCTCACCGTGGCCGGCAACCTCGCCTACGCCCGCCGCCGCGCGATCCCCGGCG
>NZ_KN234828.1 GCF_000764025.1 Pseudohaliea rubra DSM 19751 | reverse complement strand
CGCCTTGCGCGCCTGGGCCGCGCCTGACCATGTCGCGCCTCGCGCGCCTCGTGCAGATCCTCAAGGTGGCCGGCCGCCACCGGCTCGATGAGCTGCTCCCGGCCGGCAGCCTGCCGATACCCCTCGCCCTGGCGCTGCGCGCCAACCCCTGGCGGTTACAGGCAACCGCGGGGAGGGCGCGGGCTGAACGGCTGCGCCTGGCCCTTGAGGAGCTCGGGCCCGTCTTCATCAAATTCGGCCAGACCCTGTCCACGCGGCGGGACCTCCTGCCCGTGGACATCGCCGACGAGCTGGCGCGGCTTCAGGATAATGTCCCGCCCTTCGCCGCCGCAGAGTCCCGCGCCATCATCGAGCGCGAACTGGGTGACAGCGTCGACCGCCTCTTCGCCAGCTTCGAAGCAGCGCCCATGGCCTCTGCCTCCGTAGCACAGGTGCACGCGGCCACACTGCACGATGGGCGGGAGGTGGTGGTCAAGGTGGTCCGTCCGGGCATTGAGGCAGTGATCCGCCAGGACATCGCGCTGCTGTTCACCCTGGCGCGCCTCGCCGCCCGCTATCTCCCCGACGGTCGTCGTCTGCGTCCCGTGGAGGTAGTGGCCGATTACGAGCATGTGATCCTCGACGAGCTCGACCTCGGCCGCGAGGCCGCCAACACCTCGCAGCTCAAACGCAACTTCGTCGACGGCAAGCTGGTCTACGTACCGGAAGTGCACTGGGACTACACCCGTCGCAAGGTGTTTACCATGGAGCGCATCCACGGCATCCCGGTAACGGACCTCGGTGCCCTGCGCGCCACCGGCGCAGACCTCAAGGTCCTCGGCGAGCGCGGCGTGGAGATTTTCTTCACCCAGGTTTTCCGCGACAGCTTCTTCCATGCCGACATGCACCCCGGCAACATTTTTGTCGACGCCTCGGACCCGGCGGACCCGCGCTACATCGCCATCGACTGCGCCATCATCGGCAGCCTCAGCGACTCGGACCAGTACTACCTCGCGCGCAATCTCCTGGGCATTTTCCGTCGCGACTACCACGAGGTCGCGCAGCTGCACGTCGAGTGCGGTTGGGTGCCGCCGGATACCCGGGTGCAGGACTTCGAGCAGGCGATGCGTGCGGTCTGCGAGCCGGTCTTCGAACGCCCCATTGCCGAGATCTCCTTCGGCCAGCTGCTGGTGTATCTGTTCCGCACCGCTGCACGCTTCGATATGGAGGTCCAGCCCTCCCTGGTGCTGCTGCAGAAGACCCTGCTCAACATCGAGGGTCTCGGGCGCCAGCTCTACCCGGCCCTGAACCTCTGGGATACGGCCCAGCCCTTCCTCGAGCAATGGGTCCAGGACCGCTACTCACCGCAGAGCATGCTCAAGCGTATTCAGCACCACGCGCCGGGCTGGCTCGAGCAGTTGCCCCAGCTCCCGGACGTGGTACTCGAGAACCTGCGCGAGCACCGCGACAGCGAGGCGCGGCTGCAGGCGGAGCTCGCCCGGCGGGAACGCCGGCAGGCCGACGCCCGGCGCGTAGAGCGCCGCCGGCTCTTCGCCGCT
>NZ_KN234827.1 GCF_000764025.1 Pseudohaliea rubra DSM 19751 | reverse complement strand
GCGGCGCCTCCGGCGGCGGCGGCATGGGCGGCACGGGCAGCGGCAGCGGCGTCGGCATCCCCCGGAACACGGCCAAGTATCCGCCGCCGGCGGACATCCCCGACGGCAACGACGACGACGTGGTCGCCCGGCAGCTCCGCGAGGCCGCCATGCGCGAACCCGATCCGGCGGTGCGCGAAAAGCTCTGGGCCGAGTACCGCAAGTACAAGGGTATCGAGCAACCGTGAGGCGTTTGCTGCTGACACTGCTCGCGGCCTGCGGGCTGCTCCTTGCCGGCTGCGTGAGCCAGACAGTCAAGAGCACGTCCATTCCGCCTCTGGACTACCCGGATGCGCCGATCCCGGAGGCCGAGCTTCTCGACGTGGGCATCGCCCTGTTCGATCCCGGCCTCGATGATCTTGACGAGGACGACGATCGCCCCGTCTACCCGGAGCTGCGCCGCGCCGAGGCCCGCTTCATCCCGCAGCTGCTGACCACGACCCTGCAGGATACGGGCGCCTGGGGCGCCGTGCGGGTGGTGCCGGACAACGAACGCATCACGGATCTGCGCATCGACGGCACCATTCTCCACTCCGACGGCGAGCAGCTGAAGCTCGCCGTGCGCGCCGTGGATTCCCGGGGCCGGGTCTGGCTCGACAACCGCTATGAGGGCCGCGCCAGCCGTTACGCCTACGAGGGCAGCACCCGGCGACAGTACGATCCCTTTCAGGCGGTCTACCACCGCATTGCCAATGACCTCCTCGAGCACCAGCGCGCCCTCGCCAGCGGCGAGGCCGAGGACATCCGCACCGTGAGCGAGCTGCGCTTCGCCCGCAGCTTCGCCCCGGAGGCCTTCGAAGGCTACCTGCGCGAGGGCCGGGGCGACGAATTACGCATCGCGCGCCTGCCGGCGGAGAATGATCCGATGCTCGAGCGGGTGCGCAGCATCCGCGAGCGCGACAATGTGTTCATCGACACGCTGCAGGGCTATTACACAGGCTTTCGCGGCGACATGCAGGGCCCCTACCAGGAGTGGCGCAAGCTCAGTTATCAGGAGGTAGTCGCCATGCAGCAGCTCCAGGCCGAGAGTCGCCGGCAGCTCATCGCCGGCGGGGCGGCGATCCTCGCCGGCATCGCCGCGGCCGGCGGCGGCGACTCGCGGACCACCCGCACGGCCGGCAACGTGGCCATCATCGGCGGCGGCTACCTGTTGAAGAGCGGCCTCGAAACCCGCGCCGAAGCGAAGATCCACGTGGAGGCCCTGTCCGAGCTGGGCCTGTCGCTGGAAGCGGAGATCACACCGCGGGTGATCGAGCTCGAGGATCGCACCGTGATGCTCAGCGGCAATGTCGAGGACCAGTACCATCAGTGGCGGGACCTCCTCGCCGATATCTACCGCAACGAGGTGGGCGCACTCGCGCCGCCAGAGGCGGACGCCGGCAGCGACGACGGCTGAGCACCAGGGACGGACAGGGGACACCATGGCGCAGGACTTCGAGCGCGTTGAACCGGCACCGTTCGACGCCGCACCGCTGGCGGCGCAGGAAGCGCCGGCGCCCGCCGGCGGCAC
>NZ_KN234826.1 GCF_000764025.1 Pseudohaliea rubra DSM 19751 | reverse complement strand
GCGGCGCCTTTACCGGCGCCGAGCGCGACCGCCGGGGCTACTTCGAGGCCGCCGCCGGTGGCACGCTGTTCCTCGACGAGATCGGCGACGCGCCGGCGTCGCTGCAGCCACAGCTCCTGCGGGCCCTCGAGCAGCGCGAGATTCAGGTCGTCGGCGGGCCGATCCGTCAGGTCGCCCTGCGTGTTGTCTCTGCGACGGATGCGCCCATCCAGGATGATGGCGCAAGCTTCAGCCGCGCCCTACGGCATCGTCTCGGGGCGCTCGAGCTCCGCCTGCGCCCCCTCGCGGCACATCGGGAAGACATCGGGATGCTGGCCTGCCATTACCTCGAAGAGGCCTTTCGCAGCGCCGGCCGCGGCCCTCTCTGGGACGCGCGCACCGACGATCCGGCCCGCCTCGCCCGCTGCACGGAGCTGTTCGATGCCCTGCTCGGCTACCCCTGGCCCGGCAACATCCGCGAGCTGGCCAACCTGTGCCGGGAGCTGGCGGTGGCCTGCCCCGACGATCTCTCCCTGCCGCCGGCGCTGGCCCGGCGCCTGGCCGCAGAAAGCGCCGCGAACGGTGCGCTGCAGGGCGCCCGCGACGAAGTGTCCGAAGTCGATTTCGCCGAGGCCTGGGCCGCCAGCGACTTCGAGGTCGCCCGGGTGGCCCGGGCTCTGCACATGTCCCGGAGCGCGGTGTATCGACGACTGCGGGAGATCCCCGGCTGTCGTCTCGCCGGTGATATTCCGGTGGACGAGCTGCAGGCGGCCCTCGATGCAGCGGGTGGCGATGTTGCCGCCGCGGCGCGGGCGCTCTGTGTTTCCCATGCGGGCCTGCGCGCCCGGCTGCGCGCCGCCGGGGAGCTGGTGGCGGGCGACGCCTGAGGTCCCGTGGCCCGCGTCGGCCCCTACCGGGTCATCCGGGCGCTCGGCGGCGGCGGTGAGGGTGCGGTCCTCCTCGCCTTCGACCCGCGCCTCGAGCGCCACGTTGCCCTCAAGCACCACCGGCTGCCGGCACAGCGCCTGGCCCGGCGCCGGGCGCTGCAGGAGGCGCGCCGCTGCGCGGCCATGGACCACCCCCGGGTCCCCCGGGTCTATGACCTTGTGCCCACCGGCCGCGAGCTGCTGCTGGTGTTGCAGTATGTGCCGGGCTGTGATCTCGAGACGGCGCTCCGCGGCCGGCACCTGTCAGTCACCACGGCGCTGGCCCTCGCAGCGGATGTGGCGGCGGCGCTGTCGGCGGCGCATCGCAAGGAGATCGTGCACGGCGACGTGAAGGCCGCGAACGTGCTTATCGGCGATGACGGCCGTGCGCTGCTGGCAGACTTCGGCGTCGCCGTGGCGATAGCCCAGCAGCCCCGGGCGGTCAGCGCGACTGCCTGGACCCCGGAGCACGTGCGCGGTGATGCGCTGGAACCCCGCTCCGATCTCTTCGCCCTCGGCCGCCTGCTCTATCGCCTGCTGAGCGGCTTCGACCCCTTCAGCGGTGATGATGCCGGTGAGCGTATCGTTCGCGGTGAGTTCCCGCCCTTGGCCGGGCCCCTGCCGCCGGAGCTCTTCGAACTTGTGCACGGGCTGCTGGCACCGTCCCCGGCGCAGCGGCCGGCCAGCGCCGGCGAGGTGCGCCGGCGTCTCCGGGCCCTGGCCCGGGAGCTGG
>NZ_KN234825.1 GCF_000764025.1 Pseudohaliea rubra DSM 19751 | reverse complement strand
GCCTACCGCGGCCCCGGCGGAATGGCCGACCACCAGCGCCGGCGCCAGGGCCAGCTCCCCGAGCAGCGCGCCCACGGCACGCGCCATGCCGGGCAGTGAGCGGGCATCGGGATGGAAGTCCGTGTAGCCATGCCCCGGCAGGTCCGGCGCCACCACCCGGAAGCGCGTGGCCAGCAGCGGCGCCAGGCCGGCCCAGGAATGGGTCGCAGCCCCGGTACCGTGCAACAACAGGATGACCGGCCCCGCATCGCCAAGCGACTGCACGTGCCAGCGCAACCCACCGGCTTCCACGTAGCGACTTGCAGTCCGGTTGGGCCAGTCCTCCCGGATGTCGGCGACCATCAGACGCCGACGGCCTCAACGGTATCGCGCAGGGCCCGGGCGTCCGCATGGGGCAGGGGCAGATAGCGGCCGGCCAGAGAACGGGCGAGAGCCTCGGCGTTCGGGTGCGGCCGGGGTGAGGTATCGATGACCATACTGCTCACAGCGAGGATGCGCAGCTGCGCCGCCGAGGTCAGGGCCTCCTCGAAAGCCTGCTGACGCCCCGCCTTGCCCTCACGGGTGATATTGGCGCGCGCGTCGGTCAGGAAAACCACGCTGGGCGTGCCCCCGCGGCGCTGGATGTGCTCGGCGAGGGAAGCCGCGGCATCAATCGCCGAAGCGAGCGGTGTACCGCCCCCGCCGGGCAGCGCCGAGAGGTTACGCTTGGCACGCACCAGGGAGCGGGTAGGTGGCAGCAGCAGCTCAGCACCCTCGCCACGGAAGGCGATCAGGGCCACCTGGTCGCGGCGGACGTAGCAGTCGTTGAGCAGGAGCTCCACGGCGCCCTTGGCTTCCGCAAGGCGGTGGAGGGCCGCTGAGCCGGAGGCATCAACCACAAAAATGATGGTGCTTTCCGTGCGTTCCCGGAAGCGGGTTACCCGGAAATCATCCTTCTGCACGATCACCCCGGGCCCGTCCGCGCGCCCTTCCGCTGCCTGGCCGGCGCGGCGCAGCGGCTGCCAGGGGGCGGCCGCGCGCAGCGTGTCGATGAGACTCAACCGTGCGCCCTGGCGCGGGTCTCCGGGCAGGGTGCCCATGGGTCGCCCGCGCAGCTTCGAGCGCTGCTGCACGCCGGAACGGCCGCCGGCGCCACCGCGGCTGCGCTGCACCGCGTTGAGCTCGAGGCTGGCGAGCAGCGCCTCCGGAATGGCAGCGGTCGCCGCGTCAAGGACCCGGTCTTCCAGGGGCTGGTCGAGATCCGGCGGCTCCGGGGGGTCGTCATCCTCGCCCTGCTGCTCGCCATCCTGCTCCGGCTCTTCCGGCGGCGCCTCCTCGGGCGCCTCGGGCTCCTCCGGGGGCGCCGGGATCTGCGTCGCCCGGGGAGAAAGCACCAGGCGGGCGGCGAGGTCCAGATCGCGCTCGTCGACCTCGGTCCGGCCCGCAAGGGCCGCCCCCGCCCGCGCCGCGGCGACGGCGAACTGACAGGCGCGGACCCCGGCCACCCCCAGCGCCATCGCCGTTGCCACGAGGGCTTGGATGGCCTCCCCGGACACCGCGACGGATCCGAGCATTGCCCGGGCCTCATCGACATCGGCCGCGTCAAAGGGCGCCTCATCGAGGTCGCGGATAGACAGGGGCGTCAGGTCCAGCTGGAAGGCGAGGCGATCGCGAAGCACCGGTGACAGCACCTCGCTGTCGTCCTGCCCCTCGTCAAGCGCCACAAGGGCGATACGCGCAGTCACTGCTCCGTGGATACCCTCCCGGGCCAGGATCAGCTCGCCACGATCGAGGGCCGTGGCCAGATGGGCCACCGTGGAGCGGCTCGCCCGCTCGCCCATGGCGAGGATGGCGAAACCGCCGTCGCAATCGGCGAGCAATCCCCGCTCCGTGACCGGCAGTCCGGCGCGGAGGGTGGCCGCCAGATCGAGGCCCCCGAGGAGACGGGAATCCGTAATGTGCAGGGGAACGCGGCGGACCGGCACATCGCCCACGAGGGCCCGCCAG
>NZ_KN234824.1 GCF_000764025.1 Pseudohaliea rubra DSM 19751 | reverse complement strand
GGCCGGCGAGCGCGCGCCCGGCGGCGCCAGCCGCTGGTGGCTGCACGGCAGCCTCGCGGCCCTTGCCGGGGACATCCGCGATGCCGGCGGCGAGCTCTATCTGCGCCGCGGTGACACACCGGCACTGCTGGAAGAGCTCTGCGAGCGCACCGGCGCTGCCGATGTCTTCTGCTCCCGCCAGTACGAGCCCTGGGCGGTCACTCTCGAGGAGCGCCTGCACGAGCACCTCGGGGCGAAGGGCATCACCGTGCGCCGCTACCCGGGGACGCTGCTGTTCGAACCGGGCAGCGTACTCACTAAGAACGGCGATCCCTACAAGGTCTTCACGCCCTTCTGGCGCGCCTGCCGCGTGGCGACGCCCCCGAAAGCGCCGCTCGCACGGCCGGATGCCATCGCCTGGCAGGAACCACCGGATGCCGGCGACACGCTGGACGACTGGCAGCTGCGGCCGAGCAAGCCGGACTGGGCCGCGGGCTGGGGCGAACACTGGGAGCCCGGCAGCGCCGGTGCGCACCGGCGCCTGCAGCGCTTTCTTGAGGAGGCGATCGACCGCTACGCCGAAGACCGGGACCGGCCCGACCGGGATGGCACCAGCCGCCTCTCGCCGCACCTGCACGCCGGTGACATTTCACCGCGCACGGTCTGGGACGCGGCACAGCGAGTCGCCGGGGGCCACGGGGCCGCTGCAAAGGCGGTGGACAAGTTCCTCGCCGAACTCGGCTGGCGCGAGTTCTCCTACCAGCTGCTGAGCTTCTTCCCGACGCTCGGCGCGAAGAACTTCAAGGCCGACTTCGATGCCTTTCCCTGGGCGGATGACAAGGATGGCCTCGCTGCCTGGCAGACGGGGCGCACCGGCTACCCGCTGGTCGATGCCGGCCTGCGCGAACTCTGGGCCACCGGCTACATGCACAACCGCGTGCGCATGGTCACCGCCTCCTTCCTCACTAAGCACCTGCGCGTGCACTGGCGCGAGGGCGAGGCCTGGTTCTGGGACACCCTCGTGGATGCCGACATGGCGAACAACTGCGCCGGCTGGCAGTGGGTCGCCGGCTCCGGCGCCGATGCGGCGCCCTACTTCCGCATCTTCAACCCGGTCGCCCAGGGCGAGAAGTTCGACCCGGACGGCGCCTACGTGCGCCACTGGATCCCGGAGCTTGCGCAGCTGCCCGACAAGTACCTGAACAAGCCCTGGGAGGCGCCCGCGCACATCCTTGAGGCTGCCGGTGTCGTCCTCGGCAGGGACTACCCGGCGCCGATCGTCGAGCACAAGGCCGCCCGCCAGGCGGCCCTCGATGCCTATGGGGAAATCACCGGGAAGCGGTAAACCGCCCTAACCCCGGCGCGCCGCCAGCAGCTGCTTCTGCAGTCCCTCGATACGCCGCGATGCGGCGAAGGACGACAGCGCGGGCCGCGCGTGCCCTTCCTTGCCGAGCAGGTCCAGCTGCGCGTAGAACCAGTACATGGTGCCGAAGGTGTCAAGGGTGCGCAGCAGCTTCGAGCCGCGCAGGAAGCGCAGCGGCTTCGGCAGCAGGCCCAGGCCTACCTCGTAGCTCGGCAAGCTGTCGGCGCCCGCCAGCAGTCGCGCCGGGCCGTCGGTCTGCACACAGAGGGGGCGGCCGAGGCCGATGAGGTCCACGCCTTCGGCGAGGGCCTGCTCCATGGCCGCCAGGGTGCGGAAGCCGCCGGTTACCATCAGCGGCACCTTCACGGACTCGCGCATGGCCAGCGCAAAGTCGACAAAATAGGCCTCCCGCGCCCGCGTGGACGCTGCCACGGCCTGCTCCTCCGCGGGCTCCAGCCCCTCGACGCCCAGCAGCCGCGGCTGCTCATAGGTACCGCCGGAAATCTCGATCAGGTCCACGCCCGCTGCCTCCAGCCAGCGCGCCACCTGCAGGCTGTCCTCGAAGGCGAAACCGCCTTTCTGGAAATCCGCGCTGTTCAGCTTCACGGCCACCGCGAAGCCGGGGCCGGTGGCCGCGCGCACCGCCGCGATGATGTCCAGTAGCAGGCGAGCCCGCCGCTCGGCGGAGCCGCCGTAGACATCGTCGCGGCGGTTTGCCCGCGGGCTCAGGAACTCCGAGAGCAGGTAACCGTGCGCGGCGTGCACCTGCACACCACCGAAGCCCGCCGCCGCCACCGCCGCGGCCGCGGTCGCGAAGCGACCGGGCAGTTCGCCGATCTCGGCCTCCGTGAGGGCCACC
>NZ_KN234823.1 GCF_000764025.1 Pseudohaliea rubra DSM 19751 | reverse complement strand
CCGCGGTGCTCACCCTCGCCGCCCTCGCGCTGGCCCTCGCGGGCGCCCTCGGCGGTCAACTTGCCGCCACGCTCGCCAGCCTTGCCCTCGCTGCCTTTGCCGCCGGCATAGCGGGCAGCTGTGCGGCGAGCGCAGGCCATGTGGGGGTCGCCGGCCGGCGGGTGCTCATCACGGATCATCGCGGCGTCTACCAGGGAGGGGCTGCCAATACCTTCTGTCGCCGCGGCCCCTTTCTGCTTCGCGGTGACGTGGCCGTCAACCTGGGCAGCGCAAGACTCCCGGGCTTTCCCCGAGCCCTCGAAAGCGCCCTGGCCCGCGCCGGTGTCGACACGGCGGACCCGCCGGAGCCGACCACCGTTGCAGCGGTCCTCCTCCGCGGCCGCCACCCCCTGGCGCTGGGTGCAGCCGGGGCGTTCCTGATCGCCCTGCTCGCGCTCGCAGCGGCCCTTTCCTAGACGCTATACTGCCCGCATGATAACGGGCGGGAGCGGAGCTTGACGGCAGCGACGGATGCACAGCCGGCGGTAACCGGCGAAGGGCCGGCGGTCGCCCTCTTCGTCACCTGCCTTGTGGACCTGTTCCGGCCGGAAGTGGGTTTTGCCACCCTGCGGCTGCTCGAGGACTCCGGCTGCCGCGTCTATGTGCCGCGCTCGCAGACCTGCTGCGGCCAACCGGGCTACAACAACGGCGACTACGAGGGTGCCCGCGCCATTGCCCGGGACGTCATCCGCAGCTTCGAAGCGGCAGAGTTCGTGGTCGTCCCCTCCGGTTCCTGCGCCGGCATGCTGATCCACCATTACCCGAAGCTCCTCGAGGGCATCTGGCGGGAACGCGCTGAGGCCCTCGCCGAGCGCACCTGGGAGCTGACGACTTTCCTCAGCGACGTGCTTCCCGGGCGGGCCTCTGCACCGGTGGCCGGGACCCTGCCGGCGGTCGCTTATCACGACGGCTGCGCGGGCCTGCGGGAGCTCGGCGTGCGCGACCAGCCGCGGCGGCTCCTCGCCGAAGGGGGGATCGCCGTCCGGGAGCTGGAGCAGGCGGCGGTCTGCTGCGGCTTCGGCGGTACCTTCTGCGCCAAGATGCCGGCGATCTCGGCCAAGATGGCCGACGACAAGCTCCGCGACGCGGTGAAGACCGGTGCCGACACCCTGGTCGCCGGCGATCTGGGCTGCCTTCTCGCTCTCGCCGGGCGCGCCAGCCGTGAGGGCGTCGCGCTGTCCTTTCGCCACGTGGCCGAGGTGCTGGACGGCCGCCTCGAGGCGCCACCGATCGGCGAGGGTTCCCGGGGCTGATGGAGCAGCGCAGCGCCGACTTCCTTGCCAACGCGGACGAGGCCCTTGCCGGACGCGAGCGGGCCGAGCTGCGGGAAGCCATGGGCCTCTTCGGCCCGGCCCTGCGCAGCGCCGCCGTCGATGCCTACGGCGACTTCGATGGGCTGCGCGAGCACCTCCACGGCGTGCGCCGGCATACCCTGGATCACCTCGATGTCTACCTCGAGCGCTACCTCGAGGCCGCGGCAGAGAACGGCAACAGCGTACACTTCGCCGAGACGCCGGAGGAGCTCAACCGCACCGTGGAGGCCATCTGCCGTGAGCACGGCGCCCGACGGATCATCAAGGGCAAGTCCATGGTCACCGAGGAAAGCGCCCTCAACGACCATCTGACCGCCGCCGGCTTCGCGGTGCGCGAAACAGATCTGGGTGAGTACATCATCCAGGAGGCCGGGGAGACGCCCAGCCATATTGTCGGCCCGGCCCTGCACAAAACGAAGGACGAAATCCGGGAGCTGTTCCTCGCACGGCATGACCTCGGCGACCGCCCGCTCGACAGCGCAACGGAGATGGTCGGCGAGGCGCGGCAAGTGCTGCGGGAGGATTTTCTAAGCGGCGAGGTCGGCATCATCGGCGCCAATGCGCTGGTGGCCGAGACCGGCTACTCGCTGCTCGTCACCAACGAAGGCAATGGCGACCTGTGCGCGAACCTGCCACCGGTGCTGATCGTCTGCACCACGCTGGAGCGGCTGCTGCCGCGCATGAGTGACGCCGCGGACCTGCTGCGGCTCCTTGCGCGCTCCGCCACCGGCCAGCCGGTGACCTGCTATAGCAGCTTCTACTCCGGCCCCCGGCATGCCGGCGATGCGGACGGCCCCGTGGAAACCCACATCGTACTGCTGGACAACCGCCGCACGGAGATCCTCGCCAGCGACTACAGCGACATGCTGCAGTGCATCCGCTGTGGTGCCTGCCTCAACCACTGCCCGATCTACGTGGCCGCCGGTGGCCACGCCTACGGCTGGGTATACCCGGGACCCGTGGGCTCGGTGCTGACGCCGCTGCTCACCTCCCTCGAGGAGAGCCACCTCCTGCCCAACGCCTGCACCGCCTGCGGCCGCTGTGAGGAAGTCTGCCCGGCCAACATCCCCCTGCCGGACCTGCTGCGGGACCTGCGTCAGGAGGAGCACGAGCAGGCCCTGTCACCACAGCGCTGGCGCCGCGGCCTGGCACTGCACGGCCGCCTCCTGCGCCACCCCTGGCTCTATCACCGGCTGACAGGGCTGGCCGCCCGGGTTCTGGCCCTCGCCGGTCGCGGCCGTGGCGTTCTGCGGCAGGTACCCTTTGCCGGCGGCTTCCTGAGCGAGCGGGACCTGCCAGCGCCGACCGGCGCGAGTTTCATGGCCCGCTATCGCGGTCCGGAGCGGGACGAACGGTGACCGACGACGCCCGGAGCCGCATCCTCGCGCGCGTGCGGGCCGCCAGCCGGC
>NZ_KN234822.1:2255-2874 GCF_000764025.1 Pseudohaliea rubra DSM 19751 | reverse complement strand
GGGCCATGTACGCCCTGTCGCTGCCGTCCATCACGCCGGCTGACGCCCGGGGCGCCCGTCGGCGCGCCATGACGGCCGGGCTTCCGCGCTTTTGCCGGTGCTGGCGCTCACAGCAGCCCGCGGCGCCTCAGGCGCCCTTGGCCGGCTGGCGCGGCTCTGCCTCCAGGCGCTCGATGGCATCGCGGAACTCGGCGATGTCCTGGAAGCTGCGGTACACAGAGGCAAAACGAACGTAGGCCACCTGGTCGAGTTGCTTCAGCTCGTCCATGACCAGCTCACCGAGATCCCGGGAGTCCACCTCGCGTTCGCCGGTGGCGCGCAGCGCGGCCTTCAGGTTGGTGAGCACGGCCTCCACGGCCTCTACGGAGACCGGGCGCTTCTCCAGCGCCCGCTGCAGGCCGGCGCGCAGCTTGTCCTCGTCGAAGGGCTCACGGTTGCCGTTCTGCTTGATGATCCGCGGCATGACCAGCTCCGCCGCCTCGTAGGTGGTGAAGCGCTCGTGACAGGACAGGCACTCCCGGCGGCGGCGCACCTGGCCACCCTCGGCGACGAGCCGCGAGTCGATGACCTTGGTGTCTTCCGCAGCGCAGAAGGGACAGTGCACGGCCCGCGCTCCCCG
>NZ_KN234822.1:0-2081 GCF_000764025.1 Pseudohaliea rubra DSM 19751 | reverse complement strand
GCTCCCCGGCCGCCCTAGGCGGCCGCGGCCCCGGCGGAGCTGCGCTCGCCGTAGACCGGGAAACGGCCGCAGACCGCCAGCACTTTCTGTTTCACCTCGGCGATGGTCGCGGCCGGGTCGCCTTTTTCCAGCGCCTCGAGCACGTCGCACATCCAGTGCGTGAGGTCCACGGTTTCCTGCTCGCCGAAGCCGCGGGTGGTGATCGCCGGTGTACCCACCCGCAGCCCGGAGGTCACGAAGGGCGAGCGCGGGTCGTTGGGCACGGCGTTCTTGTTCACGGTGATGTTGGCGGCGCCCAGGGCTTCGTCGGCGTCTTTGCCGGTGTAGGGCTTGCCGATCAGATCGACGAGCATCAGGTGGTTGTCGGTGCCGCCGGAGACGATGTTGATGCCGCGCTCGAGGAAGGTGGCGGCCATGGCCCGGGCGTTGGTCACCACCTGCTGCTGGTAGCTGACAAACTCGTCGGACTGCGCCTCGAGGAAGGCCACGGCCTTGGCGGCGATCACATGCATGAGCGGGCCGCCCTGGCCGCCGGGGAACACGGCGGAATTGAACTTCTTCTCCAGCTCCTCGTTGGCCCGGGCCAGGATGATGCCGCCGCGGGGGCCGCGCAGGGTCTTGTGGGTGGTGGAGGTGACCACATCGGCGTGCGGCACCGGGCTCGGGTAAACACCTGCGGCGACGAGGCCGGCGATGTGCGCCATGTCTACCAGAAGGTAGGCGCCCACTTCATCGGCGATGGCGCGGAAGCGCGCCCAGTCCATGACCCGGCTGTAGGCGGAGAAGCCGGCGATGATCAGCTTCGGCTTGTGCTCTTTGGCCAGCGCCTCGACCTGCGCGTAGTCGACTTCGCTGGTGGCGTTGTCGAGGCCGTACTGCACGGCGTTGTAGGTCTTGCCGCTGAAGTTGGGCTTGGCACCATGGGTGAGGTGGCCGCCATCGGCGAGGCTCATCCCAAGGATGGTGTCGCCGGGCTTGAGCAGGGCCTGAAACACGGCCGCATTGGCCTGGGAGCCGGAGTGCGGCTGTACGTTGGCGTAGGCGGCACCAAAGAGCGCTTTGGCACGCTCGGCGGCCAGCTCTTCGACCACGTCGACGTACTCGCAACCGCCGTAGTAGCGCTTGCCGGGGTAGCCCTCGGCATATTTATTGGTCAGCACGGAGCCCTGCGCCTGCATCACCCGGGGGCTTGCGTAGTTCTCGGAGGCGATGAGCTCGATGTGCTCTTCCTGCCGCCGCTCTTCGGCCTGGATGGCGACGAAGACGTCGTCATCGAACCCCTGGATGCTCATGCGCTGGTCAAACATGGAAAAAATCCTTGCCTTGCGGGCACTTGTATCTGTTCGGAGGCCCGCAATTCTAGCGGAAACAGGGGCGGCGGGTAAGTGGACAGTTTACCGGGGTGGGGGCTGGGTGACGCTTCGGATAGTGCGGGGGAGCCAGTAGCCGGAAGCAGGCCCGGCCCACCCGTCGGCAACGGCCACTGCCCCGCGCCCCGCGCCGGCCGCTGCGGAACTCGACCAAAATTCGCTGAAGCGAATTTTCGGGACTCGGACAGTCCTCGCGGAAAGCCCCGTCGCGGGGCGAGGGGCAAAGCGTGGCCTGGCTGTTGCCGACGGGTGGGCCGGGCCTGCTTCCTAACGTCATTGCGAAACGGCACGGCAGCCTTTCCAGAAAACGCTCGGGCAGATCCGAACGCGTCCATGCATGAAGCCTCGGCGCGGGGCGGGAGGCAAAGCGTGGCCTGATGGTTGCCGAGGGGCTGCCCGCACCCGAGGCCTGACGTCATTGCGAAACGGCACGGCAGCCTTTCCAGAAACCGCCCGGGCAGATCCGAACGCGTCCATGCATGAAGCCTCGGCGCGGGGCGAGAGGCAAAGCGTGGCCTGATGGTTGCCGAGGGGCTGCCCGCACCCGAGGCCTGACGTCGTGGTGACGACCGGCGCCGGACACTGGCAGTACGGCAGGGGGCGGCGGGGGCGGGGTCGCGGGGCATTCAGGCCGCGCTTTGGGGCGAGCCGCGGGTCGGGGTTTCGGCGAGCACTGTTCGAGTCCCGAAAATTCGCGCAGCGAATTTTGGT
>NZ_KN234821.1 GCF_000764025.1 Pseudohaliea rubra DSM 19751 | reverse complement strand
GCGGCTCGCCCCTGCGGCCGCCCCGCGACCCCGCCCCCGCCGCCCCCGGTCTTAGTGGCACGCCGACCAGCCCGCAACCGCCGCAACCGCCGCAACCGCCGCAACCACAAAATGCCAGCACCGCGGGCATTTGCTAAACTCCGCGCCCCAGTTTCCAACGCACTGCGAGCCCCCACATGGCGCAATACGTCTACAGCATGAACCGGGTCGGCAAGGTCGTGCCGCCCAAAAAAGAGATCCTCAAGGATATCTCCCTGTCCTTTTTCCCCGGCGCCAAGATCGGCGTCCTCGGCCTGAATGGCGCCGGCAAGTCGACGCTGCTGAAAATCATGGCCGGCATCGACACCGACATCCTCGGCGAGGCGCGGCCGCAGCCCGGGATCAAGATCGGTTACCTGCCCCAGGAACCGCAGCTCAACCCCGACAAAGACGTGCGTGGCAACGTCGAAGAAGGCCTGCAGGACGCGATCGATGCGCTGGCGGACCTCGAGAAAGTCTATGCGGCCTACGCCGAGCCCGACGCCGACTTCGACGCGCTGGCCAAAGAGCAGGCCCGCCTCGAGGATATTATCCAGGCCACCGACGCGCACAACCTCGACACCAAACTCGAGATCGCCGCCGACGCCCTGCGCCTGCCGCCCTGGGACGCGGACGTGGAGACCCTCTCCGGCGGTGAGCGGCGTCGGGTGGCGCTGTGCCGGCTGCTGCTCTCCGGGCCCGACATGCTGCTCCTCGACGAGCCCACCAACCACCTCGACGCCGAAAGCGTCGGCTGGCTCGAGCGCTTTCTGCACGACTTCCCCGGCACCGTGGTGGCCATCACCCACGACCGCTACTTCCTCGACAACGCCGCCGGCTGGATCCTCGAGCTGGACCGCGGCCGCGGCATTCCCTACGAAGGCAACTACTCGGCCTGGCTCGAGACCAAAGAACAGCGCCTGGCCCAGGAGCAGCGCCAGGAGCAGTCACACCAGAAGGCGATCAAGGCCGAGCTGGAGTGGGTGCGCTCGAACCCGAAGGGACGCCAGGCCAAGAACAAGGCCCGCCTGGCGCGCTTCGAGGAGCTGCAGAGCCAGGAATTCCAGAGCCGCAACGAGACCAATGAGATCTACATCCCGCCGGGCCCGCGCCTGGGGGACAAGGTCATAGAGGTGAAAAACCTGAAGAAGGGCTTCGGCGACCGGCTGCTCTTCGACGACGTGACCTTCTCCGTGCCCAAGGGCAGCATCGTCGGCATCATCGGCGCCAACGGCATGGGCAAGTCGACGCTGTTCCGCATCCTCACCGGGGCCGAGCAGCCGGACGGCGGCACCGTCGAGCTCGGCGAAACCGTGGAGCTGGCCTACGTGGACCAGTCCCGGGATGATCTCGAAGGCAACAAGACGGTCTGGGAGGAGATCTCCAACAGCCAGGACATTATCCGCATCGGCAGCTACGAGGTGAACTCGCGCTCCTACGTCGGCCGCTTCAACTTCAAGGGCTCCGACCAGCAGAAGTTCGTCAAGGACCTCTCCGGCGGTGAGCGCAACCGCCTGCACCTGGCCAAGCTGCTGAAGCAGGGCGCCAACGTGCTGCTCCTCGACGAGCCCACCAACGATCTCGACGTGGAGACCCTGCGGGCGCTGGAAGAGGCGCTGCTGGCCTTCCCCGGGGCGGCGCTGGTGATCTCCCACGACCGCTGGTTCCTCGATCGCGTCGCCACGCACATCCTCGCCTACGAGGACGATGGCAGCGTGGTCTTCCACGAAGGCAACTTCACCGAGTACGAGGAAGACCGCAAGGCCCGCCTCGGGGCGGCGGCGGAGCAACCGCACCGGGTCAAGTACCGCAAGCTGAAGTAAGCCCGTGAAACGGGTCATCTTCGACACGGACATCGGCATCGACGATGCCATGGCCCTGCTTTTTCTCCACTTTGCGCCCGGGGCGGAGCTGGCGGCGATCACCACCGTCGCCGGCAACGCCAGCCTCGACAACGTCACCCGCAATGCGCTGGTGGTGGCCGAGCGCTTCGGCATCGACGCGCCGGTCTTCCGCGGTGCCACCGGCCCCCTGGGGGATGCCCTCGGCGAGGGCTACCCGGACTTCGTGCACGGCGCCAACGGCCTCGGCGACATCCCCCTCCCCGCGCCGGCGCGACGGGCCGAGGCGCTGCCTGCGGCCGAAGCCATCGTCGCGCTGGCGCGGCAGCAGCCCGGGGAGCTTTCCCTGGTGGCCGTGGGACGGCTCACCAACCTCGCGGCCGCGCTGGCCCTGGAGCCGGCGCTGCCCGGCCTGCTCAAGGAGCTGGTGGTCATGGGCGGCGTGTTCGGTTTTCACGGACACCGGGGCAATGTCTCGCCGGTGACCGAGGCGAACTTCGGCGGCGACCCGCTGGCCGCGGACCGGGTCCTCGGCGCCGGCATTGCCACCACCGTGGTGGGCCTGGACGTGACTGAGGAAACGGTCATGGACGAGGCCTTCATCGACGCCCTGGTGGCGCGCGCAGGGGACGCCGGCGCCTTTATCCACGCCATCACCCGCTTCTACTTCGACTTCTACGAGGGCCTGGGCAAAGGGCGCCAGTGCCCGATTCACGATTCCTCCGCCGTCGCCTGCCTGCTTGACCCGGCGCTCTACGAGACCGCCGAGGGGCCCGTGCGGGTGGTCACGGAAGGCGTGGCCCTGGGCCAGAGCATCCTCGGCGAGCACCCGCAGCGTTATCTGTCGGACGCCTGGCGCGATCGGCCGCCGTGCCGGGTCGCCCGGACTGTCACGGCCGGGGCCGTGCGGGCCCTTTACCTCGACTGCCTCGCCCACGGGCGGGCCTAGGGAAACAGCGGGCGGAGAGCGGCGACCCTCGGGCCCGATCGAGCCCGGGGAGCCCCGCGCACAAGGGCGCGTGCTGCTGCGAGGGGTGCGGCACCGCCGCCGCGACGCAGGCCGAAGGCCCGCAGCAC
>NZ_KN234820.1 GCF_000764025.1 Pseudohaliea rubra DSM 19751 | reverse complement strand
CCCTGGGCCGGCGCCGGACCGCTATCCACGCCCGCCGGGGCCGGCGCGGCGGCCGTGCCGTCCCCGGGGCGCAGCTCCGCAAGGGCCCGGTGCAGGGTGCCGTAGATGAGATTGTGCACCGAGCGCGAGTCGCGGAAGCGGACCTCGTGCTTGGTGGGGTGCACGTTCACATCCACCTGCGCCGGATCCACCGCCAGATAAAGCAGGTAGGCCGGGTGGCGGCCGTGGTAGAGCACGTCGCGGTAGGCCTGGCGCACCGCATGGGCCACGACCTTGTCGCGGACGATGCGGCCATTGACAAAAAAGTACTGCAGGTCCGCCTGGCTGCGTGAAAATGTGGGCAGACCGATCCAGCCGCCCAGGCGCAGCCCCGGGGCTTCCCGCTCCAGGGGCACGGACTGCTCCAGAAAAGCCGGCCCGCAGACCGCCGCCACCCGCCGGCGCTGCTCCGCCTCCGTGTCTGCGGGCCGCAGCCGTTGCACGGAGCGGCCGTTGTGCCGCAGGTCAAAGGCAACGTCGAAGCGGGCCAGGGCCAGGCGCTTGACCACCTCCTCGAGGTGCCCGAACTCGGTTTTCTCCGTGCGCAGGAACTTGCGCCGGGCCGGCGTGTTAAAAAACAGGTCGCGCACCTCGACGGTGGTCCCCCGGGGGTGCGGCGCCGGGGCCACGGTCACGGCCTGGTCCCGGCCCTCGCTGGCCGCCCGGTGCCCGGGGCCCGCGTCGCTGTCGTTGCTGGTGATACTGAGCCGGGACACGGAGCCGATGCTGGCCAGGGCCTCGCCGCGAAAGCCCAGGGTGCGCACGGCTTCGAGGTCATCGAGGCTGTCGATCTTGCTGGTCGCGTGCCGGGCCAGGGCCAGGGGCAGGTCCTCGGCACCGATACCGCAGCCGTTGTCGCGGATGCGGATAAGCCGCGTGCCGGCGCCCTCCACCTCGATGTCGAGCCGGTCGGCACCGGCATCGAGAGCGTTCTCTAGCAGTTCCTTGACCACCGAGGCCGGGCGCTCGACAACCTCCCCGGCGGCGATCTGGTTGGCCAGCCGCGGCGACAGGCGGTGGATCAGACCCACGGGGCGTGCCCTCCCTCGACCATCGCTGCGGCCATCACAGGCACCGCCATCACCGGGACTTTCCTTGCGGCCATCAGCTTGCCGGAATCTTCAGGGTCTTGCCGACCATGATGCGGTCCCCGCGCAGGCTGTTGTAGCTCTTCAATTCATTCACGGAGACGTTGAAGCGGTGGGCGATGCCCGAGAGCGTATCGCCGCGGGCGATGGTGTACTGGCGACCCAGCCCGTTTTCCTTCTCCCAGGCCAGCAGGGTGCCCGGCGGCGGGTGGTCACGCCACCAGCCGCGCAGGCCGCGGAAGATCGCCGCCGCCATCTGCCGGCGGTAGCTCGCTGTGGACAGCTTGCGCGCCTCCGCCGGATTCGAGATAAAGCCCGTCTCCACCAGGATCGACGGGATGTCCGGGGACTTGAGCACCGCGAAGGCCGCCTGCTCCACCTGGCGTTTGTGCAGCCGGGCCACCGTATCCATCTCGCCGAGCACCGTCGTGCCCATGTTCAGGCTGGCATCGAGCGTAGAGGTCATGGACAGGTCTGCGAGCACCCCGGCGAGCATTTCGTCCTTGTCGGCAAGGCGCACGCCGCCGATAAGGTCGGCGGCGTTTTCGCTCTCGGCCAGGTAGCGGGCCGTGGTACTGGTGGCGCCGCGGGTAGAAAGTGCATAGACGGAGGCACCGTTGGCTTCCTTGCGGGTAAAGGCATCGGCGTGGATGGATACAAAGAGGTCGGCCTGGCGCTTGCGGGCAAGATCCCGGCGGCCGCGAAGGCTCACGTAGTAGTCGCCGCTGCGAATCAGGGTCGGCCTGAAGCCGGGCTCGCGCTCGAAATGCGCGTGCAGCTCCTGCGCGATGGCGAGCACCACATCCTTCTCGCGCAGGCGGCCCGGGCCCAGGGCACCCGGGTCTTCCCCGCCGTGACCGGCGTCGATAGCCACCACCACGTCCCGCCGGCCGTCGGAGCGGGCGACCTTGCGCGGCGCGTCCGAAGGCGGCGCCTCGTCGTAGAGGTCAAGGACAACGCGGTCCGCGGCCTGGGCGTTGGCGCGCAGCGCGAAGCTGCGCGGCGTGACCGTCGCTTTCATGTCGAACACCAGGCGCAGATCGCTGCCTTCGCGCACGCCGGCGCGCACCCGGGTAATCGGTGTTCCCTCAAGGGGTAGCGCCTCGACGGTGCTACGCAGCACCACACCGGACACGTCCAGCACCACCCGGCGCGGGCTGTCGAGCACAATAACCCGATGCTCGGCGGGGGCGTCGAGGTCGAGCACGATGCGGGTGTGGTCCGGGGCGCGCCACAGACGCACATCCGTGACCGTGGCGGCGCCAGCGGCGGCCGTAGCGAGGAGCGCGGCGAGCGCCCCAAGGACCACAAGGCAGCGGGCGCCGCGGCGGCCCGGGCGCCGACCGTGCTCAGCCGTGATCGAGTGCTGCAAGCACATCTCCTGCTATCGGGGTTGCCGCCTCCAGCGTGACCCTGCGGCCATCGCCCTGCGCGCTCATGGTAATCGCTAAGTCAGCGGCGGGCAAAAAGCCCCGGCCCCGCTCCGGCCACTCCACCAGGCAGACGCCGTCGCCGCCGAGGTAATCGCGAAAGCCCAGCAGCTCAAGCTCCTCGGGGTCACCCAGGCGATAGAGATCAAAGTGGTAAACGGGCACCCGCGTATGCTCATAGGGCTCCACCAGCGTATAGGTCGGACTCTTTACCGCCCCGCGGTGGCCAAGGCCCTGGACGATGCCCCGGCACAGGGTGGTCTTGCCCGCACCCAACTCGCCGCTGAGCGTAAGCAACAGCCCCGGCACCAGCGCCTGTGCCAGCCCTGCCCCGAGGGCAAGGGTTGCCGCCTCATCGGCGAGCGTGACCGTCAGCGTGCGCATCAGCCCAGCAGCCGCCGCAGCGGCGCGAACAGGTCTGAGGGCAGCAGCCCGCGCTGGCCGTCGGCGGCCGCGAGATCGGCGGCCGCCGCATGGGCACAGACGGCCAGGCGGGCGGC
>NZ_KN234819.1 GCF_000764025.1 Pseudohaliea rubra DSM 19751 | reverse complement strand
CCTGCAGGCCCTCTGACCGGGTGCGGGCCGCACCCGCCCTGTGGCGGGCGCCGGGTTTACGCCGCCAGCAGCCCGCGTAAACTGGGCCCTTCAGTCCCCGGGCAGCCGACATGCTGAAAGTCTTCTTCCTGCTCAGCGGCGTGATCGCCCTCGTGGTGGTGATCCACTACGAAGTTCTCTACCGCTTTACGGTCATCATGCCGCGGCTGAAGGTGCGCCACCGCTTCCGCATCGTGTTCGGCGTGCTGGCCGCGCTGATCGCGCATGCCATCGAGGTGTGGATCTTCGGGCTTCTCTACCTGTACATGCACCGCAGCAACCACTGGGGCGAGCTGGTCGGCAACTTCTCCGGTACGCTCCTCGATGCCGTGTACTATTCGTTCACCACCTACTCGACCCTGGGGATCGGGGATATCGAGCCGCAGGGCGATATCCGCTACGCCACCGGCCTCGAGTCGCTGGTCGGCCTCGTGCTCATCACCTGGACCGCGTCCTTCCTCTACCTGGAGATGACGCGCTACTGGGACCGGGACTAGGCCGCCAGCCCGCACTTCGGACCCATGCCAGGGAGGGCATCACCATGGCACAGCTGACACTCAGGCCGGCAGAGCCGGCGGACTGCGCACAGATCCTCGCTTTCATCCAGGGCCTCGCCGAGTACGAGCGCGAGCCCGATGCCGTCGAGGCCACCGAGGCGCACCTCGAGCGCACCCTGTTCGCCGACGCGCCGAAGGTCTTCGGCATCATGGCCGAACTCGATGGCGCGCCGGCCGGCTTCGCGGTCTATTTCTACAACTACTCCACCTGGCTCGGCCGGCACGGCCTCTATCTCGAGGACCTCTTCGTGGACCCGGCGCTGCGCGGCCGGGGCGTCGGCCTGGCCCTGCTCCGGCACCTGGCCGGCATTGCCGTGGCCGAGGGCTGCGGGCGCTTCGAATGGATGGTCCTCGACTGGAATGAGCCGGCCATCGAGTTCTACCGCGCCGCGGGGGCCCTCCCCCTGGACGAATGGACCGTTTACCGGCTCAGCGGCGAGGCGCTGAAGGCGCTTGCGGAGGGCGGCACCGGGGCGCCCTGAGAGGTGCTCTGAGAGGTGCTTTTGCGTCGAACAGCCCGGCTACTGCGATGAAACCGCCGTGAAAGCGCCACGCGCGAGGGGGCAGGGCCCTATAATGGCAGCATGACCCTCGACGACCTCCTGCAGGACAAGCGCCGCCTCTTCTGGGTGCTCCAGTTCATCGGCTGGAGCGGCTGGGCGATGTCCTTCTACCTCGGTGTCCTGGTCTGGGGCGAGCCGCCGGAGAACTACACCTGGTACCTGCCGGTCGTTTCCGCCATCGGCCTCGCGATCACCCTCGGCCTGCGCTGGCTCTACCAGCGCACCTGGGAGGCCTCCCTCGGCCGCCGCGTCTTTGCCATCCTCGCCGGCTCCTGGTGCGCCGGCGCGGGATGGATGGCCTGCCGGGCAACCATTTTCGCCAGCGCCTTCCCGGAGGAGCACGCCGCGCAGGATACCGGGAAGAGCGAATTCCTCTCCTATTTCAGTGGCTCGATCTCGGCCTTCTGGGTCATGCTCGTATGGAGTGCGCTCTACTTCGGCATCAAGTACTACCTCCTCGCCCAGGAGGAGAAACAGCGCAGCCTCAAGGCAATGAGCATGGCCCAGGACGCACAGCTCAAGATGCTGCGCTACCAGCTCAACCCGCACTTCCTCTTCAACACGCTGAACGCCATCTCGACGCTCATCCTCGATCGGGACACGAAGCTCGCCAACGACATGGTCATGCGCCTGTCGCGCTTTCTGCGCTACTCGCTGGACAACGACCCGATGCAGCGGGTCACCGTCGCCGAGGAAGTCGACGCGCTGAAGCTCTACCTCGACATCGAGCAGGTCCGCTTCGGCGACCGGCTGACGCTGCACTTCCACATCGACCAGGGCGCCGCCAATGCGCTCATCCCGAGCCTGCTGCTGCAGCCGATCGTCGAGAACTCCATCAAGTACGCCATCGCCCAGTCCGTGGGTGGGGGCAGCATCGGTGTGTCGGCCAGCATCGTCGATGGCCAGCTACAGCTGCAGGTCGCGGACGACGGCCCGGGGCTGGACCTGCGCAACGGCCGGATGCCCAAGGGCGGCGGCGTCGGCCTGGTCAACATCCGCGAACGCCTGAAGCAGCTCTACGGCGACCGCCAGTCCTTCCGGCTGTCGGCGACGGAACCGCACGGACTCACCATTACCATCACCCTGCCCGTCGAGCGCAGGATCCCGGGGGATCGGAAGCCATGAACACGCTCAGCGCCATCATCGTCGACGATGAGAACCTCGCCCGTCGCGGCCTCGCCGTGCGCCTGCGAGAGCTGCCGCAGGTGGACGTGGTGGCCGAGTGCGCCAACGGCCAGGAAGCACTCGCGGCCATCGCGCAGCACGCGCCGGATCTCGTCTTCCTCGATATCCAGATGCCCGGCATGGACGGCTTCCAGGTCGTGAACGAGCTCCAGGGCGACGCCATGCCCATGGTGGTTTTCGTCACCGCCTACGACGAGTACGCCGTGGAAGCCTTCCGCGTGCACGCCGTCGATTACGTGCTCAAGCCCATCGACGACGACCGGCTGCACGAGGCCGTGGAGCGAGCCCTGGCGCACCGCGATCAGCAGGAAAGCAGTGAGAGCAAGGAAAAGCTCGTGAAGCTGGTGATGAGCATTACCGGCGAGAGCGCAAGCGGCGTGGAGGGCATGCTCGAGGGCGGCGGCCCGGAAAGCTGGCCCGAGAAGATCACGATCAAGGACGGCAACGACATCCGTTTCATCCGCGTCACCGATATCCGCTGGGTCGATGCCGCCGGCGACTAGCCGCCGGCGACTATATGTGCATCCATGCCGGTGGCGAGACGCACATCATGCGCATCACCATGAAGCAGCTTGAGGCCATGCTGAACCCCGCCGTGTTCCTGCGGGTGCACCGCTCCACGCTGGTCAACACCGGCTGCATCACCGGTGCGCAGACCCTCGACAACGGCGAGTTCCTCCTGAACCTCGAGGGCGGCGCGCAGCTCAAGGTCAGCCGCAGCTACCGGGAGCGGATCCGGGACTTCCTCTCCCGCTGACGCCCGGCCCGCTGAACGCCAGCCCGGCCCGCTGGCGCCGCCCCGGGCACTCCCCTAGACTGGCGCCATGCAACCGGCCCCCACCCCCGACAGCCTGCCCGACGCCGCCGCCAGCCGTGCGC
>NZ_KN234818.1 GCF_000764025.1 Pseudohaliea rubra DSM 19751 | reverse complement strand
GGCGGCCCGGAGCCGGCGGCGGTGAGCGCTGCCCTGGGCATCGAGGCGCTGCTGCCGCGCCGGCCGGACACGCTGTCGGCCGGGCAGAAGCAGCGCGTGGCCATCGCCCGCGCCCTCCTCGCCAACCCCCGACTGCTGCTGCTGGACGAGCCCCTGGCCAACCTCGACGGCGAAGCCCGGCGCGAGTGCCTCGCGGCTCTGCAGGAAGCGCTCCGGGCGCTGGCCATACCGCTGCTCTACGTCAGCCACAGCATCGAGGAAATCACCGGCCTCGCCGAGGAGCTCCTGGTCCTGGGTAACGGCGCCCTGGTCGCCCGCGGCCCGCTCCTTGAGCTGGCCGGCCGCCTCGACTCGCCGCTCGCGGACGAGCCCGATGCCGCCGCGATCATCGAGGTTACCGTGACCGGCGCGGAGCCGGACTACGGCCTGACCCGGCTCGCCCTCGCCGGGGAACCGCTCTGGGTCACCGCCCCCGGCGGCGCCCCGGGACAGCGCCGGCGCCTGCGCATCCCCGCCCGGGACGTCTCGGTCTGCCGCACCCGGCCGAGGGACTCGAGCATTCTCAATCTGCTGCCCGTCACGCTGGAGGACCTGCGCCCAACCGGCGACAGCCACTGCCTGCTGCAGCTGGCCATCGACGGCCAGCACTTGCTGGCCCGCATCACCCGCAAATCCGCCGACACGCTGGCCCTCAGCCCCGGGGACCACCTCTACGCCCAGATCAAGAGCACGGCCCTGGCCGGAGATAACCTGTGAGCAACCATCCCTACGACACCCTCGGCCCGGACACGATCATCGACGCCGTAGAGTCCGCCGGCTTCCTGAGCGACGCCCGGCTCCTCGCCCTCAACAGCTACGAGAACCGCGTCTACCAGGTCGGCATCGAGGACGACGTGCCCCTCATCGCCAAGTTCTATCGCCCCGGCCGCTGGACGGATGCCCAGATCCTCGAGGAGCACGCCTTCGCCGCGGAGCTCGCCGCCGCGGAAATTCCCGTGGTCGCACCGCTGGCCGCGGCGGACGGCAGCACGCTGTTTGAGCATGCGGGCTTCCGCGTCGCGCTTTTTGCCCGTCGCGGCGGTTACCCGCCGGAGCTGGATGACCCGGAGGCGCTGCTGGTCCTCGGCCGCACGCTGGGCCGTATTCACCGCGTGGGCGCCGCGAAGCCTTTCGTTCACCGCCCGGCCATGGACCCGCGGGAGATGCTGGACGACAATCGCGCCTTCCTTCTGGAAAAGTTTATCCCCCGGGATCTGCGTCCCGCCTACGAGACGCTTACCGCGGACCTTGCGGAACGGGTCGCGCCGCGCTGGGCAGAGCTTGTCCCGGCGGACTTTCAGCGCCTGCACGGGGACTGTCACGGCGGCAATATTCTCTGGCGCGACGGCAACGCGCACTTTGTAGATCTGGATGACTGCATGATGGGCCCGGCGATCCAGGACCTGTGGATGTTCCTCTCCGGGGAGCGCCTGCACCGCGAGGGCCAGCTCTCGGAGCTGATTGCCGGCTATGAGGAATTCATGACCTTCGAACCCCGCCAGCTGCGCTGGATCGAGACCCTGCGCACGCTCCGCCTCATCCGCTATGCGGCCTGGCTCGCCCGCCGCTGGGACGATCCCGCCTTTCCCCACAGCTTCCCCTGGTTCAACACGGACCGCTACTGGGCCGACCACGTGCTCGAGCTTCGCGAGCAGCTGGCGGCGATGGATGAGGCGCCGTTGCGGTTGCTCTGATTGCTGTGCGTGGTGCTGTGTCGGGATAGTTCTCGTGGGTTGGTGCTCGTGGGTTGGTGCTCGTGGGTTGGTGCTCGTGGGTTGGTGCTCGGTAGGTTAGTACGTTGTAGCCCGGCGCCGGAGGGTGAGGCATACCCTGCCGGGACCGCAAAAGCGCCATCCATGGCAGCTCGACGAAGGCCATCCATGGCCTTCGACGCCCCGGCAGGGTATGCCGCACCCTCCAGCACCTGCCGTGTAGCCACACGACCAGCGCCGAATTAGCCACTGCGTTGAAACCTCGCACACACGTCAGGCGACGGGGGCCGGGATTTACTGTCCCGGGGCGTCAGCGGACATGGATGTCCGCTGTCGAGCTGCCATGGATGGCGCTTTTTGCGGTCCCGGTACAGTAAATCCCGGGCCCCGGCGCCGAACTACGGAGTGCCTAAAGAGTCGAAAGCCGGCACCAACGTCAGGCGGCGGGGGCTGGGATTTACTGTCCCGGGACGTCAGCGGACAGGGATGTCCGCTGCCGAGCTGCCATGGATGGCGCTTTTGCGGTCCCGGTACAGTAAATCCCAGGCCCCGGCGCCGAACTACGAAGCACCCCCGGCGTCCACGACGGAGTACCCTCAGCGCCTGGTCAAAGACCGCGGATAAACCACCGACAAGAACCACCGCCAGAACGAGTTACCAGAGAGCACCTCCCGGTCCACCGCATCGAAGAAGCGCTCCATACCCTCGGGGTCGGCAAAATAATCGAGACGGGTGGTCATCGGGCGCTCCGCGTCGAGCTCGCGGACCACCCGGGCGGGGTTGCCGGCGACGACCACGTTAGGGGGAATGTCCTTGGTGACCACAGCGCGGGCAGCAACCACCGAATTATCGCCGATCGTGACGCCCTTCAAGACCGTCGCGTGGTCACCAAGCCAGCAGTTGCGGCCGATGCGAACCGGGGTGATGCGCTCGTCGCGGGCCGTGCGGTCGTAAAGCGTGTGCCAGTCCGAGTCTGTAACGTAGGCGCCGTTGGCAAGCATCGTACCGTCGCCGATAATGATCTCGTCCGAGGCCGAGAGGCGGCTGCCCGGGCTCATGAGAACACAGTCGCCGATCTCGATGCGGCCCGCGCCCTGCTCGCGGCCCCAGACGCCGATCTCCACGCGGGCGCCCGGTTCGCCGATGGCGGTGAAACTGCGGCCGATCACGATATTGTTGCCGGAAATGTGCACGTACCAGGGTTTCATGAGATTGGCGTGCGGGCCGAAGTGCGCGCAGCGCGGGCGCAGGAAATAGTCCGTGTACGCGTCGCGCGCACGCAGGTAGAGTTTTTTCAGCCAGTAGGGGCGCAGATCCTCGTGCATGGCTTGGGGGCCTTGCCTTGGGGGGCTTGGGTGCCAGCGCTTATGATCGCAGGGCCGCGGAGCAGCGGCAACGGCAGGGCCGTGACCGGGCAGAGGCGGGGCGAGCGCAGGGGCGGCAGAACAAGCGCGGCGGGGTGAGGGCAGCGTAGCAGTCATGACGGGGAACTCCAGGCAGGTAGAGAGCAACCAGGCGGGGCCGCACCGGGGGCTGGGGGCGCTGGTGGCGCGGCATCTGCGCGAGCCCTGGCG
>NZ_KN234817.1 GCF_000764025.1 Pseudohaliea rubra DSM 19751 | reverse complement strand
GGGTCGAGACCACGGCCGTTCGCCGTGAGCAGCGCGGACCCGACCTTGACGACCCAGCGCCGGGCGCTGGCCAGCTCCATGCGGGACTCAGTCACGGGACGTACTCAACCTCGACGTCGTAGTCACTGTCATCGCCACTGCCATCACCACCGTCGTCTTGCCGGGCCCGGCCGCGTCGCGCCCGCAGGGCGTCGATGCGCTCCCGCGCCTCCCGCTGCAGCCTGCTCTGGGCGTCTGCTTCGGCCTCGGCGAGGGCCGGGTCCGCCGCTTCAGCCTCGCGGCGCGCCTCGAGGGCCGTCATGAGGTCCTGGCAGAGGCGCTCGGTGCCGCTGCCGCTCGCCGCCGCGATCCGGTAGAGCGGCCCCTCCCAGGCCAGTTCCTCGCGCAGCCGCGCGGCCAGCGCCTCACCGGCGGCTTCGTCGAGGAGGTCGAGCTTGTTCAGCACCAGCCAGCGCGGCCGCGCCGCGAGGGCCGGGCTGAAGTTCTCGATTTCTTCGGCGATGGTGCGCACGGCGGCCACGGGGTCGCTGCCGTCCGGCGGCGCAACGTCGACGAGGTGCAGAAGGATACGCGTGCGGGTCAGGTGGCGCAGGAAGCGCACGCCGAGGCCCGCCCCCTCCGCCGCGCCGGCGATAAGGCCGGGAATGTCCGCGACCACGAAGCTGCGCAGCGGATCGACGCGGACGACCCCGAGGCTGGGCACGAGGGTGGTGAAGGGATAGTCCGCCACCCGCGGCCGCGCCGCGGATACGGCGCGCACGAAGGTGGATTTGCCGGCATTGGGCAGACCCAGGAGCCCCACGTCTGCCAGGACCTTGAGCTCAAGGCGCAGCTGCCGCTCTTCGCCTTCCGAGCCGGGGCTGGTCTGCCGCGGCGCGCGGTTGACGGAGGATTTGTAGCGGGTATTGCCGAGGCCGTGGAAACCGCCCTGGGCCACGAGCAGTTCCTCGCCGGCCTCGGTCAGGTCGCCGAGTACTTCGTCGCTGTCGACGTCGATGACCGTGGTCCCCACGGGGACGGGCAGCACGAGATCGTCACCGCTGGCACCGGTGCAGTTGCGGCCGCGCCCGGGCTCGCCGTTGGCGGCGCGGAAGGCCCGCTGGTAGCGGTAGTCGACCATGGTGTTGAGGGCCGGGTCGGCGCGCAGGTACACGCTGCCGCCGTCGCCGCCGTCGCCGCCGTCCGGGCCGCCCTTGGCAACGAATTTTTCGCGCCGGAAGCTCAGGCAGCCGTTGCCGCCCTTGCCGGCGCTGACCCTGATGGTGGCTTCGTCGACGAATTTCATGGTGTCAGTTTATCCCGACGCGCGTGGCGCCCCTAGCTGCCCGGAGATCACCCTGCGGGCGTCAAACAGCGGCTCGGGGCGGATGCTGCATCCGCCCCCGTAATCTTCGATGAACCAAAAAAAAAGCCCCGTCAGCTGACGAGGCTCCCGTCGCGGGCGCGCTGCGCGCGACGCCTCAGGCCGTGGTGACGCAGACGAATTTGCGGCTCTTCGGCCCGCGGGTGATGAACTCGACCTTGCCTTCCGCGGTGGCGAAGAGCGTGTGGTCCTTGCCGATGCGCACATTCTCGCCGGCATGGAAACGCGTGCCGCGCTGCCGCACCAGAATGTTACCCGCCTTGACGACCTGGCCGCCGAAGCGCTTCACACCGAGGCGTTTGCTCTCGGAATCACGCCCGTTGCGGGTACTGCCGCCTGCTTTCTTGTGTGCCATAGTCTGCTTGCTCCCGCGTTATGCCGTGATGCCGGTAATCTTGACTTCGGTGTACCACTGGCGGTGGCCCGTCTCTTTACGATGATGCTTGCGCCGGTTGAACTTCACGATGCGCACCTTCTTGTGGCGGCCCTGACTGACGACCTCGGCGGTCACTTTGCCGCCGTCGACCAGGGGCCGGCCGATCTTCACACCGTCAGCGCCGCCGACCATGAGCACCTTGTCGAACTCGATGGTGTCGCCGGTGGCGGCTTCGATTTTTTCCAGCTTGAGGGACTCGCCCTCAACCACGCGGTGCTGCTTGCCACCGCTCTCGATTACTGCGTACATAAACACACTCCGTCACGTTAGCCTTCCCGCTGTCTTGTCGAAAACACCGCAGGCGCGGTGGGCAGGGCGAGGCAGAAACAGGATCCCGAGGCACGACGCCTCAAAGGGGGCGCGATTGTACGGGTTTTGCCGGCCCGGCACAAGCATCCCGGCAGCGTCTCTCTTGACACCCCACGGCGTCCAACCTAGCATGCGCGGGCACTTTCAGGCCCCGTTCCTATGCACGACATCCGCGCCGTCGTTGATCGCGAGTTCCGCGAGGTCAACGCCCTGATCATCGAGCAGCTCGAGTCCGATGTCGACATGGTGGAGAACATCGGCCACTACATTGTCGAGGCCGGCGGCAAGCGCCTGCGCCCGGTCCTGGCCCTGCTCACGGCGAGCGCCCTTGGTACCTGCACGCCCCGGCACATCTGTTTCGCCGCGGTGATCGAGTTCATCCACACGGCGACGCTCCTCCATGATGATGTCGTCGATCTCTCGGAGCTGCGCCGCGGGCGCCCCACGGCGAACGCTGCCTTCGGCAACGCCCCGAGTGTACTCGTGGGCGATTTCCTTTATACCCGGGCCTTCCAGCTCATGGTCAGCCTGGACGACATGCCGCTGCTGGCACAGATGGCGGACACGACCAACGCCATCGCCGCCGGCGAAGTCCTGCAACTGGCCCTGGCCGGGAACCCGGACACCACCGAAGCGCAGTATATGGACGTCATCACCCGCAAAACGGCAGTGCTGTTCGCTGCCGCCAGCCGCGGAGCCGCCCGGCTCCACGACGGCGATGGGGCCCTGCAGCAGCGTCTCTACGACTTCGGCCTCAACCTCGGTATCGCCTTCCAGATGGTGGACGACCTCCTCGACTACGAAGGCGACGCCGCCACCATGGGCAAGAATGTCGGCGACGACCTGGGCGAGGGCAAGCCGACGCTGCCGCTGATCCACGTGCTGCGCACGGGCAATGAGGCCCAGCGCCGGGTGGTACGGGATGCCATCGCGGGGCGCGACGCCAGCGCCCTGGGCGCGGTGGTGGCCGCCGTAAACGACTGCGGCAGCCTCGCCTACACCCGCGCCCGGGCCGAGCTGCACCGCGACCACGCCCTCGCCGCCCTCGACGGCCTCAAGGACGGGGCCGCCCTGGAGGCGCTGCTGACCCTCGCCCACCGCTCCGTGGACCGCAACAGCTAGCCGGCTCCCGGTCCGGCCGGAGCGCAGACCCGATCGAGGTGGCACCGGGGTCGCCAGGCTCCCTATACTGCCGGGACACTTTCTGGAGCATAACGCCGTGCCGCGAGACAGCCTGTCCCCGGGCGAACGGGCTAGCCACGCCCTCCACGCCCACGCCAGCCGTCTGAACGACGCCCCGCTCGCGCCGCTGGCAGCCGCGCCGGAGCGTGCCGGCAGGCTCGTGCGCGAGG
>NZ_KN234816.1 GCF_000764025.1 Pseudohaliea rubra DSM 19751 | reverse complement strand
CGGCCAGGCGGCCGCGTCCTCCTCGCGCCCGGCGACCGCCGGCTGCCAGGCATCCTGGAGCATCGCCAGCGCCGCAGCCGCATCGCCAAGGGTGCCGGAGACGCAGACCTGATCCCCGGGGCGAGCGCCGTCGCGGCGCAGGGCTTGCCCCTCGGGGCAGGCACCGAACACCTGCAGGGTGATCACCGTGGCCGGGCCGCGGGTGGTGTCGCCGCCGGCCAGCGGCAGCCCGAAAGCGGCGCAGGCCTGGGCAAGACCCTCGCTGAAGGCCTGCAGCCACAGCTCGTCAGCCGCCGGCAGCGTCAGCGCCAGGCTGCAGGCCAGGGGACTTGCCCCCATGGCGGCAAGGTCCGAGGCGGCGACCGCAAGGGCGCGGTAGCCGATGTCTTCAGGAAAGGTGTCTTCCGGGTAGTGCACGCCCTCGACAAGAGTATCCACGGAGGTGACAAGGACTTCACCGGGGGGCAGCTGAAGGAGCGCGGCATCGTCGCCGATGCCGAGGCGGATGGCGCCCGGCTCCGGGTCCGTCGCTCCTCCGGGGGTGCCCCCGTCCCTGGAGGACGCTGTCGCACCCAGGGACCAGAAAAAGCGGCGGATAAGCGCGAACTCGTTGCTGGCCATGGCTCAGGCGCGACCGGCTCAGCGGCTGCCGGCTCAGCTGCGGCCGGCGGGCGCGCCGGCCCCGACCTCAACCTTGCGCAGTTCCCGCGCGAGCTTGTCGAGCACGCCGTTGATGTACTTGTGCCCGTCGGTGGCGCCGAACTTCTTCGCCAGGGCAACGGCCTCGTTGATGACCACCTTGTAGGGCACGTCGATGCGCTCGCGCAGCTCCCAGGTGCCCATGCGCAGCAGCGTGTGCTCGATCGGGTCGAGATCGTGGAGGGCGCGGTCGAGGAGCGGCGTAAAGGCCTCGTCGAGGCCGTCCGCATCGGCGGCCACGCCGTGGAGGACGGCACTGAAGTACTCGCCGTCGACCTTGTCGAAGTCGTAGTCGCTGCGGAACTCCGCCTCGATGACATTCAGCTGCGCGCCGGCCATGTACCACTGGTAAAGCGCCTGCATGGCATAGTGGCGCGCCCGGCGCCGGCGGGCGGCGAGGAGGTTGTGCCCGGGGCCGGCCACGCTCAGAGCTGCTTCAAGAGGCTGACCATCTCCAGCGCCGAGGTCGCCGCTTCGGCGCCCTTGTTGCCGGCCTTGGTGCCAGAGCGCTCGATGGCCTGCTCGATGCTGTCGACGGTGAGCACGCCGAAGGCAATCGGCAGGCCGTGCTCCAGGCTGACCTGGGCGATGCCCTTGGTGCACTCGCCGGCCACGTGCTCGAAGTGCGGGGTGCCGCCACGGATCACGGCGCCGAGGGCGATGATGGCGTCGTAGTTGCCGCCGGCAGCCACCTTCTCGCATACCAGCGGGATCTCAAAAGCCCCCGGGGCGCGGACGATAGTGAGCTGCTCGTCGCTGACACCGTGGCGACGCAGCGTGTCCACGGCGCCGGCGACGAGGTGCTCGACCACAAAGCTGTTCCAGCGGCCCACAACCAGCGCATAGCGCCCGTCGCTGCCGGTGAAGTCACCCTCGAGGGTCCTGATCGCATCCATGGTTATCTCCTTGCTGCTCCGCCGGCGCCGCTCAGCGCGGGGTAATGGTATCCAGTACCTCCAGGCCGAAGCCGGAGATCGCATTGTACTTCATGGCCGCCCCGAGCAGATGGATCTGCCCGACGCCGAGGTCGCGGAGAATCTGCGACCCGAGGCCGATGGTGTTGTAGCTGTCGGTCGGCGCCGGCGGCGAGGGACGATCCTCGCCGAGGGCCAGATCGATGCTGTGCAGCAGCTGCTCTTCGCTCTCCGGTCGGGCCAGCAGCACGAGGACGCCCTTGCCGGCTGCGCCGATGTGCTCAAGCGCCTCCTGCAGCGCCCAGGAGCGACCCTCGCGCAGGTGGCTGCCGAGCAGATCGCGGAGCGTGGAGCGCGTGTGCACCCGCACCAGCGTCGGGCTGTCGGGGGTGATGTGCCCGCGGGACAGGGCGAGGTGCAGCTCGCCGTCGGTGCTGTCGCGGTAGACCGTGAGCCGGAACGTGCCGTGGGCCGTGGCCACCTCGCCCTCACGCACCCGCTCGATGGTGCACTCGTGGAGCAGCCGGTAGTGAATCAGATCGGCGATGGTACCGAGCTTGAGGCCGTGCTCCCGGGCAAAGGCCGCAAGCTCCCCGGGGCTGGCCAGGCCACCGTCGGCGCCGAGGACATCCGTGAGCACCGCCGCCGGGGTCAGCCCCGCCAGCCGCGCGTAGTCCACCGCCGCCTCGGTGTGCCCGGCGCGGGTGAGCACGCCGCCGGGGGTGGCGGCAAGGGGGAAGATGTGGCCGGGCTGGACGATGTCCGATGCCACGGCGTGGGGCGCAACGGCGACCCGCACCGTGAGCGCGCGATCCGCCGCCGAGATTCCCGTGTCGATGCCCCGGGCCGCTTCGATGGAGAGGGTGAAGTTGGCGTGCTCGCCGTCGCCTTCCACCATCGGCGGCAGATCGAGCTGCGCGCAGCGCTCCCGGGTCAGCGCCAGGCAGACAAGGCCGCGGGCGCGCCGCGCCATGAAGGTGACGTGGTCGGCCTCGCAGTGTTCCGCGGCGACCATCACGCCGCCGGCATTGTGCGTGGCATCGTCATCGTCGAGGAGCACCACCATGCGGCCGAGGCGGATGTCGGAAAGGAGCTCATCGACAGGGTCGATCTGCAGGTCGTTCACGGGGTTCTCCAGTCAGCCGCGCAGGTAGCCGTGCTCGGCGAGGGTCGCGAGCGTCACGCCCCCGGCACCGGGGTCCGCGGCGCGGTCGCCGAGCACCAGACGCTCGAGGTAGCGGGCGATGAGGTCCACCTCCAGGTTGACCGTCGTGCCCGGCCGGTAGGCGCCGAAGATGGTTTCGGCCATGGTCTGCGGGATGATATTGAGGTCGAACTCGGCACCGTTCACGGCGTTCACCGTGAGGCTCGTGCCGTCGACGCAGATGCTGCCCTTGTGGGCAATATAGCGAGCGAGCGCGTCCGGGGCGCGGAACACGAAACGCCAGGAGCGCGCGTCTTCCGCCAGGCTCACCACCTCGCCGACGCCGTCGACGTGGCCGCTGACGATGTGGCCGCCGAGGCGGCTTGCCGGCGTCAGGGCCTTCTCCAGATTGACCGGGGCGCCGACGGTCAGCTTGCCGAGGGTCGTGGCGTTCAGGGACTCCACGGACACATCGGCCCGGTAGCCGTCGCCGGGCAGTTCCGTCACCGTCAGGCAGACGCCATTGGCGGCGATGCTGTCGCCGATGGCCACATCATGAAGCGGCAGCTTGCCCGTGTGGATGCGCAGACGCAGGTCACCGCCGCGGGGCTCCATGGCCGCGATCTCACCGACCGCCTGGATGATACCGGTAAACATGTTCGTTCAGTCGTTCCGCTTCAGGGTGAAAGTGAGGCGCCAGTCGTCGCCGACGCGGCGCTGGTCCGCAAGCGTGAGCGGCACCTTGTCGGCCATACGTGCCAGGGGCAGGTCGACCAGCGGTCGCCCCGCACTGCCCAGCAGGCAGGGGGCCTGGTAGACGATGAGTTCGTCCAGCAGCTCCGCCGCCAGCAGCGCCCCGACGAGCCGGGGGCCGGATTCTACCAGAATCTCGTTGACCTCTCGCGCGGCGAGGAACTGCAGCATGGCCTGCAGGTCGAGGCCACCGTCGGCGGCGACAGGCAGCGCTGCCAGCGACACGCGTCCTCCAGGCGCGTGCTCCGCCC
>NZ_KN234815.1 GCF_000764025.1 Pseudohaliea rubra DSM 19751 | reverse complement strand
CCGCGGCCGCCGGCCGGGGGATGCGGCCGCCAGCGCTCGGCATTGTTCTTGCCGGCGTGCGGGGCGACAGCGAAGCGGTCGCCACCGCGAACCGCCTCGCGGCCCGCGGCGGTCACCGGGACCTCTACGTGCATAGCAACCAGCCCTGGCCCCCCGCGGCCCTGGCCGGCCTTGCTGTACCGGGACTGCGCCTGCATCGGCTGCCGACCACTGCCCTGGATCCGCCGGCGCTGCTGCGGCTCCTCCGGCGGCTGCGCAACGAACTGCTCATCATGCCCCGGGAGCTGCTGCTCGGCCTCGACGCCCTTGCCCTCGAGCAGGCCATGGACCGGGCCGTAGGCCAGCTGCTGCTCGTCGACGGCGACAAGGCCGCCACCGTTCTACCGTGATTCGCCAGAGCAGATGCCCTAGACTCGAAGAACCGTTCCAGCCACCCGGAGGTATCACCGTGCGTTCCCTGCTTCTCGCCCTCACTGTCTTCGTCGCCCAGGCGGCCAGCGCCGATACGCTGCTGCTCACCGCGGCGCGGCTGCTCGATATCCGCGACGGCTCGTTCGTCGAGAACGCCGCGCTTCTTGTGGAGGACGGGCGCATCGTCGCCGCCGGCCCCCGCGGCGATATCGAGGCGCCGCCGGGCGCCCGGCGCCTGGACCTGCCGGGCGCCACCCTGCTGCCGGGACTCATCGACATGCATGTACACCTCACCAGCAGCCCGGACTACCACGGCTTCCGCCGCCTGGCGCTTTCGGACGAGCGCAAGGCCATCCAGGGCGTCGTACACGCGGAGCGCACCCTTTACGCGGGCTTCACCACGGTACGTAACGTCGGCGCCGGCTCCTTCGGCGACGTCGCCCTCCGCGACGCCATCGAGGCCGGCGAGGTGCCGGGGCCGCGGCTGTTCGTGTCGGGCCCACCGGTGGGCATCACCGGCGGCCACTGCAGCGACAACAACCTGCTGCCGGCCGAGTACGGCCTCGAGGGCGAGGGCGTGGCCGACGGCCCCTGGGCTGCCCGTGCCGCCGTGCGCCGCAACATCAAGTACGGCGTCGACCTGATCAAGACCTGCTCCACCGGGGGCGTGCTGTCCAAGGGCACCAAGGTCGGCGCGCCACAGTACAGCGTCGAGGAACTGACGGCGCTGGTGGACGAAGCCCACAGCCGCGGTCTGCGAGTAGCCTCCCACGCACACGGTGCCGAAGGTATCCGCAATGCCCTTGAGGCCGGTGTGGACACCATCGAGCACGGCAGTTTCATTGACGACTCGGGCATCCGCCTGGCGAAGAAAAAAGGCGCCTGGCTCGGAATGGATATCTACGTGACCGAGTTCATCCTCGGCGAGGGCGAAGAGAAGGGCATCCTTTCAGAGAGCCTGGAGAAGGAGCGCATGACCGGTGAAACCCAGCGGGAGAACTTCCGCAAGGCCGTGGAGGCCGGGGTCAAGATGATCTACAGCACCGACGCGGGCGTGTACCCGCACGGCCACAACGCGCGCCAGCTCTCGCGCATGGTCACCTTCGGCATGACCCCGCTGCAGGCACTGCAGGCGGCTACGCTCAACAGTGCCGAAGCCCTCGACAAGGACGGCGAACTCGGCGCTCTCGAACCGGGCTACCTTGCCGACGTGATCGCCGTACAGGGTAACCCGCTCGACGACATCCGCCTGCTCGAATCGGTGCACTTCGTGATGCGCGACGGCGTCGTTTACAAGCACTCCCGCGCGCAGGACTGACGCCCGGGCGCTGGCAACAGACGGGAGCGGACTCAGCCCCGGCCGAAGACCATCCGGTCGCTGCCGGCGGCGGCGCCACCGGGTGCGAAGCGCCGCTCAGCGACGGTCACGGTCTGGGCATCGACCCGTACCACGGTGCTTGCCCGCGTGCCGTAGCGTTCACCGACGATAAACGGTGCAGCCAGCGCCGCCGCCTCCGCAGCTGACAGACCCGCCACCACCCGCTCCTCTGGCGGCTCCGGCAGACAGCAGTCTGCCAGCAGATCGAAAAGCCGGGCCTCCGGGAATCCTTTGTTCCCCGCGAGCAGGGCCTCCAGGCCCGCGCGGCTGCGCTGGACCTTGAAACGCGCCTCATTCAGGCTGCCGTTGGCAACCGCATGGACGCCGGCGCCGAGTTCCCGCGCCGGAAACCGGTTGGAGTGGTAAAGCAGGACGTTGCCGTCCCAGAGCAGCAGGTTGAAGGCGCGGTAGGCATCACCATCGATAGTACCGGCATAGGTCCGGGCATCGCGCTCCCCTTCGAGGAAGCCCGGCACCAGCTCGCCCCGGGAGCGGAACGCACCGCCAGCAGGCGTCTCGCTGATGTTGGTGACTGTCGCGAAGCGGCCCCGGGCGTCCACGCCGAGCCAGGTACCGCCGGCCTCGAGATCACGACCGGCAACGAGACACGTCGATCCCGGCCAGCGATGCAGGGCAGCGCTCGGCCGCGCGTGGAACTCGTCGCGGTTGGCAGCCACAATCAGCGGCAGATCCGGGCGGGAACCCAGGGCAAGCAGCACGAGACACACGGCCCGCTCCGCCTAAGGGCCCGCGGACCGACGGCAGCGCGCCGACCGGAAGACCGCTGCGCCCCGGGCCCCGCTGCTGTCACCGACAGCGCTGGAGAAAGCGGTCCTTGCCATCATGGGCAGACGATAGCAGGCGCCACAGGGACAGGCCAGCGCCACCGGGAAATTGGTGAGCCCCTCGCCATCGACCCGGTGCAGCCCTGCCCGGGCCGCCGCGTCATGCTTATTCACGCAGCCAGGTGCCCGCGGCGTCCGCGCGGACCCACAACCGTGCATGCCAGGCGTACCCACCGCCCGTTGCCGGCGCAGTGCAGTTGACCTTGTTGCGGCCGGGCCGGAATTCGGGCAGCACCACCTCGACCCAGGCGCCGCTCCGGCTGAGCGCCAGGGGCCTGCCGTCAGCGGCGTAGCAGGCGAGGCCCTGTTCGCGCCAGGCGCCCGGGGACGGGCGGAAACGCCAGCGGGTCGGGGATGCCATTCCCGGCGGCAGGTATACGCGAGGCTCCGCCTCTGCGGCCAGGGCGAGAGGCCGGGTTGCCAGGGCCATGCGCAGCCGTGCATCACCATCGGCACCATGATAAAGCGGGAAGCGCGGTACCCGGGTGGGAGTGACCCGGGGCCCTACGGCCCCCGACTGCTGCGCCAGTCCCCACAGTCCCTCGGCCGCGAGCAGGCTCTCCGTCGCCCGGCTGTACTCACCATAGGGATGGGCGTGGGCATCGATCACGGCATCTCCAAGCTCGGACTTCAGACGCTCGAGGCTGTCAACGATTTCACCGCGGACGCGGGAACGCCAGCCGGCGTCGTCCTCACCGTCCCGGCGAGCCTCGAGGTGACCATGGCTCACGGAGTGCCCCCCGAAGGTCGCCAGCCCGCTCCCGGCGAGCTGGCGCAGCTCATCCCAGCTCAGGTAGCTGCCGAAGCCTGCGTCCACGGGGCCGGTCGCCACAAACACAGTGAACGGCAGCCCGCGCTCGGCAAGGAGCGGCAGGGCGCCCAGCAGGATCGAACGGTAGGCGTCGTCAAAGGTCAGGGCCACCGCACGGGGCGGCAGCGTCCCGGCGCGGGCGCCCGCCAGCAGTTCAGCCAGCGGCAGGACGCGGTAGCCGCCGTCCACGAGTGCGTCCAGGTGCGCCTCGAAGCGGTCTGGCGCCACGCGGGTGCTGTCCGGCCCGTCCGCCGCGATGCGATGGTAGAGGAGAATCACGCCATGCCCGGTGCCCGTGCCCTCACCGGCACCTCCGGCCGCCAGCGGACCGGCGGCGATGCCGAGCAGACAGAACAGCAGGGCGAGACGACGCACCATCAACCGCGGGCGGCACTTTCGAGGAGTTCGCGGTTCTGGCGCATCATCGCGCGCAGCTCGTCGAGGTAGACCTCGCCGCGCTCCGAATAGCCGAGCAGCCCGGCCACCAGCGCGGGGCCCGTGAGAACGGTATCCCGCGCCCGGAGCGCGGCACGCCGCTCGCGGAACGGGGCGTAGCGCTCGTGGGTGTTCAGGTTGTTCATGTAGCGGCGGATGGCCTCGTCGACACTGTCGAAAGCCGCCACCTCGTGCCGGCTGCCCTCGGGCCGCCGCGCCGGCACGATGCCGCAGCCGGGGTCGAAGCACCACTGCCCGAACAGGTTGTTGCCCTCGACCGCAAAGCGGGAGCGGCCCCAGCCCGACTCTTTGGCCGCCTGGGCGAGCGCAAGACCCGGCGGGATCACGTCCACGCGCCGCCACAGCGTCGCCGCAACGGCCGGCAGGTCGTCGGGCTCCCAGGGGACCTCGTACTCCC
>NZ_KN234814.1 GCF_000764025.1 Pseudohaliea rubra DSM 19751 | reverse complement strand
CCCGGGAGGCGGACGCAGCTCGCGCCCGGCGCAGGCCGCCAGGCAGAGGCAGAGCGCGGCGGCGACGGCGCGGAGGAGGACGGTCCCGGGGGACACTAGAGGTCGTCGACGCCCAGGCGCTCGAGGGTCGCGCGCAGCACGGGGTGCTGCGGGTCCTCCTCGAGGGCCCCCTGCCAGATGCGGCGGGCGCCCTCCCGGTCGCCGGAGGCCCAGAGCACCTCGCCGAGGTGTGCCGCCACTTCCGGGTCCGGGAAGAGTGCGTAGGCGCGGGTAAGATAGTCCAGGGACGTCTCGTACTCGCCCTGGTGATAGAGCACCCAGCCCATGCTGTCGAGGATCGCCGGCTCATCGGGCTCCAGAGCCAGGGCCCGGGCGATCAGCGTTCGCGCTTCCTCGTAGCGGTCAGTGCGGTTTGCCAGCGTGTAGCCGAGGGCGTTCAGGGCCGTGGCGTTATCGGGCTCCCGGGCGAGGATGGCGCGCAGGTCTGTCTCCGCCGCCGCGATGTCGCCGGCGCGCTCGTGGGCCACGGAGCGGCTGTAACGCAGGGAGGTGGACTCCGGATGGGTGGCCAGCCCCTGGTCCAGGAGTTCAAGGACCGTCTCGTTGCGCCCGGCGGCATTCAGAAGATTGGCCTGAAGGGCGTAGAGCTGCTCGCTGCGCGGCGGGTAGCTCTGACGCAGCGTTGCAAAATGACCGAGAAAGCGGGGCAGCTCGCCGGCGCGCAGCAACAGTTCGCCGATGCGTGCGTTGGCGGCGACGAACTCCGGGCCGTCCCCAACCTGCATGTAGTGCTCAATCGCGGTGGCCAGCTGACCCTCGTCCTCGGCCATGCGACCGAGGACGAAGTAGGCATCATCGGGACGCTGCCCGAGGGACAGCAGCTGGCGGAGATAAGCCTTGGCAGCGACCCGGTCCCCGAGTTCCTCGTTGATCAGCGCGAGGGAGTAGAAAATGTCGCCGTCCCGGGGATTGTTGACCGAGAGGATCTCGAACTGTTCGCGGGCCGCGATCATGTCGTCGCGTGCCAGCAGCCGCGCGTACTGCAGCCGCAGCCGGTCGTTGTCCGGTTCGGCCGCAAGCGCTGCCTCGATCCGTGCCAGCGGCTTGCGCTCGCCGGCCTCCAGGCGCAGCCGCGCGTCCAGGAGAAGAGCCTGGTGTTGCTGCGGGTCGAGGGTAAAAACCGCCGCCAGGCGCTCCCGGGCACTCGCCGGGTCGCCGCGCTCTGCGGCAATGAGCGCCGCGGCGAGGTGCAGCGGCACGCTCTCCGGAAATTCCGGCAGCAGCCCCGTCACGGTCTCGTCGAGGGCTGCCTGCTCCGCCGGCGGCAGTTCCTCAAAGCGGTTGAGGAGGGCCGGGAAGCGGGCATCGCCTTCCAGGCGGGCGACGGCAGCGAGCTGCGCTGCGGCCTCCGGCGTGCGCCCCTGGCGGATAAGCAACGTCGCCAGCGTGTCGCGGGCTTCGCTGGACGCCGGGTCCAGCTCCGCCCAGAGCGAGGCGGCCTCCAGCGCCGCATCCTCCCGCTGCAGGTACTGGGCAAGGCGCGTGGCGTGAGCGCTGATTGCCGGATCGCGCAGCAGCGGCGCCTGTTCCTGGTAGATATCCAGGGCCCCGGGGTAGTCGCGCCGCCGCAGGGCGAATTCGGCGGCAAGCAGCGGGTAGACGCTGGCTTCGGGTATCGGTCGTTCGGGTGCCGCCGGCGCGGCGACCGCGGGCGGCGCCGCTGCGGCAGGCGCAGGCGCCTCCTCCGGCGCCCCGGAGCGGGTCGCCACGGTGCTGGAGCAGGCTCCCAGCAGCGACAGCAGGAGGGCGAGGGCGGTCAGGCGCATCGGCATGAATATAGAGCAAGATCAATGTTTGAGGCAGTGCAATGATGACACACTCCCCCCGTGAAACCCACAGAGGGTGCGCCGCGCTGCGCCGGGGCTGCCTTTGTTGATACAATAAAGCAGATTTCGGTGACCCCCGGGCTGGGGCACCGGTTGTTGCGGCACGATAGGGAAACGCTGGTCCATGAACCTCATCGCTCTGGGAATCAACCACAACTCGGCGACTGTCGAGGTCCGCGAGCGCGTGGCTTTCGCGCCGGAACAGATCGCCGACGCCCTGAGCGATCTGTGCGGCTCTCTTGGCCTCGAGGAAGCGGTCATCCTTTCGACCTGCAACCGCATGGAACTCTATGCCATGGTGCCCGCCGGCGACTGCCCGGTGATGAAGGCCAGCGGCGTGATCGATTGGCTGGCGGGCTACCACCAGCTGGCGCCGGAAGACCTGCACCAGGCCTCCTATCATCACGTGGCCGAGCGCGCTCTGCAGCATCTTGTGCAGGTGGCTGCGGGTCTCGACTCCATGGTGCTCGGCGAGCCGCAGATCTTCGGCCAGCTCAAGTCTGCCTATGCCGTCGCCAGCGACGCCGGTACGGTCGCCAGCGAGTTCGGCCGCCTGTTCCCGCGGGTCTTCTCCATTGCCAAGAAAGTGCGTACGGACACGGCCATCGGCGAGAACCCGGTCTCCGTGGCTTATGCCGCCGTAGACCTCGCCGGGCACATCTTTGCCGACCTGTCCGACTGCAACGCGCTGCTGGTAGGCGCCGGCGAGACCATCGAACTGGTAACCCGGCACCTTATCGAGGCCGGCGTCAATAACATCGTTATCGCCAATCGGACCCTGGAGCGGGGCCGGGAGCTGGCGAAGAAGTTCGGCGCCGAGGCCATTCTCCTGTCGGATATTCCGGCGCAGCTGCCGAAGGCTGATATCATCATCTCTTCGACCGCAAGTCAGCTGCCGATCCTCGGCAAGGGCGCCGTCGAGGGCGCGATCCGGGCCCGCAAGCACCGGCCCATGCTCATGGTCGACATCGCCGTTCCGCGGGATATCGAACCGCAGGTCGGCGAACTGCGCGACATCTACCTTTACACCGTCGATGATCTGCGACAGATCGTCGACGAGAACCTGCGCAGCCGCCAGGACGAGGCCCGCAAGGCCGACGGCATCATCATGGAAGGCGTGCGCGCCTTCTACGAGGAGCGCCGCTCCCTCGCGGCCGTGGACCTGGTCAAGGAGTTCCGCAAGGCCGCCGAGCAGACGCGGCAGCAGGAGCTGGACCGGGCCCTGGCTGCCCTCGAGCGCGGCGACGACGCAGCGACGGTGCTGGCCCAGCTTGCGCGTGGCCTCACCAACAAGCTTATTCACGCGCCTACCACCGGCCTCAAGCGGGCCAGCGCCGAGGGCCGCGAAGACGTGCTCACGCACGCGCGCGGCCTCCTGGGGCTGCGCGGCGACGAGGCCCTCGAAGCCGCGGCGCGGCCTGCGGCGTCAGTGACTTCCATCAACAAGGCAGCGGAATCGCGCGGACTCAAGCGGCAGTGAAACCCTCATTGCTGGCCAAGCTCGACGCCCTCGCCGAGCGCCACGAGGAAGTATCCGCGCTCCTGGGTGACCAGGAGACCCTTGCCGACCAGGAGCGCTTTCGCAGCCTGTCCCGCGAATACGCCGAGCTCGAGGACGTGATCAGAAGCTATGAAGCCTTCCGCAGCGCTGCGGTGGATCGCGACGAAGCGCAGGCTATGCTCGGTGACAGCGACCCGGAGATGCGCGCGCTGGCCGAGGAAGAGGCTGCGGACGCTGCCGACCGCCTCGAGGCCCTTGAGCGCGACCTGCAGCTGCTGCTCCTGCCGCGGGACCCGCGGGACGCCCGTAACGTCTTTCTGGAAATCCGCGCCGGCACCGGCGGCGACGAGGCGGCAATTTTCGCCGGTGACCTGTTCCGCATGTACAGCCGCTATGCGGAGCGCCGCGGCTGGCGCGTCGAGGTGCTCTCGGAGCGCCCCGGGGAGCACGGCGGCTACAAGGAGCTCATCAGCCGTGTCGAGGGCAGTGATGTCTATGCCCGGTTGAAATTCGAATCCGGGGCACACCGCGTGCAGCGGGTCCCGGAAACAGAGTCCCAGGGTCGCATCCACACCTCGGCCTGCACCGTTGCCATCCTTCCCGAGGCGGACGAGCTCGGTGAAGTGACCGTTAACAAGGCCGACCTGCGCATCGACACCTATCGCGCCTCCGGCGCCGGCGGCCAGCACGTGAACAAGACCGACTCGGCTGTGCGTCTGACGCACCTGCCCACCGGAATCGTTGTCGAGTGCCAGGACGAGCGCTCACAGCATAAGAATCGCGCCCGGGCGCTTGCCCTCCTCGAGGCGAGGCTGGCCAATGCCCAGAGCGACCGGCAGGCCGCGGAGCAGGCCGCGGAGCGCCGCAACCTCGTCGGCAGCGGCGACCGCTCGGACCGCATCCGCACCTACAACTTCCCCCAGGGCCGCCTCACGGACCATCGCATCAATCTCACGCTCTACCGTCTCGACGAGGTGATGGCCGGGGATCTCGACGCGGTGATCGACCCCCTGCGCCAGGAGCACCAGGCGGATCAGCTCGCCGCCCTCGCCGGCTCGTGACCGCGACGGTGCAGGCACTCCTCGCCGAGGCCGGCACCGATGGCGAGGCGCGCCGCGATGGCGAGGTGCTGCTCGGCCACTGCCTCGGCCGCCCCCGCAGCTGGCTGTTCGCCTGGCCGGAGGCGCCAGTGCCGTCGACTCCGGCGGCACGTTACCGCGAACTCCTCGCCCGGCGCCGGGACGGCGAGCCCGTGGCCTACCTTGTGGGTGAACGCGATTTCTGGTCCCTGGCCCTGCGCGTGACCCCCGCGACGCTGGTGCCCCGGCCGGACACGGAGACCCTGGTGCAGTGGGCCCTGGAGCTGCCGCTGCCCGCCGACGCGCGGGTCCTCGACGCCGGCACCGGCAGCGGCGCCATTG
>NZ_KN234813.1 GCF_000764025.1 Pseudohaliea rubra DSM 19751 | reverse complement strand
GGGCGCGCCCCTTCGCACAGCCTGCCGGGACGCGCCGTGCGCTTCGATGTCTACCCTAATCCCATGTATTACACGACCGAGCAGGAGAGCACCCATGACCAATGACAAGCCTATCGCCCTGGTGACCGGAGCGTCCTCGGGCCTCGGCGAGGAGTACCTGCGCCAGCTTGCGCCGCGCTGTCGCCATATCATCGCCGTGGCCCGCCGCGGCGAGCGGCTGGATGCCCTCGCCCGGGAACTGGCCCCGACGGTGACCGTGGAGCCGCTGGTTGCCGATCTGGCAACGGTAGAGGGCCAGGTGCGCGTGGTCGAGGCCCTGCGCCAGCGCGGCCCCGTGCAGTTATTGGTGAATAATGCCGGCTTCGGTACTTTCGGTCCCTTTGCCGACAGTGACATCGAGCGGGAGCTCGCCATGGTCCGGGTGCACCAGGACGCCACGCTGCGCCTTACCCGCGCGGCGCTGCCCTTCATGCGCGAAGCCGGCGGTGGTCAGGTGATCAACGTCGCCTCCATTGGTGCCTTCCTGCCGATGCCCAGCACCGCCGTCTACGGTGCCACCAAGGCCTTCCTCAGCAGCTTCTCACGCTCACTCCAGGCGGAGGTGAAGCAGCACGGCATTCGCGTCCAGGCGCTTTGTCCCGGTCTCACGCGGACGGAGATCCACAGCAGGGACAGCTTCGAGGGCTTCGATTCGGCGCGCATGCCGCCGGAACTCTGGATGGAGGCGGATGCGGTGGTCGCCGAGAGCCTGGCGGCCCTGGACGGTGACGGCGGGGAGGTGGTGCTGGTCACGGGCGCGCAGAACCGCACCATGGTCTCCGCGGCGCTGGTGCAGCTGCATGATTCAGTCGGCGAGTAGCTTTCCGAGAACGCTCTCGTAAATCTCTGCGAGGGTCAGAAGGTCCTCGCAGCGCACGCATTCGTTTACCTGATGGATGGTGGCGTTCACCGGCCCGAGCTCCAGCACCTGGGCGCCCGTGGGCGCGATGAAGCGACCGTCGGAGGTGCCGCCGGCGGTGGATAGCAGCGTCTCGCGGCCGGTAACGGCACGAATGGCCGCCTGGGTGGCGGCCACCAGCTCGCCTTCCGGGGTAAGAAAGGGCTCTCCGAAGAGCGTCCAATGCAGGTGGTAGTCGAGGCCGTGCCGGTCGAAGATCTCCTCCACCGCGGCCTTGAGACCCGCTGCCGTGCTTTCCGTGGAAAAGCGGAAGTTGAACAGCACAGTGAATTCCCCGGGTACCACGTTGGTGGCGCCGGTGCCCCCGTACGCATTGGTGAGCTGCAGGCTCGTAGGCGGGAAGAAATCGTTGCCGGCGTCCCAGTGCCGGGACGCCAGTTCCGCCAAAGCCGGCAGGGCGCGATGGATCGGGTTATCCGCCCGCTGCGGGTAGGCCACGTGCCCCTGTACGCCGCGTACCGTGAGCGTCGCGCCCAGGGAGCCCCGGCGGCCGTTCTTGACCACATCACCGACGTGCTCGGAGCTTGAGGGCTCCCCCACGAGGCACCAGTCGATGGTCGTGCCCTGCTCCCGGAGCCATTCCACAACGCGCACGGTGCCGTCCGTCGCCGGCCCTTCCTCGTCGGAGGTGATGAGAAAGCCGATGCGGCCGCGGTGGTCCGGGTGAGACGCGATAAAGCGCTCCGTAGCCACCACCATGGCCGCCAGGCTGCCCTTCATGTCCGCCGCCCCGCGGCCCCGGAGCATGCCGTCCGTTTCCGTTGGGGTGAAGGGATCGCTCTCCCAGGCGCTTGCCGGCCCCGGCGGAACCACATCCGTGTGCCCGGCGAAGACAAACAGCGGCCCTGCCGGGTCGCCGTGCTCCGCCCAGAAGTTCTCCGTGTTGCCGAAGGGCAGGGGTGTGCAGCGAAAGCCCAGGGCCGCAAGCCGGTCCATCATCAGCACCTGGCAGCCGGCATCCTCCGGGGTGACCGAAGGGCGGCTGATGAGATCGCGGCAGAGGGCGATGACCGGTTCCATAGCGGGCTTCCTGTCCGGTTAGTTGTGTTGGTGCAGGGCTTCGTTAAGCGCAATAGCCGTGCGGTTGGTCTGACACTCCACCGCGCCGTTCAGGGAGTTGCGCCGGAACAGAAGATCGGACAGGCCCGCGAGGTCACGGGCCTTCACGGTTTCGGCGGGCTGGCCGTCGCTGTCCAGCACCGTCACCTTGGTGCCGGCGGTGACGAAGAGCCCCGCCTCGACCGTGCAGCGATCCCCGAGGGGAATGCCGATGCCGGCGTTGGCGCCAAGGAGGCACTGGCGCCCCACGGAAATGATGATGTTGCCCCCACCGGAGAGCGTGCCCATGGTCGAGCAGCCGCCACCGAGATCCGAGGCCGCGCCGACAAACACACCGGCGGAGACCCGTCCTTCGATCATGCCGGGGCCTTCGGTGCCGGCATTGAAGTTGATGAAGCCCTCGTGCATGACCGTGGTGCCTTCGCCGAGGTAGGCGCCCAGGCGCACCCGCGCCGTGTGAGCAATGCGTACGCCTGTGGGCACCACGTAGTTGGTCATCTTCGGGAACTTGTCGACGCAGCTGACCTCGAGCACGCGTCCGGCAAGCCGTGCGGCGAGCTGGCGCTCAGCGAGCTCGGGCAAGGCAATCGGGCCCTCGTCGGTCCAGGCCACGTTGGGCAGCAGACCAAAGAGCCCTTCCAGGTTGGTGCCGTGGGGCTTGACCAGGCGGTGCGAGAGAAGGTGCAGTTTGAGGTAAGCCTCCGGGACCGACCCGGGCGCGGCATCGCTCTCAAGCAGCGTGCAGGCCACCGGGCGTTCGCTGTCGCGAAGGCGGGCGGTCAGTGGCCCAAGGGCAGGGTCGTCGGCGACGGTTGCGGCGAGGCCCGCGAGCGCTTCCCTCGTCAGGGGCTCGCTGCTGGCGAAAGCACGCACCCGCTCGACAAGGCCGGGGGCCGGGGCGAGCAGAGGCTGCGGGTAGAAAACGTCCAGCCAGTTACCCTGGCTGTCCTGGGTGCCCGGGCCGATGGCGAAGGCGAAAGCGCTGTCAGTCATGGTGGTTCCTGTTTTAGTTCAGAGCGTGTGGCGCTCGAAAAGGCGCTCATAGTCCGCCTCACGGAAGCCGCAGTGCAGGCCGGCCCCGGTGTCGAGGAGGGGACGCTTGACCAGCGTTGGCTGCTCGAGGATGGCGGCGATCGCCGTGTTCCGGTCAAGGTTTTCGCGGGTGCTTGCCGGCAGCGCGCGCCAGCTGGTACTGCGCCGGTTGACGAGCGCATCGGCACCGAGTTCGTCGATCCAGGCGGCCACGGCTTCGGGCGCCAGGCCGTCCTCGCGAAAGTCGTGGAAGCGGTACTCGATGCCGTGCGCCTCCAGCCATCGCCGCGCCTTGCGGACCGTGTCGCAGTTGCTGATGCCGTAGACCGTAATCACTGCTGCTGCCCTCCCTGGGCCCGCGCCGGGGCGAGAGGATAGCAAAAGGGAGGCCCCTGTGGCAGCGGCGTCCTCGCCGCGGTGCGCTCGGGGAAAACCGCTTAACGCGGGCGGCGCGAAGGCGCACCCTCGGCAAGGCTCAGCGCCCGGCGGGGTTCAGGCCTTGCGGGTTTTTTTGGGGTGTTTGCGCCCGGGGTAGCAGGTGCGGCAGATTTCGCAGCCGCGGCCGTCGCAGCCCCGGGCGGTGCAGTGCTCGCGACCGTAAAAGATGATCTGCAGGTGCAGATCGTTCCAGGTCTCTCGCGGGAAAAGGCGCTTCAGGTCGCGCTCGGTCTGAGTAACGTTCCTGCCCGAGGACAAGCCCCAACGCTGCGCCAGGCGGTGGATATGGGTATCTACCGGGAAGGCCGGTTCGCCGAAGGCCTGAGCCATGACGACGCTCGCGGTCTTGTGGCCTACGCCGGGGAGGCGCTCGAGGGCGTCCAGGTCAGCCGGCACGGTGCCGCCATGCTCCTCGACGAGGATTTCGCTCAGGCGCCTGATCGCCTTCGCCTTCTGCGGCGACAGGCCGCAGGGCCGTATCACGGCGCGGATCTCCTCCTCCATCAGCACCGCCATGGCGGCTGGAGTGTCTGCGCGAGCAAAGAGCGCCGGGGTGACCTGGTTGACGCGCTCATCCGTGCACTGTGCCGACAACAGTACGGCCACCAGCAGCGTGAAGGGGTCTTTGTGATCCAGGGGAACCTGCGGATCCGGATAAAGGGCGGCCAGCTTCGCCTGAATGAAGCTGCCCCGTTCGGGCTTGCTCAGCATTCTGAGCGGGCCAGCAGGGCGGCGATACGTCGGGCCGCCTCGATGCAGTCCTCAAGCTCGGCAACGAGGGCCATGCGCACCCGGCCGGCGCCCGGGTTCCCGGCGCCCGTTTCCCGGCCCAGAAAGCGCCCCGGTAGCACCGTGACACCTTCCTCGGCGTAGAGGCGGCGGGCGAACTCCCGGTCGTCGCCGGGGGTTTCGGGCCACAGATAAAAGCCGGCCGGGGGCAGGGAAAGCCCCAGCGGCTGTCCGAGGATGTCGAGCACGGCGCTGAACTTGGCGCGATAGCGATCCCGGTTCTCCCGCACATGGGTCTCGTCGCGCCAGGCGACGATGCTCGCCTGCTGGTGATGCGGTGGCATGGCGCAGCCGTGATAGGTCCGATAACGGGCGAAGGCGTCGATGAGCGCGGCATCGCCGGCGACGAAGCCGGAGCGCAGTCCCGGCAGGTTGGAGCGTTTGGACAAGCTGTGGAAGCTCAGGCAATTGCGGTAGCTCCTGTTGCCGGCCAGTCGCGCGGCCGCCAGCAGCCCCGGCGGGGGCTTTGCCTCATCGGCGTAGAGCTCTGAGTAGCATTCGTCGCTCACCAGCACCACGTTGTGGGCGAGGGCCCGGTCGACAAAGGCGGCGAGTTCCTCAAGGGAGAGCACGGCGCCACTCGGATTGCCCGGGGTGCACAGGTACAGGAGCTGACAGCGGTCCCAGTCCGCCGCCGCGAGGTCTTCCGGAGCGGGAAGGAAGCCGCGCTCGGGGGTGAGGTCGAGGAAACGCACCTCCGCCCCGGCGAGGAGCGCTGCGCCCTCGTAGATCTGGTAAAAGGGGTTCGGCGACGCGACCAGGGCGCCGCGGCTGCGGTCCACGCAGGCCTGGGCGATGGCGAAAAGCGCCTCGCGGGTGCCGTTTACCGGCAGCACCTCCCGCTCCGGGTCTGCCGGGGGCAGGCCGTGGCGCGCGGCGAGC
>NZ_KN234812.1 GCF_000764025.1 Pseudohaliea rubra DSM 19751 | reverse complement strand
CGCGGCTGGAACACCCTCGCCGAGCCCGCGGCGGGCAAGGGCGCCGGCCGCGAGCCCAAGCTGCCCTGGCAGGGCGGCGAGCAGATCAGCGGCGGCCTGCTGAAGGGCCTCGTGCGCTCCTCCCGTCACCGCGCCCTGGTCCCCGAGGCAGACTGGTTCGAGCTCGTCGCCGCCCTCGGCGACGGTCCCTTCCGCCGCCTCAACCCACCGCCGCCGAAAACCCCCTGCGACGACATCGTCGTCACCTTCACCGCCTGGGCCGATGGCGAGCTGCGCCTCGCCGCCAACGACATCGAGAGCCGCTGGCGCTTTCTGGATCGCTACGGCAACAATCGCGGCTGGCTGTGGGTGAGCTTAAGCCCGGCGGATGCCCGTTAATGTACCGTCTCGTTAACAGCGGCGCCGGCTACCTCGGCTTGCTAACCAGCGCGCGCCGGACAATCCCTTTTTCGGTACCCTGGGATGGTTTTCCTGCGAGAAGATCCTCGCTCCTTTAATGGGTTCCCTGCAGTAGTCACGGCCTTGGCGCATGGCAAGCTATGCCCGTCCCAGTAACATTGGCGGTAGCATGCTCTTTGCTGCTCACAGCCCGGGTTTGCCGGCGAGTGCTGATGCTAAACTGCGCCCTTAAATCAACTGCTCTGCTCACTGTGTGAGGGTTTTCATGCCATGATGTTGGCGATGCTTGCTCTTTTAGGCGCGATGCTGCCCTGGCTTATGGGCACTACCCTGGCGGCGAATGTCGCGCTGCGTAGTGCCTGGTCCCCGGGAGCCGGGTTCGTGCTGGCTGGCGCTGGGGGCATACTTGGCTATCTGCTGCTGGCTCTGGCCGTGTACCTGGCTGACCTGGCAGGGTTTTCGCTTTTTTCACTGCCCTTTGTATTGTGCCTTGGTGCCGCAACACTCTGCTCGGCAGTGTTTATGCTGGCGGCCTTGCGCAAGGCGGCCTTTTCCTTTGACCGGCGCCTGGTCTGGCCTTTGGTACTGTTTTCCCTCTACGCGTGCTGGCTTGCGGCAGCGCATCTGCTGCTCCCGGTACAGAGCTGGGATGTTTTGGGCGTTTGGGGGTACCAGGCCGTTGATTTTATCGCGCATACAACCGGACCACTGGAGGCGCCTTTCGAGCCTTTCTGGAAAAAACATCCGCTTACGCTCTACCTGGTCATCGCCTGGTCTTCCTGGCTGTCATCGTTTTCGGATGCTGGCCTCGGCGCGTTGGTGCCCTGGTTGCTCTGTGCCTACAGCATGGCACTCATCGCCGGCGGCTATGCGTGGTACCGGACTCGCTCACCGGTTGTCGCCCTCCTTGCGGCGCTCAGCCTCGTTTCCCTTCCCTTGCTCGAGAACCACATTCTGCTGCCGGGTTACGGTGAGTTGTTTCTCGCAGCCGCGCTGGTGAGCGCCTGTGCCCTCATGGCTCTTGCCATGGCTGAACGATCGGCTGTGCTTCTGGCCCTTGGCATGGTGAGCGCCTGCTCGGCGGCCTATCTGAAGAATACGGGTGTTGCCTATGCCGCCATACCGCTGGCTGCCTGGGCGGTGGCCTTACTTTTTGTGCACAGCAGGAAGGCCCTGCTGGCCTTGATCGTTATCTTCGGGGCATCCGTCTATTGGGTCTGGCAATCCGGCATCGCTGTCGATGTGGGTCCTGTGGTGCTGTCCTTTGATGCCGATGACAAAGCCCTCCGCTTTGGCGGTCGCCATCTCTCCCTGGGCTTGCCGGGGTGGTCTACCTATTTCTCGACGGAACTCACCAGCCGGCTGCTGAATCAAAGCTTTCAGGTAGCTTTCCTTGTTTTCGTGCTGGCTTGGGCCGCCTCACCGCTTGCCCTGCAGCGCGAGCGCACTGATCAAAAGATGTACCTGTTCCTGCTGCTAGCCTGCACCTTCGTGTTCGTTTTACTGTCTCTGTCGCTGCTGACCGATGATGGCCTGCGTCATGCTACGCCGGGCGCGGATACCGGGCACAGTCGCTTTTCACTGCCAGCCTTCGCGCTGCTTCCGCTGATTCTGGGGGAATTGCTCTATCTGTTAGTGGTTCCGTCGGGTACTGGTCCGGTTGTGGCTCGTGCAACGCCGGTGGAGGCGTTTGCAGATCCGGTTTCGGGCCCGTAAGTGGCTCAGAGGTATGGCAGCAGGTCGCTGACACAGTCCCTGTCGCGTCCGCAGCGAAGGGGAGCGTTCTTGATCTGCTCCGCAAGGGGGCGGCCCGCGTAGCGTTCCAAAATCACTTCACCCTCGCTCAATCGCCACTGCCACCGCAGCACCTCGCCACAGCCCCAGCCATAGAGGCACAGGCATAGCGCGGCGCGGAGAAGCTGTCGCTGCTGCCCGGTACCTGCGGGCACCTTTAAAAGGTGCACGGCGGCGCCCAGCCCGGCGAGTCCAACTATCATCAGCAGCATCACGATGCCGTTGGGGCGCAGCAGGGAATGGGGGTGTGAGCCGATGACGACATTATTCGAGTAAGCCTGCAGCACGGGTGGGTTGAGCCAGTCTGCCAGCAGTTGCTCTATTACGCGCCCTGATGAAAACGGCCGCAATTCCACGCCTTTCACCCGCAGACGCTGCCCACCGTTGTCATGACCTGTTGCGTCGGCAATGAAGCCCACGGCCAGCTCGATGATCTCGCCGCGGTATTTCTCGCTCCCCTTGGGCATCGCCACCTGCGTTACCCCGTCGCCAGAGCGGTTCAGGGGCAATTGATAGATGACGTCCGGTTCCGCTGCCCGGCGCCAGTAAATTGCTGCGTTGGCCCAGCTTGTCAGTCCGTCGATGTCGAGCTTGATGAACGGGTAGTCCTCGGCCAGAAAGCGCGCATTGAGAGCCACGACGGCGCCGCCCCCGGCAAACGCGTCGATGACCATGCTCCCGTCTCTGGCATAGGCGCGACCCGCAGCCACGGGGCGGAAGCGATTGCCGGGGATCGTTACCGTTTCTACATCGTGCCCGGCGAAAGCGCGGAATTCGGGGTGCACCCGGAAGAAGAGCAGGGCATAGGCCAGGGCAAGCACAATGCCCGCCAGCACGAAGGCTGCCGCAGCCTCGATAAATGCCCTGCGCCAGGGTGCGCTCGTGGCTTGTTCCACTTTGCCCTCCCGGGGGTGTGCGCTGCGCGCCATCGCTTGTTCCCGTCTGCCGCCGGATACTTACCGGGGTAGCATATAGGCCTGCGCGGCCTCGCGAACCGCCGGCCAGGCATCCAGTGCCGCCGCCCAATGTGCAGCATAGCCCCGGAAGACCCCTACCAGGGCCTCGTCAGTGCTGCCGGCCGGCACGCCGCGAATGCGGGCGGGGCCGTGGATCTCGGCGATTGATCCCTGCACCTCTTCGATGCCCCGCTTCAGGTAGCCCTGCCAGTTCAGGGAGGGCAACTCCCTGGCCTTTGCTGCCTGCAGTCGCAGCAGATGCAGCTGGTGCGCCTGGCCCTTGGCCTGCTCGCGGCGATAGTCCAGTAGCAGGTCGGCGTCGCTGCGGGCGGCGAGGCGTCTGGCATCATCGGCCATGTGCCGGAGGCGTCGCTGCGGCGCGCTCGCATCCTTGTAGTCGATATGCTCGGCGAGATAGCGAGAGAACAGGACGATACCGCCTTCACCGGCCATCGGCGCCCGCAGGCCCTGGCCACGCCGCGATTCCAGCGGCAGGTGCGGCACGGCCCAGGGATACTCCAGCACGGCACCGCGGTGGTGCATGGCCTCCACCATAGTGCCGAAAAGCAGGTCCTCGCCCCGGAAGGCCGGGAAGTAGGGGGGCAGCAGCTGCGAGTTGTCCAGGCCTGTCATCTGCGACATGAAGGCCATTTTGTGGATCGTGGGGCCGCTGCACCCCAGCCAGTTGCAGCCGTTCTGCAGTGCTTCCGCCATGCCGTGGGGTGCATTGACCAGGCGTTCGATGGAGTCCTCCCCCAGGTGCACGGCCCAGTGGCCGCCCCCGGTACCGGGATCGCCCCAGGAGCCACACTGCGTCACCAGAATCGGCGACTGCGAGTCGAGGACGTTCAGCATGGCGGCATTGCACTCTGAAAGCTGGCTCTCTTGCAGGGGACCATTGTTCAGCTCGCGCACGGCGTTGCCCAGCTGTTGGCCCAGCAAGTCGGCATGGGCGGCGAGCGGGTCCGCAGCGGCGGGCACCCGCGCAGCCAGCAGGGTGTCGCGGTCCGGGAAGAAGGCAGCGCGGCGCCCCCCCTGGAAGTTGATGCCGGTCTCTTCGACCGGCGGTCGCACGGCCTCGCAGAGGATGTCGTCGTCCATGACGATGGCCCTGCAGCCCACCGACAGCAGCAGGCACAGGGTCCGCGAGCGGCCGTAGGTCTTCTTGCCCGTCCAGTGGGACGGGTCCAGAAGGAACCGGATGCCGGCCTCATGTGTCGGCAGTTCCGCGACCAGGTGTGCCAGCAGGGCGGCCTGCTCTTCGGCCCCGAAGTAGCTCATGGATCTGGCGCTTCTGAGGTTGAAGCGCTCAACGGCGTCCCGATTGGCCGTTCGGCTTTCCGGGTGTCGCGAGTCATCCACCAGCATGAGGGCCTCGTGCCGCGTGAGCGAACCGCTGCGCAGCATGGATTCGAGGAGCCGCTCCACCGCTTCCGGCCGGTCGCAGGTGATGATAAAGGCCCGCGTCGGTGCCAGCGGGTGGTTCTGGCTTTGCTGGAGACGGGTTTTGACTGTCTCGGCAGACAACAGCATCTCGCCGTCGCGCAATTGCTGTAGCGCCTGCATGGCGAGAGTGCGGTTGCCCTTCAGCTCTGGCTGCGACCGGGCCAGGTGGTCGGCGTGCGCATCCAGCGTACGGAACGTCGTGCAGGTCTTGAGCGCCTCGACAACCTGCGGCGAGATCATCTGCTGCCGACCGTTGACCCGGTTGATGACGAGCATCATGGCCTGATCGACAGGGATCAGCTCGCAGTCGGCAAAGGCATAGAGCGCCGATGCCCCCGCGGCCGGGGTGGCTGAAAAAGAGTAGGAAATACTGGTGTCGTCCGTCATGAGTGTGGCGGATGCCCGGGCCGTTGAAGCGACGAGTTTAGGGAGGGCGTGAGCCGGTGTAAACCGCACCATCGGTGGTGTCAGCCGCCGCGGCGGCTGGCGGCCCTTTGACGTTGGGGACGCGGGGGCCTTCGTGCCCGGTCGTCTACCCGGGGCCTGCGCCGCTACCGGCGCAGCGGTATCTTCTCCCGCATCACGCCATCCCGGTAGCTCTCGGCCAGGTCGGCTTCAAGTACGAGGTCCACCTTGTAGGGGAAATTGCTCTCGGTGAGCTTCTCGTTGATCTCGCCCACGAGTTGCCGGGGCTTGCCGGAGCCCTCGATGAGCAAGTCTACGTCCGCATAAGGGGCGCCGCCGCCCCGGGCTCGTGACCCGAAGCACGACACGCGATAGCCCGCCTGGTGGAGAGGCTGGACGACGTTGGCGTCGAGGAAGGCAAGCTCCGCCTCGCTCAAACGAAGCGTCACGGCTGCTGCACCCGATCCAGCAGGCTTTGCAGCTCCGGTAGGAACCCGGAAGCAAAGGCGTAGACCTCCCGCGCGAGGTCCTCATTATAGGTGTGCGACGACAGGTTGCGCTGGTCGATCGCCTCTAACCAGAGCACCACATCACTGATCAGGCCGGCCTGGCCCATTTCGCGGATAACCTGCTTTGGCGCACTGGTGTCCGTGCCGAGCCAGCGTTTGCTGACTTTCCACGCAAGCTCCATGGAGAACTCGAAACGCTGGATCGAGGCGTCTCTGGTGATGTCGTCCTCAGGCAGAGCCAGGGCCCGCCCCAGGGCGGCCACAGCTTTTACGAATTCAGCGCTTTTAAGAGCCATGTTTCTCGTATCTTACTCCGGTTAGCAGTGGGTTAATCGAGCTCCCCAATGGAGTATAGTGCAAACCTCCGAAGCAGCGATTTGCGCCTCGCTTTGAAGCCCGCTCCGCCGGTCAGGATCGCATGCCGATGCCGCACGCCAGGATGCGGGCCCGGTCGGGGCGAGACGCCCTTCCTACAGGGGCCGTGCCAGCGCCACGGCCAGCGTCACCGCCGCCCGCAAACTCCCCGCATCGGCCCGTCCTGTGCCGGCCAGATCCAGCGCCGTGCCGTGGTCCACGCTCGTGCGCACGATGGGCAGGCCCAGGGTGACGTTCACCGCCTCGCCGAAGCCTGCGTGCTTGAGTACCGGCAGGCCCTGGTCGTGGTACAGGGCGAGCACGGCGTCGACGTCTGCCAGAGCCCGCGGCGTGAAGGCCGTATCCGCCGGCAGGGGGCCGGTGAGGTCCAGGCCCTCGGCGCGCAGGGCCTCGAGTACCGGGATGATGACATCGAGCTCCTCCCGGCCCAGGTGGCCTCCCTCGCCCGCATGAGGGTTGAGCCCGAGGACGGCGATGCGCGGCCGGGGCAGGCCGAAGCGCCGGCGCAGGTCGCCGTCGAGGATGCCGAGCGTGTCACCGAGCAGCTCGCGGGTGATGGCTGCCGGCACCGCCGCCAGCGGCAGGTGGGTAGTGGCCAGAGCCACGCGGAGCCCGCCGGCCACCAGCAGCATGACCACGCGCTCCACGCCGCAGCGGGCGGCGAGATATTCCGTATGCCCGCGGAAGGCGAAACCCGCATCGGCGATGACGCTCTTCTGCACCGGTGCGGTCACCATGGCGTCGAAGCGACCGTCGCGGCAGCTGTCGACGGCGGCATCGAGGGTGGCGAGGACCGCAGCGGCATTCGCCGGGTCGAGCCTTCCCGGCGCCGCGGGGCGGGCCAGAGGGGTATGCAGTACCGGCAGGTGCCCGGGGGTGTGGGGCGCGGGGGTGGCGTCGGGGTCGAAGTCGTGCAGGGTGACGGCGGCAAGCCCGGGAATGGCCGCAGCGCGGCTGGCGAGCATCTCCCGGTCGGCAAGGGCGACCAGCTGGGCCGGCCAGGACTCTCTGGCGATCGCCAGCACCAGCTCCGGGCCGATGCCGGCCGGCTCGCCGGCGGTGAGC
>NZ_KN234811.1 GCF_000764025.1 Pseudohaliea rubra DSM 19751 | reverse complement strand
GCCAGCCTGCCGGACCTGGGCGCCGTGGACCTGCGCCGCCAGCCGCTGCGCGCCGGCCTGTCGCCGGCCCTGCTCACGGCGGTGGAGGAGACCCTGGGCCAGGGCGGCCAGGTACTGCTGTTCCTCAACCGGCGCGGCTACGCGAGCCGCCTGCAGTGCCACGACTGCGGCTGGGTGGCCGGCTGCGATCACTGCGATGCCCGGCTCACGGTGCATCGACGCCGCAAGCGGCTGCAGTGCCACCACTGCGGCGCCCGCAAACCGCTGCCCGTCGCCTGCCCGGCCTGCGGCGGGACGCAGCTGCTCGCGGGCGGTCTTGGCACGGAGCAGACGGAGGAGTTTCTCGCCGCCGCCCTGCCCCGCTGGCCCCTGTACCGGGTCGACTCCGACGCCATCGACAGCCCCGCCGCCATGGAGACCCTGCTGGCCGGGGTGGGCCGCGGCGAGCCGTGCATCCTCCTCGGCACGCAGATGCTCACCAAGGGCCACCACTTCCCGGCCGTGGCCCTGGTCGGCGTGGTCGACTGCGACGCCCTGCTCTTCGCCGGGGATTTCCGCGGCGAAGAGCGCCTCGCCCAGCTGCTCACGCAGGTCGCCGGTCGGGCCGGGCGCGCTGGCAGGCCCGGGCGCATGCTCCTGCAGAGCCACTACCCGGACCACCCCCTGCTACGGGCGATCCTCGAGCAACCCTACAACGAGGTCGCCACGGCACTGCTCGCCCGGCGCGTGGCTGCCGGCCTGCCTCCGGCGGGACAGATCGCCCTGGTCCGAGCGGACAGCCCGCGGGCCGGCGAGGGCGAGCGCTTCCTCGCCGCCTTGCGCCGGGACGCAGCGGCGATGCTGCCGCAGGGCACCCAGCTGGTCGGCCCCCTGCCCTCGGCTCTGCCGCGCCGCGCCGGGCGCTACCGGGACCAGCTCCTCTGCCTCAGCCCGGACCGGGCCCGGGGCGCCCTTGCCGCCGGGGCCCTGGTACAGGCCGGGGAGGCCCTGCGATCGCCTCGCGCTCTCAACTGGTTCCTCGAGATCGATCCCCTGGACACGCTCTGAAAACACCGTCGACAACGGTCGGCAACTGGCCACAGGCGCACAGACGCGCGATAATGGACAGCTCACGCAAAAGGCTGTTTTCCTGCATGAAGCTCACATGAAAGGCTTGATTGAGCACCTCCTCGGAGACGCGCTTGCGGCGCTGGTAGAAGACGGCACCCTGCCGGAGGGGACCTCGCCGGCAATCCAGGTAGAGCGCACCCGGGATGCGTCCCACGGTGACCTCGCCAGCAACGTCGCCCTCTCCCTGGCCAAGGCCGCGGCCATGAAGCCCCGGGATCTGGCCGAACGCATCATCGCGGCACTCCCCGCGGACCCGGCGGTCGCGCGCGCAGAGCTTGCGGGTCCGGGCTTCATCAATTTTTTCCTCGCCGCCGACGCCAGCACGGCGATCGTGGCGGAAGCCCTGCGCACCGGCGACCGCTTCGGTCAAAGCGACGAGGGTGCCGGACGGAAGGTGCAGGTGGAGTTTGTGTCCGCCAACCCCACGGGCCCCCTGCACGTTGGCCACGGCCGCGGCGCGGCTGTCGGCGACAGCCTCTGCCGCCTGCTCCGCGCCACCGGCTGGGACGTGTCCAGCGAGTTCTACTACAACGACGCCGGTCAGCAGATCGAGAACCTCGCCCGCTCCGTGCAGGCACGCTGCCACGGCAGGGCGCCCGGCGACCCGGGCTGGCCCGAGGACGGCTACCGCGGCGATTACATCACCGAGGTCGCCGAGGCCTACCTGCGGCGCGACAGCGTCGCCGCCGAGGACCGGCAGGTCTCCGGCGCCGGTGATCCGGAGGATCTCGAAGCGATCCGCGACTTTGCCGTGGCCTGGCTGCGCCACGAGCAGGATCTGGACCTCAAGGCCTTCGGCGTGGACTTCGACGCCTACTTCCTGGAGTCGTCGCTCTATCGTTCCGGCGAGGTCGAGGAGACCGTCCGGCTGCTGGTGGAGGGCGGCAAGACCTACGAGCAAGAGGGCGCCCTGTGGTTGCGTACCACGGCCTACGGCGACGACAAGGACCGCGTCATGCGCAAGGCCGACGGTGGCTACACCTACTTTCTGCCGGACGTTGCCTACCACCTTAATAAATGGCGCCGCGGCTTCGGCCGGGTAATCAACGAGCAGGGGGCGGACCATCACAGCACCGTGACCCGGGTCCGCGCGGGTCTGCAGGCCCTGGAGCAGGCCATACCCGAGGGCTGGCCCGACTACGTGCTGCACCAGATGGTCACCGTCATGCGCGACGGCCAGGAGGTGAAACTCTCCAAGCGCGCCGGCAGCTACGTTACCCTGCGCGACCTCATCGACGAGGTGGGTCGCGATGCCACCCGCTATTTCCTGGCGGCACGCGCGCCAAGCTCGCAGCTGACCTTCGATATCGACCTTGCCCTGTCGCAGAGCAACGACAACCCCGTGTACTACATCCAATACGCCCATGCGCGGGTGTGCAGCGTGCACCGGCGCCTTGCCGAGGCCGGACTGCCCTGGGACCGGGAGGCATCCCTGGCCGGGCTGACGCGCCTCGGCAACAGCGAAGAACAGGAACTGCTGCGGACCCTGGCCCGCTACCCGGAGATCGTCGCCCGGGCCGCCCGGGAGGCGGAGCCGCACGCGGTAGCCAACTACCTGCGCGAGCTGGCCGGACACTTTCACACGTTCTATAACGCGCACAAGGTCCTGGTGGACGACGCGGCGCTCCGGGATGCACGCGTGGCCCTGGCCGAGGCCGTGCGCCAGGCCATTGCCAACGGCCTCGCGCTGCTCGGAGTAAGCGCACCGGAGCGCATGTAGGATGGCGGGCAGCGGCCGGACACAGGGGCGTATACAGGGCCGCACACAGGGACAAGGCCGGCGCCAGGGCGCCAGCCGCCGCACGGCCGGCAGCGACGGTGAGGGCCGCGGCCGGCTGTTACGCTGGTACGGCAGCGGCGTCGCCACCGGTCTGCTCGCCAGCTTCCTGGTCTATCTCGCCACGCTCCCCGGAAAGCCGGGGATGGAAGCCCCCGCCGCGACGGCCGCAGCAGGCAGCGACGCGGCTGCACAGCCGCGCTACGAGTTCTTCGAGGTGCTGCCCCGGCAGACCATCGAGGTGGACGTGGATCCGGCCGAGGTCGCCGCCCAGCGCGGCACCGGCGACGAGGCCGTCTACCTGCTTCAGGCGGGCTCCTTCCGCCGCGCCGAGGATGCGGACCAGCGCCGCGCCGAGCTGCTCCTCCTTGGTCTCGAGCCCCGCGTGGAGGAGACCAAGGGCAGCAACGGTCGCTGGTACCGGGTTCTCCTCGGGCCTTTTCCGTCCCGCTCCCGCATGGCCGCCGCGCGCAGCCTGACGGCCCAGCAGAACATCGATACGCTCCTCATGCGGCGCGGCGCCTGAGGCGCCGGGGCCCTGGAATTGCCGCGGCCCTTGAATTAACACGGCAGCGGACCCATACCTCGAAGACAGCTCCCGGAGGCAGTACGTGAAGCAATTCGACGGCACCACCATCCTCTGCGTGCGCCGCGGTGACCGCGTCGTGATCGGCGGCGACGGCCAGGTGTCCATGGGGCACACAATCATGAAAGGCAACGCCCGCAAGGTGCGGCGTCTTTATAAGGATCGCGTCATCGCCGGCTTTGCCGGGGGCACCGCCGATGCCTTCACGCTCTTCGAGCTCTTCGAGGGGCAGCTGGAGAAACACCAGGGGCAGCTCGTGCGCGCCGCTGTGGCCCTGGCCAAGGCCTGGCGCACAGAGCGCAGCCTCCGCCAGCTCGAGGCACTGCTCGCAGTCGCCGACAGCGCCACCTCCCTGGTGATCTCCGGCAACGGCGACGTCATCGAGCCGGAGCACGACCTTGTTGCCATCGGTTCCGGCGGCAGCTACGCCCAGGCGGCAGCACTCGCGCTCATGGAGAACACGGACCTCGACGCCCGCAGCATCACCGAGAAGGCGCTGGCCATCGCCGGCGACATCTGCATCTACACCAACCACCAGCGCAGCTTTGAAGAGCTGGAGACCGGCCACTGACCATGTCCACCATGACCCCCCGGGAAATTGTCCACGCCCTGGACAAACATATCATCGGCCAGGAGGATGCGAAGCGCGCCGTCGCCATCGCCCTGCGCAACCGCTGGCGGCGCCAGCAGGTCGAAGGCGACCTGCGCGGCGAGATCACGCCGAAGAACATTCTCATGATCGGCCCCACGGGGGTCGGCAAGACCGAGATCGCCCGCCGCCTCGCGCGGCTCGCGAATGCGCCCTTCATCAAGGTCGAAGCGACCAAGTTCACGGAAGTGGGCTACGTCGGCCGGGACGTGGAGTCCATCATCCGCGATCTGGTGGAAACGGCGGTCAAGATGGAGCGCGAGGCCGCTGTGCGGCGTGTTCGTCCCCGCGCCGAGGAGGCCGCCGAGGAGCGCATCCTCGACCTGCTGCTGCCCGCGGGCCGCGATGGCGAGGGCGGCTCCGGAGAAAGCACCCGACAGCTGCTGCGCAAGAAGTTCCGCGAGGGCGCTCTCGACGAGCGCGAGATCGATGTGGAGCTCAGCAGCCAGGGACGCAGCGTCGACATCATGACCCCGCCCGGCATGGAGGAAATGACCAGCCAGCTGCAGAGCCTGTTCTCCAATCTTTCGAAACAGCAGCGCAAGACCCGCCGGCTGACCGTGAAGGCAGCCTTCGAGGCCCTTTGCGAAGAAGAGGCGGGGACCCTGGTCAACGAGGAGGAAATCGTCCAGCGGGCCAGAGACGCTGCGGAGCAGAACGGCATCGTTTTTGTCGACGAGCTCGACAAGGTCGCCAAGCGCGGTGAAACCGCCGGCGCCGATGTGTCGCGGGAAGGGGTCCAGCGGGACCTGCTCCCGCTCATCGAGGGCTGTACCGTCAGCACAAAGCACGGCATGCTGCGCACGGACCATATTCTGTTTATTGCTTCCGGGGCCTTCCACCTCTCCCGGCCCTCGGATCTGATCCCCGAGCTGCAGGGGCGCCTGCCGATCCGTGTCGAGCTGCAGGCACTGACGCCGGCGGACTTCCGCCGCATTCTCGCCGAGCCCGACGCCTCCCTGACGCGCCAGTACGAGGCTCTTCTGGCCACCGAGGGGCTGGCAGTGCGCTTCACCGATGACGGCCTCGACCGCATCGCCGAGCTCGCCTGGCAGCTCAACGAGACCACAGAAAACATCGGCGCCCGGCGCCTGCATACGGTCATGGAGCGGCTCCTTGAGGACGCCTCCTTCAGCGCTGCCGATGCAAGCCTGGCGAGTGACGAACTGGTGGTAGACGCAGCCTATGTTGACGGCCAGCTTGCAGAGCTGGCGCTGGACGAGGACCTGTCGCGCTTCATCCTGTAGGCCGCGCAAGCCTTGGGAGGCAGCGTTGAGCCGGCGTTGCGACCCTGTCGCGGCGGGGGCGCCGCTTCCACAGCAGCTCCGGCCAATAGAGCAGGCAGGAGGAGAGAACCCATGAGTGACCATGCGCCCCGACCGGAGGGCCTCAAACTGCGCCGCGGCTCCCGCGTGCTCGAAGTAAGCTACCCCGGCGAGGCGCCCTACGCGCTGTCCTTCGAATATCTGCGCGTGCATTCGCCCTCCGCGGAGGTGCGTGGCCACGGCCCTCACCAGGCGGTGCTGCAAACCGGCAAGAAACACGTGCTCGTCGAAACCGTGAGACCCGTTGGCCACTATGCCATTCAGCTGGTCTTCGACGACGGCCACGACAGCGGCATCTACGCCTGGGATCACCTGCGCGCCCTCTGTATCCATCACGACGCCTGGTGGCAGGATTACCTGGACCGGCTCGCCGCCGCCGGCGCCACCCGGGACCCGGAAACGCAGGTGCTCCAGTTCGACCCCTGAACCTCCGGGGCGCCTGACCCGCCGTGGCCTTCGCGCTACAATGGCGCCCCTAGCAGGCCCCGGGGGCATAGCAAGAGCGATTCACCATGACGGAAAAGGACACCACGCACTTCGGCTACCGTGAAGTGAACAAGGACGAAAAAGCCGGCCTGGTCGCCGGCGTTTTCGATTCCGTGGCCCAGCGCTACGACCTCATGAACGACCTCATGTCCGGCGGTATCCACCGGCTGTGGAAGCGCTTCACCATCGAGCTCTCCGGTGTGCGGCCGGGGCACAGCGTCCTCGACATCGCCGGCGGCACCGGCGACCTCGCGGCGAAGTTCAGCCGCCTGGTCGGTGAGGCAGGCCAGGTGGTGCTCGCCGATATCAACTACGCCATGCTTACCGTCGGCCGGGACAAGCTCCTGGATCACGGCCTGGCGGAGAACCTGGCGTTCGTCCAGGCCGACGCCCAGTACCTGCCTTTCCCGGACGCCAGCTTCGACTGCATCACCATCGCCTTCGGCCTGCGCAATGTCACCGACAAGGATCAGGCCCTGGGAGACATGCTGCGCGTGCTCAAGCCCGGCGGCCGGCTGCTTGTGCTCGAGTTCTCCAAGCCGAAGAACCCGCTCCTGTCAAAGGCCTATGACGCCTATTCCTTCAGCGTGCTGCCGGTCATGGGCCGCCTCGTCGCCGGCGACAGTGACAGCTACCGCTACCTCGCCGAGTCCATCCGCGTGCATCCGGACCAGGACACGCTGAAGGGCATGATGGAGGACGCGGGCTTTGCCCGGGTCGAGTACCACAACATGACCGGTGGCGTGGTCGCTCTGCACCGGGGGGTGAAAGCCTAGTGTCCGGTACACCGGAGCCATGATCGTCAGCCCCACCCTGCACACGGCCGCCGTGGCCGCGCTGGAGCAGGCCGTCAACGGCGCCCTCGCCCTGTCCCCGCACAGCCGCCGGGAGCTTGCTGCCCTCGCCGGCCGGGTCCTTGCCATAGACTGCACGGCGCCGCCCTTCAGCGTCTACCTGTTGCCCACCGCCGATGGCGAACTGGGGCTGCGCGGTGTTCACGAGGGGGCTGTGGACACACGGGTGCGCGGCAGCGGCAGCGCCTTCGCCGAGCTCGCCGGCTCCGCGGACCCGGCGGCCACGCTGGTGAACGGCGAGCTCTCTCTGGAGGGTAACAGCGCACCACTCACCGAGCTTTCGCGCATCGTCGCGGACCTCGATGTGGACTGGGAGGCCCCGCTGGTGGACACCCTTGGCGATGTCGCGGGACACCAGCTCGCCGCCGCTCTCCGCGACCTGTTCCGCTTCGGCCTCCACGCCGGCCGCAGCCTCACGCGACAGCTCGACGAGTTTCTGCACGAAGAAGCCAGAGTCACACCGCCGCGGGCAGAGCTTGAGGACTTCTACAGCGACGTGCAGGCCCTGGGCCTGGCCGTGGACCGTCTCGGCGCCCGCCTC
>NZ_KN234810.1 GCF_000764025.1 Pseudohaliea rubra DSM 19751 | reverse complement strand
GGTGAATAGGAGATGGTGGCCCCCGGCGGCGGCGATCTCGAGCGCGCGCCGTGCGCCGGGCTGGCCGATCACGTCGGCAAGATCCGGTGCCGGCGCCGGCGGTGCAGCCGCTGCCGCTGTCGCCAGCCCCAGGGGACGCGTTTTGCGCAGCCCCGCGCAGAGCGTCAGCAGGTCTGCTACCCCATAGACCTCGCTGCCGGGCACGCGGGCGGCTTCACCGGCGGTCTCGGCGGGCAGCGCCAGCCGCCGGCCCGCATCGGCCGCGGCCATGCTGACGGGAACCACCCCCGCCACTGACCGCAGGCAGCCGTCGAGGGCGAGTTCGCCGATGAACTCCCAGGCGCCCAGACCCTCCCGGGGGAGCTGGCCGGAGGCGGCGAGGATGCCAAGGGCGATGGGCAGGTCGAAGCGGCTGCCGCCCTTGGGCAGGTCCGCCGGCGCGAGGTTGACGGTGATGCGCCGCTCCGGGAAGTCGAAACAGCTGTTCACCAGCGCGCTGCGCACCCGGTCGCGGCTCTCGCGCACGGCGGTCTCGGGCATGCCGACAATCTGAAAGGCAGGCAGTCCGTTGGCGAGGTGAGTTTCGACGCGCACCAGCGGGGCATCCAGCCCGGCGCTCGCGCGGCTGTAGATCATGGCGTAGTCCATCGCTCGTCCCTGAGCTGCTACCGTTTTTGTACCGGAGTCGGCGCGGGAAGGCGCCACCCATAGTGCCCGTGTGCGTCAGCCTCCGCGCTTCTCCAGCGCATCCAGCTGCGCGAGCAGGTCCGCCAGTTCGGCCTCCAGGGTCTGCACCCGGTCGCGGGTGCGGGCCAGCTGGGCGGCCTGGGCGTCGAACTCCTCGCGGCTGACCACATCGAGGCGCGCCAAGGCCGACTGCAGCAGCAGCTTCGCGTTGCGGTCGACCTCGCCACGCAGGCCCTCAGCCCCCACGAGCTCGTTGACCTGCTGGATGACCTCGCCGATCGGTGGCGGTTTCAGTGCCATTGGGTGTCCCCCAGTTGTTCAAGGAAAGTGTAGTGGATAGTGCTGGCGGGGCCCAGCGCCGGGCGTGGCACTAAAATAGTGCTGTGCGCCAACCTGGTGCGCTGTTTGTTGCAGGATCGGCTCTCGGCGACCTTGCGATGGTGGTGAAGTTTTAATAAACCCTTGTTTTTAAACAATAAAATATCTACTGGCATACGCTCTGCAGCATATGCCCTGCAAAAGTTCTGAGAAAGTGCTGCAAAGTGTGATCGAGCGTCGTCGGCAGCGGCGCTTCCTGCGAGCGGGAAAGCAAGGCGGCGGCCCAGGGCCGCGTCGCCGGGACATCGGGAGAGTGACATGAAACTGATCACGGCTGTGGTTAAGCCCTTCAAGCTCGACGACGTGCGCGAGGCGCTGTCGGAGATCGGTGTACAGGGCATCACCGTGACGGAGGTAAAGGGTTTCGGGCGGCAGAAGGGGCACACAGAGCTCTACCGCGGCGCGGAATACGTGGTGGATTTCCTGCCCAAGGTAAAGATCGAGGTTGCCGTGGGCGAGAACCTTTTCGAACAGGCCATTGAGGCCATCACCAAGGCGGCTAACACGGGCAAGATCGGCGACGGCAAGGTCTTCGTCACGACGCTTGAGCAGGTCATTCGGATACGTACCGGTGAGACGGGTGCGGAAGCGATCTGAACCCCTGGGCCAGTTGAGGCGAGAGTGAATCTCATGCAAGAACATATTTTCGAACTGCAGTACGCGCTGGACACCTTCTATTTTCTGGTGTGCGGGGCCCTGGTCATGTGGATGGCCGCGGGCTTCTCCATGCTCGAGGCGGGCCTTGTGCGCGCCAAGAACACCACCGAAATCCTCACCAAGAACGTCGCGCTCTATGCCATCGCCTGCATCATGTACATGGTCTGCGGCTACGCGATCATGTACGGCGGCGACATCTTCCTGTCGAGTATCACCGGTGACGGTGTTGCCGGCGCAGAAGAGCCGGCCACCTATGCCCCGTCAGCCGACTTTTTCTTCCAGGTGGTCTTTGTCGCCACCGCCATGTCTATCGTGTCCGGCGCCGTCGCCGAGCGCATGAAGCTCTGGGTGTTCCTGGCCTTTGCCGTGGTCATGACGGGCTTTATTTATCCCATGGAGGGCAGCTGGACCTGGGGTGGTAACCCCGTGTTCGGCATGTACACCCTGGGCGACCTGGGGTTCCTCGACTTCGCGGGGTCCGGCATTGTCCACATGGCCGGGGCAGCGGCTGCCCTCGCCGGCGTGCTCCTCCTTGGTCCGCGTAAGGGCAAATACGGCGCTGACGGCAGCGTGCAGGCGATCCCCGGCGCCAATCTGCCCCTGGCGACCCTCGGTACCTTTATCCTCTGGATGGGCTGGTTCGGCTTCAACGGTGGTTCCGTGCTGGCCACCGCCAGCGTCGGCAGCGCCAACGCCGTCGCCATTGTGTTCATGAATACCAATACGGCCGCCGCCGGTGGCCTCGTTGCTGCGCTGCTCACGGCCCGGCTGATGTTCGGCAAGGCCGACCTCACCATGGCGCTGAACGGGGCCCTCGCCGGCCTCGTCACTATCACCGCAGGACCCGACACGCCGAGTGCGCTGCAGGCGACGATCTTCGGCGCGATCGGTGGTGTGCTGGTGGTCTTCTCTATCATTACCCTCGACAAGCTGCGTATTGACGATCCGGTAGGCGCGATCTCGGTGCACGGCGTTGTCGGCCTGTTCGGTCTGCTGCTGGTTCCTGTCACCAACGCGGAGAACTCAAGCTTTGCGGGTCAGCTGATCGGTGCCGGCACTATTTTCGGCTGGGTTTTCCTGACCAGCCTGACGGTATTTTTCGTGCTCAAGCTGGTGATCGGTATCCGGGTCGGAGAAGAGGAGGAGTACGAGGGTGTGGATGTCGCTGAGTGCGGCCTCGAGGCCTACCCGGAGTTCGTCAGCCAGAAATAGCACAAGCTTGCGGGCGCATTGTAAAATGCGTTTTTTGGGGGGTCTTCGGGCCCCCTTTTTTTGTGCGCCGGGCATGGCGCGTAGCGCCGTGACTGGCGCTGTTCCGGCACAGGTGGTGCTGGCCGGATGACTTGGCGTGGGTCGCCCCTCGAATATGCTGGACAACGCATTCGATGCGCTCGCGCCGCAGGGCGGCGGAAAGGCCTTTGGACTCTGTGGACGTCCGCTTTTCGATCTTGCGGGCTGTGAATCGGGAACGGCCAATACCTGAACGGGGCGGCCGGTTACAGTGTAACCACTCGTGACAGGCGTGCGGTGGCACTCACTTTTTTATCGTGCGTGATATTTTTACGATATAGGCCGCTTGCGCACGAGTATTTTTTTACGTACGGTAATTTTTTGTTGCCATCGGCCGATCGAGCTGTTGTTTTTTACCGTACGATATTTTTTTAGAGGCGCGGCCATGACAGAGGAAGACAGCATTTACGGCGCGGTCCAGAGCGTCGAGGAACTCGGCCGCTTGGCGCGCGCCCATCGCAAGCAGCGGCGCCTGACGCTGGAGACGGTCTCCGGGCTCGGTAACCTGAGCACGCGCTTCCTGTCGGAGTTTGAACGGGGCAAGGAGACAGCCGAGACCGGCAAGGTCTTGAAGGCTCTGCGCACTCTGGGGCTAGAGGTCATCATCCAGCCACGCGGGCGGGCGACGCCGGCTCACCGTACCGGTAGGACCCGTGAGGAAACCTCATGACCGACCCCGACATCCTCAACGTCTGGCACGAGCAGCGCCTGGTCGGTCAGCTCTGGCGCAATACGACCGGGGCCATCGGGTTTCGCTACGATACCGCGTGGATCACCGGTGGCGGCTTCGCCGTGTCCCGCTCCCTGCCGCTGGCGATCCGGGAATTCGCCCCGGAGGATGGCATCGCCCAGCGCTGGTTCGCCAATCTTTTGCCTGAGGGGGCGGTGCGCGAACACATCGTCCGCGACCTCAAACTGCCGAATACGGATTTTGACCTGCTGCGAGCCATCGGCGGCGAGTGTGCCGGCGCGCTGTCGATCCTGCCCGTAGACCAACAACCGTCGGGCCAGCAGCAGTACCGTCCATTGACGGCGAAGGACCTGGCCGACCTGGCGGCGCGCCGGGGACAGATCTACGCTGTCTGGCCGGCGGACGAGCGCCCGCGATTGTCGCTCGCCGGCGCCCAGGACAAGTGTCCGGTACTGGTGCGCGACGATCAGTATTATCTGCCGCAGGGCGAAGCACCTTCCAGTCACATCCTGAAGTTCGAGCTGGCCGACTACCGCCATTTGCCCGCCTACGAGACCTTCACCACACAACTGGCCGACGCCATCGGCCTGCCGGTGGTAGCTATCACTTTGCGGTCCATTGTAAAAACCCGGTATGCACAGATCGTGCGCTATGATCGACCTTGGGATGAACGCGGCGAGGTGCAGCGATTGCACCAGGAAGATTTCTGCCAGGCCCTGGGTTACGGGCACGAGAAAAAATATCAGGAACATGGCGGACCGTCCTTCGCCCAGTGCTACCGTCTGGTGCAGGAGGCCTCCAGCGAGCCGGCCATCGATGTGCAACACCTGCTACGCTGGCAGATTTTCAATGTGCTCGCGGGCAACTCCGATGGCCACGCCAAGAACCTCTCCCTGTTGCATTTGCCTGATGACGCAATCCGCCTGGCACCGTTCTATGACCTGGTGTGCACGCGCGCCATCGAACGCATCGACTACCATCTCGCCTTCGATGTCGGCGGCGAACGCAATCCCAGTGTGATCACGCCCGCGGACTGGGAATCGCTCGCCAGGCAATGTGATGTGCGGCCGCAATTCCTGGGTAACCTGGTGCGTGAGACCGCAGACGCGCTGCAGGAGAGAATCGGCCCGGCGCGCGAAGAATTCGAGGCGCGTCACGGCGCCTACCCAGCGCTACAACGCATTGAAAAGGTGGTCACCACACAGTGCCGGCGGATGGCGAAGCGGTAGTGACGTCACTGCGTTATGCCCGGTGGTGTGGGAGGACGGCGGGAGCAATCCCGCCTCCTACCCGATAGCTGCGCTTTTATCCTTGCCACCCGCCCCCTCGCCTTCCTATCATCGCGGTTCAATTCTGAGGGAGCCGCGCGACCATGAAGCTTGTTACCGCGATCATCAAACCCTTCAAGATGGACGACGTGCGGGCTGCCCTGTCTGACATCGGCGTGCAGGGCATCACTGTTACCGAGGTAAAGGGCTTTGGCCGCCAGCGCGGGCACACGGAGCTCTACCGCGGCGCCGAGTACGTTGTCGATTTCCTGCCGAAGCTGAAACTTGAAATTGCTGTTGCCGAGGGCCAGCTCGACGCCATCGTCGAGGCGATCATCAAGGCAGCGAACACCGGCAAAATCGGCGATGGGAAGATCTTCGTCACGGACCTCGAGCAGGTCATCCGCATCCGCACCGGGGAGACCGGCGAAGAAGCGGTCTGAACCCCGGCCCCCGCCGGCAGGGCGGCCGCTGCCGCCCGTCAGGGCAACCAGAGCGACCCTAGAGAGCCGCCAGCGCCGCCGGCAGTTCCGTCAGCTGCCGTACCGTTGCATCGGGGCCGGCGCCCTGCGCCGGGTCCCAGGGTGCGGCGCCCGGATTGAACCACACCGTTTTCAGCCCCGCCTCCCGCGCGCCGGCCACGTCGTGGCCCGGCGAATCGCCCACGTGGGCGATCGCCGCCGCGGCGACACCGGCTCGCTCGATGGCCGCACGGAACATATCCGGTGCCGGCTTGCTGGCGCCGACCTCCTCGGCGAGGAAGGCGAAGTCGAAGTAGTCGCCGGCGTCGGTCTTGTAGATATCGGCGTTGCCGTTGGTGAGCGCGCCGATGCGGTAGTGGCGGGCGAGCTGCTCGATGACCGCCAGCGCCTCTTCGTAGAGCTCCACCTTGTGCCGTTCTTCCAGGAACACGCTGAAGGCCGCCTCGGCCCCGGACCGGGCCTTCCGTTCGCCGTAGCCCGCGTCGCGCTGCAGTTCATAGAGGAACTGCCGGCGCATATCGCTGACGTGGTGCGCAAGCCGGGGCTCCCGGCGCACCAGGGCACGCTTGCGCTCGAAGAGGGCTCGGTCGTCAAGACCGGTGAGGGCGCCCGGGCGATGCTGCTCCAGCCAGGCGCGCTGCGCTGCCTCGGCGCGCAGGAGCGCGGGCTCCACGTCCCAGAGCGTGTTGTCCAGGTCGAAGGTGACTACCGTGACGCTCATTGCTCCTCCCCGTCCTCCGCGCTTTCCCCGCCCCCCTCGGCCCGGGCCCGGGGGTGTGCTGCGTCATAGACCTTTGCCAGGTGCTGGAAGTCGAGATGGGTGTAGATCTGCGTCGTGCCGATGTTGGCGTGCCCCAGCAGCTCCTGCACCGCGCGCAGGTCACCGCTGGACTCAAGCATATGGCTGGCGAAGGAGTGCCGCAGCATGTGCGGATGCACGTCCTGGCGCATGCCGCTGCGCCGTCCCTGCAGGCGCAGCCGGGCCTGGATGTTGCGCAGGCTGATGCGGTTGCCGCGGCTGCTCGTGAACAGCGCGCGGCTGCCGTCGGCGTCGGCCTGCAGCGAAGGGCGGACCCGAAGCCAGGCCTCCAGGGCGTCCAGAGCGACGGTGCCCACGGGCAAGGTGCGGGTCTTGCGGCCCTTGCCGGTCACGGTGACCAGGCGCTGCTGCCGGTCCAGGTCGTCCACATCCAGAGCCACCAGCTCGGCCAGGCGTAGTCCCGAAGAGTAGAACAGCTCGGCGATGGCCCGGTCGCGCACCGCCAGCGGTCCTTCGCTGTCGAAGGCAAGGTATTGCTGCAGCTGGTCCGGGTCCAGGGTGCGCGGCAGCTTGCGGGCGCGCCGTGGGGCCTGCACGGCCGCCGCGGGATTGCGGGGGTGGCCGCCTTCGCGGCCGAGGTAATTGAACAGGGAGCGGGCCGCGGACAGGGCACGCTGGATGCTGCCGCCGGCAAGGCCCCGGCGATGGAGCCCGCCCACCCAGTGACGGATGTGCGCCTCCTGGACCTTCTCGGGCCGGTAGATACCCTGGCCCCCAAGCGCGTCGCCGAGACCGGCGAGGTCCCGGGCATAGCCGTCTACCGTGTGGGGTGAGAGCTGTCGTACCTCGCGCAGGTAAGTGAGGAAGTCATCGACGGCCGTGGCGAAGTCCAGGGCCTCCCGCGCCGCGGCAGCCACGGCGTCAGCTCGCTGCTGCCGGCGCGCCCTCGCGGTCGAGGCGGACGAGCACCCGGCCGATCACAGCGGCCAGGTGCTCGAGGAACAGGGTGCCCATGCGGCTGTGGTAGCGCTTGGCGTCATCACTGCCCACGGCGACAAGGCCGCGGTCACCGGCGAAGTTCAGGGGAGCGATAGCCGCGGAGCCGGCGCCGCGCGCGCCGGGGAACAGGTAGCCGAACTCCTCCGCGCGCAGCGCCCCGCAGGCCGGCTTGCCGCCGCGCAGGAGACTGCCGAGCTGTGCGTCCACGGCTTCGCG
>NZ_KN234809.1 GCF_000764025.1 Pseudohaliea rubra DSM 19751 | reverse complement strand
CCGACGGCGCCCGCCGCAGGGGCCGGCGCTCTGCCGTCCGTCGCGCCGGCGCCTGAGGCTGCACCCCCGGAATGTGAGCCGCCTGAGTCCCGGGCCGCGCCGGAACCGCTGCGCACTTCATCGGTCAGCGCACCGCCGACGGCCCCGCTGGAGCCAGTGCCGGGTGCTACGCCGGAACCGCCCCCCTGGCACCGTCTCGTCGAGCGTCTCGAACTCACCGGGAGTACCCGCGTCATCGCCCGCAACTGCGAATGGCGCGGCTGCCGGGACCTGGAGGTCTCCCTGGTCCTTGATAAGGAGCAGGCCAACCTGTTCAATGCGCGCCACAGCGAGCGGATCACCGCAGCCCTGCGTCGCGAGCTTGGCGACGAGCGCTGGACCGTGGTCATCGAACCTGGAGAGCTGGCTGCAGAAACACCGGCCCAGCGGGAGGCGCGACTGCGTCGCGAGGCCCACGCCGGCGCGGTGGCGCGCCTGCGGGGAGATCCCCGCCTCGGGAGCCTTCTCGAGCGCTTTGCTGGTACCCTCGAGGAAGAATCGGTAGAGGTGACGTCCGGCGTCACCACAACGGGAGAACACTGATGTTAAAGGGTGGAATCGGCGACCTGATGAAGCAGGCGCAGAAAATGCAGACCGCCATGCAGGAAGCGCAGGAAGCTGCCGCTGCACGGGAGGTCACCGGCGAGGCCGGGGCCGGCCTCGTCCAGATCACCATGAGCGGCCGTCACGACGTGCGCCGCGTGGCCATAGACGACAGCGTGCTCAGTGAAGAAAAGTCCGTCCTCGAGGACCTGCTGGCGGCCGCTGTGAACGACGCGATACGCAAAGTTGAAGCGGCGAACCGGGACGCCATGGCCGAGGTGGCCGGGGGTATGGAACTGCCCCCGGGCATGAAGCTGCCGTTCTGAGGCTGTGTTCAGTCCCGCTCTTGAGGCTCTCGTTGATGCCCTTCGCTGCCTGCCGGGCGTCGGTCCGAAATCAGCCCAGCGCATGGCTCTGCATCTGCTTGAGCGCGACCGGGAGGGCGCGCAGGTACTTGCCCTGGCCCTCGGTGAGGCCGCCGAGCGCGTCGGCCGCTGCCAGCGCTGCCGCAACCTCACGGAAGCCCCCGTCTGTGCCATCTGCGAGGATCCGCGCCGGGAGGCAGCGGTCCTGTGCGTGGTGGAGACGCCGGCGGACGTGCTCGCCATTGAGCAGGCCGGTGGCTATCGCGGACGCTACTTCGTGCTGATGGGGCACTTGTCGCCCATCGATGGCATCGGCCCGGAAGACATCGGTCTCGATCGGCTGCAGACGCTGGTGCAGGAGCAGGGTGTCGAGGAGGTGATCCTGGCCACCAATCCTACGGCCGAGGGAGAGGCCACTGCCTGGTATCTCACGGACCTGCTCGCCGCGGATGGCGTGCGCATGTCCCGTATCGCTCACGGGGTGCCCCTGGGGGGGGAGCTGGAATATGTCGATGGCAACACCCTCATGCATGCCTTCTCCGGGCGCTTGCCGGTGAGTCGCTGATGGACTGGACGCTCATCGCTACCCAGGACGCCTTCGAAGCGCTTCTCCTTGAGCACCGCGGAGCCCCGGCTGTGGCCGTTGATACGGAGTTCATGCGACGTAATACCTTCTATCCGCAGGTGGCCCTCCTGCAGCTCTGCTTTGCGGATCATGCCTGGCTTGTGGACCCGCTCGCCCTGGAGGACACGGCACCGCTGCTGGATCTTTTCGAGGACCCTTCGATCACCAAGGTCCTCCACTCGGCCAGCGAGGATCTGGAAGTTTTCGATCATTGGCTAGGCGCACTGCCTCGGCCACTGTTCGATACACAGCGGGCCGCAGGGCTTCTTGATAAGGGTTTTGGCCTGGGTTACCGCGGCCTCGTGGAGCAGGCTTTCGCCGTTACCCTGGACAAAGGGGAGACGCGCTCCGACTGGCTGCGGCGCCCCCTTAGCGAGGCGCAATGCCGCTACGCCGCTCTGGACGTGGCCTATCTGCTGCCGCTTTATGAGCGGCTGCGTGGCGATGCCGAGGCTGCGGGTAAGCTGTCGTGGATTCTTGAGGAGGGGGAGGTGGCCTGTGCGGGCGCCGGCAGCCGCAACCCCGCATACCACCTGAGGGTAAAGTCCGCGTGGAAGCTGCAGCCGCGGCAGCTCGCCGCTCTGGAGCGCCTTTGCGCCTGGCGGGAGGAAGAGGCTGCGAGCCGGGACAAGCCGCGCAGCTGGATTCTCGACGACCGGTTGTGCCTGGCCATTGCCGGAGCGATGCCGGCGAATCCGGATGCGCTGGCTGCGGTGGGCGAGATCCCGCCGGCCATATTGCGCCGCTGCGGGGCTGCGCTGCTGGACGCTATCGCTGAGGCTCGCTCGCTGCCCGAGTCAGCACTGCCGGTGCCACTGCCGGCGCCCCTCGACGGCGAGGAGCGCAAACGTCTAAAGGCTCTCAAGGCGCGGGTGCGCACGATCGCCGAGGCGGCCACAGTGGCACCCGAAATGCTGCTCGCGGGGCGTGATCTGGAGCTGCTGCTGCGCGAGGCACGTGGCCTGCCGATCAGCGAACCGGCAAGCTGGCAGGGCTGGCGCCGGACGCGGGTGATCGAGCCGCTGCGCTCGGCCCTGGCCGAGGGTGCCCTGTGAAGCGCCTGTGCGCCGTCTACCGCAGCCCCAGGCGAGAGGGTGTCTATTTGTTTGTCGATCGCGATCACCCGCTGGAGGAGCTCCCCGAAGGGCTGCTGGCCGGTTTCGGTACGCCCGAACTTGTCCTCACGCTGGTGCTGACCCCGGAGCGCCGCCTCGCGCGCACCGACGCCGCGACGGTGCTCGCCGCCCTCGACGAGAAGGGCTTTTATCTACAGCTGCCACCGCAGCCTGGCGTGGCGCCGGAGGCCGCGCCGTGAGTACAGGGGAGCCCTGGTGGGACCGGCTGCCATTGCAGGCGCTTGACGAAAGGCAGTGGGAACAGCTCTGCGACGGCTGCGGGCGCTGCTGTCTGCACCGCCTCGAGGATGATGAGACGGGCGAGCAGTTCGCTACCCGCGTTCACTGTCGCCTGCTGGATCCGGAGCGCTGCCGGTGCCTGGACTACGAGCACCGGCACGCGCGCGTGCCGGCTTGCGTCTCTCTGGACGCCGCGCGGGCGACGGCCTGGGAGTGGCTGCCGCCGAGCTGTGCCTATCGTCGCCGCGCTCGAGGCCTGCCGCTGCCGTCCTGGCACCCCTTGCGCACCGGCGATCCAGAGAGCGTGCACCGCGCCGGCGCTTCGGTGCGCGGCGCAGTGATCAGCGAGTGCCTTGTGGGGGAAGATGACTACGAAGAACACATCGTGACCTGGGTCGACGAGGACTGCTCCGATGCTCACCAGCGGTAGCTACATGCTGGCCATGGCGACCTACCTCGGCGCCGGGATTGTTGCCCTGGCGCTCCTTGCCCGGTGGCTGCGCCGGTGGCCGCTGCTGGCCAGCTGGCTCTCTTGCAGTGGTGCCGCTCTCCTGCTCCTGCCCGCTTTTCCGGAACCGGGGCTCGAGACGCTGGCCCCGGCACTGGTCGTGGCCGCTTTTCAGGCTGGCACCGCAGGCGTGGACGCGGCGATGCACGCACTCAGGCCTCTGGGCCTGGCATTGCTTCTGGCTCAGGTGCCGGGCCTGGCTATCGGTCTCTGGCTGCGCCATCGTCGCGCCGTCGCCACCGCTTCGCCTTGATTCGCCCGGGGGGTGTCGTTACCCTTCGTGGCTTTCTTCCATCAGGATCACAGCCGATGAAATTCGAAGGCACGGATCGCTACGTCGCCACCGACGACCTGCGTATGGCGGTAAACGCCGCTGTCGAGCTGCAGCGCCCGCTGCTTATCAAGGGCGAGCCGGGCACAGGCAAGACCATGCTGGCCGAGGAGGTCGCCCAGGGCCTTGGCAAGCCGCTCATCCAGTGGCACATCAAGTCGACCACCAAGGCGCAGCAGGGCCTGTATGAATACGATGCCGTGTCGCGGCTGCGCGACTCCCAGCTCGGTGACGAGAAGGTCTACGACATTGCCAACTACATCAAGCGCGGCAAGCTGTGGGAGGCTTTCACCGCCGAGGAGCAGGCGGTGCTGCTTATCGATGAGATCGACAAGGCGGATATCGAGTTCCCCAATGACCTCCTGCAGGAACTCGACCGTATGGAGTTTTTTGTCTACGAGACCGGCGAGACCGTGAAGGCGAGGCACCGGCCGATCATCATTATCACCAGCAACAACGAAAAGGAGCTCCCGGATGCCTTTCTCCGGCGCTGCTTCTTCCATTTCATCAATTTCCCGGATCGGGACACGATGCGCGAAATCATTGACGTGCACTACCCGGGTATCACCCAGGTGCTGGTGCAGGAAGCGCTGGAGATCTTCTTCGATCTGCGCGCCGTGCCCGGTCTGAAGAAAAAGCCCTCCACCTCTGAGCTTATTGACTGGCTCAAGCTGCTTATGGCCGACGATATTCCGGACGAGATTCTTCGCGAGCGCGACCACTCGAAGGCGATTCCGCCGCTCTACGGCGCCCTGCTCAAAAACGAGCAGGATGTCCACCTGCTCGAGCGCCTGGCCTTCATGCACCGGCGGGAATCGCGCTAGCGTCCCGCCCTACGGCAGCCCGGGGCTTCTATGCTGATCAACTTCTTCCACGGCCTGCGCGACGCGGGCATTCCCGTGACCACGCGCGAGCTGCTCGATCTTCTCGAGGGGCTTAAGCGCCACCTCGTCATGGGTAGCGTTGACCAGTTCTACTATTTCAGCCGCGCCTGCCTGGTGAAAGACGAGAAGTACTTCGACCGCTTTGACAAGGCCTTCGGTGCGCACTTCCGGGATCTGGAGGGCCTCGACGACATTATCGAGGCGATGATCCCCGACGACTGGTTGCGCAATGAATTCACGAAGCAACTCTCTGAGGAAGACAAGGCGAAGCTTGAGTCGCTCGGCGGTCTGGAAAAGCTCATCGAGGAGTTCAAGAAGCGGCTGGAAGAGCAGAAGGAGCGCCACGAGGGCGGCAATAAGTGGATTGGCACCGGCGGTACCTCGCCCTTCGGCCAGCAGGGCTATCACCCGGAGGGTATCCGTGTGGGGCCCAACGGCGGCAACCGGCGTGCGGTTAAGGTCTGGGATAAGCGCGACTTCCGCAACCTCGACGATTCGGTGGAACTGGGTACTCGCAACATCAAGCTTGCCTTGCGCCGCCTTCGCAAGTTCGCGCGCACGGGCTCTGCGGAAGAACTCGACCTGGATGACACCATCCACTCCACGGCACGCAATGCCGGCCTCCTCGACATCCGTATGGTGCCCGAGCGGCACAACGCGGTGAAGGTGCTGCTTTTCTTCGACGTGGGCGGTTCCATGGACCCGCACGTGAAGATCTGCGAAGAGCTGTTTTCCGCGGCGCGCACTGAATTCAAGCACATGGAGAATTTCTACTTCCACAACTTTTTGTACGAGAGCGTGTGGAAAAATAATATTCGCCGGCAGCACGAGCGTACGCCGCTGCTGGACGTTATGCATAAGTACGGACATGACTACAAGGTGGTGATCGTGGGCGACGCGTCCATGTCGCCCTACGAGATCGTCCAGCCCGGCGGGTCCGTAGAGCACTGGAACGAGGAGGCCGGCGAGGTCTGGCTGCGCCGGCTGCGCCAGACCTACGAGAAGTGCATCTGGATCAACCCGGTGCCTCAGGAGGAATGGGAGTACACCCAGTCCATTGCCATGACCCATCAGCTCATGGAGGGGCGCATGTACCCGCTCACGCTGCACGGCCTCGAGGATGGCATGAGCTTCCTGTCGCGCTGAGTCAGCCTCCACGCAGCTTCGCTGCATAGGCCACCAGGGCCGCAGTCACGGCCACATTCAGCGACTCCACGCCTTCCGCCATGGGAACGGAGAGTGCTTCTGTGGCCAGCGCCTGCACTGCGGGCGACACGCCGTCGGACTCTCCGCCGAGCACGAACAGGGTCTTCGGTGCCAGCGGCGCCGTGAACAGGTTCAGAGGCGCTCCTGCGGCCAGGGTATAGACCGTGTAGCCGGCATCGCGGCAGGCAGCTGCGCCCTCGGCGACCGTGCCGCAGCGCAGCAGCGGGGCGCCGTAGAGCGTCCCGGCGCTGCCCTTGATGACCAGCGGGCCGAGGGCCGGGTTACCCCGGTCCGCGTAGAGAATGCCGTCGATGTCTCCGGCCCGCGCACTGCGGATTGCCATACCGGCATTCTGGGGATTGGTAACGCCGTCCAGGGCGAGGAGCCGCGTTGCCGGCCTGGCGGCGAGGGCAGCGAGGCCCTCGCCGAGCTCTGCAAAGTGCGGGCAGCGGATATCCAGGGCGACGCCCTGGTCCTGGCGGCCATTGCGGGAAATACGAGCGAGGGCTTCGCGGCTGTGCCCGCGTGTCTCAACGCCGCGTTCGGCTGCGAGGTCCAGGATGCGCGTCAGGATCGGGTCCCGGCGGTTGCTGCTTGCCAGGTGCAGGCGCTCGCAAGCGAGGCCCGGATCCGCCAGCGCCTCCAGGACCGGCTTACGGCCATAAACGGTGAGCACGCCACGGTAGTGGCGGCGTTTGCTGCCGTAGTCGCTCACGGGGCACGCCGTGCTATGCTGCGCCGCGCCGTGATGCCCCCGGAGCTTTCTCTATGGCTCAACCCATTCTCTACAGCACCCCTGCCTGTCATCTTTGCGAGCTCGCCGAAGGCCTTCTCCTCGAGGCAGCGCGGGCGACGGTACCGGGGCTTGTCTGGCGGGTAGTGGATATCAGCGGGGACGATGCTCTCTTCGAGCGCTACGGAGAGCGCATCCCCGTGCTCTGCTTTGCGAGCGGGGCAGAGCTTGACTGGCCCTTCACGGGTGAGGAACTGCACCGCGCGCTGCGCCGGGAGGGGCTTTGCCAGGGGCCTGGGTAGGTTCTCAGGTGTCTTTTTTCTGCTGTCCCACGCGCACCGCGAGCACATCGCAGCTGGCGCCGTGAAGCACGCCGTTGGCCGTGGAACCCATGAGCAGGGCAAGGCCGTAGCGACCATGGCTGCCGACCACGATGAGGTCTGCGTCGATCTCGTCGGCCATGGCGTGAATTTCAACCTCCGGCTGGCCGAGAACCACGTGTCGCGCCGTTTGCGGGATAGCGTGTTTTTCACCGAACTTCTCGAGCTGGGCGCTGGCCTGTTGGTGGATCTCGTCCTGGATGCCGGAGAAGTCCATGGGGATATCGCCCCCATAGGCAAAGCTCAATGGCTCGATGACGTGGATCAAATGGAGTTCAGCGCCATTGTTGGTGGCGATGGCCCGGGCCCGCTCGGCTACTTCGTCCGAGTCTTCCGTGAGATCCACTGCGGTGAGAATACGGGTGTAGTTGGCCATGGCATTGACTCCTGTTCCGGGGTTCTGGCGCTTGACCGGCTTTATAACATACCGTGGGCGCCCGGCAATGCGCGTGCGGAAGTTTCCCTATGGCTCTTGACCTGAATCATCGCCGATGAAAGCGACGTTTTTGATCGCCCTGGCCGTCGGCCTTGCCCTGGCGCCGCTCTGGCACTTCCGGCCCTCGCCGCGGCAGCGGGCGCAGGCCTCCCTGCGCCAGCAGGCAGCGCTCGCAGGGCTCTACGTGGAGTGCCGTGACCTGCCGCTGCCGCCGGCCC
>NZ_KN234808.1 GCF_000764025.1 Pseudohaliea rubra DSM 19751 | reverse complement strand
GGCTGGCCTACCGGGAGGGGCTGCCGGAGCGGCTCGAACAGGGGGGCTGGACGGTGACCTATGGCCCCTTCCGCCGCACGGACGGCCTGCTGCTGCCGCGATCGCTCACGCTGCGCTACCCGCCGGGTGCGCTGGAACTGCGCCTGGTGGCGGCCGAGTGGCAGCCGGGGGCCGCACCGTGAGCGCGCAAACGGTCACCCTGGCGGCGCCGGCAAAGCTGAACCTGTTCCTGCACGTGACCGGGCGCCGCGAGGACGGCTATCACACGCTGCAGACCGTCTTCCAGCTCCTTGCCTGGGGCGATACGGTCACCCTCGAGGCCCGGGAGGACGGCGCCGTCACCCTGGCCGGGCCGGATCTCGACATCGCCAGCGACGACAACCTGGCGGTGCGTGCCGCGCGGGCCCTCAAGGCGCTGCCCGGCACCAGCCCGGATAACGGCGTGCACATCACCCTCGACAAGCGGATTCCCACCGGCGGCGGCCTCGGCGGCGGCAGCTCCGATGCGGCCAGCACGCTCCTGGGGCTGATACGCCTGTGGAAGCTGGACGTTTCACGAGACCGCCTCGCGGCCATCGGCGCCACCCTCGGCGCCGACGTACCCGTCTTCGTCCGCGGCCACAGCGCCTGGGCCGAGGGCATCGGTGAGCAGCTTCAACCCGTCCTGCTGCCGCCGGCCTGGTTCCTGATCATTCATCCGGGCGTGCACGTCGACACCGGGGAAATATTTTCCCGGCGGGAATTGACACGTGACAGTCCGCCAATCACAATGGCCGCCTTTTTCGCGGGGACTTCTCGGAACGACTGCGAGCCAGTGGTGCGCAACCTCTACGCCGAGGTTGATAACGCATTGATCTGGCTTGGGAAATTCGGGGATGCGAAGCTGACGGGTACCGGTGCCTGCGTGTTCTGCCGCTGCGCCGATGAGGCCTCGGCGCGCGCGATAGCGGCGGAGGTCCCGGCACCCTGGCGTGCCATCGTGGCAGCCGGCGTCAATCGCTCTCCTGCACTGTAACAAGAGGCATAGACCTGACCAGCTCCTGGGGTGTCGCCAAGTGGCAAGGCACCGGGTTTTGATCCCGGCATTCGCAGGTTCGAATCCTGCCACCCCAGCCATTTCCTCGCATCGGACTACCTGCTCTTGGGGAACTCGCCGTGTCTTCAAAAATGATGGTGTTCACAGGCAACGCCAACCCCGAGTTGGCACGACGGGTTGCGAGTCGCCTGTATCTTTCCCTGGGCAAGGCCGATGTGGGTCGCTTCAGTGACGGCGAGATTGCTGTTGAACTGAACGAAAACGTCCGTGGTAAAGATGTGTTCGTGCTGCAGTCCACCTGTGCACCGACGAACGACAACCTCATGGAACTGCTGCTGATGATCGACGGCCTGCGCCGTGCATCAGCGGCCCGGATAACGGCCGTGGTGCCCTATTTCGGCTACGCCCGCCAGGACCGCCGGGTACGTTCCTCGCGGGTGCCGATTTCCGCCAAGGTGGTGGCGGACATGATGGTAAGCGTCGGCGTCGACCGGGTGCTGACCGTGGACCTGCACGCCGAGCAGATCCAGGGTTTCTTTGCCTGCCCGGTGGACAACGTGTACGGCTCCCCGGTGTTGAACGACGACATCGTCGCCTGCGCCTACAGCGACCTGGTCGTGGTATCCCCCGACATCGGCGGCGTGGTGCGGGCTCGGGCCATCGCCAAGCAGCTCGATGATGCGGAGCTGGCGATCATCGACAAGCGCCGGCCCCGACCGGGCGAGGCGCAGGTCATGAACCTGATCGGCAGTGTCGACGGGCGCACCTGCATTCTCGTCGATGACATGGTCGACACGGCAGGCACGCTCTGCAATGCCGCCGATGCCCTGAAGGAGCGTGGCGCCACCAAGGTGGTCGCCTACTGCACCCACGCGGTGCTCTCCGGCCGGGCTCTCGACAACATCCGGTCTTCCGAGCTCGACGAGCTCGTGGTGACCGACACGATTCCCCTGGGTGAGGAAGCACGCGGTATCGACAAGATCCGCCAGCTGACAATCTCGGACCTGCTCGCGGAGTCGATCCGCCGCGTGTCCAATGAGGAATCCATCAGCGCGCTGTTCTCCTGAGGGCAGCGCATCGGGAACGCACGGCAGGGCTGGTCGCAAGCAGTGCCGCAGCGTTTTTTTTAATCAAAAGGAAACAAGACAATGTCTGACAAACTTGAAATCGCCGCGGTCGCGCGCGACGACCTGGGGAAAGGTGCGAGCCGCCGCCTGCGTCGTAACGCGGACATGATCCCGGCCATTATCTACGGGGCCGGCAAGGATCCCCAGCCCCTGTCCATCATCCGCAAGGATCTCGAGAAGTGCCTGGAAAGTGAAGCCTTCTTCTCCCAGGTCATCGATGTCAACGTCGACGGTGATGTACAGAAAGCCATCCTCAAGGACCTGCAGCGCCACCCGGCGAAGGACCGCGTCATGCATGCGGACTTCCTGCGTACGGACGAGAAAGTCGCGCTCAAGGTGAACATTCCCATCCATTTCATCAACGAAGAGAGCTGCCGCGGCGTCAAGCTCGAGGGCGGCATCATCGAGCACCAGGCCCTGGAAATCGAGCTTCTCTGCCTGCCGTCCGCCATCCCGGAGTACCTCGAAGTGGACATGGCCGATGTCGGCCTCGGTGACAGTGTGCACCTGTCCGATGTGATCCTGCCGGCGGGTGTCGAGTCTGTCGCTCTTTCCTACGGCGAGGATCACGACGAGGCCATCGCCACCGTCATCGCGCCGCGCGGCTTGAAGTCCGACGAGGACGCCGACGACGGCGCCGCGCCGGCAGCCGGCGAGGTGCCGTCGGCGCAGGACGAAGCCGGCGAGGACTGACCCCCGCAGGGCAGCACGGCCTTGGGCAGCAGCATCCGCCTGATCGTAGGTCTCGGCAACCCGGGCGACGCCTACCGTGGTACCCGGCACAATGCCGGGGCTGATTTTGTGTCGGCCCTGGCCCTGCGCCACGGCACGACGCTGGCCGCCCAGGGCAAGTTCTTCGGCGACACGGCGCAGCTCTCGGGCACCGGGCAGGGGCTGCGGCTGCTCATCCCGACGACCTGGATGAACCGCAGCGGCAAGGCCGTTGCGGCCCTTGCCGGTTTCTACCGGATTGCACCCGCTGAAATCCTTATCGCCCACGACGAGCTGGACATTCCCGCCGGCTGTGCCCGCTTCAAACGCGGGGGCGGTCACGGTGGCCACAACGGTCTGCGCGACATCATTCCCGCGCTCGGCAACAGCAGCGATTTCTTCCGGCTGCGCATCGGCATCGGCCACCCGGGGAGCGCAGCCGCGGTAAGCGGTTATGTACTCGGTCGCGCACCGGCGGCTGAGGCGGCACGGACCGAGGCGGCCATCGACGCCGCCCTCGATGCGCTGCCCCTGCTCCTCGCCGGCGACCTGGGCAAGGCACAGACGCAGCTGCACAGTTTTTCGGCCCCCTGAGCGGGGGCGCACGTTCACCGGACAGGACACTGACATGGGCTTCAAATGCGGTATCGTCGGGCTGCCGAACGTCGGCAAATCGACGCTTTTCAACGCCCTTACCCGGGCCGGCATCGACGCCGAGAACTTTCCTTTCTGCACCATCGAGCCGAACGCCGGCGTGGTGCCCGTTCCGGACCCGCGGCAGGCACGCATCGCCGCGATCGTGCAGCCACAGCGGGAAGTGTCGACGACCATGGAGTTCGTCGATATTGCCGGCCTCGTCGCCGGCGCCTCCCGGGGAGAGGGCCTCGGCAACCAGTTCCTCGCCAACATCCGCGAGACTGACGCCATCGCTCACGTCGTGCGCTGCTTCGACAACGATAATGTCATCCACGTGGCCAACACCGTGGACCCGGCGGCGGACATTGAAGTTATCAACACAGAGCTGGCCCTGGCGGACCTGGAGAGCTGTGAAAAGCAACTGCAGAAAGTGACGCGCACCGCCAAGGGCGGCGACAAGGAAGCCGTGGCCCTGAAGGCGCTCCTCGAGGACAAGCTGCTGCCGCAGCTCAACGAGGCCAGGCCCGTGCGCGCCCTGGCGCTCGACAGTGCCGAGGAGGCGCTGCTGCGCTCACTGTTCCTGCTGACGGCGAAGCCCACCCTGTACATCGCCAACGTTGACGAGGACGGCTTCGAGGACAATCCGCACCTGGCAACCGTCGAGGCCATTGCCGCGACGGAGAACGCTCAGGTGGTGGCTATCTGTAACAAGCTCGAATCCGAGATCGTCGAGCTCGAGGATGAGGAGCGCGCGGAGTTTCTCGCCGAGCTGGGCATGGAAGAGCCCGGCCTCAACCGGGTGATCCGCGCCGGCTATCGACTGCTCGATCTGCATACGTTCTTCACCGCCGGCGAAAAGGAAGTGCGCGCCTGGACCGTACGCATCGGCGCTACGGCACCGGAGGCCGCAGCGGTCATCCACACGGACTTCCAGAAAGGCTTTATCCGCGCCGAGGTGGTCAGCTACGAGGACTTTATCGCTCACGGGGGCGAGCAGGGCGCCCGCGACGCCGGCCGCTGGCGCTTGGAAGGCAAGGATTACATCGTCCAGGACGGCGATATCATCCACTTCCGTTTCAACGTCTGAGAGGCCCCCTCTCTGGGGCGGCGCTCAAGGCTGTCGCCCCGCCGCATCCAGAGCACCGAGGTGCTCAGCGGCGCGCACGAAGTCGTACTCATCCAGGGCCTCGGTCAACGCGGCCACCTCCCCGGCAAAACCTGCCGCCGCCAGCTGCGGCCCGATGGTCTCGAGCCACTGCGGGGCCCTGGCATCACTGCCCGCGACCATGTCCTTGAGGGTGGCAAGCGCCGCGGCGAGCTCTTCCTCGCCCGGCGCTCCGACGGCAGCTGCTGCTGGCGCAGCAGGCGCCGCGGCCGGCAGAGCCGCCGCCAGAGCCTCGAAGGCCGCGCCGGCGTCAGCGCGCGCGGCTGAATCTTCACGGTGCAGGGTAGCAGCCCGCTCCAGCGTCGCCGCAGCAGAGGCCAGCTCCGTGGCGCCAACGCCCAGAGCCAGCCCCTTGAGGGTGTGAGCCCGCCGCTCTGCCTCCGCCCAGTCGGCATCGGCGAGGGCGCGGTCGAAGACGGCCAGGGTCTCTTCCCGGGTCGAGGCCAGGCGGCGCAGCAGCCGCAGGTAGAGGTCGCGGTTGCCGTCGAGGCGGGCAATGGCACTGTCTACGGCGAGGTCCGCGGTGCGAAGATCGGCAAGCACGCCGTCAGTGACCGCGGGGCCGCCCGACGGCGCGCGCGTCGCAGCGCCGGCGCTGCCGCCGGCGGGCGTGATCCAGTGCGCCAGGGTACTGAACAGCAGGTCGATGTCGATCGGCTTGGGAATGTGGTCATTCATGCCCGCTTCCAGCACCCGCTCCCGGTCGCCGGCCATGGCGTTGGCTGTCATGGCCAGAATCGGCAGGTCCCGGAAGCGTCGCTGGCTGCGCAGCGCCCGGGTGGCCGCGTAGCCGTCCATTACCGGCATATGACAGTCCATGAGCACGCCGTCGAAGGTCTCTTCATCGAGGCGTTCCAGTGCCTCCTGCCCGTCGACCGCAACGGCCACGGAAAGGCCATTGCTCTCCAGCAGCTCCACAGCCAGCTCCCGATTGATATCGTTGTCCTCAACGAGCAACACGCGGGCCCCGCGGACGCGCTCCCGGTCGGCATCAAAGCTGGTGCCCCGGGCCCGCCGCCGGGCCCGGGGCACCAGCTCGGCCATGCCGAGGGCTTCGGCCGCCGCCTCGAGCAGCGCCGAGGGGGTCACCGGTTTAGCCAGAAAGGCGCCGATAGCTGCGCCGCTCGCGGGCCGCCGGGCGGCCTCCGGGTCGCCGCCGGTCACCAGCACCAGCGCCGGCGTGGCCACCGACTGAAGCGCTCCGATGGCCCGGGAAAGACTGATGCCGTCCATAGCAGGCATGCACCAGTCGAGGATGACCAGCCGGTAGGGATCGTCACCGGCGGCCTCCAGCATGGCCAGGGCCTCGGAGCCGCTGCCTACAGCCTCAGCGCGCAGGCCGAGACGGCGCAGCATGGCGCCGATCACCTCGCGGGCGGCCCCATTGTCATCCACCACCAGAGTACGGGGCATGCCGAGCCGCTCTGCCGTGGCGGTCGCGGGCGCGGGCCCTTCGGCGGCCTCGCCCAGGCGTGCCGTGAAATGGAAGGTACTGCCCTCGCCGGCCTCGCTCTCCAGCCAGAGGTCGCCGCCCATGAGGTCAACCAGGCGCTGGCAGATCACCAGGCCGAGCCCCGTCCCGCCGAAGCGGCGCGTGGTCGACGTGTCTGCCTGGATGAAGGCCTTGAACAGTCGCTCCCGGTCCGCGTCACTGAGGCCGATACCGGTATCGCGCACCCAGAAGTGCACGGTCAGCTCTTCGTCATCGCGCGCGCAGATCTCAGCACCGATGACAACCTCACCGTTCTCGGTGAATTTGACTGCGTTGCCGCCGAGGTTGATCAGTACCTGCGCCAGCCGCAGGGGATCGCCCACCAGGTAGGGCGGCAGACCCGGCGGCAGATCGAAAAGAAATTCAAGATGCTTTTCCTCGGCCTTGAGCCCGACAACGGTGGCAACGTTGTCGAGTACGGCCCGGACATCGAAGACCACACGCTCCGTCTCCAGTTTGCCCGCCTCAATCTTGGAAAAATCCAGGATGTCATTCAGGAGCCCGAGGAGCACCCCGGCGGAACGCCGCGCCTTCTCCAGGTAGTTCCGCTGGCGCGGGTCGAGATCGCTCTGCAGCGCGAGGTCCGTCATGCCGAGGATGGCGTTCATGGGCGTGCGGATCTCGTGGCTCATATTGGCGAGGAACGTGGACTTGGCGCGGCTGCCGGCCTCTGCCTCGGCCTGCGCCGCGGACAGTTCACCAATGAGACGGCGCGTTCGCCGGACCAGCGGCAGGAAGATGAATACGGCCTCGAAAAAGAGAAGCAGCAGCAGGAGCCCCCAGACAGTGGCCTGGGTCCACTGCAGCCGGCCTACGGCGGCCTCTCCCTCAGCCTGATACTGACGCACAACCCGGTCCAGGGTGTGTAGCAATGGGCCTTCGCTGGCCGCAAGGATCGCCGCCAGCGCCGGACCGGGAGCCGGTGCGGAACGCAGCGCCCGGAGCCGCTCGAGGTAATGCTGGACCTGTGGATCCAGCGCATTCGGTCCCTCGAAGTAAAGCGCCCGGGTGGCTGCAGACAGTGGTGGCGGGGGATCATTGACATCCTCCGCCCGGGTCAGCCAGGCGTGGCTATCCGCCATGGCCGCCATCGCCTCGTCGAGGCTGGCGGCCAGCTCCTTGCGCTGCTCATCGGGAGCATACACCAGCCGGTGCGCGAGCAGGGCGGTGCGCTGGCTGAGCATGCGCTGGCGGCCACTGATATTAACGAGGGCGGCGGTGTCTTCCTCGGCACGGATGGCCAGCTGGAGGATAACGGCGGCGGCCGACGCCAGGCCGGCCACCAGGGCCAGCGCCAGCAGGTAGCGGCGTCGCATCTCGCGGGCGACCCGGGCCTCATGGCTGGCCACCGCAGGCTCTGGGGGCTTGTCGTCCATCCGGCTTTTCCCTGTCTGCCTGCAAGTCCGCTGCAGGCCCGTCAGTACCTCGCTTTATTAGTGTTCGCGCCCGGGCTGCGGGCGTCAACCCCGCAGCGGCTGCCAGCGACGCAAGGGCAGGCCCCGCGACACGTCGCAGCAAAGCGTGGCACTGCCCTCGAGCCAGAGCGCCAGCGTCAGGGCCGGGGCCGGGGCCAGGAGCTGCCAGCTCGCCGCCGCGAGACCGCCCCCGGCCGGCCGGATGCCGGC
>NZ_KN234807.1 GCF_000764025.1 Pseudohaliea rubra DSM 19751 | reverse complement strand
TCCGCGAGCGCCACGCCCCGGCCCGCCTGCGCCCGGACGCTGCCACCACGCCACCGCAGCGGGACGCCGCGTCCACGGCTGCTGACGCGCCGGGATGTCGCAGAACCGGTGCATCGGTATCATGGGCGCCTTTCACCCACGGACCCTCACCGATGCACCTGTCACGCTTCCCCCGCCGCCCCTACGCCCACCTCCCCACACCCCTGGAGCCGCTGCCGCGCCTCTCAGCCGCGCTGGGCGGACCCGCACTGTGGATCAAGCGCGATGATTGCACGGGGCTTGCCGGGGGCGGCAACAAGACCCGCAAGCTCGAATTCCTCCTGGGGGATGCTCTGGCCCAGGGCGCCGACTGCGTGATCACCCAGGGCGCCACCCAGTCGAACCATGTGCGCCAGGCCGCTGCGGCCTGCGCCCGGGAGGGGTTGCCCTGCCACCTGCTCCTCGAGGACCGCACCGGCTTCACCGACGCGGAATATCGCGAGAACGGCAACGTGCTTATGGACAGGCTCCTCGGCGCAACGCTGGAGGAGCGCCCGGCCGGCACGGACATGGACGCCGCCATGGCGGTGGTCGCCGAGCGCCTTGCCTCCGAGGGGCGCAGGCCCTATGTCATTCCCGGTGGTGGCTCCAACCGCGTCGGCGCCCTTGGTTATGCCAACGCCGCCCTGGAGCTCCTGCAGCAGGCCAACGACGCGGGGCTGCGCGTGGACCGGCTCGTCCACGCCACCGGGAGCGCCGGCACCCAGGCCGGCCTGGTAGCGGGCCTGGTGGCGTCCAGCAGCGGCATCCCGGTGCTCGGTGTCGGTGTGCGGACCCCGGCGCCGGCGCAGCATGCCAAAGTGCTCGGCCTCGCCCGGGAAACTGCGGACTATCTGGGCTCGCGGACACCAATCGCCGACGACGACGTGCAGGTGAACTGCAACTACATCGGCGATGGCTACGGCATGCCTACCGAGGGTGCCATCGAGGCCATCCGCCTCCTCGCCGAGCTCGAAGGCATCTTCCTGGACCCGGTTTACAGCGCCAAGGGCATGGCCGGACTCATCGACCTTATACGCAAAGGGCATTACGCTGCGGGGGAGAATATTGTCTTCCTGCACACCGGCGGCGCCCAGGCGCTCTACGGTTACCGGGGTTTCTTCGACGCCGGCGCCTGAGCGACGGCGGCCAAAGCCGAACGCCCGGCCGAAGGGCTCCTCGCCCGCTTCCAGCGCCGCGGCTGCAGGCGCCATAACGGGCCGACAGCGGCGCTACCGTCCAGGCGCTCCGTGCACCGGCTGCGTCGCCAACGATGCCTCGTCCCGAAGACCGCAATCGAACACAACATCAGTGCCGAGGGAGAAGGCGCGCGTGACGGGGCGGATGGCATCGGCAAGGCGCGTCTGGGAGGCGGGCAACGTCAACCCCTGGGGACCATCACCGATCAGCAGGGGCGCGATGGCCAGCTGCAACCGCGTGAGCAGCCGGGCTTCGAGAAAACGGGCGATGGTAATGCCGCCACCCTCCACTAGAAGGCTCTGCAGGCCCTCGCCATGCAGCGCCGACGCAATCTCGCCGGGATCGAGCTGACCGTCCCGGGACCGCAGCCGGATGACGGTTACATCGCTGCGCCGCGGACGGTCCACCGCCTGGATCACGATCCGACGCACGCCGTCCTCCGCCAGCAGGGGCGCGTCATCCGGAAGCCGCCCCTGCGGGTCGATGACCACGCGGGCGGGGTTGCCGCCGTCGCAGAGGCGCACGGTCAGCCGCGGGCTATCGTGAAGCGCCGTGCGCACGCCGATCAGCACCGCGTCAGCCAACGCCCGCATCCGGTGCAGGTGGGCAAGGCCATCGGGGCCCGAGACATCGCGCGCATCGCCCGTCACCGTCGCCACGCGCCCATCCAGGGACTGGCCGATCTGCGCGACAGCGGAGGGCCCGAGGTCGCGCCGCGCCAGCGGTCCGTAGAGATCCAGGGCCGCGCGTTCACCGGCGGACCACTGTCCGCAGCAGGTGCAGGCACGGCCCCGCCGCACCTCCAGCAGGCGGCGCCAGACCTTCGCTGTCACATCAACGGTGAACACGAGGCGACCTGCCAGCGAGGGAGCGGGGGACCGCGAGGATATCGAGGTGGCTGATTTCACAGCGGGTCTCATCAGCCAGCTGGCGTCGCTGGCGGCCCCAGGCGGCGGCCCCGGCAACGCCGGCCTCGCCCGCTGCGGCGGCGATGCCGGCGGTAAGCTCGCGCTGCAGCGCGGCCATCGAGGATTCGAGCTGCCACGGGCTGGACGCACGCAGCACGTCGAAGCCCGCGGCTTCGAAGATCGCCGCTGCGGTCTCGGCGGCCTCCGGACCCAGCGCCGGGCCCAGCCCCTTGTCGCCGCGCTGATGACGGTTGAAAGCGGCGGTGATCGCCTCGTCGCGCGGGTCCGGGGGCAGCCACCGCATGCTGCCGCTATAGCTCAGCGCGGCATAAAACGGCACCGTCAGGCAGCGAGCCAGCGCTTCCAGCCAGGCCCGGGACACGAGATCGAGCAACGCCGAGGCCGTGACCAGCCCTGCGCGCGCGAGCGGCAGGGAGGGCAGATCGGCGAGGTCCGCTTCGAGAACCTCGGCGGCATCACCGGCGGAAGCGGCAGCGGCGGCCAGCAGGCGCGGATCGCTGTCGACAAAGCACCACCGGCTCCCGGCGGGCAGCCAGGGTCCGAGCGCCCGGAAGCTGGCCCCGGTGCCGCAGCCGAGGTCGACGATAAACGGCGTCGGACCGGCCACCTCGGCGGCGCGGCGGGCCAGCGCAGCGTCACGCGCCGCCCGGTCAGCGGGTTCGCGCAACGCCAGCCAGTCGGCAGCAAAGCCCACGCCCTAGAGGTCTCCCTCGAACCAGGCCCGCGCCACGTGACTTTCGTGCAGCGTAATGCGGAGCTTTTTTACCCGGCTATTATCTTGAAGGCTCCCGGCGCGGACTCGCTCGGCCACCATCTCAAAGAGATGCCCGCAGAGGAATTCCGTGGTGGTGAATTTTCCCTCGAAGGCAGGGACCTCGTCGAGATTCGCGTAGCGCAGCGGTGCCAGGGCCTCTGCCAGCACCCGGGTAGCCAGCCCGATATCGACGACCAGACCGTGCTCGTCGATGTCTTCCGTGAAAAACGCCGCATCGACGGTAAAGGTGGCCCCGTGCATGCCCTGCGCCGGGCCGAACACGGGCGAGGGCAACGAATGGCCGATCATGATGTGGTCGCGGACTTCGACGGCAAACATAGCGGTCCTCATTTAGCAGTCGTAGCGGATACGGTGACAGAGCGTTTCCGGGTCAGCCAGGATCCCGGCGTAGCGTGAGGCCAGTTCCCCGAACCCCGTTTCGCCGCTGATCAGGGCATCCAGCGCCGGATCGAGCAGCAGGTCGAGGGCCCTGGCGATGCGCCGGGCGGGGCTCCAGCGCGGGGCGCGCGCCGGCGGCAGTCGACCGACCTGGGAGCTGACGAGGCGCAGTCGCCGGCTGTGAAAGGCACCGCCGAGGGGCACCGGGGTGGCACCCGCGCCCTGCCAGCTGCCCTCCACGACTGTCGCCTCGGTGCCCGCGCAGTCGATGGCCGTAGCCAGGCCCGCACCGGTTGCCGACAGGTGCAGGACCACGTCGCAGTCCCGCGGCGCGGCAGCCGGTGTCGCGAAGCGGCAACCGAGGCCGGCGGCGAGCGCTGCGCGCTCCGGCAGCAGGTCGACCAGGGTCACCTCGGCCCCGGGCAGCCTCGCGGCGAGGTACCCCGTGAGCGCACCGACAACGCCCGCGCCGATCACAGCGATCCGATCGCCGGCGCCCGCGCCACTGTCCCAGAGAAGATTCAGCGCCGTTTCCATATTCGCGCCCAGCACCGCGCGCTCCGCAGGCAGCCCCTCGGGGAGCGGTGTCAGCGCCGCCTCGGGCAGCCGGAAGCAGGTTTGATGAGGGTGCAACGCAAACACGTCGCGTCCGGCCAGCGCGCCCTCGGCGACACGCCCCACGGCGCAGTAGCCATACTTCACCGGAAAGGGAAAGGCGCCCTCCTGCGCCGGACCGCGCATCCGCTCGTACTCGCTCTCAGGCACCTGGCCGCGGAACACGATGCGCTCGGTACCGCGGCTGATGCCGGAATAGCGTGTCTCGACAAGCGTGCCGTCGCCGAGGCCGCCCGGCCGCAGCTCCGCCCGTTCGACGTCGACGCACCACAATGCTGTTGCGATCGTCATCCTGCGGGCTCCGCCTTCACCGTCATCGCGTTATCCTTGCTGACAGTCCTCAGAATGGCTCCTCGCATGAAGCGCTGGCTGGGTTTTACCAGATCGCTGGTCACCTATCATAACCCCGCGACCCTGCGGGCCTGGCGGCGCTTGTACGACGAGCTGCTCAGCCCCGGTGACCTGGCTATCGACGTCGGCGCCCATGTCGGAACACGGGCACGGGCCATGCGCTCCGCCGGCGCGCGGGTCATCGCCCTGGAACCGCAGGCGCTCTTTGCGCGCTTCCTCCGGCTCACGCTGCCGCGGGATGTTCTGCTGATCGAGGCCGCCGCCGGTGCGCGGGAAGCCACGGGGGAAATGGCCGTCTCCTCCCGCCACCCTACCGTCTCGTCCCTGCACAGCGGCTTTGTAGCCGGCGCCCCCCGCGCGCATGGTTTTGACCACGTGCGCTGGGATCAGACCGAGCACGTCAGGATGATCACGCTCGACGGGTTGGTCGCAGCGCACGGTCTGCCCGCCTACGTGAAAATCGACGTCGAGGGCTTCGAGAGCGAGGTGCTGGCCGGGCTTTCGCAGCCGGTGCCGCTGCTGTCGGTGGAATACCTGCCGGCTTTTGCACAGCTCACCCAGGCCGTGATCGCGCGGATCGAGGCGCTCGGTGCCTATCGCTTCAATCCTGTGGTTGGCGAGCGCTCGGGGTTCCTCTGGCCCGACTGGCGTGATGCACGTGCGGTGCGCGACTGGCTCACGACCCTCCCCGCCGACGCGCCCTCCGGCGATCTTTTCGCGCGGGTCGCGCCGCAGCCCTGACGCGCCGGCCGCGGCCGCGTTGACGGCGAGGACCATCCCGCCGGCGCTAGGCCGCACGCAGGCGGGCCGAAAAGGCGGGAAAGAGCGCGGGGCCGGCAGCGATGACGGTGCCGCTCGTTTCGGGCCGCTCCTCCGGCGTCCAGCCCTCCACCCGCGCCCCGGCCTCCCGCAGCAGGACCAGACCGGCTGCGATATCCCAGGGTTGCAGCCGTCGCTCCCAGAAGCCGTCGAGGCGCCCGGCGGCCACGTAGGCAAGGTCCAGCGCCGCTGCACCCAGGCGCCGCACACCGGCGCAGGCGGGCATCAGCCGCGCAAGATCGGCCGCATGGTCATCGATATGCGGCATGTCACCGAAGGGGATCCCCGTCCCGAAAAGCGCCGACGCCATGACGCCGCCCGCTGCGACGGCAATGGGCGACCCGTTCAGCGTGGCGCCGCAGCCCCGGGTCGCGGCAAAGGTCTCACCGCGCAGCGGATCATGAACCACGCCGAGCGACAGCGCACCCTCCTCCTCAAGAGCCACGGATACGGCCCAGTGACCGAGGCCGTGGAGAAAGTTCGTGGTGCCATCGAGGGGGTCGACAATCCAGCGCCGCGCGCCACCCGCCGCCGCCCCAGTCTCCTCGCCGAGCCAGCCGTCGTCGGGCCGGGCACAGGCGAACCCGCGGCGCAGCCAGGCCTCGGCCTCGCGGTCCGCCTCGGAGACGAAATCACCGGCGCCCTTGGCCGTCACCGTCAGCGAAGCGCGCTCAGCCCAGTGCGCGAGCAGCAATTCGCCGGCCTCCCGGGCGAGGCGCAGCGCCAGCGCCAGATCCTCCGCCACTGCGGCGTCAGTCACGGGACACCACGCAGTCGAGAACGCAGGCGATCTGCTGCACCGTCTCGCTCCAGCCCGGCAGCGCCGCGCCCGCCGCCGCGGAGGCCGCCGCCATGGTGGCGCGGCGCCGTGGATCATCGAGCAACTGCGCGAGCGCCGCGGCAAAGGCCGCCGGATCATTCACGGGAACGAGAAGCCCGGCGCCGGGCGCAACGGTGTCGGGCACGGCGCCCGTCCTACAGGACACAATGGGCAGACCCACGGTCATGGCCTCGTCGAAGACCATGCCGTGGCCCTCGTAGCGCGTGGCGAGAGCGAACAGACTGGCCTGGCGGTAGAGTTCCGCAAGTTCTGCGGCGGCTACGCGCCCGGCCAGGCGGACCCGGCCGGAGAGGTCGAGCTCTGCCTCCAGCCGCACGAGACCATCCCGGTAGTCAGCATCGCGCCCGGCGCCCGCAAGAACCGCCTGCCAGGGCCGGTCGATCAGGCGCGCGAGGGCGCGGAGCAGCACATCGTGACCCTTGCGCGGCACCAGGGTGCCAACGGCCAGGATCAATGGTGGATCGACCGGCGCGCCGCGCCCTCGGTGCCGGTCTGCGCCGGGGCGGGCGACGGTGATGCGCCCGCGCGCCACACCATAATCCGCCGTCAGCAGCGCAGCCGTGTGCGGGCTGGTCACAACGACATGGGCGGCGAGCTCGAGGTTGTCCCGCTCCGAGGCCAGGAGTGCCCGGCTCCGCGCCGGGTCCAGGCCGCTCTCCCGGGCGAGCGGGTGGTGGATCAGCGCCACGATCGGCGCGCTCATACCGGCCAGCACGGCCCGATCCATGGCGCCAAGCGCCAGGCCGTCGATAATCACGGGGCAGTGTGCCGGAACGGCTGCGAGCCGCTGTGCGGCATCGCGATTGTCGGCCGCTGACGGCTCGGGAAAGGACGCCGCTAGCGGGATATGCTCAACGGCGCGCCCCAGGTCGCGCAGCCCCGCCAGGAGCCTGCGGTCATAGCCATAGCCGCCCGTCGGCGTCATGAGGTCGCCGGGGATCGCGAAGGCTACGCTCGCCGTGGTCATCTATGGCCGCCGTTCCCAGACGAGAACATCACGACTCCACCGGGTCGGGCGCCGTAGCGAGGGCAAGGGCGGCGAGGCCGGGCAGGGCCGCGGCCATCATCGTAAAACCGAAGGCAACGCTGGCGGCCAGGCCCTCCGCACCGGTGGCGCCGGCCAGGGGCAGCAGTGCCACAGCCGCGCCCTCGCGCAGGCCCCAGCCGCTTATGGTGATCGGGATCAACATGCTGAGCAGGATAAGCGGCACCAGCACCTGCGCCGCGGCCGGCGATAGCGTCAGGCCGATCGCTGCGGCACAGAAGGCGAAAGCAGCGATGTTGCACAGCGCCGTGCCGAGGCTCAACCAGGCCTGCCGCACGCGGACGTCGGGGGATGCCACCGCATGACGGAAGGCCGCGCCTGATCCCAGGGGCGCTGTTCCCGGCAGCGGGCTCGCCGCAAGCCAGAGCAGCAGCGCAGCGCCGGCGACAACAACCAGCGCCGCCGGCGCCAGCAGCCAGGACGGACCGTCAAAGCCGCCCGGCACCACCTGCGTAACCACCACACCCCCGGCGAACACCGCGAACAGGGCGATCTGCCCGGTGAGGCGCTCGAAGACCACCGCCTGCCCCGAGACGACCAGGCCCGCCGGCGCCCGGGCGCGGACGGCGCGGCCGGCATCGCCGAGCACGCCCCCGGGCAACGCCTGATTCAGGAGCTGCGCGAGGTAGTATTCAGCGAGCGCCGCACGCCGCTCCAGAGCGATACCGAGGCGGGCAGCGGTCAAGCGCCAGCGCAGCGCTGAAAGCACCGTCTGCAGCGTCAGCGCCGCGAACGCGGCGGCCATCCATGCCGGGTTGGCGGCAGCGAGATGGCGCAACGCCGTCCCGCCGTCTGCCGCCCGCCAGAGTAAGGCCAGGCACGCCGCCGTGGCCACCAGCTGTAGCGTTCTGACGAGGCGACGGTCCAGGGCCATGCGCTCAGTCTCCCGCGCCGGCGGCAGTACTCGAGAACGTCTCGAGAATCCGGTCGCGCATCTTGTCCATGGCGACGACCGGCGCCGAGTCCGGGGGAAACAACCCGGAGGCCAGCCCCCAGTCCACGGCGGCACGTCCGACCAGGTGTGCCGGGCCGATAAGGTGCATAGGTACGTGCGGCCGCTCATCCAGGGCAACAAAGCCGGCCGCCTGGTGATCGCCGAGGACAATCATGAGAGGGGCGTCATCGGCATGGCGGGCGGCATAGGACAACACCGTCTCCAGCGCGTAGTCGATGGCCATGCGGTACTGATCGCGCACCCTGTCGCTGTCGCGCCAGACCTCCTCCGGAGGCTCTCCCGATGCCGCCACCGCATCAAAGACATGGCCGTCGCCTATGGCCTCCCAGGCAAGGAGCTCTGGCACGGGCACCCAGGGCGCGTGGGACGAGCCGGTAGCGACCTGGATGAACAGCGGTCGGTCATCGACCCGCTCCGCGCGCAGAAGGCGATCCATGGCGGTAAGCGTAAACTGGTCGGGCATCGTGACCCAGTTGAAAGGCTGCCCCCGGTAGTCCAGCTCCGCCGCCGCCAGGATCGTCTCAAAGCCCATGGTGGCGCTTTCGGGCCAATCGAGGGTGATCTGCGGCATCACGGCGGCGGTGTGGAAGCCGGCTTCTCCGGCGAGATGGAACAGCGTCTGCCGACCGGAGGCGAGCACCGCTCCGTATCGTGTCTGACCGTCTACCCAGAGGCCATTGGCGAACGTGGCGTGGGCGAGCCAGCTCTGGCCGCCCCGGGTCGGCGAGGCGAGCAGCCCGGAGGCCATGGCCAGGCCGCGCGCCGCCAGC
>NZ_KN234806.1 GCF_000764025.1 Pseudohaliea rubra DSM 19751 | reverse complement strand
CCACCGGCGGAAGGCAGCGCGCCGGCATCGGGCCAACCCGCGCCCGGCGGCCGGGCCCCCGCCCTTGCCCACGGGCTGCTGCTGCACGTCGATGATCCCCTGGGCGCCTCCTCGCTCGTGCTCGGGCTGCTCATCAGTGACAACCCGGCGCACCGCGACCGCCAGCTCGCGCTCATCGCCGAACGCGAGGTGCCCGGGCAGACGACGCTGGTCAATACCCTGGCGCCGGGCCTCGCCACGCTCCCCGCCGGCCTGCGCCTGCCGCTGGTGAACCGCTGCCTGCCGGCGCTGCGGGCGATGAGCGCTCCGCAGTACCGTCGCTTCAAGGAGACGCTGCTGGCGGTGATCCGCGCTGACCAGCGTACGGAATTGCTGGAGTGGTGCCTGTACCAGCTGGTGCGTCACTATCTGGACCCGGAGTTCGTGCAGGTGACCCAGAGCCGGCCGCGCTATGGCCGTCTGGGCAAGGTCAGCGACGCCCTCACGGAGGTGCTCTCGGTGCTCGCCCACGAGGGCAGCGGCGAGGCCGGGGCGGCCTTCGCCCGCGCCCGCGACGCGCTGGCGCTGCCAAGGCTCACACTCAAGCCGCGGGTAGCACTCTCGGTGCGCGCTTTCAGCGAGGCCGTGCACACGCTCGCGGACTGCTATCCGCTGCTGAAGCCCCGCATCCTCAAGGCCATGGGCGAAGCGGCCAGCGAGAACGGCCACCTCTGCCCGGTGGAGTACGAGGTCCTCGCGAGCATCGCGGCGGTGCTTGACTGCCCGCTGCCGGAGGAGCTGCACGCGCCACCGTTGTAGCGCGGGGCTGCGCAGAAACTCCGCGAAGGGGCACGGTGCACTCCTGATTTTGTGCTCATCGCCGATTATCGTGGCGACTGCGCCAGTCGCCCCATCAACCCGCTTCGATCATTTTTGGAACTCGACCTTCCAAAACGGCGGAGCTTTGCTATGGTTTTAAGAGTGCCGGGATGACGGCGCCGGCGGGTCGGGAGCACGGATTGCTCCGCCGCGGTGCTGCCGGTGCAGACAACTTATCGCTACTACCGCACATGGAGGTACGGTTATGCGCTTTTCGCCCGCGCCGTCGCGCGCTCACGTCGAATTCCCTCACAGTCACCAGGTCGCCCCGCTGCCGGCGATACCGCCGTTGCCCGTGCGGCCGGACCCGGCGCTGGACAAGCCGCGGCACTTCCCACTGTCGCCCACCACGGAGCAGGTGCTGCGCCTGCTGCTGGAGAGCGACCTGTCGCGCCTGCGCGCCGATCGCGTTGCCGACCGGCTCGGTATCAGCGGCACCACCCTGCGCCGGCGCCTGCGGGCGGATCACACCAGCTACCAGTTCCTCCTCGACCGCGCCCGCCAGTACCGCTGCGAACGGCTCCTCGCCGAGCGCCGCCTGCCCGGCAAGTGCCTGGCCGACGCCCTCGGCTACAACGAGGTCAACAGCTTCTACCGCGCCTTCCGGCGCTGGACGGGGCTGGGCTTTGCCGAATACCGGCAGGAAAGCGGGCTCTGATATCCTACCGGCGTGCCGGGGCATTTGGCACGGCGCAGGCGGCGTCGGGGGCGAAGGGTCGGTAACTTTCAGGCCGCGCTTTTGGGGCGAGCCGCGGGCCGGGGCTTTCCGCGAGGACTGTCCGAGTCCCGAAAATTCGCGCAGCGAATTTTGGTCGAGTTCCGCAGCGGCCGGTCCGCGGCTCGCCCCTGCGGCCGTTACCGACCCTTCGCCCCCGGCGCCGCGGCGCTACGAAGCCTGCCCAAACCCGGTTCAGTCGAAGGGATGCCGCAGGATAATCGTTTCCACCCGGTCCGGGCCCGTGGAGATGATGTCGATAGGCGCGCCGACCACGGCCTCGATGCGCGTGATGTAGTCGCGCGCGGCCTGCGGCAGATCGTCGAGGCTGCGGGCGCCGAGGGTGGTTTCCTGCCAGCCGGGCACCGTCTCGTAAACGGGAACGAGGCCCTCGTAGTCGTCCGAGTCGATGGGGCTCGGCACCGGGTTCCCGTCCGCATCGGCGTAGCCTACGCAAAGCTGGATGGCTTCCAGGCCGTCGAGCACATCGAGCTTGGTGAGGCACAGACCACTGACCGAATTGATGGCGACGGCGTTGCGTAGCGCCACGGCATCGAACCAGCCGCAGCGCCGCGGGCGGCCCGTGGTGGCACCGAATTCATGGCCCTTTGCCGCCAGGTGTGCGCCCGTGTCGTCAAACAGCTCCGTCGGGAACGGGCCCGAGCCCACACGGGTTGTATAGGCCTTGGTAATACCGAGCACATAGTCGAGATAGAGCGGCCCGAAGCCGGAGCCGGTGGCGGTGCCGCCGGCGGTGGTGTTCGAGCTGGTGACAAAGGGGTAGGTGCCGTGATCGATATCGAGCAGAGAGCCCTGCGCGCCCTCGAAAAGAATGCGGGCGCCCCTGCCGCGCAGCTCATGGAGCAGCGCGGTGACGTCGACCATCATCGGCAGCAGCTCCTCGCCCTGGGCGAGGGCCTCATCGGCAACGGCGTCAAGCGCCAGCGGCGGCACCTGGTAAAAGTGCTCGAGCTGGAAATTATGGTACTCGAGGACCTCCTCGAGGCGCCGGCGGAACCGGGCCGGGTCGGCCAGATCACCGAGGCGCAGGCCGCGGCGGGCCACCTTGTCCTCGTAGGCGGGCCCGATCCCGCGGCCCGTGGTACCGATCTTGGCATCGCCGCGGCGCAGCTCCCGGGCCTTGTCCAGAGCCACGTGGTAGGGAAGGATCAGCGGGCAGGCCGGAGACAGGCGCAGGCGCTCGCGCACGGGCACGCCGCGCTCTTCGAGTCCGCGCAGCTCGCTCAACAGCGCCTCCGGAGACAGCACCACGCCGTTACCGATGAGGCATTGCACATCGGCGCGGAGCACGCCCGACGGAATCAGGTGCAGCACCGTCTTCTCACCGTCGCAGACCAGGGTGTGGCCGGCATTGTGCCCGCCCTGGAAGCGAACCACGGCATCGGCCCGGTCCGTTAGCAGATCGACGATCTTGCCCTTGCCCTCGTCGCCCCACTGGGTGCCGAGAACCACGATATTCTTTCTCATGCCTTCCTGTCTCATCAGTTGCCGCGGCGCGGACGCACCGCCCAGCTGCCGTTATCGGCAGCGAGTTCCCGGTCACAGCGCGGGTCGACTTCGCCGGCGAGGGACACGATCACCACCTCTCCGGCGGCACGCAAAGCGTTGATCGCCGCCACCAGCGCCGGCGCGTCGCCGTCGGGGGCGGCAATAGCGCCCGGCACCGCAGACTCCCGGGCGCCGACCCCCTGCAGCTGCACCAGGGTCTTCAGGTCCGTGGCAAAGCCGGTGGCCGGCCGGGCGCGGCCGTAGGCCCGACCGACGTTGTCGTAGCGGCCCCCATTGGCCACGGCCTCGCCGTGGCCGGGCACGTAGGCTGCGAACACGATACCCGTGTGATAGTGGTAACCGCGCAGTTCCGCCAGGTCGAAATAGACGTCGACGCCCGGGTGGTGGGCGGTAACCTGCAGGGCGACAGCGCGCAGCGTTTCCAGGGCGTCGCCCACCGCCGGCGCCACCGGGGACAGCTCCGCCGCCGCGCGATCGAGGACCGCGGCATCGCCGTGGAGCTTGAGCAGCGCCAGCAGCGCGTTGCGGGCCACGGGGGAGGCCTCCGCAAGCACGGCCTCAAGATCCGGGCGGGACTTGCGCTGCAGCGCGTCAAAAACCGCCGCCTCTATCGCCGGTGGCAGCGCCAGCTGCGCCAGCAGCGCGCCGCAGACGTCGCCGTGGCCAAGATCCAGGGTCACGGCCTGGTCGAGGCCGGCGGCACCGAGGGTCGCCAGCATCAGGTTGATCACCTCCACATCGGCAGCCAGGGTGGCGGCGCCGAAGAGCTCCGCCCCCGCCTGCACCGGCGCCCGGGAGGCGAGCGGCGTTTTCGGCCGCGCGTGCAGCGTGGTACCGGCGTAGCAGAGGCGGCTGACGCCATCGTCGGCCAGGGCGTGGGCGTCGATGCGCGCCACCTGCGGGGTGATGTCGGCGCGGATGCCAAGGGTACGGCCGCTGGGCTGGTCCGGGATCTTGAAGGTAAGGATGTCGAGATCCGCGCCAACGCCCTCGAGGAGCGACTCGGTGAACTCCACCAGCGGCGGCACCACGAGCCGGTAGCCCCAGCTTGCGTAGAGATCGAGTACCCGGCGGCGCAGCGCTTCTAGGCGCGCCGCGCGCTCGGGCAGGAGTTCATCAACGCCGTCAGGCAACTGCCAGCGGTCCACCGTATCCATGCTTTTTCTCAATTCACCAGGTAGAGCAGGCCCAGGCCCAGGAGCATGCTGCCGAAGCCGAAGCGCCGGATCGCCCTGTCGTCAAGCTGCGCGACGAGCACAACCATGCTCCGCCAGCGCGCCGGAGACAGGAACGGCAGAACCCCCTCGAGCACCAGCACCAGGGCCACCGCAACCGGAAAAACCTGCCAGAAATCCATGTGACTCCGCACCGGGCCAACAAAAAACCGCGGGACCCGCATGGGCTGTTGCCATGCCGATCCTCACGGTTGGGAAATGGTATCACAGCACCACCCCGGGAACGTGCTCTGTGCGGGGCGTGCATGGCACCTGTGCAAGGCGCGCCCTTGCGCTGTGGTTCGCTGCGCCGACCCTGCCGCGACGGGGACGCCGACCCCGGGGAGGACGGCGCTGCCGTGGCCCGGATCAGTTCGGGCCGCCGGCGTCCTTGAGGTAGCGGAAGAATTCACTGTCCGGCTTGAGGAGCATGATGTCGCCCTGGGTCTGGAAGGCCTCGCCGTAGGCCCGGAGGCTGCGGGTGAAGCTGTAGAACTCCGGATCCTGACCGAAGGCATCGGCATAGATGGCCGTGGCCCGGGCGTCGCCCTCACCGCGGATCAGCTCCGCGTCGCGGAAGGCGTTGGCCTCGATCACCGTTACCTCGCGGTCGGCAGCGGCGCGGATCCCCTCAGCGAGCTCCTTGCCCTGGGCGCGGTGCTCGCGGGCCTCCTTCTCACGCTCGGCGTTCATGCGCCGGTAGACCGATTCGGACACATCCGGCGGCAGATCGATCTGCTTGACGCGCACATCGATGATCTCCACACCGAGCTCGGTGCGGGCGACCTTATCGAGATCCCGCGTGATGATCTCCATGAGCTCGTCGCGCTCGCCGGAGACCACCTCCTGGATGGTCCGGGCGGCAACCTCGTTGCGCAGGCCGTCGTTGATGCGCTGCGCGAGCAGCCCCGCAGCCCGCGATTCCTCACCGTTGGTGGCCGTGTAGAACTTGGCCGTATCGTCCACCCGGAACTTGGCGTAGGAGTCGACGATGAGCGCCTTCTGCTCCTGCGTGAAGAAGCGCTCGGGCTGCGAATCCACCGTGAGCACCCGGCCATCGAACTTGCGCACGTTGTTCACGAAGGGAATCTTCACGTGCAGGCCCGGCTCCAGGCTTGGCGTCACGACCTCGCCGAAGCGCAGCAGCACACCCCGCTCCGTTTCCTTGATGATAAACAGCGAATTGCTGGCAATGAACAGGGCGACGACCGCCGCCAGCGTCAGCGTTAGATTACGTCCCGACATGTTAGCGTCCTCCTCCGCGGCGGTTCTGCTGCACGGCGGCATCGCGGCGCAGCTGCTCGGTCACCGCATCCGTCAGTTCACGGATCGTGGCGGTGTCCAGGGAGATCTCACGACCGCTCCGCGGCGCACTGGCGGCGCGTTCCGCCATCTTGTCCAGCGGCAGGTACATCACGTTGTTGCCACCGTCGACGTCGACCATGACCTTGTTGGTCTTGCCGAGGACGCCCTGCATGGCGTCGATGTACAGGCGCTCCCGGGTGACCTCCGGCGCCTTGCGGTACTCGGCCAGGAGCTGGCCGAAGCGGTCCGCCTCACCCTCGGCGCGGGCGATAACCTGCTCGCGGTAGGCCGAGGCTTCCTCGATGGTGCGCTGGGCGCGGCCCCGGGCCTCAGGGACAATGCCATTGGCGTAGGACTGGGCCTCGTTCTTCACCCGCTCCTCGTCCTCCCGTGCCTTGATCACGTCGTCAAAGGCGGCCTGCACCTGGCTTGGCGGCTTCGACTCGTCGACGTTCACGGTGCTGATGCGGATGCCGGTGCCGTAGGCGCTGGTGTAGGCCTGCAGGCGCTCACGCATTTCCTGGGCGATGCGCGCCCGGCCTTCGGTGAGCACCAGATCCATGGTCATGCCGCCGACCACGTGCCGCAGCGCACTTTGAGCGGCCTGCTCGAGGGAGTTTTCCGGCGCACGGACTTCGAGCACATAGCTCTTCACATCATCGACCACGTACTGCACGGAGGTGCGCACCTCGACGATGTTCTCGTCCTGGGTGAGCATCACCTCGCGGAAGCTGGCCGAGCGCACCTTGGTCGTGTTGACACGGATGACTTCGTCAATGAGCGGCGGGTTCCAGTGCAGACCGGGCATTGCCGTGCTCTGGTACTTGCCGAAGCGCAGCACCACGGCCCGCTCCTGCTCGTCGACCTGATAGAAGCCCATGAGGGCCCAGACCACGAAGATACCGGCTGCCACCAGCCCGAGCATGGCGCCGGACAGACTCGCGCCACCACCGCCACCGCCGGAGCCCCCGCGACGACCCCCGAACAGGCCACCGAGACGCTGCTGCAGCTTGCGCAGGGCCTCATCGAGGTCCGGCGGACCCTGATCCCCACCGCCCCACGGGTCGTTCGGTTTCTTGCCGCCACCCGGCTCATTCCAGGCCATAGCCATCTCCTGATCAGTAAAGCGAATCATTCTAGCAAAAAGGGAGGGTGCACTATCACTGCAGCGCACTTCAATGTCCCGGTTCAGGGCGCGCCCTCGTTTGCAACAAGGCGCTCCCAGTCCGCCCGCGGCAGGCGCACGGAGACATGAGCCGCGCCGTCGCTGCCGTAGCGCTCGTCGCGGACGGCGCCGAGACGGTAAAGGGCCGCCCGGAGACGGCCCTGCTCCGGCGCGAGCACGAGATCGCGGGCAACCATATCGTCGCCGACCAGCTCGCCGATGGCGCCGAGGAGCCCCTCGAGGCCGAGGCCGTCCCGGGCACTGACCCAGGCCCGCAGCGGACGACCCGCTTCATCCCGATCGATACGCGGTGCGAGGGCAAGCAGGTCGATCTTGTTGTAGACCTCCAGCTGCGGCACGTCCTCGGCGCCGATTTCCCGCAGCACCTCCCGCACCTGGTGGGCCTGCTCCGCACGATCCTCGCTGGCGGCGTCCACCACATGCAGCAGTAGATCGGCATTCCGCGTCTCTTCCAGCGTGGCCTTGAAGGCATCCACGAGGCGGTGCGGCAGGTGGGAAATGAAACCCACCGTATCGGCGAGAATCACCGGGCCCGCCTCGGGCAGCGAAAGGCGGCGCAGGGTCGGGTCCAGGGTCGCAAAGAGCTGGTCTGCCGCGTATACGCCGGCGGTTGTCAGACCATTGAAGAGCGTCGACTTGCCGGCATTGGTATAGCCCACCAGCGCCACCGTGGGCACCTCCGCCCGGCGGCGGGAGCGGCGCCCCTGCTCGCGCTGGCGGCGCACCTTCTCGAGGCGGGCGACGATCGCCTTGATGCGCGCCCGCAGCAGCCGCCGGTCCGTCTCCAGCTGGGTCTCCCCGGGGCCGCGCAGGCCGATGCCGCCCTTCTGCCGCTCGAGGTGGGTCCAGCCGCGGACCAGCCGCGTGCTCATATGCCGCAGCTGCGCCAGTTCCACCTGGAGCTTGCCCTCGTGGGTACGGGCCCGCTGAGCAAAAATGTCGAGAATCAACCCGGTGCGGTCGAGGACCCGGCACTTGAGGGCGCGCTCGAGGTTGCGCTCCTGGCTCGGACTGAGGGTGTGATTGAAGATCACCACCTGAGCGTCGTGCTCGTGCACAAGGGCGGCGATCTCCTCGACCTTGCCCGAACCGACGAAGGTGCCGGGGTGCGGCGCATCGCGACGGCCCATAATGTAGGCCACGGGATCGCCGCCGGCCGACAGCACCAGCTCCTCGAACTCCCGGGGGTCGTCCGCCTCGCACTCGCGCCCCATAGCCAGGTGCACGAGCACGGCTACCTCGCCAGAGGCCGGCCGGTCAAAGAACAAGCGGGCGTACCCTCATCGGCCGGCGGGCGCCGGCGCGGCGATCACTCGTCGCCGTTGCCATTTTCCTCGGGGGGATTCTGCATGGGCATGCGCACCACGCGTCCCGGCACGACGGTGGAAATAGCGTGCTTGTAGACCATCTGGCTGACCGTGTTCTTGAGCAGCACAACAAACTGGTCGAAGGACTCGATCTGGCCCTGCAGCTTGATGCCGTTGACCAGGTAGATAGAGACGGGAACCCGCTCCTTGCGCAGGATATTGAGGTAAGGGTCTTGTAGCGTGTGCCCTTTTGACATGACGCTTTCTCCATGTGGTGGGCTCCGCTGGAGCCTGCAGTGTGGGCCCCAGGCGGGCCAAAAAGCCAGCGAAGCCTATGCCGGACGCCCGTTTCGACGAACGCCCCGCAAGGCCCGCGGGGAACGTTGAGACTGCCTGAAGCAGCAAACGTTCCCTTTCGATTCTACTCTATGGGGTCCTACGCGAGATAGTTCAAGAGCAGATCTGCCGGATCGCCGCGCGCAGGCAGGCCCGGTGCCGGCAGTGTATGCTCGATGACCCGGCCGCCGGCGTCCGTGAGCAGCCAGTGCAGCGACGGCCACTTGCGCAGCCAGGTGAGCTGGCGCTTGGCGAGCTGGCGCGTGGCGGCGATGGCGCGCTCCCGGGCCGTGGCGAGATCGGTCTCGCCGGCAAGGTGGGCCCAGAGCTGACGATAGCCGACGCTGCGCAGGGCCGGGAGCTCCCGGTGGAGATCGCCCCGGGCCCGGAGCGCCGCCACCTCCTTCAGAAACCCCGCCTCGAGCATGGTGTCGAAACGCGCCGCAATACGCTCGTGGAGCACGGACCGGTCCGCCGGACAGAGGGCAACCTGCAGCACCCGGTAGTCGTCGGCGAGCGGGGCCCCGGCCGCACCGTGCCAGGCCGACAGCGGCCGTCCGCTGGCGCGGTAGACCTCCAGGGCCCGGGCCAGACGCTGGGCGTGCCTCGGGTGGATGCGCGCGGCGCTCATCGGGTCCACCACAGCCAGCTCGCCGTGCAGCGCCGGCCAGCC
>NZ_KN234805.1 GCF_000764025.1 Pseudohaliea rubra DSM 19751 | reverse complement strand
CGGCGAGCGCCTGCACACGCTCGCCGTGGCCACCACGCGCTCTGTCGCCGCCGGGGTAATCGGCGTTGCTTTCATCCAGGCGGTACTCTTCGGCGCCGGCTTCATCCTCGCCGGCATCCCTTGGCCGGGCTTCCTGGCCCTGGTCGTACTGGTCATCGGCATCATCCAGCTTCCGGCCATCGTGGTCACGCTTCCGGCCATCGGCTGGGTCTGGGTGGCCGGCGACACGAGCGCCGCCGCCGCCACTGCCCTGACCGTCTATTTCTTTTCCGCCGGCCTTGCCGACAACATCCTGAAGCCCCTGCTTCTCGGCCGCGGTGTCGATGCCCCGATGCCGGTGATCCTCCTCGGCGCCCTCGGCGGCATGGTAACCAGCGGGCTCATGGGTCTGTTCACCGGTGCCGTACTGCTGGCCATGGGCTATCAGCTTCTTATGGGCTGGGTGGACCGGGCGCCGGCCGACGCCGGCCGTGAGCCCGCCTGAGGCCGGCGCCATGGGCCCTGTCCGGCAGCTCGCAAGCGCCGCCGCACTGCTGTTTTGTGCCGCCTGCGCGCCGCTGGGCCCGGAGTTTCAGGAGCCCGAGAGCGACTGGCTGGCGACCTGGCAGCCGACGCTCTACGGCCAGGTGACCGACCCGGACCCGGCCTGGGAGGCCGCGCTGACGCAATGGTGGCAGCGCTTCGAAGACCCCCGGCTGGCGGCCCTGATCGACCACGCCCGGCGCGCTAACCCCGGCCTTCGCAGCGCGGGGCTGCGCGTCCTCGAAGCCCGGGCCGCTCTCGGCATCGCCAGCGGTAACCGCTACCCGCAGCGCCAGCGCATCGAGGGCAGCGCGGCAGTCGCCGGTGTCGACAACAGCGCCGGCCTGGACCCGGACCGCACGGACACCAGCGCGAGCCTCGGCCTGTCCCTGGCCTGGGAACTCGACTTCTGGGGCCGCTTTCGCCGCGCCGTGGAGTCGGCGGAGGCCGCAAGTTTTGCCACCATCACGGCCCAGCGTGACGCCCAGCTACTGCTCACGGCCGAGGTGGCAGCACGCTACTATGGCTACAAGACCACACTCCGGCGTATCCGTGTGGCCCGACAGAACGTGGCGGTGCAGGCGCGCAGCCTCGAAATCACAACCCGCCTGTTCGATGAGGGACAGACCGCAGAGCTGGACCTGCAGCAGGCGAAGGTACAGTACCTCAGTACCCGCGCCGGCATCCCCAGCCTGGAAATCGCTCTTGCGCGGCAGCGCAACGCCCTGGCCGCGCTCCTCGGCCGCCCGCCGGGAGACATTCCCGGGCTCGACACCATCGACGACAGCCTGCCCGCGGTCGCCCCGCAGGCCATCCCGGCGCTGCCGGCACGGCTGCTGGCCCGGCGACCGGATGTGCGCACGGCGGCCTGGCAGGCGGCGGCGCAGAGCGCCCGTATCGGCATCGCCGCGGCGGAGCTCTACCCGGCCATCGGCCTTGCCGGCAGCATCGGCTGGTCCGGCAGCTCCCTGGCACTGGCGCCGGACCGCACGGTGCTGGCCGCCGGGCCCACGCTGCGCTGGAACATTCTCAACTACGGCCGCCTCGAGAACGCCGTACGGATCGAGGACGCCCGGCTGCAGCAGGCCCTGGAGGGCTACCGGGCTGCGGTACTCACAGCCGCCCGGGAGATCGACGATGCGGCCGTGCAGGTGGTAAAGACTGCCGAGCGCCAGGGGGACCTCGACGCGTCCCTCACGGCCGCCGAGCGCTCCCTGGCCCTGGCCACGCGGCGCTACCAGGAAGGTTATTCGGGCTTCCAGCGGGTTCTGGATGCACAGCGCGCCCTGGCCGCGCAGGCGGACCGCGCCATCGGCAACCAGGGCGACCACCTGCAGGCGGTCATCCGGCTCTATGCGGCCCTCGGCGGTGGCTGGGAAACCGCTACGGCGGATACCCTGCTGCCCGCAGAAACGCAGGAAGCGCTGCGGGCGCGAGGGGCCTGGGATAAGCACCTCGATGCGGCGCCCGCAGAGCCGCACGAGCCATAACAACAGGACAATGCCATGACCGAGCCCGACGCGCCGTCAACAGAAGCGCCCCCCCCGGAGCCTGAAGAGTCCGCACCGCCCCCGGCGGGACGGCGCAGCGGCCTGCTGCTGTTCACTATCGTCGTGCTCAGCCTCGGCTGGTACCTGCTCGCGGACCGCTACACGCCCTACACAAGCCAGGCCCGGGTGGAGGCCTACGTAGTCGGCGTGGCGCCGAAGGTAGCGGGCAAGGTCACTGCCGTGCTCGTCGGCAACAACGAGCGCGTCAGCCGGGGACAGCCCCTCTTCCGCATCGATGACAGCCAGTACGCCATCGCCGCCGAGGCCGCCCGGGCCGACCTGGCCAACGTGCGCCAGCAGGTCCGCGCCGGGGAGGCGGCAGTGACCACGGCCCGGGCCAACCTGCGCGCCGCCGAAGCCAACCGGGTAAAAGCGGACAAGGACTGGCAGCGCCTGCAGCGGCTGCGCGACGAGGACCCGGGAACGGTCTCCCTGCGCCGGCTGGAGATCTCCGAAGCCAGCCTCGAGGCAGCCCGGGCGCAGGTCGCAGCGGCGACGTCCGAGGTGCAGCGGGCCATCGATACCATGGGGGGACTCGGCGAGAGCAACACGCAGCTTGAGGCCGCCCGGGCGAGGGTCGCAAAAGCGGAACTCGACCTGGCCAACAGCACCGTGGTCGCCGAGACCGACGGCTTCGTCACCGCCCTGCGGACCGAGGTAGGACAGTTTGCGGGGACCGGCAGCCCTGTGCTGACGCTGATCGCCCTCGAAGACCTGTGGATCGACGCCGCCTACACGGAGAACAACCTGGGACGCCTGGCCCCGGGCACAGCGGTGGAAATCATCCTCGATGTGCTGCCCGGACGCGTCTATCCCGGGCGTATCCGCGGCATCGGCCGCGGCATCAGCGCGGGCCGTGACGCGCCGGCGGGCACGCTGCCCACGGTACGCTCAAGTCGCGACTGGCTGCGGCCGGCGCAGCGCTTCCCGGTGCAGGTGGCCTTCGATGAACCGCTGCCGGCGGCCTTTCGCAAGCATATCCTTGTCGGCGGCCAGGCCTCGGTGATCGCCTATGGGGAGGGCGCCGGGCCGCTGGCAACACTGGGCCGGCTTTACATCCGTCTCGCCAGCCTGCTCTCTTACGCCTACTGATGGTCGGGAACGGATGAACCGGAAGGCCGCGCGCCGCAGCAGTCACCGCCTCGCCGCGGCAACGGCGCTCGCCATTGCGGCCGGCTACGGGCTGGCGCTACCGATGCCCTTTCTGGCGGCACTTCTGGCGGTATTCCTCACCAGCGGGGCGGGCGAAGCACCCGGGGCGAAGCGCATTGTCGCCATCCTGCTCGCCCTCGCACTCACCCTGGGCCTCGGCGTGCTCCTGGGCCCCCTTGCCAGCACTTACCCGGTGACCGGACTCACGCTCATGGCCATCGGCATCTTTATCAGCACCCGCATCGCAGTCAGCCAGGGCCGGGAGCCGCTGGGCATGCTCCTCGCCATCGGCTGCGCGGTGATCCCGGCCATCGCCGCTGTGGACCCGGGCCTTGCGGCCCTGCTCATCGGCGCCATGGTCCAGGCCACGGCGATCGCCCTGCTCTGCCAGCTCGCGGCCTTTGCCCTGTTCCCGGCGACAGAGGCCGCGCCGGCACCACCGCCGGCACCGGCCCTCGCCGACAGCCAGTGGATCGCCCTGCGCGCCACCGTGTTCATGGCGCCGCCGGTCGCCCTGCTGCTCCTCAACCCGACCTTCTATCTGCCGGTAGCCATGAAGTCGCTGCTCCTGTCCCGGGAGGCCTCAGCGCTCAGCACCCGGGCGGCGTCCCGGGAGTTGCTCACCTCGACACTCGCCGGCGGCGTGGGCGCGGTGCTGTTCTGGCTGCTCCTGGGCCTTGCGCCCACGCTGTGGTTCTTCACCCTCTGGACGGCGCTGTTCACCGCCTTTGCGGGGTACCGGTGCTACGGGCTGGTTCCGAGTCGCTACGGGCCAACCTGGTGGGTCAATGCGCTGGTCACGCTGCTCATCCTCCTCGGCGCCGCAGTGCAGGACAGCGCCGCGGGCAAGGATGTCTACCAGGCCTTTGCCCTGCGCCTGGTGCTGTTTCTCGGCGTCAGCGGCTATGCGCTCCTGGCCACGGCCGCGCTGGAACGCTGGCGCAACCGGCGCCGGGGCGCCCGCGCGAGAACCCCGGAGGCGCTGCCGTGCTTGTGAACCTGCTCCTCGGCGTCCCGGTGATGGCCATCTGCCTCATCCTGCAGTCCACCCTGGTCGTCCTTGCCCTGCGCTTCTATGCGCGCAGCCAAGCCCACATCCGCGGCCAGGCGCTGTGGTCGGCGCTGCGGGTGCTCACCGGCGTGATGCTGATCCTCATTCTCGGCAACCTCGCCCAGGTCCTGGTCTGGGCCCTGCTCTTCCTCGTCCTCGGGGAGTTCGACGAGCTCGCCACGGCCGTCTACCATTCGGCAGTGAACTTCGCGACCCTCGGCTACGGAGATATCGTTATGTCCGAACGGCACGCGCTCCTCGGGCCCCTCGAGGCCATCAACGGCATTCTCATGGTCGGCATTTCCACCGCCGCCCTCATGCATACCTTCCAGCACGCCCTGCGCCGGGTTCTCGGAGAGCCCCCCGCATGAGGACCCGGGAAGAGCAAGACGCCCTCGGCACCGTGACGGTGCCCGCAGACCGCTACTGGGGCGCACAGACCCAGCGCGCCCTCGACAACTTTCCCATCGGCGACCAGCGCATGCCGCTGCCCCTGATCCGCGCCCTGGGGCTGGTGAAATACTGCGCAGCGCGCAGCAACGGAGAGCTCCGGGCCCTGCCTGCGGACATCGCCGACGCCGTTGCCCACGCCGCCCGGGAAGTGATGGCGGGCCGCTGGGACGCGCACTTTCCTCTGCCGATATGGCAGACCGGCTCCGGCACCCAGTCGAACATGAACGCCAACGAAGTGATCGCCAACCGCGCCAGCGAGCTGCTCGGCGGCGATCTCGGCAGCCGCCACCCGGTGCACCCGAACGACCACGTGAACCGCAGCCAGTCCTCGAATGACACTTTTCCGACCGCCATGCACATCGCCGCGGCCCGCGAGGCGCAGGAGCGACTGCTGCCGGCCCTGGCGCGGCTCGAGGCGCGCCTCGTCGAGCAGGCAGGGGCCTGGCAGGGGATCAACAAGATCGGACGCACGCACCTGCAGGACGCCACACCCCTGACCCTGGGCCAGGAGTTCTCCGCCTTCGCCGCGCAGGCTGCGCAGGGTCGCCGGCGTATAGAGACGGCCCTGGTGGATGTTTACGGGCTCGCCCAGGGCGGTACCGCGGTGGGCACGGGGCTCAACTGCCCCGCGGGCTTCGCCGGGCGCTTTGCGGCACTCGTGGCTGAAGAGACCGGGCTGCCCTTCCATCCCGCGTCGAACACCTTCGAGGCCCTCGCCACCCATGATGCCCTGGTGCAGCTCTCCGGCACCCTGAATACGCTGGCCGTAAGCCTCGGCAAGCTGGCTAATGACGTCCGCCTCCTCGCTTCGGGCCCGCGCTGCGGCATCGGCGAGCTCCGGCTGCCGGCGAACGAGCCCGGCTCCTCGATCATGCCGGGAAAAGTGAACCCGACCCAGGCCGAAGCGCTGGGCATGGTCTGCGTACAGGTCATCGGTAACCACAGCGCTGTGACCACCGCCGGTCTGCAGGGACAACTGCAACTCAATACCTTCAAGCCGGTGATCATCTACAACGTGCTCAGCGCCATAGGCCTCCTCGCCGACGCGATGGACAGCTTCAACGAGCGCTGCCTGGCCGGCATGACGCCGGAGCGGACGCGTATCGCCCGGCACCTCGAGCAGTCGCTGATGCTGGTGACCGCGCTGGCCCCGGCCATCGGCTACGATCAGGCTGCGACCATCGCCAAGCGCGCCCATGAGGAGGGCACGACGCTGCGCGAGGCGGCCCTCGCCGACGGCGCAGTCGACGGCGAGACCTTCGACCGCCTGGTGGATGTGGACGCCATGACCCGCCCCACGGACCCGACGGAAGACTGAGCCATGGAACTACCGCGCTTCGTGCCCGAAGACCTGCGCCAGCTGGCCCGCTTTGTGCCGGCCCGGGGCTGGGACGCGATCGAGTGGAAGCCTCTGCTCGGCAGCCTGAAATCCGTGAGCTGGCGCTTCGTCAGCGGCTCGGGAGTGGGCAGGCTGCGCGAGGCGCTGGCGGCGCTGGACCCGGGTGTCGCGCTGGCCGAAAAGCTCGACGGCCTGCGGCCGCTCTCGGCGGTGGACGGACCGCGGGTGCGCAAGCGCTGCGGGGATGACCTGCTGCGGCTCTACTTCGCGCAGTGGCTCAACGAAGACGGCCTCTTCCTGGACCTGCGCAGCCAGCGTTTCGCGATGGATGGCCGGGCGCTGGTGTTCGCGCCCAACGGGCTCTGGGTTCAGCTGCGGCCCACGTTCCGGGAGGGCATGGCGGACATCTACCGGGGCTTCTACAGCGGCGACGAAGCGCTGCTGGAGCGCGCCCTGCTGGCGACAGGCATGCTCCGCAAGGGGCTGCCCGATGCCGCCCGCGACGAACTCTTCGGGCTGCTGCGGCAGCACTTCGGCATCAGCCAGTCGCGGCAGCGCTTTGCCATCGACAGCTTCAAGGCCTCCTTTGACGAACTCTTCGACTTTTTCCTGGCCCACGACTACACGCTGCACAGCGATTTCGTCTGGGTCGGCTTCTACCTGATCACCCTTTACCTCACCCTCGAGGAGGGCGGGCAGGCCCACGACGTGCGAGCGATCTGCGAGGAGGTACTCCTCCCCGGCTGAAGGCCGGCTTGCGCCAACCGGCGCGACCGCCTATTCAAAGTCCGGCAGCGCGGGCTTCACCAGCTCCTTGCCCGCCTCCCGCCAGGCGTCGATGCCGCCGGCAATGGAGGCCACGTTGAGGTAGCCCATCTCCTGCATGGCCACCGCCGACAGCGCCGCCCGGCCGCTGGTCTTGCAGTAGACCAGCACGCGTCGGCTCCGGTCCTCCAGGGCCGGGTCGGCGGTGAGCTTGAACTCGAGCATGCCCCGGGGGATGTTGACGGCGCCCGGCAGGTGATCCTCCCCGAATTCCTCCGGCTCACGGACGTCGATGACCAGATCGATATCCGCCAGGGACGCCTCTGCCTCGTCGGGTGTTACCTCGTGAATCCTCGCCTTGGCGTCGGCGACCAGTTCGTGGGATGTCTTCACAGCATGCTCCTCTTCCATCCTCTTGGAACCCTCAGTCTAGCGCAGCAGCAACAGCAAGCGGATGATCCCGGTCAAAGCCAGCGCCGGAGGCGGAAAGCAAGCAGCACCAGCGCCGCTGCGACGGCGCAGCCACCGGCCACGAACCAGAAGGCGATGTCGCTGTCGACGCCGGGCATGCCGCCGACATTGATACCCATGAGACCGGTAAAGAAGCCCAGCGGCAGGAACAGCGCCGCCACCAGCGAGAGCAGGTACATGCGTGCATTCAGCTGCTCTGAAAGGCGCGCAGCGAGCTCGTCGTGGGCGACGGCGGCGCGCTCCCGGAGCTCATCGATGGCCTCGACCAGGCGTACCTGCCGATCGGCGATCTCCCGCAGGCGCAGCCGGTCCAGTTCACCGATCCACGTGAGGGGTTCCGCGGTCAGCCGCGCCAGCGCCTCGCGCTGCGGTGCGAGGTAGCGGCGCACGGAGATGGTGCGCTTGCGCAGCAGGGCGACGGCCCCGCGAAGCTGCCCGGTTTCATTGGCAATGAGGTCCTCCTCGAGCGCGAGCGCGGCGTCCTCGAAGCCCTCGATGCTGTCGCCCATGCGGTCAACCAGACGGTCCAGCCAGGCAACAAGCAGCTCCACGGCCGAAACAGGCCCATCACCGCGCTGGAGCAGGGCCAGGAGATCCTCAGTGGACTGGAGGCGCCGTCGGCGCACGCTGATGATCCGCTCGCCGTCGCTCCACAAGCGCAGGGACACCATGTCTTCGGGGTCTTCCCCAGGGTTGAGGTTAATCCCTCGCAGCGTGAGGAGCAGGTTGCTCCCCCGGGTCAGCACCCGCGGCCGGGTCTCCTCCATAAGCAGGCCGTCGACGGCGATGTCATTCAGGCCGCTCGCCTCCTCCAGCCAGGCCCGGGCCTCGGGTTCGTCGAGGTGCAGGTGCACCCAGAGACAACCCTCTCCGGGCCGCCAGGCCAGAACCTCGTCCCAGCTGACTGCCCCGGCGCCGCCGGTGCCGTCGAGTTGCAGGGCGTGGATCACGCCCGCCGGCCAGTCGTCCATCACGCTCCCCCCCCCCGGGCTTTCCTCGCAAAAATACCATTTGTAGACACCTGATGCCTGTGCTGGCCAGCGTCCGCAGGGCGCAACCCGTCGCCCTCATAGTACGCCGGCAGGTCATCCGGGTGCGCGGGGCGCAGCGTGATCGAGGGTCGAGAGGGCGCCATGGGGGCGACTATAATCGAGGGCTCCGGGGCGGTCACGGTCCCACAGGCAGGGAGCATCAATGGAACACAGGGATCAGCAGGTCCTCGACTTCGCCCACCGGCACTGCGAACACGGCGCCTGGCTGGTGACGATCATTGCCGCCAGTGGCTCCTCGCCGCGACCCGTGGGCTCGCTCCTCGCCTACGCGGATGACGGCAGCCGCGCCGGTTCTGTCTCCGGCGGCTGCGTCGAGGACGATCTGCTCGAGCGCCTGGCGGGTGACGAGTTCACGGACCGGCGCGTGGCGCGGCTGGAGTACGGGGTGAGCGCCAAGGAAAACGCCCGCCTCGGCCTGCCCTGCGGTGGTCAGCTGACGCTGTTGCTGCAGCGCCTGGGGCCCGATGACCGCGCCTGGCTCGCGGCCCTCGGCGCTGCCATCGGGGAACGTCGCTGCCTCTGCCGCAGCGTGGACCTGGCGAGCGGGGAGACCACGCTCGCTGCCAGTGACACACCGGCGGTGCCGCAGCTGGACGAAGGCACCTTCCGCCAGGTGTTCGGACCCCTGCAGCGCCTGCTCCTGGTCGGCGCCGGGGAGCTGGCGGCCAGCCTGGCCGAGCTCGCCCTGGCCATGGATTACGATGTGCTGGTGACGGACCCACGACAGGACGCCCTGGACCAGTGGAACGGTCCAGCGGTGCCGCTGCTGCAGGGCATGCCCGATGACATCGCCCGGGAGCATGCGGCCGACCGGCATTCGCTGGTGATCACGCTGACCCACGACCCGCGCATCGACGACATGGCGCTCATGGAGGCGCTGGACAGCGACGCCTGGTACGTGGGCGCGCTGGGCTCGCTGCGGACCACGGCGGCGCGACGGGAGCGACTGCTGGAGCTGGGTGTTTCCGAGCAGGCCCTTTCGCGGCTGCACGCGCCCGTGGGCCTGCCTATCGGCAGCAAGACGCCGCTGGAGATCGCCGTTGCGATCATGGCGGAGCTGGTGCAGCTGCGCCGCGGGAGGAAGGCCGCCGCGTAGGGCGGCCGGGTCGCGGCGAGGCGCCGCTCCCACAGTCGGGAGGGGCCGCGCCCCCCGCGGGA
>NZ_KN234804.1 GCF_000764025.1 Pseudohaliea rubra DSM 19751 | reverse complement strand
GCTGCGGCAGGTGCCGCGGCGGGCCTCGCCGCGGGCCTTGGGCTCGTGCGCTGGCATGGCTGGCGCCACCGTCACGACAGCCGTCTGCAGCCCGCGCTGCTGGAAATCGTCGAACGCGCGGCGGAACCCCTGACCCTGCGCTAGCGTCCTGCTAACTTTCGTTATTCCCGGCAAGGAGTTATTCATGATTCCACAAGGCATTCTGTACCGCACGCTGCTGCTCGCCTTCCTTTCGCTGCCGCTGCTTGTCACTGCCGGCGAGCTTCCGGACTTCCGCACTATCGTCGCCGGGGAGTCGCCGGCTGTGGTGAAGATTCTGGTAGAAAGTCGCAGCGGCGCGCATCCGCGTATCGATACGGAGGAGATCCCCGAGTACCTGCGCCGCTTCTTCGAGTTCCGCGGCGAACCGCCGGGGCCGCGGGAGCGCATGTCCCTGGGGTCTGGCTTCGTCATCTCCGACGATGGCTACATCGTGACCAACAACCACGTGGTGGAGGGGGCAGACAGTGTCGTCGTCCGGCTCATCGACCGCCGTGAATACGACGCCGAGGTCATCGGCACGGACCCGCGGTCGGACCTCGCCCTGCTGCGCATCGAAGCCGAGGATCTGCCGGTGCTGCGCCTGGGGGAAGACGATGAACTGGACGTGGGCGAGTGGGTGCTGGCCATCGGCTCGCCCTTCGGCCTCGACTACTCGGTCACCGCCGGCATCGTCTCGGCCATGGGCCGGAGCCTGCCTACGGAGCGCAACGAAAACTACGTGCCCTTTATCCAGACCGATGTCGCTATCAACCCCGGCAACTCCGGGGGGCCGCTGTTCAACCTTGACGGCGAAGTGGTTGGGGTGAACTCCCAGATCTATACCCGGAGCGGCGGCTCTATCGGGCTCTCTTTTGCTATCCCGGTGAGCGTTGTGCGCAATGTTGTCGACCAGCTCAAGGCTGAAGGCAGGGTTACTCGCGGGTGGCTCGGCGTGACCATTCAGGATGTGGACCGAAGCCTTGCCGAATCCTTCAACCTCGAGCGGCCCATGGGGGCCCTGGTCGCCCAGGTGGCGCCGGGCAGCCCGGCTGAGGACGCAGGCATTGAGCCCGGGGATGTTATTGTCAGCTTCGATGGCGTGGCGATCGATACGTCTGCTGAGTTGCCGCACGTGGTCGGCCTGCTCCGACCCGGGGCCGACGTCGAGGCAGTCGTCGTGCGTGACGGGCGGCGCAGAACCCTCGCCGTTGAGGTCGGGGGCCTCGACGCCGACGAGGACCCGCGGGTTGCCGCTGCCGGCAGCGACGGTGACGGTGACAGCGCCCGCATCGGCATTAGCGCGGAGACCGCAGCGCCGGAGACCCTCGAGCGCTGGGGCATCAGTGGCGGCGTGGTCGTGCGCAGCGTGGTGCCGGACTCTCCGGCGGACGAGGCGGGTCTCCTGCCCGGCGATGTGCTCACCCTGGTCGGCTCACGGCCCATACAGGACCTCGACAGCCTGCGCGAGGCGCTCGAGGCTCAGGCACCGGGCAGTTCCGTGCCGCTGCGGCTCATCCGTCGCGGCGCACCGCTCTTCATCGGCCTGCGCCTACCCGAGTAACGACGCCGCCCGGCCGCATAGCGGGCGCCGGCGGGCTGGGGTACAATCCGCGCCCTTAGAGCCGGCGGCGCACGCGCCGCCACCCATTGTCGGCCCGTGGCCCAAAGAGGCCGTGGGCTTTTTTCATGCGCGTCGGCGCCGGACCTGCTGAGTGAGCGAACTGCAACATATCCGCAACTTCTCGATCATTGCCCACATTGATCACGGCAAGTCGACGCTTGCAGACCGCTTCATCCAGCATTGCGGCGGTCTCACAGGCCGGGAGATGGCGGAGCAGGTGCTCGACTCCATGGACCTCGAGCGCGAGCGCGGCATTACCATCAAGGCGCAGAGCGTCACCCTCGATTACAGCGCCCGCGATGGTCAGGTGTACCAGTTGAATTTCATCGACACCCCGGGCCACGTGGATTTCTCCTACGAAGTCTCCCGCTCCCTCTACGCCTGCGAGGGCGCGCTGCTGGTGGTCGATGCGGGGCAGGGCGTCGAGGCACAGTCGGTGGCCAACTGCTACACGGCGATCGAACAGGGCCTTGAGGTCCTGCCGGTTCTTAACAAGATGGACCTGCCCCAGGCAGACCCTGACAAGGTGCGCACGGAGATCGAGGAGATCATCGGCATCGACGCCAGCGAGGCCTGCCTGGTCAGCGCCAAGACCGGCCTCGGCATCGAGGATGCGCTGGAGTACCTGGTGGCCCATATCCCACCACCGGATGGTGACCGGGAGGCGCCGCTGCAGGCCCTGATTATCGACTCCTGGTTCGACAACTACCTCGGGGTAGTGTCCCTCGTGCGGGTGAAGCAGGGCGTGCTGCGCAAGCGCGACCGCATTGTCACCAGGGCTACGGGCAAGATACACCAGGTGGACGGCGTCGGTATTTTCACTCCGAAGCGCCGGGAGACGGCGCTGCTCCAGGCCGGTGAAGTCGGCTACGTCATCGCCGGCATCAAGGATATCGCCGGTGCGCCCGTCGGCGACACGCTGATCAGTGCCCAGCACCCGGACGTGCCTGCGCTGCCGGGCTTCCAGAAGGTCAAGCCGCAGGTTTACGCGGGCATCTTTACCGTGTCCACGGACGACTACGAGGATTTCCGCGACGCCCTGGCCAAGCTCACGCTGAACGACGCCTCACTCTTTTATGAGCCTGAGACCTCCGACGCCCTGGGCTTCGGCTTCCGCTGCGGCTTCCTGGGCATGCTGCACATGGAGATCATCCAGGAGCGCCTCGAACGCGAGTATGACCTGGATCTGATTACCACGGCGCCGACGGTCATCTATGAGGTCGTTGAAAAGAGCGGGGAAGTTGTGCACGTCGACAACCCTTCGGCGCTGCCCGAGGTCGGCGACATTGAGGAAATGCGAGAGCCTATCGCCCGCTGCAGTATCCTCGTGCCCCAGGAATACCTCGGCAATGTGATTACTCTCTGCGTCGAAAAACGTGGCGTCCAGAAGGATATGCAGTTTCTCGGCAGCCAGGTCTCGCTGAGCTACGACATCCCCATGGCCGAGGTCGTACTCGACTTTTTCGATCGCCTGAAGAGCGTTAGCCGCGGTTATGCCTCCCTGGACTACAGCTTCGATCGCTTCGAGGCGGCGAGCCTTGCCCGTCTGGATGTCTTGATCAATGGCGAGCGGGTCGATGCGCTCGCCCTTATCGTGCACCGGGATCAGCTCCAGTACCGGGGCCGGCAGCTCACGGAAAAGATGAAAGAACTCATCCCCCGGCAGATGTTCGACGTTGCCATCCAGGCGGCCGTGGGCGGGAAGATTGTCGCCCGGCAGACCGTGAAGGCTCTGCGCAAGAACGTCACCGCCAAGTGCTACGGCGGCGACGTGAGTCGCAAGCGCAAGCTGCTGGACAAGCAGAAAGCGGGCAAGAAGCGCATGAAACAGGTGGGTCGGGTGGAGATTCCCCAGTCCGCCTTCCTGGCCGTACTCCAGGTCGACGGTTGAGGCTGCGATGAGTATCGATTTCCCCCTGATCCTGCTGCTTGCGGTTGCCTTCACCGGTGGCGCCTGGCTCATTGATGCGCTGCTGCTCGCGCCGGCTCGACGCCGGCAGGGATCAGAGGCCGGCTCGGAGCCGGTGGTCGTGGAGTACTCGAAGTCCTTCTTCCCGGTGCTCTTTGCGGTCTTCGTGCTGCGCTCCTTCGTGGTCGAGCCGTTCCAGATACCCTCGTCGTCCATGGTGCCGACACTGGAAGTGGGGGACTACATCCTGGTCAACAAATTTACCTACGGGATCCGCCTGCCGGTGCTGCGGACCAAGGTCATCGATATCGGGGAGCCGGAGCGCGGCGACGTCATGGTGTTCTTCCCGCCGCACATGAACAAGACTTACTATATCAAGCGTGTCATCGGTATTCCGGGAGACGACGTGACGTACCGCAACAAGCGGCTCTACGTCAACGGGGAACGCGTGCCTCAGGAGCCCCTGGCCGTGGTGCCCGGCGGACGCTCGCGGCAGCGTGTGAGCCTTGCCGACTTCGGTGGCCGCAAGCACCTGGTTCAGGATGATCTGGTGCGGCCGTCCCGTGATTTCTCTGTCACCGTGCGCCCGGGGCACTACTTCATGATGGGCGACAACCGTGACAACTCCAGCGACAGCCGCGTTTGGGGGCAGGTCAGCGAACAGGATATAGTCGGCAAGGCGTTTGCGGTCTGGATGCACTGGGATTCGCTGTTCAGTATCCCGAGCTTCAGGCGCGTCGGTGTCATAGAATAAACGGGCGACGACAGCGGAGCACTGGCATGGCGGCAGTCCACAGGCAGCGGGGGATGTCCCTTCCAGCAATGCTCATCATCGCGATGATGGTGGGTTTCTTTATTATGGTGGGCCTGCGCATGGCACCCTCTTATATCGAGTTCCTGCAGGTCCGGGAGGTGGTGACCCGGGTCGCGGAGGAGTACAACCGCGAGGGGGACACGATCGCTGATGTGCGCCGCAAGCTGGCGACGCTCCTCAATACCAACCAGATCTATGGCATCGACTACAAGGACATCGAGGTTTTTCGTGAAGAGGGCCGCACCTGGATCGATGCCAGCTACGAGGCGCGCGTACCCGTGGCCTGGCGTATCGACGCCGTCATCAAGTTCGACGACCTCAAGTACGAGGCCGGCCGCAGTTATTCAGACTGAGCCCCCCGTGCAGCTCGACCGCCTGGAGAGCGCCATCGCCTACCACTTCGAGGATCGCGAGCTCCTCGTCCGGGCCCTGTCGCACCGCAGCGTGGGGCGGCAGAACAACGAGCGTCTCGAGTTCCTCGGTGACTCGGCCCTTAATCATTGCGTGGCCGAGCGCCTGTTTCACCGCTTTCCCGATGCCGACGAAGGCGAGCTCTCGCGCATGCGGGCGGCCCTGGTCCGGGGCGATACGCTCGCGACGGTAGCCAGGCAGCTCGGACTCGGCGACCACCTGCGCCTCGGGCCCGGTGAGCGCAAAAGCGGCGGTCGTCGACGCGCCTCTATCCTTGCCGATGCTCTGGAAGCCGTGCTCGGAGCCGTGCTTATCGACGGTGGTCTCGCGGCCTGCGGCGCGCTGGTGGAGCGGCTGCTCGAGGAACAGCTCGGTGCTCTCGAGGGCGCCGGGGTCAGCAAGGACCCCAAGACCCGCCTCCAGGAACACCTGCAGGGGCGAGGGCTGCCGCTGCCGAGCTACGAACTGGTGTCGGTGGAAGGCAGCGAACACGCCCGCGAGTTCGAGGTGGCCTGCCGCGTGGCGGCACCGGCCTGCGAGGCCCGGGGCAGCGGCAGCAGCCGCCGCCGGGCGGAACAGGCCGCCGCGAGGGCCGTGCTGGAATCCCTCGATCATGGCTGAGCCGATCCGTGCGGGTTACGTGGCCCTGGTGGGGCGGCCGAACACCGGCAAGTCCACCCTGCTCAACTACCTGGTGGGGCAGAAGCTCAGTATCACTTCCCGTAAGCCACAGACCACCCGCCACCAGATCCTTGGAATCCGCAGTGAGACGGGCTGGCAGGCGGTCTACGTTGACACGCCGGGGATGCACAAGGATGGCGAGCGCGCGATCAACCGGGTCATGAATCGCGCGGCCCGGGCGGTGCTCAGTGACGTTGATGCGATTGTCATGGTGGTTGATCGCACCGCCTGGACCGATGAGGACGAACGTGTCCTCGAGCAGGTCACTGCCGCCGGCGTACCGGTAATCCTCGCTGCCAACAAGGTTGATCTACTCGCCGACAAGCGCGTGCTGCTGCCGCACCTGGAGGCCCTCAGCCAGCGGGCTGACTTTGCCGCTATCGTGCCGCTCTCGGCGCTGCGTGAGCATAACCTTGACCAGCTCGATGCTGCGGTGCTGGAGCTGCTGCCCGCCCGGGAGTTCTTCTTTCCCGAGGACCAGGTGACGGATCGCACGGAGCGTTTTCTCGCTGCGGAAATCGTTCGCGAGAAAATTACCCGGCAGCTCGGTGACGAACTGCCCTATGCCACTGCCGTGGAAATCGAGGAATTTGCCGAGGACGCGGTCGTGCTGCATATCAGCGCGCTGATCCTGGTGGAACGCCGCGGGCAGAAGCGTATTGTCATCGGCGAGGGGGGCTCCCGCCTCCGCGCTATCGGCACGGAGGCGCGCAAGGACATGGAGCGCCTTTTCGATCAGAAGGTCATGCTGCGGCTCTGGGTCAAGGTGCGCGCTGGCTGGTCCGATGACGAGCGCGCCCTCAAGAGCCTCGGCTACGACGAGCGCGGATAGCCGCTTCATGCAGGCCAGCCTGCAGCCCGCCTATCTTTTGCACCGGCGCCCCTACCGGGAAAGCAGCCAGCTGCTGGAACTGTTCACAGCGGAGCATGGCCGCGTCGGCGTTGTGGCCCGGGGCCTGCGCCGACGGAGCCGGGGAGGGAGCCCCGGCGCGCTGCTCCAGCCCTTCTCGCCGCTCCTCGTGGGACTTGTGGGCCGTGGGGAACTGAAGACCCTGGCCGGCGTCGAAAGCGGGGGTGGCCTCGCGCCCCTGCGGGGTGACGCACTACTCTCGGGACTTTACGTGAACGAACTGCTCGTGCGCCTGCTGCACCGCGATGATCCGCAGCCAGCGGTGTTTGCCAGCTATGCAACGGTACTCGGAGCGCTGGCCGACGCCGCGCCCGTCGAGCCGGCGTTACGGCGCTTCGAGGGCGAGCTGCTCGAGGCCCTGGGCTACGCTTTTGCCCTCGATCACGATGCCCTGGCCGGTACACCCGTTGAGGCCACGCGGCGCTACATTTTCGAGCCGGGCGTGGGCCTGCGCGCGCAGCGCCCCGGCGCCGCGGGCACGAGCTTCGCCGGCGAGGACCTGCTGCGTGCGGCGGCGGGCGATTTTACCGGCAGTGCAGGGCGGGCGGCCAAGGGGATTCTGCGCAGCGCGCTCAGGGAGCTTCTCGGCGAGCGCCCGCTGCGCAGCCGGCAGCTGTTTCTGCGCCGCCGGGAGCGGAGCCGCGAAGGCAGCTGAAAGCCGCGGGGGGCTGGCTGTGGCCTAGGGAAGGTGCGCTCCCGGGCCGACGGCGGCCGGGTAGTTCCCGGCAATCGCTGTTGCGGCAGGGGCGGGGCTGTCACGGGCTGTGGGTCGCGGCAGGGGCCCTCCAGCGACTATACTCACCGGCTTGTCAGGGAAGGGAACGCATCATGCCCGACTATCCCACCATCGAAAGCTGCATCGGCAACACACCCCTGGTGCGCCTGCAGCGCCTTCCCGGCAGCAGCAGCAACACGCTCCTCGCCAAGCTGGAAGGCAATAATCCCGCCGGCTCCGTGAAGGACCGGCCGGCGCTGTCGATGATCGCCGAGGCCGAGCGACGCGGCGACATCCGCCCGGGGGACACCCTGGTGGAGGCAACCAGCGGCAACACCGGCATTGCCCTGGCCATGGCGGCGGCGATCCGCGGCTACCACATGGTGCTGATCATGCCCGAGAGCGCAAGCACCGAGCGCAAGCTGGCCATGCGCGCCTACGGCGCGGAGCTGGTCGAGGTGAGTGCCGAGGAGGGTATGGAGGGTGCCCGCGACCTCGCCGAGGCGATGGAGCGCGAGGGCCGCGGCCGTCAGCTCAATCAGTTTTCAAACCCGGACAACCCTCTGGCGCACTACCGCGGTACCGGACCGGAGCTCTGGCAGCAGACCGACGGTGAGATCACTCACCTCGTAAGCTCCATGGGCACCACGGGTACGATCATGGGGTGCTCCGCCTATCTGAAGACGCAGAACCCGGCGGTGCAGCTTATTGGTCTGCAGCCCACGGAGGGGGCGAGCATCCCCGGCATCCGCCGCTGGCCCGAGGCCTATTTGCCGAAGATCTTCGAGCCAGCACGGGTGGATCGGGTCATCGACATTTCCCAGGAGGAATCCGAAGAGGCCATGCGCCGCCTCGCCGCCGAGGAGGGCATCTTATGCGGTGTCTCTGCCGGGGGCGCCGTGGCCGCGGCGCTTCGGCTCTCTGCCGAGGTCGAGAACGCCACCATTGTCGCTATTATCTGCGACCGGGGGGACCGGTACCTGTCCACCGGCGTTTTCGGCGCGGGCGGCTGAAGGCGGCCGATGGTTCGGGTTCGCGACCAGGCGTGGATCGGCGCAGACGGGCACGCCGATGTGCAGGCGTGGCTTTCTCAGCTGCCGCTGGCGCTTGAGGTCGGTGACGCCGAGCGTGTTGCCGCCGCGGCCGGCAGCGTCGCCGGGGCTGTGGCGCACCCGGGACTGGACCTCGACGACTGGTGTACCGACTCGAACTGCCTCCTCGCCGGGCTTGAGACCGCGCAGATTCTCGCCGAACTGCAGGTCAGCGCGGACTGTCTCATCGCCGGCCTCCTGTACCGCGCCGTGCGCGAGGAGCGTTTGCCTCTGGCGCTGGTGGAAGAGCGCTTCGGCAGTGCTACCGCGCAGCTCCTGGAGGGCGTTCTGCGTATGGCCGCCGTATCGGACCTGCGCAAGACGGGCGATGAGCGCGTGCTCGGCCAGGCCGATGCCCAGCGCGATAACCTGCGAAAAATGCTCGTGGCCATCGTCGACGATGTCCGCGTCGCCCTGATCAAGCTCGCCGAGCGTACCTGTGCGATCCGCGCCGTGAAGAACGACCGAGAGCGGCGGGAGCCGATTGCCCGGGAGGTTTTCGACGTCTATGCGCCGCTTGCGCACCGTCTCGGTATCGGTCACCTCAAGTGGGAGCTTGAGGATCTGTCCTTCCGCTACCTGCACCCGGATGCCTACGGCAAGATCGCCCGGCTCCTCGACGGCAAGCGGCGGGAGCGCGACCTGTTCATCCGCCGGGTCTCGGAGCAGCTCCAGGTCGTGCTGCACAACGCGGATATTCACTTCGAGATTTCGGGTCGGGCCAAGCACATCTACAGTATCTGGCGGAAGATGCAGCGCAAGGGCATCGGCTTTTCCCAGGTCTACGACATCCGGGCCGTGCGGCTGCTGGTGCCAACGGTCGCCGACTGCTACGCGACCCTTGGCCTCGTGCACGGCCTGTGGCGGAACATCCCGAATGAGTTCGACGACTACATCGCCAACGCCAAGGAGAACGGTTACCGCTCGCTGCACACGGCGGTCATCGGCCCCGAAGGCAAAATCCTCGAAGTGCAGATCCGCACTTTCCAGATGCATGAGGAAGCCGAGCTCGGGGTTTGCGCGCACTGGCGCTACAAGGGTTCTGATCCGGACGCGCGTCTCGGCAGCAGCTACGATGAGAAGATCGCCTGGCTCCGCCAGGTGCTCGACTGGCATGAAGAGGGTGACGCGGAGGGCATTGCCGAGGAGCTGCGGGCTGACATCACCCAGGACCGGGTCTATGTGTTTACCCCCAAGGGCGATGTTGTCAGCCTGGCCGCCGGTGCGACGCCGCTGGACTTTGCCTACCACGTGCACACGGAGGTGGGTCATCGCTGTCGCGGCGCCAAAGTGAACGGCCAGATCGTTCCCCTGACCTATGCGCTTAAAACCGGCGAACGGGTGGAGATTCTCACCGGCCGCCAGGACCAGCCGCGCCGGGACTGGCTGCAACCGGGGCTCGGCTACCTGCGTACGAGCCGGGCCCGGGCCAAGGTGCAGCAATGGTTTAAGAGCCAGGCCCGGGAGGAAAATATCGACGCCGGCCGTCAGCTCCTCGAGCGCGAATTCCGGCGGATGGCGCTCACAAGCGTCGATTACAAGCGCATTGCCGCCAAGGTACAGCAGCCGACGGTGGAGGATATGTACGCCGCCGTGGGCGCCGGCGATCTCTCCTCTTCAACGGTGGTGAATGCCGCGCAGGACCTGGTCGGCGACCGGCCGCAGCCGCAGCTGCGGGTGGCGGCGCCGGCGGCGCGCCGCCGG
>NZ_KN234803.1 GCF_000764025.1 Pseudohaliea rubra DSM 19751 | reverse complement strand
GGCTCCCGGGGCGGATCCCCGCCGCCGCCTGGGCAGCCGCCGGCGAGGCGGCCCGGCCCGAACGCTACGCCCGCTGCGAGCCCTTTGCCGCAGAGCGGGGTCTCGCGGCCACCGTGTGCCACCTCGGCAATCCGGACCGGGCGCCAACCTTTGCGCTCTGGGGGGATTCCCACGCCAATGCGCTCGGGCCAGGCATGCATCACGCCGCCCGGGGGCTGGATACGGCCGGACTACTCTTCTTCGGCTCCGGCTGCCCTGCACTCCTCGGCGTAGACCGCCCGGCCCGGGAGGAGTGCCGGCGCTTCAACCGCGAGGTCAACCGCACCCTGCAGGGTGAACCGGGCATCGGGCTGATCTATCTCGCGGGCTACTGGACCGTGCCCATGACCGGCTCGGGCTATGACAAGCGCTTCTTCCTGATCGAGGACGAACAGACCACCGGACGTTCCCCGAGCGAGAACGGCCGGGTCTTTGCCCGCGGTCTGGGCCGGACCCTGGACGCACTCGCCGATCGCCGGGTGGTGATCATCCAGGACGTGCCGGAGGTGGGCTCGCGCTTCAGCAAGCACCTCTCAGACCACTTCGTGCGCCGCGCCTGGCTGAAGATCGACGGGGCGGCGGAGCCCGTCTATCCACTCACCGAGGACCCCGTCGAGGCAAGGCTCACGGCGCTGATCGCTGCCCGGAAGGACAAGGTCCACTTCCTGCGCATCAGACCCGTGCTGTGCAGCGACAATCGCTGCCCCCTGCGTATCGACGGGGCCCTGGTCTACCGCGATGGAGACCACCTGTCAGACTACGGCTCGCGGCTGCTCGCCCCGCTTCTGAGCCGCAGCCTGAGCCGCAACCTGCCGGGCGGCACCGGCCCCTTAAAGAATGGTTCATCGTAGCTTTGAGAGGCGGATGCCGGGATCGCACTGTTCCGGGGTGAGCGCGGGGGAGTGCTCTCAGCCCTGCCCGGCCGGGCAAGGCTGGGAGCACACCCCAGCCATCCGTCCCAAAAAGCTGCCATGAACCGAAAGCATGCCCGGCGCAGCGGGGCCCGGCGCGTCGCGGCTCCGGAGGATTGCTGCTAACATCGCGCTTTTTCTGCCGCGCGGGCCAACCTGCGGGCACAAGGGACAACGTACACCGCCATGGATCAGGATTACGACCCGCAAACCCTTGAGCAGGCCGCCCGCGCCTACTGGGACGAACAACAGAGCTTTGCCGCCACGGAAGATCACAGCCGTGAAAAGTTCTACTGCCTCGCCATGTTCCCCTACCCCAGCGGCAGGCTGCACATGGGGCACGTGCGCAACTACACCATCAGCGACGTCATCGCACGCTACCAGCGTATGCAGGGCAGAAATGTGCTGCACCCCATGGGCTGGGACGCCTTCGGCCTGCCGGCGGAGAATGCCGCCATCGCCAACAGGACGGCGCCGGCGGCCTGGACCTACAGCAATATCGACTACATGCGCGAGCAGCTGAAAGCCCTGGGTTTCAGCTTCGACTGGAACCGGGAGCTCGCCACCTGCCGCCCCGAGTACTATCGCTGGGAACAGTGGTTCTTCACCCGGCTCTACGAAAAGGGCCTGGTCTACCGGAAAATGGCCACGGTCAACTGGGATCCGGTGGACCAGACCGTACTCGCCAACGAGCAGGTGATCGACGGCCGCGGCTGGCGCTCCGGCGCCCTCGTGGAACGCCGGGAGATCCCGCAGTGGTTCCTGCGTATCACCGCCTACGCCGACGAGCTGCTGAAAGGCCTGGACGACCTCGACGGCTGGCCGGAGCAGGTGCGCACCATGCAGCGCAACTGGATCGGCAAGAGCCGCGGCGTGGAACTGGCTTTCACGCTCGACACGCCGGTGGCCGGCGAGGAGCGCATAGAGGTCTACACAACGCGTCCGGATACGCTGTTCGGGGTCACCTACCTGAGCCTCGCCCCCGAGCATCCCGTCAGCCAGGCCCTGGCCGCGGACAACCCGGCGCTGGCAGCGTTCATCGAGGCGTGCCGCAAGAGCGGCGTATCCGAGGCCGAAACGGCACAGGCGGAAAAGCGCGGCATGGACACGGGACTCACCGCCCGGCACCCGCTGACGGGCGAGGAAATTCCCGTCTGGGTCGCCAACTATGTGCTCATGGATTACGGTTCCGGCGCCGTCATGGCCGTACCGGCCCACGACCAGCGCGATTGGGAATTCGCCGAGCGCTACGACCTGCCCATGACCGTGGTCATCTGCGATGACAGCGGTAAGCCGGCCGACATCAGCGAGGCCGCCTTTACGGAGCACGGCGCCCTTACCAACTCCGGCGACTTCGACGGGCTGCCCTTCGAGGCCGCCTTCGACGCCATCGCCGCCGCGCTCGCCGGACGCGACGCCGGCCGGGTCACCACGCAGTACCGGCTGCGCGACTGGGGCGTGTCCCGGCAGCGCTACTGGGGCGCGCCAATCCCCATGCTCAACCTGCCGGATGGGGGCGAAATCCCGATCCCTGCGGAGCGCCTGCCGGCGCTGCTGCCAGAGGACGTGGTCCTGGACGGCGTCACCTCGCCGCTGAAGGCCGACACCGAGTGGCGCAAGTTCGAGCTCGACCGCCAGGTCGTCGAGCGCGAGACGGACACCTTCGACACCTTCATGGAGTCGTCCTGGTACTACGCCCGCTTCACCTGCCCCGACTACGAGGCAGGCATGCTCGACAGCGAGCGCGCCAACTACTGGCTCCCCGTAGACCAGTACGTGGGCGGCATCGAGCACGCCATCCTGCACCTCCTGTACGCCCGCTTCTTTCACAAGCTCATGCGCGACGAGGGGCTGGTTGATTCCGACGAGCCGTTCACACGACTGCTCACCCAGGGCATGGTACTCAAGGACGGCGCCAAGATGTCCAAGTCCAAGGGTAATACCGTGGACCCTACGGCCCTCATCGAGCGTTATGGCGCAGACACGGTGCGCCTTTTCAGCATGTTCGCGGCACCACCGGACCAGTCCCTCGAGTGGTCCGACTCCGCCGTGGAAGGCGCGCACCGCTTCCTCAAGCGGCTCTGGCGCATGGTCGCCGAGCACGTTGCCAGCGGGGCCGTGCCGGCGCTGGAGCCGGCCACCCTCGACGGCGCGGCCCGGGACGGCCGGCGAAAGATTCATGAGACCATTGCCAAGGTCAGCGACGACTACGGCCGTCGCCAGACCTTCAACACGGCCATCGCCGCAGTCATGGAGCTTTGCAACGAGCTCGGCCGCCTCGACCCGGCAGATGCGCAGGCCCGCGCCGTGCTCCGCGAGGGCCTGGACGTCGCTGTGCGCCTGCTCTGTCCGGTCGTTCCCCACGCCTGCCACCACCTCTGGCGCGCCCTGGGCCACGGCGATGACATCACCTGGGCACCCTGGCCCGGCGTGGACGAAAGCGCCCTGGTGCGCGACAGTATCGAGATGGTGGTACAGGTGAACGGCAAGGTGCGTGCGAAAATGGTCGTGCCCGCGGACATCGGCAAGGCCGACGCCGAGGCCGAGGCTCTGGCCCAACCCAACGCCCAGCGCTTCCTCGAGGGCAAAACCGTGCGCAAGGTGATCGTGGTGCCCGGCAGGCTCGTCAACATCGTGGTCAGCTGATGAGCTCGTCGCTGCCGCGCCTCGCCGTCGCCCTCCTCGTTGCGCTGCTGGCCGGCTGCGGCTTCCACCTGCGCGGCACCGGCGGCGGCACGGCGCTGCCGGCAAGCTGGGGGGCCATGCACCTGCAGGCAGCGAGCCCGAACAGCGAATTCACCCGGGTGCTGCGCGCGCGCTTCACGGCCAGCGGCATCCGCTGGGTGGATGCCGGCGAAGCCACGCACCGCCTCGAGCTGGGTCCGGAGCGCTTCGCCCAGCGCAACCTCTCCATCAATGCCGAGGCGCGGGCGGCGGAGTTCGAACTCACGCTCCGCGCCACCTTCACCGTGCGCGACGACCGGGGCGCCCTGCTCCTGGGCCCGGAAACCGCCCAGGTCGCCAAGCAGATGGAAAACGACCCGCGCAACGTGGTCGGCAAGGCGGAGGAAATCCGCATTCTCCGCGACGAGATGCGCGGCGAGCTGGCGCAGCAGATCATCCGCCGGATCGCCTTCTTCGCCGCCAGCAGCGGCTGATGCGGATCACTCCGGAGCAGCTCCCGGCCCACCTCGCGCAGTCGGTGCTGCCCGCCTACCTGGTCAGCGGCGACGAACCGCTCCTGGTTCAGGAATGCGCCGACCAGCTGCGCGCCGCGGCCCGCGCCGGCGGCTGCAGCGAACGGCAGATCCTCGACGCTGACGGCCGTGACTTCGACTGGCAGGCCCTGCGCGACTGTGCGGCGAACCTGTCGCTTTTTGCAGACCACAAACTGGTGGAGCTGCGGCTGCCGGGCGGCAAGCCCGGCACCGAGGGCAGCAAGGCGCTCTGCGAGTACCTCGAGCTGGCCGACCCCGGCGACCGCCTGCTGGTGGTGGCGGGCAAGCTCGACAAGAGCGCCGGCAATAGCAAATGGTACAAGGCGATCGACCGCGCCGGCGGCACGGTACAGGTGTGGCCCGTGCGTTCCCGGGAGCTCCCGGGCTGGCTCGAGCGGCGCATCCGCAGCGCCGGCATGCGCATCGACCGGGATGCTCTCGGGCTGCTGGCCGAGCGTGTGGAGGGAAACCTTCTCGCAGCGCTGCAGGAGATCGAAAAGCTCAAGCTCCTGGGGACGGACCATATCACGCTGGCCTCGGTGAACGACGGCGTCCTCGACAACGCCCGCTACAACCTCTTCGCGACCATCGACGCCGCCCTGGCCGGCGACACGGTACACGCCCTGCGCATGCTGACGGGACTGCGCGGCGAAGGTGTCGAGCCGGCGGTGGCCTGCTGGGCCACCAGTCGCGAGGTGCGCCTCCTCGATGACCTGGTCCGCGACGTCGCCGATGGCCAGCGGCCGCAGCAGGCGCTGGCGGCGCGGCGGGTATGGAAATCACGCATGGGCATCCTGCAGGCGGCACTCGGCCGCCACGACCCGGCCAGCACTGCCACGGCCCTGACCCTGGCGCTTGCCGCGGACGCCGCCGCCAAGGGCTACGGCCCCGGCGACCCCTGGCTCGCCCTGGAGCAGCTGCTCCTCCACATCGCGCAACCGTAGCGACCTGTCGCCTTTTCGGACAGGTCACTCCCGGCCAGCTTGCGCTCCCCGGCAACGGCGACTACTGTACAGGCATACAGTATTCGTACAGGGAGCACACACCATGAACCAGGCACTGCAGGACATTGTCAGCCGTCGCGACACCTGGCTCGGCCGCGATGGCCAGCCGCTCTTCGATGGCGCGCCGGCCAACAGCGACCACCACGGCCGGGACACGCTGGCCACAGGCTACGCCGCCCTCGACGGCGCCCTGGTCCACGGCGGCTGGCCCCTGGGCAACACCGTCGAGCTGCTCAGCAACGCCAACGGCCTCGGCGCCATGGGCCTGTTCCTGCCAGCCATGGAGCGGCTGAGCAGCCGCGGGCGCTGGCAGGTCTTTATCGCCCCGCCCTGCACCCCCTATGCACCGCTGCTCGCCGCCCGCGGCATCGATACGCAGCAGGTGCTGCTGGTGCACCCGCGCAGCCGCGAAGACCTGCTCTGGAGCACCGAGCAGGCCCTGCGCAGCCCCACCTGCAGCGCGGTCTTCAGCTGGCTTGGGGCCGCTGACTACCGCTACGCGGAGCTGCGCAAGCTCCAGCTCGCGGCCACCGCCGGCGACAGCCTCGCGGTCCTGTTCCGGGCCACGCCCGCGGCCCAGGAACACGCGCCGGCACCCCTGCGCCTGCAGCTCCCGGCCTATCGCCAGGTGCACCTTCTCAAGCAGCGCGGCGGCCGCCAGGGCATCGACATCTCCCTGCCGGCCAGCGACGATATCCCCGGCCAGCCGCAGCTCTGGGAACTGCCGGCCTTTGCGCCGGCAGCAGCGAGCCCTATCGCCGCGCCTGTGGCCTAGCGTCGCACGGGATAGCAAGGCATGGCACCATAGACCTTGAATCGCAGCAATCACCTGCAGTCACGGAGGCACTCCATGCAAGAGCTACCCCACCACTACACCGTATCCGCCAGCGCCGGCGACGATGACAACGTTCTCGTCCAGGCCACAGATCTGCCGGAGATCGTCACCGCACCCCCGGCAGAGTTCGGCGGCCCCGGCGACCGCTGGTCCCCCGAGTCTCTGCTCATGGCCGCTGTCGCCGACTGTTTCGTTCTGAGCTTTCGCGCCATCGCCCGCGCCTCCAAGCTCGCGTGGACCGACATCGAGTGCACTGCCACCGGCACCCTCGACCGCGTCGAGCGCGTCACCCGCTTCACCGAGGTCCAGGTCAGCGCCACCCTGCGCATCCCCGCCGATACGGACCCGGAAAAGGCCGACCGCCTCCTCCACAAGGCCGAGCAGGCCTGCCTGATCACCAACTCCATGAGCGCCAGCACGGCCCTCACCACCGAGGTATTGAGCGCGTAGGACAATCCGCTGAAAACTTTGTAGGGCAGTTGAAGTCCGTTAGACTCCCCGCCCCCTGGCAACACGGACTCTGCCCCCATGGACAAGTGGCTCTCAGACTACGGCGTAACGCTCGGCGTCGGCGGCCTGATGTTGTTCATGGTGTTTATCGTCTGGGATCTGGCACGGCGCAGCGACGCCGGTCGCTTCGGAACCTTCGTGCTGTTCCTGGCGCTCGCCATGGGCATCCTCGGCTTTCTCATCAAGGGGGCGATCACTTACCTGATGGAGCACGGCGGCATCTAGGGCCATTTGCGGCGGAAGCCCTGTGGGAGGTGCGCCTCCGCGCCGACGACCGACGGCACGCCGGCCTGGGTCGCGGCAAGACGCCGCTCCCACCGCTTGTGGTCAGCCGGCTTTTGCGGCGTCCACCAGGCCTTCGATCTTGCGCTCAAGAATCGATAGCGGCACCGGGCCGTCCTTGAGCACCTCATCGTGGAAGGCGCGGATGTCGAAGCCCTCACCCAGAGCGCGGCGCGCCTCTTCGCGCAACGCCATGAGCTTCAGCTTGCCGATCATGTAGGCCGTGGCCTGGCCGGGCATGGCGATGTAGCGCTCGATGGCGTTCACCGCATCACCCTCCGGGTTCGGCGTATGCTCGAGGAGGTAGTCGATCGCCTCCTCGCGGCTCCAGCGCTTGCTGTGGATGCCAGTGTCGACCACCAGGCGGCAGGCGCGCCAGAGCTCCATGGCCAGACGGCCGAAGTCGGAGTAAGGGTCCTCGTAGAAGCCCATTTCCTTCGCCAGTTCCTCGGTGTAGAGGCCCCAGCCCTCGGTGTAGGCCGTAAAGCTCGCGTACTTCTGGAACTCGGGAATATCATCCAGAGCAACGGTGATTGCGCGCTGCATGTGGTGCCCGGGAATGCCCTCGTGAAAAGCCAGGGCCTGCAACTGGTAGCTCGGCATGTTCGCCATGTCGTAGAGGTTGGCGTAGTAGATGCCCGGCCGGGAGCCATCCTTCGGCGGCGCCTGGTAGAAGGCCTTGCCGGCGGACTGCTCGCGGAAGGCCTCGACCCGCTTGACCACGATCTCCGCCTCCGGCAGCAGGCCGAAGTACTCGGGCAGGCGCTCGCGCATGGCATCAATGCTGCGCCGGGCGTCGGCGAGGTAGTCGGCGCGGCCGGCGTCGGTGTTCGGATAGTAGAACTGCTCGTCCGTGCGCATGAACTCGAAGAAGTCCTGCAGGCTGTCCTCGAAGCCGACGGTCTCCATGATGGCGCGCATCTCGCCGTGGATCCGCGCGACCTCGGCAAGGCCGATCTCGTGGACCTCGTCGGCACTGAGGTCCGTGGTCGTGTACCAGTTGAGGCGCGTGGCGTAATAGTCCTTCGCCCGCGGGAAGCGCCAGATACCGTCGGCCTCGGCGGCGTCTTCAGCCTGTGCCTCCACGGCGACGATGAGCCGCTCATAGGCGGGTCCGACGACATCCACCAGCGCCGTGCGTGCCTCGGCGAGGAGCCGCTCCCGGGTTGCCTCGTCGAGGGTCAGCCCGGCAACCTTGTCCTGGAAATCCGCCCACAGCGTGGAGTCTTCACCGCTGTCGTCATAGGGCACGCCGGTAACCACGTTACGCGCCGACTGCACGATCTTCGGGTACTGCCAGTCGGCGAGCGTGAGCCCTTTCTCCGTGCGGATCTCGAGCTGGGCGATCACCTGGTCGAAGTAGTCGCCGACGCCGTTCAACCGGCCGATGTAATCCTCGGCATCGGCCGGGCTGTTCACCCGGTGAATATTGATCAGGGTGCTCGGCACGACCGTGTGCGGCCCGCGGAACTGCGTAATGACGAAATCATGGTGGCGGAACGCATCCCGGGCCAGCAGGCGCTCGAGGTTGAGCTTGTAGAGGTCCCAGGACAGTTGCTCGTCCGCCGCCAGGGCGTCACGGTCGAAGGTCTGCAGCCGGGCGAGGCGCCGCTCATTGATAGCGCGGGTGTCCTCCTGGAAGGTCTCGGAGACAGGGTTCCACTGATCATTCCCGGTCTTGATGCCGCGGTAGGTCGCGGTCAGCGGGTAGCGCGCCATGTCCTCGGCGTAAGCTTCGTCGAGGAAGGCACGGAAACCGGTTACGGCGGCCTCGCCGCTCTCGTCGGAGGCACTGGAAGCCACCGGACCGCCGTCCTGGCCGCAGGCCAGGAGGCCGGCGGCGAAGAAAAAGGCCAGGGGCAAGCGAAAAGCTCGAAACACGGGACACTCCTTGGGGCTTGGGGTGCAACGGAGACGCGGCGGACAGCGCCGCCAGGGACGGTCATGATGGCCCAGCCGGACCCGAATTGCCACCGACCTCCCAGAGCGGGTCACGCTGGACAGAGGGCCGAAGGACACTGATACTGTATATATGTACAGCATTTACTTCAGACTGGCCGGGCTCTCTCCGCACACCGGGGAACGGCCTTGACTCTGTGGCTGTGCCTGCGCTTTCCGCGGCTGGCCCTGGAGTGCCAGGACGGCAGCGAGGAGCGTCCGCAGGCCCTCGTGGAGCGGCAGCGGCTGCTGCAAGTCAACGATTCCGCCGCCGCCCTGGGGCTGGCCCCGGGCCAGGGTGTCACCACGGCCCGGGCCCTCGCTGGCGACGCGCTGCAGCTGCGGGCCCGGGACCGGCAGCGCGAGGCGGAATGCCTGGAAGAGCTGTGCTGCTGGGCTTACGGCATCACGCCCAACCTGCATCGCTGGCGCGAGGACTGTCTGCTCCTCGAGATCGGCGGCTGCCTGCGCCTGTTCGGGGGCATCGCCGCGCTCCTCGGCAGCGTCGACCGGGGCCCCGTACAGCGCGCCCTCAGCTACCGTCGCGGCCTCGCACCCACGCCGAAGGCGGCCTGGCTACTGAGCTTCACCGGGGAACCGGCCGCCAGCGCCCTCGAAAAGCCCCTCCAGGAGCGGCTGGCGCCGCTGCCCCTCGCCCACCTGGCGATCCTGCTCCCGGCGCTCGGAGCCCTGGAAGAAGCGGGCCTTACGCGCCTTGGCGATATACTCGCCCTGCCGGAGCGGGCCCTCGGCCGGCGCTGCGGCCGCGAGGCCGTGACCCTGCTGCAGCAGGTGACCGGCCGCGCCCATGACCGCCAGCCGGCTTTCCAGCCGCCGCTGCGCTTTCGCGCCCGGCACCGTTTTGGTTACGAGGTGACCGGCAGCGAAGAGCTGCAGCCGGCGATCCGACGGCTACTGAACGCGCTGGTCGCCTTCCTGCGCAATACCCAGCAGCAAACCGGCACTCTGCATTGGCATTTCATCGGTGCCCGCGGGCAACGCCAGGCGCTCACGGTACGCGCCAGCGCAGAAACCGGCGACGCGGCGACCTGGACCGGGCTTACCCGCACACGCCTGGAGCGTTACCCGCTCTCCGGGGGCGCAGAGACTCTGGTACTCAGCTGCGACGAGCTGGCGCCGGCCACACCCACCGGCGGCGACCTCTTCAGCGAAGCCGGCACGGAGCCGCTGGCCAGCCTCCGCGACCGGCTGCGCAACCGCCTGGGCCGGCAGGCCGTCCGCCATCTCGCCTGCCGCAGTGAGCATCTCCCCGAGCTGGCAGCGGCAACCAGCCCCGAGCCCG
>NZ_KN234802.1 GCF_000764025.1 Pseudohaliea rubra DSM 19751 | reverse complement strand
CGGGGTCGGCGCGGGGGCCTCCGCCGCCGCCGGCTCCGGCCCTGCGGCAAAGTGCGCCAGCGTCAGCACCCGGCGGGACGGGGCTGCCCCCGGGAGATCCCGGCGGGAGCTGTAAAGCGTGACGCCCATGGCCTGGAGGCAGGCAAGGCGTGCGAGATCAGCGTTGGGGTCAGGAGTGCTCATGCGAGGATAGTAGCAGTTTTCCGGCGGCCCTCAGCGAAAGCCGTGCTGCCGGAAAAAACGCAGGGCAGAGCGCAGGAACCAGCGCACGTGGCGCCAGCCCTTGTTCGCCGCATAGCCGCCGTGATGCACAATGCGCACCTGGGGCGCATACACCAGGCGCCCGAACGGCCGCAGGCGCCGGGACAGATCGAAATCCTCAAAGTACATGAAGTAGCCCGTATCGAAGCCGCGGCATAGTCGCGCCGGTCGTCCCCGCAGCAGCAGAAAACAGCCCGAGAGGAGCGGCACCTCGGCGACCGCAGGACTCGCGCAGAGCTCACGGACCTCGTAGCGGGCCAGGCGCCGCTGCGCCCGCCGCCGCAGCCAGGCTGGCGCGAAGCCGCGCAGGAGGAGCACATCCGGCGTGGGGTGGCGCTTGCAGAGATACTCTCGCCGGCCGTCTGCCGCTTCCGCGTAGGGATTAAGCGCAGCGATGCCCGGGTCCCGAGCGAGCAGTGCAAGGCCGGCCGAGAGCGCATCCCGGGCCAGCTCAACATCGGGGTTGAGCACAAGGTGGTAGTCACTCTCACTATCGAGGAGCACCCGGTTGTGGCCCGCGCCGAAGCCGCGGTTCTCCTCCAGCACCAGAAAGCGGTAGCTGAGCGCCCCCGTTTCGTCGAGGAGCGAGGCCACGGCATCGCGGGCAGCGGCGGCGTAGGGCGCGTCCACGGAATTGTCCACAACCCATAGGGCCGCACCGCCGAGCACGCCGGCCCGACGGGCGTCGGCCACGGCCAGCGCAAGGCTGCGTACGGTCGCAGCGAGCTGCGGCAGCGGGCTGTGATGCAGCACGAGCGAAACGGTAAGGGAGGGCACGGAAGACGGCTCGTTCATTACGCCTATGATATCAGCCCGCCAAAAGCGGGCGCATCAGCAGAGTGCTACCATCGCGGCTTCCGCGCCTCCGGGCGCACCCGGAGGGACGTCGGCCCATGGCCAGGGAGCCACAACGCGCAGGTCGCTTCGGGCCGGGGCTGCTGGTTACCGCAGCCTTTATCGGTCCCGGCACCATCGCCACAGCCAGCAGCGCCGGCGCCATCTTCGGCTATACGCTGGTGTGGGCCCTGCTGTTCTCGGTCTTCGCCACCGTGGTGCTTCAGGAGATGGCGGCCCGGCAGGCCCTGGCCACGCGGGCAGGCCTTGCCGAGACCATGCGCACCGCCTTTGCCAGCCAGGCTCTGGGCCGCGTCGCGGTGATCCTTGTGGTTGCAGCCATCGGCCTCGGCAACGCCGCCTACGAGGCCGGCAACATCACCGGCGCCGCCGTTGCCGTAGCGGGCGTCACCGGCAGCGGCACGGGGCCCTGGGCCGTGGCCATTGGCGTTGCCGCGGCGCTGCTCCTCGGCAGCGGCCACTACCACTTGCTCGAACGGGTGCTGATCGGGCTCGTGCTCCTCATGAGCACCGTGTTTCTCGCCTGCGCCGTGCTCGCGGCGCCGGGGCCCGAAATCATCCTGGACGCTCTGGCGCGACCAGGCATGCCTGAGGGATCCGCGCTCACGGTCATTGCGCTTATCGGAACCACCGTCGTCCCCTATAACCTGTTCCTCCACGCCAACGCCGCCCGGGAGAAGTGGCCGGCAACGCTGCCCCTGGACGAGTCCCTCGCTGCGGCCCGGCGCGACAGTATCCTGTCCATCGGCCTCGGCGGGCTGATCACGCTGGCGATCCTGAGCACGGCAGCGGTGACCTTCTTCGGCAGCAGCAAATCTTTCGATGCCTTCGCCATGGCCGATCAGCTGGAGCCGCTCCTCGGCCCGGCGGCCGGCCCCGTCTTTGCCGCCGGCCTCTTCGCCGGCGGTCTCACCAGCGCCCTAACCGCACCGCTGGCCGCCGGCTACGCCGTCTGCGGCGCCCTGGGCTGGCGCGGGGGCCTCCGGGACCCGGGCTTCCGTGCCGTTAGCTTCGCCGTGCTCCTCTGCGGCACCATCTTTGCGGCCCTGGGCACGCGGCCGCTCGCCGCCATCCTGTTTGCCCAGGCCGCCAACGGACTGCTGCTGCCGTTTGTTGCCCTGGCGCTGCTCTACCTGATGAACCGGAGGGACCTCCTCGGCACACACCGCAACGGTACCCTCGGCAACCTGCTCGGCGCCGTGGTCGTTGCGGTGGCAACGGGGCTCGGGCTGCTCAAGCTGGCGAGCGTTGCCGGCCTGCTCTGAGGTTCCGCTCCCGGGCGTTCGCGTACCTTGTGTAAAAAGTGACAATTTATACCTATCATTCTGTTATTGCTCGACTTTCATAGCAAAAAGCGTGCTATCGTGAGACGCGCAGTAGCACAAGACGGCGGTGCGGGATAAAGTGAGCGGTAAAGCGATAAGACTGCGCCCGGGCCACGGGAACTAGGGATAGGGGAAGATAATGAGTCACTGGGTCGCCACTCTCGGTCGCCGCCTCGCGGCGTTGGGCTCCATGCTGGTCCTGCTGACCGCCTGCGGTGGTGGCGGTGGTGGTGGCGGGTTCCTGTCTGATGATGGCACCGGGAACAACCCACTCACAATTACAACCGGCACCCTGCCGGACGTTGCCTCCACACCCTACAGCACGGTGCTTGAGGCCAGCGGTGGTACGCCGCCTTACAGCTGGGAACTGATCGACGATGGCGGCACGGGCTTCACTATCAACAGCGAAGGGATTTTCAGAGGCGACGCGCTGCCGCCTGCCGGCACCTATGGCGTGACCATCAGCGTCAGCGACGCCAACGGCCGCGATACAAGGCAATCCTTTACGCTGACGGTGACCACTGAAAACGCCCTGTCTATTGCCACCACTGCTCTCCCACAGGCCATTGAAGGCCTGGATTACACGGCCCTTCTCGATGCGAGCGGCGGCGCGGAGCCCTATCGGTGGAGCGTCGTCAATGACGGCGGAACAGGTTTCGGCATCAACGCCGATGGCGTGCTGACCGGAACAGCACCCGACAGCGGCGACTACGGCATCACCCTCGAAGTCACCGACGAGGCAGACAGCCGGGATCGACAGTCTTTCATCCTCACCGTGACCGGCGATACACCGCAACCGCTCACGATCGCGACGGAAACCCTGCCCACGGCCGAAGAAGGACAGACTTACTCCGCTATCCTGCAGGCGGCCGGAGGCCAGGGCGACTACCTGTGGACGCTCGTCGATGCCGGCGGTACAGGTCTGGACCTTCGCGATGATGGCGTGCTCAGCGGCACGGTCCCGGCCGAGGGATCCTATGGGATCACGGTGGCGGTGGCAGACAACGTGCGTGAGGTGTCGAAGTCACTCGTGCTGACCGTGAGCGCGGAAGGCGATCCGCTAACGCTAGGGACGACATCACTCCCGGGCGCCACCGTTGGCGAGCGTTACGCGGCCGTTCTGGAGGCGACCGGCGGCAGCCGCGACTACAGCTGGCAGCTGGTCAGCAGCGGCGATTCCGGCTTGTCCCTCAGCTCCGCCGGTGTGCTCAGCGGCACGCCCTCGGCCGTTGGCACCTACGGCATCGTCTTCCGCGTCTCCGACGGCCAGGACACCGTGCAGGGTGCGCTGACACTGGTGGTGGATACCTTTGAGCCTTTCGTGCCGCTGGCGGTTGTTACCGAGACGCTGCCTGCGGCGAACGGGCAGATTTACGCAGCCACTCTTGAGGCCGAGGGTGGCACACCGCCTTACAGCTGGACCCTTGTTAATGATGGTGGCTCCGGCCTCTCGTTGTCGACATCCGGGTCCCTCAGCGGGACTTCTCCGGCGGTCGGCACCTATGGACTCACCGTCTCCGTAGCCGACTCGGCAGGTGGCAGCGACACGGCTGCCTTGACGCTCGAGGTGGATGGCAGCGATGCCACCACCCTGGAGATCATTTCTACCGACCTGGGCACGGCCACGCAGGGGGAAACCTACTCTTTTATTCTGCGTGCATCCGGTGGACCTACCGGAGACTACACTTGGAGTAAAGTAGAAGTGGTACCGAGCCTGCCAACTATCGAGATCGGTTCCGACTCTTTTGAAGACGCTCGTCTCACTCTGGACCCGGACACCGGCGTCCTGACTTGGTTCTCTGGTGACATTGAAAACGGCGTGCTAACCGGAGAGTGCACCACGGATTATTCCTACACGGTGCAGGTCACAGACGCGGGACCGCCGGCCTCGTCCGACGTCAGAACCCTGCCTTTGACTGCAGCGCTCGATCCAAACGATCCGGACTGCCAGTAGGCGCAGTCTCCGATTGAAAGCCGGCGGAAGGAGTTTCAGCCGGCGCACTCAGGAGCGGCCGACAGGCCGCTTTTCGGTGGCGCCTACCGCTTCAGTCAATCAACGACACCCAGTCCGCCGACCCGTCCAGCATCAACCCGATCCACTCCTTCACCGACGTGCCCTGCACCGCGAGGTCGAACTGGGCCTGAATGAAGGTGTGGCTGTTGCCGTTGGCGATGAAGCTGCGGAAACGCTCCGGGTAGGCTGCCTCCAGCTCTTCCATTTCCGGGATGAGCGCCGCTTCGAAGGCCTCGCCGCCGATGCCGACGAAGACGTCGGCAATCACCGTATCCTGCCTGGTGCTCATGAAACCCAAGCGCAGGTTGTCGTCCTCGCCGAGCTGCCACTTGTGATAATCGGTCAGGTGGCCGTCCTCACCAATGCAGTCGTCACAGGAAGCAGGAATAAACGCAGCGGCATTCCACTCCTCGACGAACTGATCGATAAGACCCGGCCGCGAGATGCCGACACCGGAATCATTCACCAGCTCGATGGGCGTATCCGGAAACAGCTTACGCACCAGCGGTAGCGCGTAGTCGGTGCCGAAACCGCCGGCGCTGTTGCCCGTCAGGAGAATGCGCTCGGGACTTGGGAAGCTGTTGGCGACCACATCAAGCGCAGCGGAGAGGTTCTTGAGGCCCCGCTGATAACGATCGGTCATGCCGTCGTCATCCAGGTCGATATCGATATCACCGGAGAAAATCGAGCCATCACAGTAGGGCAGGTAGGCGGTGTTCCAGCTGGCGACGGGATTGCCCGGCGTGCCCGGGTTCAGAATGCCGAAGGGCGGAATCCCCGGGGCCGCTGTTTCCGTTGCCGAGCACAGGTCTGACCAGCAGGCGCCGCCGCCCTCGAGGAAAATCATGAGCTCGGCACTGCCCTGATCACGCGTAGCCATGGTGTACTCGCCCCCGGTGAGGCAGCGTGGGCCATCGCCGGCACCGAAGGCGTGATTGACTACGTCACCCTCGGTCTCCGAGGTCATCGGTGTGTACAGGCCGAGGTACCGGTCCACGCCCTGCTCATACAGCTCGGCAAAGGGAGCCGGTTCCGGCTCGGGCTCCGGCGGTGGAGGCGGGTCATTAGTCAGGGTATTGTCAGAATCGGAGCAGGCCGCCAGGGTCAGGACGGCCAGGGCAAGAAACAGGGGGCGACGAACGAACATGGTGTTTTCCTTCTTATGGATATTCCCGCAGGAGTGTGCCACGCCCCGCACAGCTTCACCAGGCAACGCGGCGTCGCTGGTGGTGGCCATGACGCTCCTGCTATCGGCGCAGGCCACGGTGGCCGACGTGGAGGCCCCCTTCCCCACGGCAAACCGCAGCCCGCTGATCCTGCCCCTGGGGCTGCCCGACGCACGCGGCGCAGCACTGCTGCCCGCCGGTGCCCTGGAGTTCCGCTCGACCCTCGAGTTTGCCAACACCAGCCTAAATGAGCCCTCGCTGTGCGGCGACGACTGCTCCCTGACGCTTGACGGAGAAACCGCGCGCCTCGCCCTCGGGATGCGTAGGGGCCTGGCGGGCGGCTGGGAGGCATCGGCGGTGCTGCCGCTGCTGAGGCACAGCGGCGGCTTCCTCGATAGTGCCATCGAGGGCTGGCATGACGTCTTCAGTCTGCCGAATGGCGACCGGGACCAGTACCCGCAGGATCGCCTCCGGTTCCAGTACCGCCCCGAAAGCGGTGGCGTGGCCCTCGCTGATACGGTGAGCGGCATCGGGGATCTGCAACTCGGTATCGCCCGGCAGCTCGGGGAGCGCTTTGCGCTGCGCGGCCAGCTCAAGCTGCCGAGCGGTGACACCGGCGACCTCACCGGCAGTGGCGGAACGGATGCAGCGCTCAGCCTGCACTTCAGCAGCAACGGCAATGACGCCGGCGCCACGGCCGGACGACGCCTCTACGCCCACCTGTCCGGCGGCGTCCTCTTCGGTGAGGACGGCAAGCTGCTGCCGGAGGCGCGGGAGCGCTGGCTCGCCTTCGGCTCCGCGACCTTAGGCTGGCGGGCCAGCGAGCATTGGCACCTGAAGGTGCAGGTCGACGGCCACAGTGCTGCCTGGGACAGCCCCCGGGAGGCCCTCGGCGACCCCTCCGCGCAGCTTGTGGTTGGCGCCACAGGACAGCTGGGGAAACACTGGCTGGTCGACCTGGCCTTCAGCGAAGATATTGTGGTGGAGCGTTCGCCCGATATCGTCTTTCATCTGGGCCTGCGCTGGCAGATGCCCTGACCGGACGCGGGCCTCAGTCAGTCGGCAGGGAAGGCGTCGAGAATCGCGTAAAGCTCTTTGCGCTGGGCCCGAAACTGGCCACGCAAGTGCATGCGATTAGTAAAGGAAGACCGGTATACCTGCTCGAGTACACCGCGCGGATGCTCATTATCAGACTTCAAAAACGCCGGTATATCCCTGATCGCCCGGCACTGTATCAGGCCCTGTCATGGTCGGTCGGCAGCGCCGCCGCGAGCACCTCCAGCGCGGCCAGCGCTTCATCGCTGTCATAGGAGGCGATCGCCGCCGTCAGACGACTGGCTGCCGGAGCCAGCGCAGTGCCTTCGCAGAGTGCCTCGACGCGCGCCGCCTCAGCCTGGCTGGCTACATCGCCTTCCTCGAGCAGGGGCCGCAGGGCTGCCAGGATCGTGACCAGCTCCGCCGTGTCCGGCGCAACGGACGTTTCCGGGGACGGCTGGTCAGGACGGTTCGGCGCCAGGCCTTCCAGAGCCGCCAGCAGCTGCCGCAGGGGTGGCTGCAGCGCGGACAGGGCCTCTTTCACGGTGCTGACGTTGCCTTCAGCGCAGGCCGCCTCCAGCGTCTCGGCCGCATCGCCCACGGCCTCGGCACCGATGCTGCGGGCGGCACCCTTCAAGGTATGTGCCTCACGCTCCATCACGTTGCCGTCCGCTGCCGCAACAGCGGCTGCAAAGCGCGCTTCGAAAGCAGCAGCACTGTCACAGAAGCGCGCGAGCACCTTGCGATAGAGTTCCTCGTCACCACCGGCGGTGGCACGGCCGGCGGCCAGATCGACGCCCGCACTGGCGAGAGCAGCCGGATCATCGGTGACCGCCGATGCTGCGATCGGTGCGGGCCCCTCGCGCGCCGAGGCCCTCCGGGACGCCGGCGAGACCCAGCGCGCGAGCGTTGCGAACAGCTCGCCGATACGCAGTGGCTTGGGAATGTGGTCATTCATCCCCGCCGCAAGTACCGCGTCGCGATCACTGGCCATGGCGTTAGCGGTGAGTGCAAGCACCGGCAGCTTCTGCCAGGCGGGGTTCCGGCGAAGCTGTCGCGTCGCTTCGAAGCCATCCATGACCGGCATCTGGCAGTCCATAAGAACACCGTCATAGCGGGCCCGGTGCAGGCATTCGAGCGCCTCTTTGCCGTTATTGGCGACGTCGACACTGACCGATGCCCGGTCCAGGAAGGCGGTGGTGAGTTCCTGATTGACGGGGTCGTCCTCCACCAGGAGCAGGTGCGCGCCCTGCAAAGCGGCAAGGTCCGCCGCCGCCACCTCAGCCCAGTTGGTATGCCGTTTTGGCAACTGCTGGTCGAAACCCCGCGCCGCCATGATAGCTTCGAGCAACGTAGAGGGGGTCACGGGCTTGCTGAGCACGGCATGGAACAACCCCTCACCGGCCACGGCTTCTGCGCGATCCCGGCCATGGGCCGTGAGCATAATCATGGGAGGCACATCGGCGCGGTCCCCAAGAATATCCGGTAGACGCCGAGCGACTTCAATGCCGTCCATGTCCGGCATGAACCAATCGAGGATAAGGACCCCCGGCAGCTCCTCGGCTTGCGCGAGGTCATCGAGTGCTGCCCTGCCATCGGCCACGGCGCGCGCACGCAGCCCGAAGGACGAAAGCATCCCGCACAGAACCTCGCGCGCTGTGTCGTTGTCATCTACAACCAGCACCTCAACATCTTCAAGCTCTGCTCCCGAGCCGCGAAGCAACGGGCGCTGAACCGCACCCTTGCCCAGGGTACAGCTGAAGCGGAAGCTACTGCCCTCGCCGGGCGTGCTGGACACCTCGAACTGCCCGCCCATCATCTCGGCCAACCGGGCAGAGATGGCCAGCCCGAGCCCGGTCCCGCCGTAGCGCCGGGTAGTGGATGCGTCGGCCTGGCTGAAGGCCTGGAACAAACGCTGTTGCTGTTCCTCGGTCATACCAATGCCCGTATCCTCGACCTCGAACACCAGCACTGCCTGCTCGGGGTCCTCCTGGTCCACGCGGATCCGTAGGACAACCTCGCCGCTTTCGGTGAACTTCACCGCGTTATTGAGCAGATTCATGAGCACCTGCTGCAGGCGCAGGGAATCCCCGATAAGCCGATGCGGCACCTCCGGTGCAACATCGATGAGGAACTCAAGGCCCTTTTCCTCTGCGCGGAAAACGATCACGTTGATCAGCCCCTGAATCACATCCTCAAGCTGGAAAGGCGCCCACTCAAGGGAGAGCTTGCCGGACTCTATCTTCGAGAAGTCGAGAATGTCGTTGAGAATCCCCAGCAGCGCCTCTGCTGCCTGATAGGTCCGCTCGAAGTAACTGCGCTCCGTCGCGTCGGTGGCCGCTTGCAGACCGAGATAGCTCATACCCATGATCGCGTTCATGGGCGTGCGAATCTCGTGAGACATGTTGGCAAGAAACTCGGACTTGGCCCTATTCGCCCTCTCTGCTTCCTCCCGCGCCTCACGCAGGTCCTCAGCGGCGGCGTGCTCTGCACTGACATCGTCAAAAAGTGCAACCAGACCTTCTTCCGCACGCGCCGGATTGAGCAGCCGGGTGGTCACAAGGCACCAGAAAGGCGTCCCGTCTTTAGCACGGTAGTGCACCTCTTCCTGGAATACCTCCCCACGGCCGGTGCGCTCATGGATGACGTCGCCATAATGTTCGAAGGCTTCGTGAGTCAGATACCAGTGCTCTGTACTGTTACCAACGATTTCGTCTTCACTGTAGCCAAACAGCTCTGCCAGGCGGGCATTGCAGCGCACGACTATCCTGTCACGGATCAGGGCGATGCCCAGGGGAGCGGTGTCGATAAGCGCCAGCTGCTGGCGGTTTGCCTCTTCCAGCTCCCGGGAGCGCTCCTCCACGCGTGCCTCGAGCTCGTTGCGATAGGTGACAAGTTCGGCCTTCTCCTCCACCTCGCGCGTGATATCCGTCATGGCTGCATGCATGACGAGATCGTTCACCAGCGACAGGCGAGTAAGCAGGACCCGGCAGTGGAAAAGCTCCCCGTTCAACCTCCGGTGCTGGCATTCGAATTCGACACCGCCTTCCTGCAGGGTTTTGGCTGCATAGCGCCGCTGCATGACTTTGGTCTGCTCGCCATCGGGCTGAACCTCCGGGGACAGTTCCCACGGCTCAAAGCCACAGAGCGCGTCCCGGGACTCGGCGCCGAACATCGCGAGCGCTGCCAGGTTTGCATCGATGATGTGTTCTTTACTGAGCAGCATCATGGGCTGCCGGGTATCATAAAAAAGGCTGCGGAAACGCTGTTCGCTTTCCTGCAGCTCGCGATCACGCCTCTCGACTTCCGTGATGTCCCGCCAGATGAGGGACAAACAGGTGCGGTCATCGAGGCGCAGAGAAATGGACCCCAGAATTTGGACAGCTCGATAAGTGCATTCCCGGGTTATGCCG
>NZ_KN234801.1 GCF_000764025.1 Pseudohaliea rubra DSM 19751 | reverse complement strand
GAAACCACAGAAAGGCGCTGTGCTCCCGGTCCAGGCGCAGGGCTGGTGCTTCGCCCGGTCGCCGGCGCCGGTCCGCGGCGAGGAGCAGCGCAAGCAGCGCACAGCCGAGGGCCAGTGCCAGGATGCCCCGCCCCGCGAGCCCCGCCGTCGTGCGCCAGGCTAGGGCCTCGCGCTGCTCCGCGGCCAATGCCACGAGCAGTGAAGAGGTAAAAGGCGCGCCGATCCGTCCCTCGCCGTCCACCCGCTGCAGGGCCGGCCGGGCCGGATCGAGCACCAGAAGCTGGCGGTTCCAGGCTTGCAGTCGCCGGGGAGTCAGCCCAGTCGGGAGAGGCACGGCGCCGCGATGGCCCCAGCGCGTGTCGAAGCGGTGCAGGGCCACGGTCCCGGCGGCGTTTTCCAGCAGTACCCACCACTGGTCCGCGAAGAACGCAAAGTCGCGCACGCCGGTCGCCGCGAAGTCCCCGGGCACCGGCAGCAGGGCATCGAGCTGCTCGCCATAGCTGCCCGGATCCGGCCGGTGTACGCCGATCATGGATCCCCCGGCGGCGACATAAAGAAGCCCCCCTTCGCTGACCAGGCGCGGCGCGGTGTTTTCCGCTGTGAGTGCTGCCCGGGCCTGCGCGGCGCCATCGCTGATGCGCACGAGCCCCGCTGTGTCCAGGGCATGGAGTACGCCGCTGCTGTCCGCGGCGAGGGCGAGAAAGACGCCGCCGGGCGGCAGAGGCTCGCAGGCGCCGCCCGCAGGTGCACAGCGCCAGGGCGCCGGTTTTCCGTCGCCGCTGCGGGCGTGGAGTACGAGGCTGCCATCGCGGCCGACGAGGAACGGCGGCGCGAGATCCTCGAGCCCGAGGCGCGCGGCGTCGAGACGCAGCAGTTCATGGCCGGCACGATCGTGCAGCAGGACAGCGTCGGGCGTGAGTAGATAGAGCTGGCCGGCGCCGTCCACACCGCTGGCGCTGGCCCCGGTCACCGGTGCTGGCGACGCTGCAAGCAGGCCCGCGATCGTCATCGCGATCAGCGCCGTTCCGAGCACCGCAGTGGCAACGAGCGCCGCCAGCCAGCGCAGCTGCGCGATGTCTGCGGCGAGCGCGACTGGCCTGTCCGGACGCACCTGGAAGACATTGGGTGCGGCCGGCTGAGGTGCGGCCGGTGAAGGTTTCAGCGCTGGCTCGGGCTCGAGCTCCGGCTCGGGTTCGGGTTCGGGTTCGGGTTCGAGCTCCGGTTCGGGCTCGGGCTCGGGTTCGGGTTCTCGTCTCGGTACTGGCTCGGGTTTCAGCCCGGCTTCCGGCGCCGCGGCTACCTGGCAGTCCAGCCCTGCGGCGCGGAGACGCTCGCAGAGCCGCTCCGCTTCTGCTGTGGGAAGATCGCGGCGCAGGGTGACGGTGCCGCCGCGGAAAAAGGGCTCCACGGCCGCCGGGTCTGTGAGCCGGAACAGCGCGGTTAACTGCAGCCGGGCCCGCCGGGGGTCTGCGCCCGGCAGGAGCACGCCGCTGAAGGTCAGGTCGCTCACCGCGCCCCGGGGCCGCCGCCGGTCAGCTCAGACAAGCTCGAAACGGAGCCCGGCACGGTCGTGCAGGCGCGCCAGCAGCGCGTCGCCAAAGGCCGTGGCAGGCGTCCAGATGCCGCCGCGCACAGGCAGGTCATCGAGGGCGAGGCTGGCCGCTGCTTCGCCGAGCATGCGGGAGGTTGCGCCGTAACCGGGGTCCCGGTCACCGCTGACCCGCGCACGCAGGTCGAGGCTGGGGTCTTCCGGGTGCTGGGCATGCAGGAACAGTTCGAAGAAGCCGTTCTGCCGTTCTTCCGCGTCCGGGCCCTCACCCGGTGATGGCAGGAAGTGCCCGGCCAGGCGCCGGGTCGGGCCGACAGCCATGGCCGCCATGGCACCGCCGATGGCGCCCGCAAGAAGCGTCGCCTGGGCCCGAGAGCGGCACAGCTGGCGTTCGTCATACGCAAAATCCTCGCCCCAGGGAAAGGCGAGGAGCGCGTTGCTGCGGCGCACTACCCGGGTATTGATCGCCGCCATGACGAAGGGTCCGGTCCACTGGCGGAACACCGGGTCGTAGTAGGGGCGCAGGCTGTCGTCCCGGTCCGGGCCCCGCGGCGCGCCGGGCGGATTGAGGCTGTAGGGATCGCTCAGAAGCCGGCGGATACGCCGGTCCCGGCGCGCCGCTTCCATGACGCCGAGGAGGCTGGCGACCGTGCCGCCGCTGGCGCCGCCGCGGGAGCGGCCCACCCGGCCGTGAACGCGCCGGCCGGCGACGCCGTGGCGGCTGAGCATTTCCCGCTGGACGAACCAGGTACCGAGATCCGAGGGGACGGAGTCGAAGCCGCAGCTGTGCACAATGCGCGCGCCGGAGGCGGCGGCGCGGTCGCCGAACTGCTCGATGGTGGTAGCCATCCACGGCACTTCGCCGGTGAGATCGCAGTAGTGGGTACCGGCGTCGGCGCAGGCGGCGACCAGGGGGGTGCCGTGGCGCGCATAGGGCCCCACGGTGCTGCAGACCACCCGAGTCCTGGCCGCCAGGGCGGCCATGCTGTCTGCATCGTCGCTGTCGCCGGTGACCAGCGCCGGTGTGCCGCTGTCGTCGGCTAGCGCCGCGGCGAGGGTCTCGAGCTTGTCCCGGCTGCGGCCGCCGATAGCCCAGCGCAGTTGGTGCCCGTGGCCGTAGTGGGCCGCGAGATGTTCGGCGACCAGGCGGCCGGTGAAGCCGGTGGCGCCCCAGAGCACCAGATCGAAGTCCCTTGCTGCCATGGCGCTCTCCCGTATTGGTGGCTGTCAGTGAATGCCGCGCATCATGCGCTTGAGCAGGGGCGACAGCGCCAGCAGCACGGCGGCGACTGCGAGGCCCACCCAGAACAGCTTGCTGAACAGGGCCGTGTAGCTTGCCAGCGCGGTGCCGACGTCGGCCACCGTGCCTTCCACGGTTTCGATGGCGGCAAGCTTCGATAGCTGCGCGGCCACGAAATTGGAGTAGGCGGTGGCGAGGAACCAGCTGCCCATCATCACACCGGTGATGCTCGGCACCGACAGCTTGGTCACCGCCGACAGCCCCACCGGCGACAGGCAGAGTTCGCCGCAGGTGTGCAGCAGGTAGGCGAGGATCATCCAGTAGCCGGAGACGAGCCCGGCCTGGTCCGGGTTGGCCGCGCCGAGGAGCAGGGCGCCGAAGCCGAGGCCGGCCTGGGCGATGCCGAGGGAGAACTTCACCGGCGTGCTCGGTTCCAGGCCTCGGCGGCCGAGCACCGTCCACAGCAGCGCGAACACCGGCGCGAAGAGGAAGATGAAAAAGGCGTTCAGGGAGCCGAACTGGGAGGCGGTCAGGGTGACGCCGAAGACCTCCCGGTCCATCACACGGTCCGCAAAGAGGGTCATGGAGGCGGCGCTCTGCTCGAAGAGGGACCAGAACAGCACGCTGGAGAGCGTGAGCACGACCAGCACGATCATCCGCGAGCGCTCTACCGCGTCGCACTTCACCGCGATGAACCAGGTCAGCCCCGCCAGTACGGCGAGCGACAGCGCGTTGAGGAGCATGCCGACGCCGCCGTTGAACTGCAGCAGCTGCCAGGCTACGGCCACGCCGCCGAGCGCGGCCAGGTAGATGGTCAGCTCCTTGTTGAGACCGAGCGGAGAACGCTCCTTGAGGACGTCTGGCCGGGATGGTTCGGCCAGGCCCATGAGGTGCTTCTGCCCGCCGAGGAAGGTCACGAGGCCCACGAGCATGCCGATCCCCGCGGCGCCGAAGCCGTAGCCCCAGCCGTAGGTCTCGCCGAGGTAGCCGCAGAGCAGCGTGGCCGTGAAGGCGCCGATGTTGATACCCATGTAAAAGATGGTGAAGCCCGCGTCCCGGCGCGGGTCATCGGTGCCGTAGAGGCGGCCGACGATGGTGGAGATGTTGGGCTTCAGGAAGCCGACGCCGATGACGATGAGCGCCAGGGAGAAGTAGAAAACCTGCAGGGCGCCATCGTCGCGCACGACCTCGCCGGCGACAAGGCGCGCCTGTTCGCCCTCCACCGCCATGCCCAGGTGCCCGAGCACCAGCAGCAGGCCGCCGAAGACCACGGCCTTGCGCATGCCCAGGTAACGGTCCGCGAGCAGGCCGCCGATGACCGGCATGGCGTAGACCAGAGCCGCGTAGCTGCCAAGGACTTCCAGGCCGCCGGCGTCGGAGAACAGGTGATATTTAGTCAGATAAAGAAGCAACAGGTACTTCATGCCGTAGAAGGAGAAGCGTTCCCAGAGCTCCGTGGCAAAGCAGACAAACAGCCCCCGGGGGTGGCCGAGAAATGTCGCGTCACCGGGCGTGGCGGGAACGGCGGCAGTGGACATGCGGCGTATCCTTATTCAGGCGCTGGGGCGTCGGCCGGGCAGAGACGCATTATAGGGGCAGGGCGCCCGGCGGCCGCAAGGGCAGCTCATGCCGCCGCGGCGCCCGGGTCACCCGCCCGGGCCAGCGCCGCCTCGAGCTCCGCCGGATCGCGCAGGCGCTTGAGGTGCTCAAAGAGCAGAGCGGCCTGGGGGTAGTAGGCGCGCAGGTACACCAGCCACTGCTTGAGCGGGTTGCCGGCGTGCCTGGCGTCGTAGCTGGCCAGGGTCAGCGCAAAGAACTGGCGCACCAGGTCGAGGACGGCAGGCCAGGGCAGCGGCGCCAGGTCCTCGCCCCGCGCTGCCCCGCGCACCAGCCGTGGCAGGTCCGGGCGGCACAGGGCTCCGCGGCCGAGCATGAGGTCGTCGCAGCCGCTGGCGGCCTGACAGCGCGCCGCATCGCCGGGGCTCCAGATCTCGCCGTTGGCGATGAGAGGCAGGCGCGTGACCTCCCGCGCCCCGGCGATGTCGTCCCAGTAAGCCGGCGGCCGGTAGCCGTCCCGCCGCGTGCGGGCGTGCACGACAATCTCTGCTGCACCGGCGTCGCTGATGGCGCGCACCACGTCCAGGAAGGGGGAGCGGTCCTCGAAGCCGAGGCGGATCTTGACCGAGAGGGGAACGTCGACGGGGAGAGCCGCGCGGACGGCGGCAGTGATGGCGTAGACCCGGGCGGGCTCGCGCAGCACGATGGCGCCGCCGTCGGAGCGGTTCACGGTTTTGGCGGGGCAGCCGAAGTTGAGGTCGATTCCCGGCGCGCCCAGTTCCGCACCGCGGGCGGCGTTCTCGGCCACAGGGCCCGGCTGCCCGCCGAGCAGCTGCAGGTACACGGGTACGCCGTGCACGGTCTTCCCGCCCGCAGCGAGCTCGGGGCAGCAACGATAAAACACCCGCGGCGGCAGCAGCCGCTCGGTGACCCGGAGGAATTCCGTCACGCAGCGGTCGATGCCCCCGAGGCCGGTGAGCAGTTCACGCATGGTGTGGTCGATTACCCCCTCCATGGGGGCGAGCATGAGTCGCATGACCGCATTGTACCCGCTCCGATGGCCTTCAGCCTCTCTGCGGGAGCGGCTCGCCCGAACTTCGGGGGCCCGTTGCGACCCGGGTGAAGGGGGGAGCTGCGTCGGCGCTCGGCACGGGTCGTGCTGCCTACAGTCCTCGCCGGCCTTGCAGTATGATCGTGGTAGCTGATCACCGGGAGACGCCACCGATGGAAGAAAGCCTGCTGCAAGAGGGCCTCGACCTCATGCTCTTCGGCATGCTGACGGTGGTGCTGTTTCTTGCTCTGCTGGTGCTTGCCACCAGTGCGTTGTCTGCCGCGGTCCGACGCTTTGCGCCGCCTGCGCCCGCGCCGATAGCGGCACCACGAAGCGATGCCGCAGCGGCTACCGACCCCTCGCCGGCGGTGGTCGCCGCCATCACCGCCGCGATCGTCCGGCACCGCCACGCTACTGCCCGCCGTAAGGAAGGTCCCTGATGGAAGCCAGCCACCGCCCCCTCGGCATCACCGATGTCGTCCTCCGCGATGCGCACCAGTCCCTGTTCGCGACGCGGCTGCGCCTGGACGACATGCTGCCCATCGCCGCCGCCCTCGACGACATCGGCTTCTGGTCGGTGGAATCCTGGGGCGGGGCCACCTTCGATGCCTGCATCCGTTACCTCGGTGAAGACCCCTGGGAGCGCATCCGCGAGCTCAAGGCCGCCATGCCGAAGACACAGCAGCAGATGCTGCTGCGGGGTCAAAATATCCTCGGCTACCGCCACTACGCCGACGATGTTGTTGAGCGTTTTGTGGAGCGCGCGGCGACCAATGGTGTGGATGTATTCCGCGTTTTTGACGCCATGAACGACTTCCGCAACCTCGATACGGCGCTGAAGGCCGTCAAGGCCGTGGGCAAGCACGCTCAGGGCACGCTGTCCTACACGCTGAGCCCCGTGCACACTCTGGACACCTGGCTCGACCTCGCCCGGCAGATCGAGGATGCCGGCGCTGACTCCATCGCCATCAAGGATATGGCAGGGCTCCTGCGCCCCTATACGGGCTACGAGCTGGTGACCCGGCTCAAGGAGACCTGTTCCATTCCCATCCATATGCAGTGCCATGCCACCACCGGCCTGTCGACGGCCACGGCCCTCAAGTGCATTGAGGCCGGTATCGACAACATCGACACCGCCATCTCCTCCATGTCCATGACCTACGGCCATTCGCCGACGGAGTCTGTGGTAGCCATCCTTGAAGGCACGGAGCGGGACACGGGGCTGGACCTCGACAGGCTCGCCGACATCGCGGCCTATTTCCGCACGGTGCGCAAGAAGTACGCGAAATTCGAAGGCTCCCTGCGCGGTGTCGATTCGCGCATTCTGGTTGCCCAGGTGCCGGGCGGCATGCTCACCAACATGGAGAACCAGCTACGCGAGCAGGGCGCGGCCGACCGCATGGATGAGGTGCTCGCCGAGATTCCGCAGGTGCGCGAGGACCTGGGCTTTATCCCCCTGGTCACGCCGACCTCGCAGATCGTCGGCACCCAGGCGGTGCTCAACGTGCTTACTGGGGAGCGCTACAAGTCCATCTCCCGGGAGACCGCCGGCGTCCTCAAGGGCGAATATGGCGCCACACCGGCGCCGGTCAATGCCGAGCTGCAGGCGCGGGTGCTCGAGGGTGACGCGCCGATCACCTGCCGCCCCGCGGACCTCCTCGAGCCGGAGATGGACACGCTGGCGAAGGAGCTCGAGCAGCTCGCCGGTGAGCAGGGCATCCCTCTCGAGGACGGCGAGCGCCGCGTCGATGACGTGCTGACCTATGCGCTTTTCCCGCAGGTGGGCCTGCGCTTTCTCGCGAATCGGGGCAACGCTGACGCCTTCGAGCCGCACCCTGACGCTGAGGCCGAGGCCGAGACCCAAGTTCAAGCTCAAGCCACTACGGCAGCGTCTGCCGACGCCCCGGCAGCGGCATCCGCCGCAGCGCCCGGCAGCCCCGTCGTGTACACGGTGAAGGTGGACGGCCAGCCCTATGTGGTGGAAGTGAGCGAGGGCGGGACCGTGGAGTCGGTCGCTGCGGCGTCGGCGCCGGCCGCCGCAGCCACCGCCGCGCCCGCTGCGGGGGCCGACAGCGGTGAGCCGCTCCCCGCTCCCCTGGCCGGCAATATCGTGCGCGTCGCCGTGGCGGCTGGCGACCGGGTCAGCGCTGGAGACGTGCTGCTGACCCTCGAAGCCATGAAGATGGAGACCGAGGTGCGTGCGCCCCGCGACGGTACCGTGGCGTCCGTGGCCGTGGGGGCCGGCAATGCTGTGGCCGTCGGCGATACGCTGCTGGTGCTTCGCTAGCCCGTGAGCGACCTCGCAGCTCTCTGGGCCGCCTCCGGCCTCGCTGGCCTGGACGCCGGCGCCGCAATCATGATCGGCGTCGGTCTCCTGCTTCTTTACCTGGCCATCCGCAAGGAATTCGAGCCGCTGCTGCTCGTGCCCATCGGCTTCGGCGGCATCCTCGCCAATATCCCCGGGGCCGACCTCGCCCTGACTGCCTTCGAAAGCTCGCTGCACGGCGGTGATGCGGCGCTGCGGGCGCAGCTGGCGGAGCAGCTGGGCCTGCCCGCGGACGCCACCGGGAAAGCGCTATCCACGGCCTTCGAGAGCGCGGGTGTGGCCCTGCAGGCCAGCCTTGAGGGGCTGGCGCAGGACGCGGGCTACAGCCACGGCGTGCTCTACCAGTTCTACCGGGTCACCATTGCCAGCGGCGTCGGGCCCCTGGTGATCTTCATGGGCGTAGGCGCCATGACCGACTTCGGCCCGCTGCTCGCCAACCCGCGCACGCTGCTCCTGGGTGCCGCGGCGCAGTTCGGCATCTTCGCCACGCTGCTGGGCGCGGTCGCCCTGTCGTCCGCCGGGGTGTTCGACTTCACCCTGCAGGATGCGGCGGCCATCGGCATCATCGGCGGCGCCGACGGGCCCACGGCGATCTACGTCTCGAGCATCCTCGCCCCGGACCTGCTCGGCGCCATCGCCGTTGCCGCCTATTCCTACATGGCGCTGGTACCCCTGATCCAGCCGCCGATCATGCGAGCCCTGACCACGCGCGCTGAGCGTGAAATTGTCATGGTGCAACTGCGGCCCGTGGGCCAGCTCGAGAGGATTCTCTTCCCGCTGCTGCTCCTGGTGCTCGTGGCGCTGCTCCTCCCCGGGGCCGCCCCGCTCCTCGGCATGTTCTGCTTCGGCAACCTCATGCGCGAGTGCGGCGTGGTGGAGCGCCTGTCGGCGGCGGCGCAGAATGCGCTGATCAACATCACCACGATCTTCCTCGGCCTGTCCGTAGGTTCTAAGCTGGTGGCGGGCAAGTTCCTGGAGTTCGAGACCCTCGGCATCCTCGCCCTCGGCGTGGTCGCCTTCGCCATCGGCACCGCCGCCGGGGTGCTTATCGCCAAGCTTATGAACCGCCTGTCGAAGACGCCCATCAACCCGCTCATCGGCGCCGCCGGTGTGTCCGCCGTGCCCATGGCCGCGCGGGTCTGCAACCGCGTGGGCCTCGAAGCCAACCCGCACAACTTCCTGCTCATGCACGCCATGGGGCCGAACGTGGCGGGCGTGATCGGCTCGGCGGTGGCGGCGGGGATCATGATCACGCTGCTGGGGGGTTGACGCGACCCTGCCGGCTCCTCCCCCGGGGGTCGTGGTAGCCCGCCCGGTATTTTTGTACACTCCCGCCCTTGCCCACGTGCCGCCGGAAGGGTCGCCATGAACCCCAACTACCTGGATTTTGAACAACCGATTGCCGAGCTCGAGGTGAAGATCCAGGAGCTCGAGCAGGTGGGCAGCGGTGCCGAGCTCGGTATCGATGAAGAGATCGTGACGCTGCGCAAGAAGAGTACGAAGCTCACCGAGAAGATTTTCGCCAATCTGTCGCCCTGGGACATCGTCAAGGTGGCCCGGCACCCGCTGCGCCCCTACACGCTGGACTACATCCCGCGCATCTTCACGGACTTCGACGAACTGCACGGCGACCGCCGCTTCGGCGACGACAAGGCCATCGTCGGCGGTACCGCGCGGCTCAATGGCATGCCGGTGATGGTCATCGGCCAGGAGAAGGGCCGGGCGGTGAAGGACAAGGTCTACCGCAACTTCGGCATGCCCAAGCCCGAGGGCTACCGCAAGGCGCTGCGACTCCTGGAGCTCGCCGAGCGCTTCGAGCTGCCGGTGATCACCCTCATCGACACCCCTGGCGCTTACCCGGGCATCGACTCGGAAGAGCGCGGCATCAGCGAGTCCATCGCCACCAATCTGGCGGTGATGTCGCGGCTGCGCACGCCGATCGTCTGCGTGGTCATCGGCGAGGGCAGCTCCGGCGGGGCTCTCGGCATCGGGGTCGGCGACCACCTCGCCATGCTTCAGTATTCCACCTATTTCGTGATCTCCCCGGAGGGCTGCGCCAACATTATCTGGAAGAGCACGGACAACGCACCGGATGCGGCCCAGGCCATGGGTGTCACCTCCGGTGTCCTCGAGGAGCTGGGCATCGTCGACGCCACCATCCCCGAGCCCCTGGGCGGCGCCCACCGCAACCTGGAGCTCATGGCCGATCGCATTCGCGAGCATCTGGTCACGCAGGTCACCCGCCTGCGCCAGAGCCCCGTTGAGGACATGCTCGAGGCCCGCTACGCGCGCCTCATGTCCTACGGGAACTGACCCGCCGCCGGCTGTGTCGTGCCGGACCTGAACTGCCCCGTCAGCGAGGCACTCGCCGCCGCCCTTGATGGCCGCGAGGACCGGCACTGGCTCCTGGGGTTCTCCGGCGGCCTCGACTCCACCGCGCTGCTTCTGGCGCTGGCCGCCTGGCGTGCGGAAACGCCGACTGCGCCGCCCCTGGCCGCGCTGCATGTGCATCATGGGCTTCACCCCGAGGCCGACCGCTGGGCCGCTCACTGCGATAGCCTCTGCCGGCGTCTGGGTGTTCCCCTGCAGACCGTGCGCGTGGCGGTGCAGCCCGCCGGCAGCGGCCC
>NZ_KN234800.1 GCF_000764025.1 Pseudohaliea rubra DSM 19751 | reverse complement strand
CATGTCCAGGACGCGGATCTGCACGTGCCCGGGACGCATGACGCCTTTTTGCATGAGCGGTTCCTTGCGGTCGTTGTTAGCGTTATTGGCATCGCTGCCTGAGATTTACCTTAGAACCCACTTTCGATGATTGCAAGGAATATCGATATTTTTGATAATTTTATCTTTTTTGGACTAAATAGGAAAATCTATATAGCAGCTGGTATTTTGCTTTGGGCGGTCCTAAGCTAGGCTTTGCAACCTTTTCCTACGGGCGCCCCTTGATGACGACAAACCAGGCTTCCACGCTCACCGACGCCGCCTACCAGCGCCTGCGCGAGGACATCGTCCACGGACAGTTCAAGCCGGGGGAAAAACTGCGGGTGGAGCACCTCAAACGCAGCTACGAGGTGGGGGCCACGCCGCTCCGGGAAGCGCTCTACCGCCTTAGCGCCGACGGTTTCGTTTCCGTGAAGGGACAGCGGGGCTTCCGTGTTACCGACATGTCCCTGGGGGAACTCCAGGAGATCACGGACCTGCGGGTCGTCATCGAGGGAATGGCGCTCAAGCGCAGCGTGGAGAACAGCGACGAGGCCTGGGAATCCGCGGTGGTCGCCGCCTTCCACCACCTCACGAAGGCGGAGAACATGCCCGAGCCCGATATCCAGAAGTGGGAGGCAAGAAACCGAGAGTTCCACCTCGCGCTCATCTCCTGCTGTGACTCCCCGTGGCTGATGCGCTTCTACGAGATCCTCTACGATCAGCACAAGCGCTACCGCAATGTGGCGCGCATCGACAAGGACGCGCGCCGGGATGTGCACGCCGAGCACGAGGCCATCTACGAAGCCGCCATCGCGAAGCATGTCGAGGCCCTCTGCGCGGCCAATGAAGTCCATATCCGGCGTACCGCCGAGATCACGGGCAAGATCATCGGGGAGATCCAGCCTCAAGACTGACCCCCGCAGCGGTGCCGGCCAGGTCAAGCCACCTCAGGTCACAACCCCGAGGAAACGCTCGTTCAGCTGGCGATCGTGGTAGAAGATCGCCTTGCCCAGCTGAGACGCATCCCAGGTCACCACCGGGTGATCCGGGTAGGTGTAGTCGCCCCCGGAAAACACCTCGTTGCGGTTCCCCGACGGGTCGAAAAAGTAGATCGTCTGCCCGTGCGTCAGCCCGTGCCGCGTCGGGCCGATGTCCAGCGCGATGTCGTGCATGGAGATCAGGTCCGCGGCCCGCAGTACATCTTCCCAGCTGCTCAGGTAGAACGAGGCGTGGTGGAACTTGCCCTTCTCCTCGTGCCGCACGAAGGCCACGTCGTGGGCCTTCATCGACACGGTCAGGAACGCCGCCACCCGCAGGTCCGCCTCCTCGTCGCGCACCTGCTCCGCCAGCTGGAAGCCCAGCACGCTGCTAAGCAGGTCCACGGTGCCGTCGATATCGTCGCCGTAGAGCAGGCAGTGGTCGAAGCGCGTCGCCTTCATGCCCTTCAGGTCTTCCGGCCAGGCATCCGGGTTACGGTCACCCACGCCCCACTTGCCCGTCTGCTCCTTCTCCGCGAACAGCTCGAACCAGTGGCCCGTCGGCGAGTCGAAGCGGACCCGCTCGCCACAGCCGTCCAGCTCGCCGGCGGGAATCGTTTCCACCTGGCAGCCGTAGTCGATGAGATCCTGCTTGCGCGCCGCCAGCGTCGCCGCGTCCAGCACCTTGAGGGCCATGAAGTCCATGCCCGGCTCGTCTGCCTCGCGCAGCACCACCGAGAAAGCATCAATCTCCGTCCAGCCCTTGAAGTAGTTCCGGCCCTGGCTGTCCGTGTGCGTGTGGATCAGCCCGAGCCGGTCGCGGTAGTGCGCTACCGCCGTTTCCATGTCCAGGACGCGGATCTGCACGTGCCCGGGACGCATGACGCCTTTTTGCATGGGATTACCCCCTTTGTTGTTTCGCTATCGTGGGTGAACGGGTGATCGGGTTCGCCGCGGAAGGGTCCACCTCGATCTCGAGATCACTCTCCGGAAAGACCCGGCAGGCGAGGACCGTGCCGGCCGTCTCGTCCGCTTCGCTGATGTGCTTGCGACTCATGCGCCCCGTGCGGTATTCCCCCGCGCGCACATGGATCCGGCAGACACCGCAGCCGCCGCCGCGGCAGCCGACGGGGATCGCCGCCAGCAGCGCCGGGGCGACCCCGACGCGCTGCAGCGCCTGCAAGAGGTTCTCTTCCTCCCCGCAGGAAAATGCCAGGCCCTCAGGGGCGAGCGTAATCCTGTGCCCCTCGGCCATGGGCTAGATGCGCCTGAACAGCGCGCTGCGGGTGCCGCCCTCGGCTCCGTCCGCCGCTGTCAGGAAGCGCTCCATGTAGATGTCGCGCTCAAAGAGCCGGCCGCGCATGAGCGCCGTGATCGCCGCATCAATCATTGGTGGCGGACCACAGAGATAGGCCTTGTGACCCTCGAAGAGACCGTCGAAGTGGGCGATCGCTGCTTCGTGGACATAGCCGGTGAAGCCCTCCCAGCTGGCAGGGTCCTCTGGCGCATCGAGCGCCGGCACGTAGGTGAAGTTGTCGTGCTCAGCCGCGAGCCGCTCGAAAAGGTCCCGGTTGTAGAGCTCGGCCAGGTTGCGAGCGCCCTGGAACAGAGTGATTTTCCGGCTGTCGCCATGCTCCAGCAGGTCCAGCACCATCGACTGGGGGCTGGACAGGCCCGATCCGCCGGCGACGAAGATCAGGTCCTCGCTTGCCGACTTGCGCACAAAGAACTGCCCGTAGGGACCGGACAGCGGCACTGTCTGGCCTTCCGTCAGCTGCTCGTGAATATAGCTGGTCGCCGCCCCGCCCGGGACGTGGCGGACATGCAGCTCCACCACCTCGTCGTCGGTCGGCTTGTTGGCAATCGAGAAGGCCCGCGCACCCTCCACCCCGGGGAGTTGCAGGTTGATGTACTGCCCCGCCTGGAAGGCCATGGGCCGGTCCAGGCGCAGGCGGAGGCCCTTGATCGTGGGCGAGAGGTCGGTGATCGACTCGACCGTCGCCTCGTAGTCCTCGACCGGGTAACCGAGGAAATCCGGATCGACGTCGATATCCGCTTCGATGACCAGGTCGCTCTCCGGCAGGGCGCAGCACGCCAGCACCTTGCCTTCTTCCCGCTCCATGTCCATGAGCGCGAACGGTGATGCGTCGCCGGGGTCACAGTCCCCCTCCAGCACCTGGACCTTGCAGGTGCCGCAGGTGCCGTGGCCGCAGGCGAAGGGGAGCCAAACCCCCTGGCGCAGGCTGGCATCAAGGAGCGTCTGCCCCTCTTCGACCTCAACCACATCGCCCGTCGGTTCGATAGTGACTTCATACATGGCGGCGCGCCCCCGCTGGCTGTGTTGCGCCCATCAGCTGTGCGACCCGCCGATACCCTCGAGACCGGGGGTCTGCAGGCGGATGATGGACTTGTGGTCCACCCCGAGCGTTTCCAGAGTCGCTGCGCGATCCGGCGTAAACGCTTCGCCGTTCAGTAGCCAGGAAACCTGGTCCCAGTCGATCTTTTCGAAATCCGGGTGCTGGGCAAAGGCCCCGGGGATGAGCTCGTCCAGGACCTTGCCGAAGGTCGTGTCCGGCGGCGTGGCGAACGCCACCGGTGAGCAGAACATCAGGTGTCGATCCCAGCCCACGTACACCACGATGTTGCCGTGAAAGTTCTCGACCCGGTCGAGCCGTTCGCCCGTGTAGTCGGGCGTGATTGCTGCTACTGCCATGGTGCTTCTCTCCCTCGTTCCTCAACCGGCCTTTTTCAGACGCTCTTCCGCCGACTGCAGGTTGTGCCACTCGTTCCAGCGGGCCTCGTCCGGAGAGCCATGGAAGTCCATGTTGTCCTTGCCCATGTTGATCCGGTAGTACTCGGAAAGGACCTTCTCGATATCGGCACCGCCGCAGTTGCCCTGGTAGATCTGGTGTACCGGCAGCCAGGACTGCACGTACTTCTCGGGCTCGTGGTCGAAGATGTCCTTGCAGCCATCGGAACAGAAGTTGTACCGCTCGCCCTTGTGGACAGACTGCCGGTAGGCGGTGAGCGTCGGATCGTCCATCTCCGTGAAGCCCATCGGGATCTGGCAGGTGTTACAGAGCATCGGCAGGGTCGGGTTGTAGAACCGCTCGCCGGCCCGCTCCATCTCCCGCCAGTGCTCGAAGCGCTTACGGTAGTGCTTGTCGAAGCTGTTCGGGTACTTCTCCGACAGCCAGTCCATTTCCTTCTCGTCCGGCATCCAGGTATGGAAGGCCGCCGCGTGCGTGTAGTTGTAGAAAATGCTCCAGACCTGGTGGGAGATATGCTCCTTCTCGGCAATGGCCGTGGCCGCGTACTTCGGCATCTCGATGCCGTAGCGGGCTAGGTCTTTGAACAGCGCGCCGCCGGCTTCCTCGAAGTAGACCTCCCATGCCTCCTTCCAGGACATCACGCGGTTCGGCAGCATGTAGTCCATCATCATCGCGACGATGGCGAGCAGGCGGGTACCGCGCCAGAACCACTTGTCGATCCAGCGCTGCACGATAGGCACATTGTCCGGGTGCTGCTCGAGGAGGAACTTGATCACCTCGAGACCGAGCGTCATGTGCCGGGCTTCATCGGACTGCGCCGAGAAACCGAAGGTGACCGTCGCCATGTCGCCGTTGTAGGCCGCGCCGGACATGAAGGGTACGAAGAGCAGGTTGGTGAGCACGTACTCGAAGGAAAAGCTGATCGCCACCATGAACTCGAAGGGCCCGGCGCTGCGGGCGTCGTCGAAGAAGGACTTCGGTACCGAGAGGTACCAGACCCGGTCGTGCATGTGGGGGAAGTCCTGGAAGCCATCGAAGAACTTGTTGTAGTGGCTCATCGCGTGAACCTGCGTCTGCACGTGCCGCAGCTCGTCAATGGACTGCATCTGGCAGGCCGTGCGGGCGCCGACGCCACTGAACTGACGCCCGACGTGCGCGTAACCGGAATAGGCCTGGTACTCGAGCGGTGAGACGCCGGTCAGGAAGACCTTGATCGCGTTGATATAGCGCGCGTCGGTCACGTTCTGCTGGCCGTTGTTCTGTGCAAACGCGTCGAAGATCGCGTAGAGCTTCTTCTCTTTCTCGGCCTGGTACTTCCAATAGGCATCCATGGTCAGGCGGAAGGGGTCCTCCCACTTGCTCCAGTCCGTGATCTTGATCCCCTCGAACTCCTCGTAGGGGAAGATCTCCTTCTTGTCGCGGTAGCTGTATTCCCAGTCGAGATCCCGGGTCAGCAGGCTGTAGCGCTCCTTGAGGTTGAGTTTTCTTGCGGCCATGTCAGTCGCTCCGTGTTATCCGTTAGTTCCAGCTCAGGGTGAATTCGTCATCGGTCTCATCGACGTTGCCGCCGATGGTGACGAGGTTCACGTGCAGGGACTGCAGGTCCCAGTCACGGCCCATCTTTTCCTCGACGGTCTCGCGCTTGAGCACGAGGTGACCCTCGTTCTCAATGCGGATCATCGCCGGTTGGTAGTCGACCGTGGCGTCCGGGTTGTCCTCTTCCAGCGCCTCGACGAGGTAATGGGCTTCCTCGTTGTCCTGCAGTGCCATGTAGACTTTCGACATCGTCTGTTCTCCCTTAGAGGCCGGCCTTGGTCAGCCGCTTGTTGAGCACTTCCGCGCTCGCGTTGATGGCGTCCGGGCCCACCGCTTCTTCCGCCAGCGGACCCAGGGCGGCGAGGGCCTGCTGCTTCCAGTCACCCACCCAGGCGGCGATCTGTTCGCGGTTCGCGTCCGACTCGGCAACCGCGGTCTTGATGACCGAATCAACCCAGCGCGAGGTCTCCTTGTGCCACTCCTGCATGAATTCGATAAGCATCGCGAGATCACCCGCGCCGGCCTCGGTCATCGACTCGTCGAACTGCCCGTAGAAGATGTCGTAGACAAGGGTGTCCAGCACGACGTCCTGCGCGACGAAAACCTCGAACCAGTCCTTCTGGGCGAGGACGTCCTCGACATAGCGCCGCAGGTCCTGCCAGAGAGGGTCTTCCATCCAGGTGGTCTTGGCTGCCTTGAGGGTGTCGCCGCTGTTGCCGTCCAGGATGAGGCCGATGCGCGACAGGTATTGAGCGACGCCGAGCCGGTCCATGCCGTTGTAGAGGAAGGCCTGGGTCAGCACCGTGCCGATACCGTAGGCGGAACCGAAGACGTTGTTCATGTTTGCGCCCATCTCCAGGTGCCGCAGCGGCAGCAGGCAGCGCACGACCTTCTCCCGGACACCCTCGGGCAGGCGGCCGGCCAGGTCCCGCCGGGTGAAGAACGCGTAGTTACTCTCCGTGATCTCCTGCAGCTTCGCCCGCGCCTGCACATAGCTGCCGTAGTAGTACTGGCGGGGGTCCCGGAAGGCGTACCAGTCTTCCATGCTTATCGCCGTGCGGCCGGGGTCGTTGAGCCTGAGCTCCGGATCCCACAGCGGCCGGTAATGAAAGTTGGTGGTCGGGGCGAGATCGTAGCTGGCCTCCTGGTAGCGGGAGGCCGGCTTGTCGCCGAAACGCCGCTCGATGTGCGCAAAGGTGTTGCGGATCGGCTGGATCGTCGAGGTCTTGATTTCAATGGTCATGGGACACCTGCTCGTTATGGAATTCGTAAAGCCCGGGCGCCAGCGCTATTCTTCAGCGGCCCCGCGAAGATCGCCGTAACGCCACTTCTCCATGTCCGCGTCCACGGCCGCGGCCTCCTCGTCAGACATGAAGACCACGTCATTGCGCTCGCAGAAAATGTCGAAGGCGCCCCGCGGGAGCACCAGTTCGACGTACAGGGAGGGGTCGCCGATGGCGAAGTCGAACTCGATGAAGCCACTCGCGGTCTCGCCGCGAACGCGGACATAGCGCGTGAGACGCTCGAAACTATTGGCGGTCGGTGCGGGACCGACGGCTTTCAACTTTGTCATGGTTATCACTTTGTTAGCTATGACATTGTCATTCCCCGGGGTGCAGGGGGCATGCCAACAAAGCGAAAAATCGAGATTTTTTAGTTAGTTATAAATTTTTCCGGCCAACAGAAGGCTGGCAGCGCGCGTGATTCTTCACGATATCGTGAATATTTCACCCGGGGGGTTCATTATTTGATGAATCCTCCGCATCCCGGCGCTTCTTCAAGCGATAGTCCAGCTGCGCCCGGGTGAGTCCCAGCAGCCGCGCCGCACCGCTGACCTTGTTGCCCGAGCGCGCCAGAGCAGCGTCAATGAGCTGCGATTCCACCGCCTCGAGCGGGTGCCCGGCCTCGAGCACGCTGGCGGCCAGGGCCGGCAGCGTCCGCTCACCGGATGCCAGGGCGCTGGCGCCGGGGCCGCTGCCCACCCCCGGAAAGAGGGAGGCCGCCTCGATCTGGCCGCCGGGATCGCTGAGGATCACGCCGCGCTCGATCACGTTCGCCAGCTCGCGGATATTGCCCGGCCAGTCATACTCGCGGAGCAGCGCCATGGCACGATCCGTGATCGACAGGCCGCTCTTACCGTGAAGTGTGCCGTACTTGTCCAGAAAGTGGCTGACAAGATCCGGCAGGTCCTCGATGCGCTCCCGGAGCGGCGGCACGGTCGCCGAGTAGACGTTCAGGCGATAGAGCAGGTCCTGGCGAAAGCGGCCCTCGCGCACCGCCTGGTCGAGGTCCTCATTGGTAGCCGCAATGAGCCGCACATCCACCCGCCGGACCTCGGAGCCGCCGACCCGCTCCAGTTCGCCCTCCTGAAGAACCCGGAGCAGGGCAGCCTGCGCGTGCAGCGACAGCTCGCCGACCTCATCGAGGAAAAGGGTCCCTGTATCCGCCCGCTCGAAACGTCCTTCCCGTGTCTTCTCAGCGCCGGTGAAGGCGCCGCGCTCCACGCCGAACAGTTCGGCCTCGATCAGGTCCCTGGGAATAGCGGCACAGTTGACGGCCACGAAAGGTTTGTCGGCGCGGTCGCTGGCCTCGTGCAACGCCCGGGCAAACATGTCCTTGCCGACACCGGTCTCGCCGAGGAGCAACACTGTGACCTTGCTCCGCGCCGCCCGGGAGAGCAGGTCGCGGACCTCCAGGAAGCGGGGTGACGAACCCACCAGCTGGCCGAAGTGCTCTTCTGCGTCGACCCGCGAACGCAGCTCGGCCATCTGTTCCTGCAGTTCGAACAGCTGGTCGGCGATCCGGTCGGGCTGGTAATGCCTGAAGGCGTCCTCGGCGTCCTCCCAGTCCTCGACGAGGCGTCCCTCGATGCGGCAGGTCTGGTGACCGCAGGCCGTGCAGCAGGTTTCCTTGAAGTAGATCTGCCGCCCCATGAACTGGGTCGTGAAGCCGCTGGCGTACCCGAGCTGTGCCCAGCAGACCGGCTCGAAGCCGGAACCGAATTCGCTCAGGAAGATCTCCGCCTCGAAGGAGTTTTCCCAGTCGAAGATGGCGTGAAAGTAGTTCTCTGCCTCGTTCCAGTCCAGCTTCAGCGGGATCACCTTCACCTGGCCGGTCACCATGTGCGACTGGGGTCCGACAGAAAAGACGTCAAAGAGCGACGCCTCCGGCCGCAGGCGCCGCGCGCGCTCGGCGTCCATCTTGCCGGAGATGTAGCCCATGCGAGTGAGCAGACCCTTGGCGCGCTGCATGCCAAGGGCATCGATCAATTCCCGGCGCAGGCCCCTGAGCTCGCTCGAGCGGAGCAGGACAACACGCTCCTCGTCGAGCCAGATGCGCCCCTCCTGCGCCTCGAAGCGCAGCAGGTTCCAGAGATCCTGCATCTCGGGCAGCCGAGGGCCGTCGTCGTTCACGGGTGCGAGCTCATCAGCGGGAGCCTCTCGTTATCCTGCAGCAGACTGCGGGTACCCGATAGGACCACAGCGCCCGGGACGGTTCAAGCCGCCTGGGTCCTGCTTAGGTTCCCGGCACAGGGCGTGGTACAACAGTGACCGCCCGAAGAACCCGAGGATAATGACAATGAGTGCGGACAACCCGGAGATCGGCCAGCGAATCGAAGTCGGTGAGATCGAGACCAACTTTCACGACCGCGGCACCGGTGACCCCGTGCTGCTGCTGCACGGGTCCGGGCCCGGCGTCTCCGCCTGGGCCAACTGGCGGCTGGTAATCGAGGGGCTGGCTCCGCACTTCCGCCTGCTGGCGCCGGATCTCGCCGGCTTCGGCTACAGCGCCGTGCCGGCGGATTATTCCTTCAGCCGCGAAGCGTGGCTGGCGCAGCTGGTGGGCTTTCTCGACGCCCTCGGGCTGGACCGGGTCGATGTCGTCGGCAATTCCTTCGGCGGGTCCATGGCCCTGGCCCTGGCCATCGAACACCCCGAGCGGGTGCGCCGCCTCGTTCTCATGGGCAGCGTGGGCGTGCCCTTCGAGCTAACACCCGGGCTCGACGCCGTCTGGGGCTACACACCCTCGCTCGAGGGCATGCGCGAGCTCATGGGTATCTTCGCCTGGGACCAGTCGCGCGTCACGGAAGAGCTGGTCGCGCTCCGCCATGCGGCGAGCACGCGGCCCGGCGTGCAGGAGGCCTATGCGCGCATGTTCCCGGCACCGAGACAGCGCTGGGTCGACGCCATGGCACACGATGAGGCGGCGGTGCGCGGCATCGCCCTGCCGACGCTGCTCATCCACGGCCGCGACGACCGGGTCATTCCCCTGCAAACCTCGCTGACCATGCTCGACTGGATCGACGATGCGCGACTGCACGTCTTCGGCCGCTGCGGACACTGGACGCAGATCGAGCATGCCGCTGCCTTCCAGCGCCTGCTCAGGGACTTCCTGGGACCGGACGATGCGGCAGGCTGAATTCCCTGCTCGCTCGGTGACTTTATCACCGACGCCCGGCACCCCCCTGCGGCATGCTGCGGTGCTATTGGCTACTACCGAAAGGAGCACAGCATGCAACGCAATGAAGGCACCATCGACCGCGCCGTGCGGGTTATCGCCGGCCTCGGCATTCTTTCCCTGGTCTTCGTCGGCCCGCAGACGCCCTGGGCCTGGCTCGGGATCGTACCGCTGGTCACCGGGCTTGTCGGCATCTGCCCGGCCTACAGCCTCCTCGGCATCCGCACCTGCCCGGCGCCGCGGCAGCAGTGAGCGCCTGCGGGGGCGGCCGTGAGCGGCGCGCCCCGGCCCATTCCCGCCGGCACGGTACTGTTCCGGGCCGGTGACCCGTGCCGCGGTTTCGTGCTGCTGCACGAGGGGTCGCTGCGCGTGACGCTGACTGCGGCCAACGGCCGTGAGGTCGTCCTCTACCGGGTGGCGCCCGGCGAAGTCTGCCTGCAGACCTTCAGCTGCCTGGTCGAGGGCCGCGATTACTCGGCGCGCGGCCTCGCGGAGACGGACCTGCTCGCCGAGGTCATCCCCAGCGCTGACTTTCACCGCGCGATGGCAGATGACGAAGCCTTCCGCGCCCGCGTGTTCGGCGCCGTTGCCCAGCGCTTCGCGGACTTCGAACGGCTGGTGGAGGACGTTGCCCTGACCGGCTTCCCCGCCCGCCTGGCCCGGGCCCTCCTGCGCCTGGCCCGCGGCGGCAACAGCGTTCGCGCCACGCACGAGCAGCTCGCCGGCGAAACCGCTTCCGGCCGGGCCGTGGTCAGCCGTCAGCTGGCGCGCTTCGCAGAAGAGGGCCTGGTCGAAACCCTGCGCGGCGAGATCCGGCTCTGCGACCCGGGGGCTCTGGCCCGCCTCGCCCGGGACGGCTGAGCTCAGCCGCGCTGGAAGTCGTAGAGCGGGCCCGTGTCGAGCAGCGCAGTCAGCTCATCGAGCGCCGCGTAGCTCTCGTCGAGCAGCGCGGGATCAGCGAGGTCGGCGGGCGTCAGTGTCTCCCGGTAGTGCCGATCCACCCAGGCGCAGAGGGAAACGTAGCGCGCGTCATCGAGGAGGAAAGCCGGGTTCACCGCTGCGCGCTCCGCGGCCGTGAGCACCACCCGCAACCGCAGACAGGCGGGGCCGCCGCCGTTGTCCATGCTTTGGCGCACGTCCACGAACTCCAGCTGCGCAATGGGATTGTCACCGTCGCGCACCGCCTCGAGCGCCGCCAGCACCCGCGGATTCTCGCGACTCTCCTCGGGCAGCACGAGGGTCATGCCCTTGCGACCCGGGATGTCCACGAGCTGCGAGTTGAACAGGTAGCTGCCCACCGCATCCTCTAGTGACACCTGCGCCGCCGGCACCGTGACCAGGTCGAAGGCGGGCACCACGGCGCGGAGGGCGTCGGCGACCGCCGCAGGGTCCGCGAGCGCCTCTTCGTGGCTGAACAGGACGTGTCGATTGGCCACAGAAACCACGTCGTTGTGGAAAGCTCCGGCATCGATAGCCACCGGGTTCTGCCGGGCGAACACCACCCGCGCCGGGTCCAAGCCGTGGGCGCGCGCCACGGCTTCCGAGGCCTCCCGGGCCTGGCGCGCC
>NZ_KN234799.1 GCF_000764025.1 Pseudohaliea rubra DSM 19751 | reverse complement strand
CGGGCTGCAGCCTGCACCGCCCCGGCGGTGGTCAAGCACCGGTGCAGCCGGCGCCGTCCCACCCCTGGCCCGAGGCCGAGGCGTCGCCGGCGCTGCTGCGGGCGGTAGCGGAGGCCTTCGACGAGGCGGAAGGGGGTGGACGCAACACCCTCGCCGTGGCCGTGGCGCGCGAGGGCCGGTTGCTGGCGGAACGCTATCTCTCCCCGGTGGATGCCGGGACGAGGCTGCAGGGCTGGTCGATGAATAAAAGCCTCCTGGCAACCTGGGTGGCCCTGCGCAGTGCCGCCGGGGATGGCCTCTCCCTGGGTGACCCCGTGCGCCAGCGCCTGCTCGCTCTCGGCGCTCCCCCGGCAACCACCCGTGACCTGGCCCCGGGGCTGACCCTGGGCCACCTGCTGCAGATGGAGTCGGGCCTCGCCTTCGAGGAGCGCTACGAGCCGGACAGCGACGCGACCACCATGCTCTACCGCCGTGAGGCCATGTGGGAGCTGGCGCCGGCCACCGGCCAGGCACGGGCGCCGGGCACGCACTTCAGCTACTCCAGCGGTGATACCAACCTGGCGGCCTACCTGTGGCAGCAGAGCCTCTCCGGCAGTTACGCATCGTGGGTGCGCGAGCATTTCAGCGAGCCGCTGGGAATCCGTTCCCTGGTGCCCGAGGCCGATGCCAGCGGCGTGCAGGTCGGTTCGAGCTACAGCTACATGACAGCCCGGGACTGGCTGCGGGTGGGCCAGCTCTGGCTCGACGCCTGGCACGGCCGCTCGGAGCTGCTCGGCCGGGAGTGGCTGCGCGCTGCGGTCGCCCCGCGGCCCTCAGACCCCCGGGGCCGCTATGGCCGCAGCTTCTGGTTGAACGGCGGCGGCGTTGCCTTCCCCGGGCAACCGGAGTCACTGTTCTACGCCGGCGGTAATGCGGGGCAGTATGTACTGGTGGTGCCCGAGGAGGAACTGGTGCTTGTTCGCCTCGGGCTTACGGACGAGCCCCGGGTGGATCCGGCAATGGATAGCCTCCTGGCCGGGGTGCGCGGGGCCCTGGGTGCAAGGGACTGAGGGACTTTCTGTGACTCGCGGCGATCTATCGCTGCCGCCTCGAGTTGGCTGCGGCGCCTGCGCGTCGACACGGTCACCCTGGCGCCGGGAAAGCCCTGCTTTCGTTGCGTGATTCCCATGGCTGCCGACAGCCACTATCATGCGCGCTTTTTGTTTACGAGCGCGCCGGCAGCGGTGCGCCGGGGAGGAAGGAAGACCATGAAGACACTGCCGTTATACCTGTTGCTGCTTCTCGCCGGTGCCGCCGCTGCAGCGCCGGACCGGATTACCCTGAAAAATGGCTCCACGATCCTCGGTACGGTCACCGATGCAGAGGGCGGCAAGGTAATGGTGGAGACGGACTTCGCCGGCACCCTTTCGATCGCCCAGGATCAAATCGAGGCCCTGCGCACTGACACACCCATGCGCCTGCAGCTCGCTGACGGCACGGTGCTCGAGTCATCGCCGATCCGGGTGGCGAACGAGCAGCTGGTGCTGGGTGAGCTGGACGGGGAGAAGAGCTACGCCCTCGCCGATCTGGTTCGCGTCAACCCGGAGCCCTGGGAACTCGGCGAGGGCTACCGCTGGACCGGGCTGGCCAGCGCCGGCCTTTCCATCGAGCAGGGTAATACGGACACGCGGGAGCTCGACTATCGGGCCGAGAGTGTCTGGACCGGGCTCCTCGATCGCTATTCCCTGAGCCTTGTCGGCGAATACGACGAGGCCAACGGCGAGAAGAACGCCGAGAACTGGATTGCCCGCGGCAAGTACGACCGCTTCCTGGAAGACAGCGACTGGTACTGGGGCGGGAACCTTTCCCTTGAACACGACGAGTTTGCCGATACGGACCTGCGGACTTACCTCGGCCCCTACGTCGGTCGCAAGCTTTTCAAGGATCCGGTCTTCAAGCTCGAGGCCGAGGCCGGTTTGTCCTACGTCTGGGAGGAGTTTTTCGTCGCCGAGGACAACGACTACCCTGGCGCTACCTGGTCTCTTGATGCCTCGAGCAACTACCTTGGCGAGGACACGCGGCTCTATTTCAACCAGACCGGCCTGTGGGATCTGTCGAACGGGGCTGACATTCTCATCAACACGACCGCTGGCCTGTCCTTCCCTCTGTTGTTGAACATCGAGGGTGCGGCTGAGGTCATCTGGAAATACGATACCGGTGCAGTGGCGGGCGTCGATGAGCTGGACCAGACCTACCGCTTTCGCCTTGGCTATCGCTGGTAGCTTTCAGCGGCGGCAAAGGCTCCGGCCGGGGCTGCCTGCTCAGGTGCCGCGGCGGGCCCGCAGGGCGGCCTGGATCTCGGCAACACGGGCCTGCCCGAGGTTGATCCGCAGCACCAGCAGCAGGGCCAGGACGAAGCCCGGAAGCGTGCCCAGGCCGAAGGCCCAGGCGAGGCCGTCCAGCACCGGTGCCGGAACGCCCCCCGGACGCATGCTCGCCTGCAGGCCGATGACGTCCAGTACGATCCCGCCGTAGAGGGGGCCAAAGACCGTGGCGAACTTGTTCACCAGGTTGGCGGCGGAGAAAAACCCGGCCTCCTGGCGCAGCCCGTGGTCGTGCTCATGCTCGTCGGTAACGTCGGCCACGATGGACTGGGTCTGGATCGCCCGGAGCAGGAAGCAGTACATGAAGACCAGCATGAATACGAAGTTGAGGGCGAACACCAGCGTCGTCCCGTTCGGTGGCAGCAGCTTCGCCATGCGCAGGGGATAGAGCCAGAGGCAGTTCAGGATCAGGCCGATAATGGACAGCTGCATGAGCTGGTGCTTCTCGAAGCGCCTGCTGAGGGGACGCAGCGTCAGCAGCACCAGGGCAACAGCGAGGAGGCTGGGCAGGGCGAGGATCAGCGATACGTCGCCGGCGCTGAACTCCCAGTAGTAGGTCCATACCAGCATGTTGAGTGTCGCCACGGTGCCGTAGGCCGTCATCACGGCGATCTCCTGGCCCAGCACGAGGCGGAAAGTGCGGTTGTGCAGGGTCCGGGCGAGATCCCGCCACAGCTCCCGGAGCCCGGGCGTGCTGCGCGGCAGCCGGTCCTCGTCGAGGGACGAGTGGACATAGCGTCGCGTCCCGAAGGTCGTGACTGTCGCCATGACCCAGCAGACCGCGCAGCACAGGATGCCGTAGAGCGGGTAGTTGGTGAGATCGAAGCGTCCGTCCTCGCCGCCGCGCTCCGGAAAAAGAAAGGCCAGCGCGAGGGCCGGCACCAGCACGCTGAACAGGAACAGGGTTGCCAGCCGTGCCCCGAGCACCTGGCTGCGCTCGTGGTAGTCGCTGGTGATTTCTGCCGACAGGGCGAGGTGGGGAATGGCAAAGAGCGTGACGAAAGTGCGCACCCAGAGGGACCAGAACAGCAGCCAGGCGGCCAGGCTCCACTGGTTGTCCAGGAGGCCGGCGGGGGGCGCAAACAGGCCGATAAAACCGAGGCCGATGGGCAGGATGCTCGCGACCATAAATGGATGCCTGCGCCCGTGGCGGGAGCGTAGCCGGTCCGAGAGGACCCCTGTGAGCGGGTCCGAAAGGGCATCCCACAGCAGGCTGACGGCAATGACCGCGCCGGTGAGGCTGCCGTTCAGCCCCAGGACCTGCGTGTAGAACAGCAGCACGAACATCGTGTAGGCCGCTTCCTTTACGGCGTAGACGGCGCCCCCGGCGCCGTAGGCGGCGCGCGTTCTTATCGTTAGCATCAGTTGGCCGACAGAGACTACGGAAGCAGTCTCGCCCCTTGCCTGCCCCCTGTAAAGCGGCCATCCGGCGCCAGCGACGCTGCGTACCTTCTGCGTTTGTTGCCGGAGTCAGCCCATGCCTGAAGGACCCGAGATTCGCCGCGCCGCCGATCGCATCGAGGCCGTGCTGGCCGGCGACGTCGTCGAGGCTGTGCGCTTTGGCCTGCCGCGGCTGAAACGCCACGCCTCGACGCTCCGCGGCCATCGGGTCACGGGCCTGGAGACCCGCGGCAAGGCGTTGCTGACCCACTTCGAGCACGGTTGGAGCCTGTACTCGCACAACCAGCTCTACGGTGTCTGGCGTGTGCAGCCGCGCGGCCGGCTGCCGAAGACCAACCGCTCCCTGCGCGTCGCGCTGCATACGGCCAGCCACAGTGCTCTGCTTTACAGTGCGTCCGATATCAGCGTCTGGCGCACCGAGGAGTTGGCCGCACACCCGTTTCTGGCCCGCATTGGCCCTGATATCCTCGCCCCGGACCTTACCTGGCAGGCCGTGGCGGCGCGCCTCGGCGCGGCCCGCTTCGCACGCCGGCGTCTTGCGGATCTCTACCTCGACCAGGCCTTTCTTGCCGGCGTGGGCAATTACCTGCGGGCGGAAATCCTCTTTACGGCGGGGCTGGATCCATTGCTGCGGGCGGGGGAGCTCGGGCGTGGTGAGCGCGGGCGCCTGGCCCGGGCGACGCTGGCGGTGAGTCGGCGCAGCTATGAGACGGCGGGGATCGTGCTGCCGCCGCGCCTTGCCGCCCGCCTTGAACGTGAGGGCCTGCCCCGGGAGCAGCGGCGTTTCTTTGTCTTTGACCGCGATGGGCTCCCCTGCTACCGCTGTGGCGGTGAGGTGGAACGCAAGGCGCAGGGCGGGCGGCGCCTTTATCGATGCCCCCGCTGCCAGCCGACCGGTCCTTGACCCAGCGCAAGGCGGCGGGTGCCGGGCTTCGGTCTAATGCGCTCTCGCTCACTGACCGGGAGGAATACGGATGCCCCGCCGTCTCCTCACCTGTGCCGTGGTCGCCCTTGCCGCCACGAGCCAGGCTGAAAATCTGCCCCTGCTGGAAGAGATCGTCATCACCGTCAGCAAGCGGGACGCCACCCGTCTGGATGTCCCCGGCACCGTGGCGGTTTTCGACGCAGGACTGCTGCGCGACGAGGGTGTCGGCGATATCCGCGCCGCTCAGGCACTGCTACCCGCCATGCGGCTACAGCAGGAAAACACCTCCACGCAGGTGTATATCCGCGGCATCGGCTCGACCCTGGATTTTCCCCAGCTTGACCCGCCGAGCTCGCTGCATCTGAACAGCGTGTATGTGCCGCGGGAAGCGAACAGCACGGCGCTCTTTGACCTGACGCAGCTTGAGGTGCTGCCCGGGCCGCAGGGGACGCTTTACGGCCGCAGTACGCTCGGCGGCGTGGTCAATGCCAGTTTCGCCCGGCCCGCAGACGGCAACCCCGGCTACCTGCTGCTGGAGGCGGGCAACTACGACAGCCGGCGCGTCAGTGCGGCCGGAGATGTCGCTGCGGGACGTGATCTCACGCTGCGCCTGGCCACGGACTACCAGCAGCGGGACGGCTATCTCGCCAGCGGTGCCGACGCCCTGGACAATCTCGCCGGCCGCCTGTCTCTCGCCTGGACCCCCGGGGACCGTTTCAGCGCTTACGGCTGGATTAATATCGCAGCTATGGACGGCAGCCCGCCGAACCTGGTGGTGAAGGGTGCGGACCCTCGCAGCGGACAACTTTCACCGGACAGCTACCTGCGCAGCGACCCCTGGAACGACCGCTTTCCCGAACCCTGGGCCGGCTTCCTTCCCTTCGGCCAGCCCCAGGCGGAGGAGTACCGGGACTACAAGAATCTCCTTGCCGGCGGCGAGTTCAGCTATCGCCTGTCGCCAACGCTCACGCTCAGCTACCTGCCGGCGTTCACGGACTTTGCGGTTTCCAGCAACTACTGGCTCGGCGCTTTCCCGGCGAATAAGACCGACAGCTATCAGCAGCAGATTCACGAACTGCGTCTCCTCGGTAGCGCAGGCTGGGGCGACTGGCTCGCGGGCCTTTATGCCTACCGCATGGACAGCGACGGCTACTTCATTTTCGGCGGCTTCGACACCGTGGCCCTGCCGGGCCCCGCAGGCCTGCCGGTGCCTGTGAGTATTGTCGATGAGAATCGCATCGAAGGCCTTGCGGCCTTCGGTGAGGTCGAGCTTGCCCTGGGTGATGTCTGGCGTCTGACCCTCGGCGGGCGTCTTAGCAGTGACCGCCGCAGCGGCGCCGGGCGTTTCTTCGATGGCGCAGGTCTTGCGCCCTTTGAGGCCGACGGCGACGGTGAGTATGACCACCTGGACCTCAAGGTGGCTCTGAGCCGGGATATCGGCAGTGGCCTGGTGGCCTACGGCACCGTACAGACCGGCTACATGCCGGGCACCTTCAACCCTTATGCCGGGACTGCTGCGCAGCCGAACACCGTCGATGAGGCCGAGCTCGTGAGCTACGCGCTCGGCCTTAAGGGCAGCAGTGCCGGCGGTGGAGTCCGCGGCAGTGTTGAGGCGTTTTACTACGACTATGCCGGCCTCTTTGGCTCCGCCTACAACACGGTGCTCAATGCCACCGAGACCTTTAACGTCGACCAGACAGAGGTGCGTGGCGTGCAGTTCGAACTGGAGCTGCAGCCCACGGCAAGGAGCGGCCTCAGCCTCTCCGGCGCCTGGATCGATGCCGAATACACAGACTTCGACCTGCCGGATGGTACCGCGAGCTACGACGGCTTCCGCGCCCAGTATGCCCCCGAATGGTCGCTGGTGGCGCGCTACCACCACGATATGGCCTTAGCCGGCGGGCGGTTGCGGGCCGTTCTCAGCTCGCGCTACGAGAGCAGCTTCTGGGCGGATTTTTCGCACACGCCCGGCGGCAGGCAGCGGGCGGCGCGCAAGAGCAACGCCCAGCTCACCTGGTACCCCGCCGGCGAGGGCTGGAGCATGGGTCTGTGGGTGCGCAACATCGAGAACGAGGCGGTGATTGCCGCCACCGCCGGCGGCAGCAATCTGCCCGCGAATCCGGATGCGGCTACCGCCTCCCTGGAGGCGCCGCGAACCTGGGGCGCGCGTTTTACTCTGGATTTCTAGGCGCTTTCCCCCGCGCCTCGAGCACGGCGTCATAGCGGCTGCGAAGCCGGTCGTGGTGCTCGAGGTCTGCCAGGGCCGAAAGCCGGTCCGGCGACGCCGGGGACTGCTCCCTGGCGGGTGCCGCCCTTGCGCCGGCCTTGGTCGCAGTGGTCGCCGCCGGCGGCTCTGCCTCCCGGACGGGGCGGAACTGCCAGAGCACGAAAGCCAGCGCTCCGTAGACGATGAGGATCTTGCCCGCGAGGGCCCAGACCAGGGCCCCGGGGTGCCGCAGCTGCAGGTAGTGGGCGACGTCCTGGTAGAGCACGTTGGTCACAAGGGCGAAGAGCAGTACGGCCAGGACACGAAAAATACGGCCACGATAGCGCCGCAGGAAGAACAGCAGCGAAGAATACTTGACGATGCGAAAGAGCGACACGGTCAGATGCCGATGTTGATGCCGAGAAGGAGGGCGGCGACGCCGAAGCCCTTCCATCCGAGGCCTGACCAGAGCTCCTTCTCCTTTTCGGCGACGAGGTATTCGAGGTCCTCGGCGCTGTAGTCCGCTTCCGTGCGACCCGCGTGGATCATGTCCTGGCGCACCTTCGCGATGGCTGCCTCGCGCAGCTTTCTGCGTACTGCCTTCGGTGCACGGATGCGCCGTCCCGGTGCCTCATCGGTCATGCTCAGTGCCTCCTCACCCCGTGGGGCAGAGTGTAACCCCGGTCGTCGGCCTGCGCACGGACCACCCGCGCTCACCCCCGGCACCTCGCGTTCTTCGGGCTCAGCAGAGACCCGGGACGGTAGGGCCGGCTGCGGGAGGGTGTCCCCATCAAGCGAATATCGTGGAGCGACTGGGGGCACCCTCCCGCAGCCGGTCCGGAATACTGCGATGCATGACTCTCGAGCAGCGCCCCGGTCAGGCAGGGCTGCCTCCCGGTAAGCTACGATGAACCAAAAAATGCCCGTTACAAGCAGGGGCTTTGCTCCTAAACTGAAGGCGCGGTACCGATTCTGATAACAGGGAGCAAGCAGGCCATGCTGGAAAAAGAACTCGCACAGGCCACGAGGATGGCGGAAGAGGCAAACAAGCGCGTTGAGAAATTGCGCGCGCGCCTCCTTGCCGAGACCGAAAAAGCCCACACCAGGCTAAAGCGCGACCTCAACACGGCGCGCAAGAAGCACGATCAGGCGAGTACCCGCCTGAGCAAGGCGCGCGCAGCGCTGCGCTCGAAAGCAACGAGTACCAACCAGAAACGGGTGGACGAGCTGGTAAAGCAGGTGCAGGACCTGGCCGAAACGATCGCAGGCATGGCCCGTGCCGCCTATGATTATGCCGAGAAGCTGGTGCCGATCCGCGCAGATCTGGTGCTCGAGGCACGCAAGGCTGAGGCGGCGGAGCGTGCTGCGGAGATGGTCGAGAAAGCGGCCCGCGCGCGGGGCTCGCGTACGGCGGCGCGGAAAAAGACACCAGCGGTGAAGAAGGCCGCCGCGGAGAAGAAGGCACCGGCCCGCAAGAAGGCCGCCGGCAAGGCCGCACCGACGAAGAAGAAAGCGACGCGCAAGGCACCGGCCAGGAAAAAGGCACCGGCCAGCAAAAAAGCGACACCCGGGAGTACTGCTCGTAAACAGGCCCCGGCGAGGAAGAAGGCCCCTGCCAGCAAGAAGGCTCCCGCTGCAAAAAAGCGCGCAGCAGCGCCCCGGAAAGCGGCAGCCAGCTGACCCTCGAGCTCTGACGCTGCGGGCAACGCCCGCAGCGTCAGTGGTCGGTGCCCTGCGCCGGCCGCACCCGCACCAGCCTTCCGGCCTCGCTGTCGGTCAGCAGGTACAGGAAGCCGTCCGGCGCGCTGCGCACATCACGGATCCGTTCCCCGAGCTCCCCGAACAGGCGCTCCTCCCCGACGATGATGCCGTCTTCCAGGTCGAGACGGCGTACCTCCCGGTCCACGAGCGCGCCCAGGAACAGGTCGCCCCGCCAGGTCGGGAAGCGATCGCCCTGGTAGAGAGCCAGGCCCGACGGTGCGATGCTGGGTACCCAAACATGGGCCGGGTCGGTCAGGCCTGGCCAGTGCTTGTAGGGTGAGATTGTCGCGCCGCTGTAGTCGATGCCATGGGTCACCGCGGGCCAGCCGTAGTTCTCCCCGGGGAGTAGACGGTTCACCTCGTCGCCGCCGCGCGGACCGTGTTCGTGGAGCCACACCACGCCCCTGTCCGCGTCTACCACCATGCCCTGGGGGTTCCGGTGGCCCAGGGTCCACACGCGCTGCGCACCGGCTGCGACAAGGGGGTTGTCGGCGGGCACGCTGCCGTCGTCGCTGATGCGCAGTACCTTGCCGAGTTCGCTTGCCGGATTCTGGGCCGCCTCCCGATGATCAAAGCCTTCTCCCGTGGTCAGCAGCAGGCTGCCGTCGGGCAGAAAGGCGAGGCGGCCGCCGTAGTGCTGGGGCGTGTCCTTGAGCGGCTGTACCCGCAGGATCTCCTCGCCGTCGGCGAGGCCCGTGGCCGTGAGCCGCCCGCGAAAAATCGCCGTCGCATTGGCCCCGAGGCCGCCGGCGGCGTAGCTCAGGTACACCAGGCGGTTGTCGTCGAAGCCTGGGTGCAGCATGACGTCGAAGAAGCCTCCCTGGCCGGCCTCGTAGGTCTCGGGCACGCCAGTGAGGGCCTGCCGCTCCCCGTCCGGGCCGACGTGCAGCAGCCGGCCGCGACGCTCGGTCACCAGAAAGCTGTGATCCGGGAGCTGGGCCAGGGACCAGGGGTGATGGAGCCCGCTGGCGACTGTTTCGAGACGGTAGGGCGCGCCACGGGCCGCGGCGGTGGCCAGAAGGCAGAGCGCCAGGAGCAGGGGCAGCGTGCGGGGCATGGCGACTTTCCAAGGCGGGTCGATGTCGTCATTATAGCGGGCAGAAGAAGCTGACTGCTGTCGCCGGAGTCCCGAGCCCATGTTGCGTATTCTCGCCGCTTTTTTCGCTGCGCTAGGTCTCGCCTATGGCCTCGGCAGCATTGCAGCGACGCAGTTCGTGCTGCAGGAAGTCGTGGCGCTCGGCCCGACCGTGCCCTGGTCCCTGCGCCTGCAAACGACGCTGCAGGATTTCGCCGGGCTTGCAGCCAGCTACCTGCCGCTGCTGGCCGTGGCGTTTGCGCTCGGTCTGCCGGCCGCTGCCGGCCTCGCCCGCCTTGTCCCCGCTGCGCGCTTTGTCTGGTATCTGACTGCAGGCTTTGCTGCGGTGCTGGCGCTGCATCTCATCATGAAGGCAGTGCTCGGCGTCAGCGGCATCGCCGCCACCCGCAGCCTTGACGGGCTGCTGGTGCAGGGCGCCGCCGGTGCGGCCGGCGGCGCGCTGTTCCATGCCCTTACTGCAGGCCGGCGTCCTGGCGCGCCGCGCGGCGCGTGAGCGCCTGGCTTGCGACCATCCGGTAGGTCAGGTAATAGCGGTAGATGTTGGTGACGTACTGGACCGTTTCCCGGCCGATTTCCCGGGCGGCGATCACCTCGACATTGTCGAACCAAACGTTCGGATCATAGCCCTCGGCGCCGGCGGTCCGGCGCAGGCTGCGCACCCGGGCCGGACCGGCGTTGTAGGCGGCCAGGGAGAGGAGCAGCTTGTCCAGATCGCTGATCGCCGGATCATCGAAATAGCGGCTGCGAAGGAAGTCCATGTACTTGATGCCGGCGTGGATGTTGCTCTCCTCGCTACTGATGTCGGGAATGTCGACGTTCGGGTCCGCCGCCGTGGTGGGCAGCACCTGCATGATGCCGATAGCGCCGGCATGGGAGCGGACGCTCTGGTCCAGCCGTGACTCCTGGTAACCCTGCGCCGCGGCCATGAGGTGCTCGATCCCGTAGCGCTCTCCATAGCGCCGGAAGATACCCTCGAGGGCCTCAAAGCGGGCATAGTCTGCGTCGCCGAGAGCATTGGCGGCCCAGTCGAAGTCACGGACATAGCGGTTGCGCAGCACGTTGCCGATGAGCGTTCCCTCACGGTTGCTGCGCAGGAAGGCATCGACGCTTGCTTTCAGCAGCGGGCTGTCCTTGCGCATGGCCCACGCCAGGCGCCCGGCGTTGCGGAAGGTGATATCCGGCCGCGGCGTCAGGTCGGTGAAAACGCCCTCCCAGAGCTGTACCTTGTACTCGTCAACGATTGCCCAGGGCAGCAGGCCGGCGTTGACCATTTCGATCAGATCGTCGTCCTCCAGACTTTCCGGCATGGGCTCGATCTTCACCGGCGCCTTCCCGGCCGATGCCAGGCGCTCGTTCAGCTGGCGTACGCTTTCGGCGTAGCTGCTCGTCAGACGCAGATAGACGGTCCGGCCCGAGAGGTCCTCGACGCCAGCAACCGGCGGGGCGCCGGGGCCCGTGACCAGGATCTCGTTCAGCGCCTTGCTCGTGGGGATGCTGAACTCCAGCTCTTCGGCCCGCGCATCGGTGATGGTCAGGCCGGCCGCGATGATGTCGCCGCGACCGGCGAGGAGAGCCGGCACGAGTTCGTTGCGGGCGACCGGGATGATCACCGTATTCACCCGCAGATGGCCCCGGTCGAGCTGGTCGTTGAGGTGGTCCTCGAAGCGCTCCGCCAGCTCTGCCACGAGGCCCGCGCCGCGTCCCGCGTCGAGGTAGAAGCGCCCCGGGCCGTAGACCGTGAGCACCCGGACCAGCCGGCGTTCCTCCATACCGTCGAGGTCGCCGAGCCACGGGCGGGTGAAAGCCAGGGCGCTGCTGTCCGGGGCGTCGCTGTCATCCAGGTTGCTGTCGTCGAGGTCGCTGCTGTCGAGGGCCGCCCGGGCCTCGTCGGCGCTGGCTGCCGCGAGGCCTTTGCCGGTCGCGGTACTGTCGGCAAGTGCCACAGGGCCGTCGTCCGGTGGCGCTTCCGCGCCGCAGGCGGTTAGCGCAAACGCCAGAAAAAGCAGCTGCAGGGCGCGCCTCGGGAGCAGGGTCAGCATGGTCCGGTTCCTCGTCAGAGCTGTTTTCGCGGCAGGCCGCTGTCCCCCGCGCCGCTGGCTGCGGCGCTCACCGAGGGAATGACCACCTGGTACTCAATAGAGAATACGAGGTCTTCGCGATCGCTGTCCGCTTCGATGGTTATGGGCTGATCGACGGTGAGAAAGGCGCCACAGGCCTCGCCGGGGTCGCAGATGAGCAGGTCATTGTCGAAATCCGTTCCCGCGAAGAGCTGGTAGGTGCCCGCCGCCACCTCCGGCAGCGTGAAGGCGTAATTGTCGTTCTCGAAGCGCGTGGAGGTCTGGGCCACCACGGTATCGATGGCAGCTTCGTAAAGCAGAATATAGACGATGCCCAGATCCGCCTGGGTGGACCCGGCTACCGAGGCGATGACGTCAATAAGCACCGGGTTGGCGTTGGATTCCACGCGCAGTTCGGCCGCATAGACTCCCGCCGCAAGGGCGCTGCGATCTACGGTAAGCCGGTAGCGGCCGAGACCGTCGGCGTCGGTATTCTCGGCGCTGGCGCGGAGCCAGGGTGCATCGCTGCTGATACCCGTGACCACGGCGCCGCCGCTGCCATCGATGGTCACCTGCAGGTTATCCAGGATGCTGCCGAAGTTGAGGGTGCGGGCGCTGGCGAGAACCTCGCGCGGCTCCTCCACGGCAATGCCGGTGCTGCGCAGGGCGGCGGCCATCGCGCGTCCGGCATTGGCCAGGCCGTAGCCGAAGCGGTCATCGCGCCCGCTTTCGCCGAGGTCCGAGGTCAGCTCCCCGTCCTGCAGCAGCCGGTCGATGGCCGCCGGTGTAAGGTCGGGATTGATGCTCTTCATCAGGGCGAGCATGCCGCTGACGTGCGGTGCGGCCATGGAGGTGCCCTGAAGGAAGGTGTAGGCAAAGTCCTCGCCGCTTCGACCGGTGCTGAGGATGCCGTCGGGAAAGCCGTCCCCGGTAAGGTCCGCACTGGTATCGCCGCCGGGCGCCGCGATGTCGATATGTGGACCGAAGTTGGTGTAGTCCGCTGCCTCGCGCTGAGCGTCCACGGCGGCCACGGCGATCACGCCGTCGTAGGCGGCCGGGTAGCCCGGGGTGTCGCTGCCCTCGTTGCCGGCAGAGGCCACCAGCAGGATGCCTGCGTCGCGGACGTCCCGGTACAGGTCCTGGGCGACCTGGCTGAAGCCCTCGCCTCCGAGGCTCAGGTTGATGATGTCCGCCGGTTGCGCCGGCACCTCGCCGGAGTCATTGGGCAGGCCGGCGGCGTAGCGCACCGCCTGAGCGACATCGTAGCTGGTGCCCGTGGTGGCGCCGAGGGCACGCAGGGGCATGACGCGGCTGCCGTACGCCACACCGGCGACGCCGATCCTGTTGTTGCCGCGGGCGGCGATGGTGCCGGCGACGTGGGTGCCGTGGAAAGCCACCGGCTCGGGCTCTGTCGGGTTTGCTACCTCTTCCGGGTCCGCGTCGATGCCGTCACCGTCCGCGGCCACCTCCGGATCGCGGATGAAGTCATAGCCATCGACCAGCTGGCCCGCGAGGTCCGGGTGGCCGGCGAGGATACCGGTATCGACCACGGCGACGATAATATCCGGCTCGCCGGTGCTCGTGTCCCAGGCCGTGGGCAGGCGCAGCTGGGTAAAGTGCCACTGGAGGTTGAGGAGCTCGTCGTTCGGAACTGCCAGGGGCCGGACCCGGTAGTTCGGCGCGGCGCCTGCCACGGCGGGTTCCTGGCGCAGCGTCTTCACGGCCAGCAGGGTCTCCCAGTCGCGGCGCCGCGCGGGGTCGGCGAAGGCGTCGGCCTTGGCCGCCGCGCGGCCCTGACGGG
>NZ_KN234798.1 GCF_000764025.1 Pseudohaliea rubra DSM 19751 | reverse complement strand
GGGGGCGGCAGGGTCGCCGGCACCGGCAGCGGTGCCAGCGGCGCCACGGCCTCGACGGCCCGGCGGAAGGGCGTGAACTGCGGCGGCAGCGCAGCCAGGGGGAAGGGCAGCGAGCGCTCGGCGAAGAGGGTGTTCGCCTGGTGCACCTGCACGGGGATGGGGAGGGTGCGCTGGAGCCTCGCGACCGCCGCGTCTTCATAGGCGCCGGGGGTTCGCGTCATGTCCACCCGGTCAATGCGCAGCTGCTCGACCAGCTGGGGAATGACCAGCTCCGGTGACCCGTCCAGCACGAGCAGCTCCTGGCCGAAGGCTGCGAGCTCCTCGCGCAGGGCGCGCACACACTCCACGAGGAAGCGTTCCCGCTGCGGCCCGAGGCTGTGCTGGTGGCACCAGGGGCGCTGCCGCGGCCGCAGATACAGCAGGAGTAGCTGGTCGCCCTCGGCGGCAGCGGTGAGCCCCGGGTTGTCAGCGAGGCGAAGATCGTTCTGGAACCAGTAGAGTCGGCGCATCAGGCGCTCCCAAGGGGCTGTGGGTGGGCTACGCAGGGGGCGCCGCGACGGATCGGCGCCCTTGGCCTTTTTTCGGGCCATGACGTATCCTTCGGCGTCCGCTCAGTATCTGGCCCCAGCCGTCTTTTCATGAGTCATCCCAAGGCCCGCGTATGCCCGCAATGAACGCCCTTTTTCGTCCGTTCCGCCACGGCCAGCTGTCGCTACGCAACCGCGTGGTCATGGCTCCCATGACCCGCAACCAGTCTCGGGGCAACAGCCCCGGAGACAACGTCGTCGACTACTACCGGCGGCGCGCGGCCGGCGGTGCGGGGCTTATCATTACCGAGGGTACCTGCATCAACCACCCGGCGGCCAACGGCTACCCGGATGTGCCGTATTTTTACGGCGAGGAGCGGCTCGCTGCCTGGGCCCGTGTGGCCGAGGCAGTGCACGAAGCCGGTGCGAAGATTGCGCCGCAGCTCTGGCACTGCGGCGGCATGCGCCGCGCCGGGGTCATGCCCGAGGGGCCGGTGCCGGGGCACACGCCGTCGGGCATGAACGTGCCCGGCAAGGTCAACCGGCACGTCATGACCCAGCAGGATATCGACGCGGTGGTCGCGGCGTTTGCCGAGGGGGCCGCCGCGGCGAAGGCCTACGGCTTCGACGCGGTGGAACTGCACGGCGCCCACGGCTACCTCATCGACCAGTTCTTCTGGGCCGGCACCAACCAGCGCGACGATGAGTATGGCGGCTCCCTGGAAAAACGCCTGCGCTTTGCCCTCGAGATCATCCAGGCCGTGCGCGCCGCAGTCGGCCCGACCTTCCCGGTGCTCCTGCGCTGGTCCCAGTGGAAGCAGCAGGACTACAGCGCGCGGCTGGCGGAAACGCCGGCAGAGCTGGAGCGCTTCCTGCTGCCGCTGGCGGACGCCGGGGTGGATATCTTCCACTGCTCCCAGCGGCGCTTCTGGGAGCCTGAGTTCGCCGGCAGCGAGCTGAACCTGGCGGGCTGGACGCGCAAGATCACGGGCAAGCCGGCGATCACTGTGGGCAGCGTCGGCCTGGATGCCGATTTCATCCCCGCGTCCGGCGAGCAGACCTTCCGCGAGGCGGCTACGGCCGATCTCGACGACCTGCTGGCGCGGCTGGCAGCCGAGGAGTTCGACCTCGTCGCCGTGGGGCGGGCGATGATCGCCAACCCGGACTGGGCGAATCGCATTGCCGCGGGGGAAGCGACCGAGCTGCAGCCCTTTCTCAAGGAGATGCTGGCCACGCTGTAGCCGTCGCGGGCTGGCGGGTATCATTGCAGGTGCATTTGCGCAGCGGAGAACACATCATGGGTCGATGCGCCCGCCTGGCGCTACTGCTGGCCACGTCTCTGGCCCTCGGCGGCTGTGAACTGCTGGCGCCGGTTGCCGTCGATACACCGGCACCCGCCGAGGACAGCTGCGCCGACGAGCGCGCCCGGGCCGAGGCCTGTGTCGGAGAGCTGGCGGCGGTGCGCGGCGCCCGCGATGCCCTGCGCGAGTCCTGCGCCGCCTGGGGCGATGACCTGGCCGCGCTGCGTGCAGGCCTCACCGGCCTCGAGGAGCGTCTGGCCCGGGAGCAGCCGGCGCCGCTGCCGGCACCGGCCTGCGACGAGGGCGAGGCCGTGCCGGGAGAGAAGCTCCTGATCGGGCGCCGGGAAGAGGTCTGGATCGAGGACCTGCAGCTGGCTCTGCCGGCGCGCATCGACACCGGTGCCGAGACGGCGTCCCTGGACGCACGCAACATCCGCGAGTTCGAGCGCGACGGCGACCAATGGGTCCGCTTCGACCTCGTTCACCCGGCCAGCGGCGAGCCGCTGGCCCTGGAACGGCCCGTGGCGCGCGTGGTACGCATTCTCCAGTCGTCCTCGCAGGAGGCCGAGCGCCGGGTGGTCATCGAGCTCGGTATTGTGCTCGGGCACGTGCGGCAACTGGCCGAGTTCACCCTCAGTGACCGCAGCCACCTCGATTTCCAGATGCTCGTCGGGCGCAACATCCTCAAGGATCTGATGATCGTCGACGTGGGCCAGTCCAATATCGCGCCCTATCGCGGACCCGGCTCGACCCGGCCGTGAACCCCCGTGCCACCTTTTTTACGACGGTGGCGCTCCTCGCCGCCTCCGGCGTACTGATCGCCGTACTCCGCTTCCTGGAGACAGGTACGCCCTTCCTGCCGGGCCAGGAGCGCTCGGTCTGGCAGGTGGAGGCCCGGGTGGATCTCGTTGCCCTCGGCGAAGCGGTGACTGTGAGCCTGTCGGTGCCCGAGGAGTTGCCGCAGTTCACCGTGACCCAGGAGCAGGCTGCCTCCCCGGGCTACGGCTTTTCGATCGTGGAAAATGGTGGCGAGCGGCGGGCCGAGTGGACCCGGCGGGAGGCAGCCGGCCCCCAGTCGCTTTATTACTCGGCACAGTTCCTGCCGCGGCCCCGCGCTCCGGCGGCGCCACCGCCGGAACTGCCGCGTCCCGAGTCCGTGTTCTGGAGCGAGGTCCAGGGCACCGCAGCGGCGGAACTGCTGGCGCGGGCGCAGGAGACAAGCAGTGACCCGCTAAGCCTCGCCCGGGAGCTGGTCAAGCTCATCGCGGCCCCCCAGGGCGACCAGAACGCTGCCCTGCTCCTGGGCCAGGCTGAATCCCGCGCCGCCCTGCTTAACAAGCTGCTCAACGATGCCGGTGTTCCGGCCCGGCAGGTGCTCGCGCTGCAGCTCGAGGATGCGCGCCGGCGCCAGGATCTGCTGCCCATGGTCGAGGTCTTCGCAGCCGGCGAGTGGGCGCTCATTGACCCGCAGACCGGCACCGCCGGTGTCCCGGAGGACCTGCTCCTGTGGCACCGCAAGGGCCGCTCGCTCATCGACGTCAGTGGTGCCCGTCAGTCCCGGGTCACCTTCTCCATGCTGCGCCAGTCCGTGCCGGCGGAGACCCTGGCCCGGGCCGCGGCCGGCGGCAGCGCCTTCTATAAAGTGGGTCTGCACAGTCTGCCCATCGAGGAGCAGGGCATGTTCCGGATGCTCCTGCTCCTGCCCCTCGGCGCCATGGTCGTGGTGTTCATGCGAGTGATCGTGGGCGTGCGCACGGCGGGCACCTTCATGCCCATCCTCATCGCCCTCGCCTTCCTGCAGACCTCGCTGTTGCCGGGGCTGGCGAGCTTTATTTCCGTGGTGGCCCTGGGCCTGCTCATGCGTGGCTATCTGTCGCGGCTGAACCTGCTGCTGGTCGCCCGCATCGCGACGCTCATCGTGCTGGTGATCTTCATTATTTCTGCGCTGAGCATTGTCGGTTATCAGCTCGGCTACAGCACCGGCATGGTGATTACCTTCTTCCCCATGATCATCATCGCCTGGACCATTGAGCGCATGAGCATCCTCTGGGAGGAGGAAGGCGTGCGCGAGGTCCTGGTCCAGGGTACCGGCAGCCTGGTGGTCGCCGTGGCCGCCTTCGCGCTCATGCGCTGGCCGCTGGTGCAGCACCTCACCTTCAACTTCCCGGAGCTGAACCTGGTGCTGCTGGCGGCGATTCTTGCCATGGGGCAGTACACCGGCTATAAGCTGTCGGAGCTGCGCCGCTTCCATGCCATTGAGGACGAGTGGCGGTGAGGCGCTGGGTCTCGCCGCAGCGCCTGGAGCGCTATGGCATGCTGGGCATGAACGCGCGCAATCTTGCCTTTATCCAGCGCTACAACGAGCGCTCCCGCTACCCCCTGGTAGACGATAAGCTGCGTACCAAGCTCCTGGCCGAAGACTACGGCGTGCCGACACCGGCGCTGCGTCTGGTGCTCCGCGCCCAGCACCAGGTGCGCCGTGCGGGGAGTCGCCTGGCAGCACTCGAAGGCTTTGCCATGAAGCCCGCCAAGGGCTCCGGGGGCAAGGGCATCTGGGTGATCCTGCGCCGCGACGGGGAGGAGTGGCTGAAGGCCTCCGGTGGCCGTGTCGGCCTCGCCGATCTGCAGCGCCACCTGTCGAACACGCTCGCGGGGCTCTACTCGCTGGGTGGCAACCCCGACGCCGTGCTGGTGGAAGACCTGATCAGCGCCGATGACTGTTTCAGCGGCTATTCTTTCGAGGGCGTCCCCGATATCCGGGTGGTGGTGTTTCAGGGTTACCCGGTCATGGCCATGGTGCGTCTCTCCACGCACGACTCCGACGGCAAGGCGAATCTGCACCAGGGTGCCGTGGGGGTCGGCCTGGCGCTGGACAGTGGCCGCTGCCTGCGCGCCGTGCAGTTCGGTCAGCCGCTGACGCTGCACCCGGATACAGGCCGTCCCCTGAACGCCATCAAGGTTCCGGGCTGGCGGGAGCTGCTGGTGCTGGCGGCGCGCTGCCACGAGATGACCGGTCTTGGCTATCTCGGCGTCGACCTGGTGCTGGACCGGCAGCAGGGCCCGATGCTTCTCGAGCTGAATGCCCGCCCCGGCCTGGCTATCCAGATCGCTAACGGTTGCGGGCTGTTGCCCCGGCTGCGCCGCGTGGAAGCCCTGGCTGACCGGCGCCGGCCCGGGCCCGCCGAGCGCGTGGCCTGGGCCATGGAGGCCTTCGCCGACGGACGTTGACGGTCAATAGCTGCGAGGATCTTCGCAGCGTCAGCGGTTCAGGAAGACGCCCTGTTCGTTGTACCAGCGCTCATCCAGTTCCCAGCGCACGGCCTGGACATCAGCCTCGCTGGTGACCAGCTCCGCCGCCCGCGATTGCTTGTCCACCAGCCTGTCCTGGGCCGCCATCATTGCGGGGTCGTCCACGGCCGTCTTGCGCAGCGCCGGAAACGCCGTGCGCAGAAACTGCATGACCGGGACCTCCGCCGTCCGCGGGCTGCCCATGATGGCGATGCCGTTCGACAGGCTCTGCACCCGGAAAGGGTAGGGGTAATCGGCAAGGTCCGCGTCAGCTGCGAGCATGGCGTTGAGGTCTGCCACCCGTGTGTCCCGGTTCAGGTACCAGTAGCCGGCGGCGATGATGATCACGGCAACCAGGCCGATGAGATATTTCTTCGCGAAGCTGTCCATGGATCCTCCCTCTACGTGGCGATGCGCCAGTGTCCCACGGACGCCTCGACGGTGCATGACCTGTGTCAGGGTTATGTCCCCTTCACGCTGCCTTGCAAAAGCCATTAACCTGAACAATAATGATTCGTATTATAGTTACTATCTTTTCAGAAAAGCTGCCGCGCACCGGGGCGGCGACGACAAGGAGATTGCCAATGACAGCTATGACAACCGGGCCGCGGCGCCCCCTGGCGCTCGCAGCGGGACTGCTGGCGAGCGTTATTTTCCTTGCGCTCGGCGGCTGTGCGGGCAGCGAACTGCGCAGCGCCGGGGCGGCAGCCCCTGCCGCGGACAGGACAGCGATTCTCGCCATGACCGGCGATTACGCGGTGACCTTCGACTTCCGGGAGACGGTGAGCTTTGAGGCGGGTTACACGCCGAAGGAGCCCTACCATTCCGGCGCTTTCGAGGTCGTGCGCGTTATCCGCGATGAGCCCCGGGTGATCGAGCTGCAGCATATCCTGGTGGTCGGCGCCGACGGCAGGCACCTGCCGATCAAGCACTGGCGCCAGAAATGGGTCTACGAGCCGGACTACGTGCTCGACTTCATCGGCAACAACCGCTGGCGCCGCCGGGACCTGGGGCCCGAGGAAGCCGCGGGACGCTGGGCCCAGTTTGTGTATCAGGTCGACGACAGCCCCCGCTACGCGGCCCTCGGCGACTGGCGCCATGATCAGGGCACGGCCGCCTGGACGTCGGAGCCCTCCCTGCGGCCCCTGCCGCGTCGCGACGCGACCAAGCGCGAGGACTACGATGCGATCCGCGCGGTGAACCGCCACGCCCTCGTCCCCGGTGGCTGGGTGCACGAACAGGACAACACCAAGTTGCGCCTCGGCGAAGGTGCTGAAGGTGCTGCGGCACCGCTGGTGCGCGAAGTCGGTGTCAACCGTTACCTGCACAGCGACACGTTCGCCGTAGCGGTGGCCGAGGACTACTGGCAGGAAACCGCCGCCTACTGGGAGGCCGTGCGCGGGCTGTGGACGCGCCTGGAGCAGGAGCAGGGTGAAATCGGCCTCACGCTGGCGGGCGAACCGGAAGAAATGTACGCGGCTTTTCTCGGCCATGCCGATGCGCTGGCCAGCGGTGAGCGTTCCCTCGCCGCCGCCGTGGCGGAAGCCCGCCAGACCCTGCGCCGCTATACCGTCGACAGCACAGCGATCGCCCGGCGCTAGCCCGGGACCGCGGCGTTCAGCTGACGTCCGCGAAGACCTTCAGCTGGCCGCGTCCGGCGCGCTTGGCGTCGTAGAGCGCCTGGTCGGCGCGGTCCACCAGCGCATAGGGGTCGTCCAGCTCGCCGGCCCGCGCCGTGGCACAGCCGAGGCTTACGGTGACATAGGGGGAAATATCGCTCTCCGGATGGCGCAGCTTCAGTGCGCCCACGTGCTCGATGATCCGCCGGGCGACACGTGCTGCGCCATCGCCGTCGGCATCATAGAGCAGGATCACGAACTCCTCGCCGCCGTAGCGCGCCACGAGGTCGTTATCGCGCAGGACCCCGCTGTTGCCAAGGGACGCGGCGAGCTGCCGCAGGCACTCGTCGCCGGCCTGGTGGCCGAGGTTGTCGTTATACTGCTTGAAGCGATCGATATCGAGCATGATGACGCTCACGGGCCGGGCCGCCCGCGCTGCCATCTTCCAGGTGGCCGCCAGCCGTTCTTCAAAATACCGTCGGTTGGCAACGCCCGTCAGGCTGTCGATCCGTGAGATCTCCTCCACCTTGGCCAGGGCTGCCTGCAGTTCCTGCGTGCGCCGGTTGACCAGTTCCTCGAGGCGCTGCTCGCGGTCCCGGGCCCGCCGGGCGAAGATGCGGTAGGCAAGAGCGAAGGCAAGGCAGAGCAGGAGCACGCCGCCGAGCGGCGCCCAGGGGGTTTCGTACCACCGCGGCCGGCGCTCAAGAACCAGCCGGGCGCTGTTGCCGTTGGTCTCGGGGAACGCTCCGGGACCGGCTGCCGCCTGCACGGTGAAGCGCTGTTTGCCCGCGGGCAGCGACGTAAAGTATGCCGTGCGCCGACCGCCGGCATCCTGCCAGGGGCCCGCGGTACCCACCCGGTAGCGGAAGCGGAGGCTCTCGGCATTGGAGAGCTGCGGCGCGGTGTAGTCGATCTCGAGGCTCTTCAGGTCGGCCGGGAGTATGAGCGGGCGCCTAAGCGGCACCGGCTCGCCGTTCACCCGCACGGCTTCAATATGGCTCTGCAGCTGCGGCGCCGGTGCCAGTACCGCCGACGGATCGAAGCTGACGACCCCGCCGTTGGTCGGCAGCCAGAGGCGGCCGTCCGGGCCCCTGGCTCCTGCCGGCTGGAAGCCGCCCTGGAACTGCGCCGCGCGCAGCCCGTCACTCTCGCGCAGCAGACGCGCCCGGACGGCCTGCGCGTCGCCCCGGGCCACCGCGTCGAGGCTGTCGCGCTCGACCCAGGTCAGTCCCTCACCGCCGGACAGCCAGAGCCGGCCGGCGCCATCATCGAGAATGGCCAGTACGGAGGGCTGCGGTAACCCCTGTGCGGGTCCGAAGGCGAACAGCGTATCGCCCTCGCGGCGGGTCAGGCCGCCGTCCCGGCTGCCGATCCAGAGAATGCCCCGCGGGTCCTCGTGGATCGCCATGACGATAGTACCCGCGAGCCCGTCGTCGCCGGACCAGTGCTGCACTGATCGTCCGTTCCAGGCGAAGAGGCCGTCGTTGGTTCCGAGCCAGAGGGTGCCGTCGCTTGTCTCCCGGAAGTGCCGGACGAGGGTATCGGCGACGGCCTGCTGCACCGGTGCCGGCTGCACGACGCCATCGTGCCAGCGGTCCACGCCGCCGTCGGAGGCAACCCAGATGCTACCGTCCCGGCGCTCGACCAGTGCGAGTATGTGCTTGCCTGCGAGACCGTCGACGGTGCCGAGGAACTGCCCGCCGGCGCTGTCGGCGAAGCGTTTCAGCCCGTCGCCGAAGGTGCCCACCCAGAGTTCGCCATTGTCCCGGAGCAGCAGCGACGACACGCTCTGACCGCTGAGTATCGGGAAAGGCTCGCGCGTGCTGCCATCGGGAGCGATGCTGAAAAGGCCGGCGTTTTCGGCGCCGGCCAGGGCGTGGCCCTCGCTGTCGACGGTGACGACAAAGGTGCTGTCCGAGACGCCCTCGGCCTTACCGAAGGGAAGAAAGGCACTGCTGCGGATCCGGAACAGCCCTTTCACGGTAGACGCCCAGAGGTTGCCGTCCCGATCCTCGGTGAGGTCGAAGATGAGCTGGGTGCCCGCCAGCGGGAAGGCGCTTCGCCGGCCGTCTTCCCATTGCCGCCAGAGTCCTTTGCCGTAGGTGCCGAGCCACAGCGTATTATCACCGTCCCGCAGGAGCGTCTCCACCGGGAGCGGGTCGCCGAGCGCGAGCGGGTGGATGTGGCCATCGTCAGCGAGGCGGTACGCGCCCCCGCGCTGGGTCCCGGCAAGGACGCCAAGCTCCCGGTCGCGGTGCAGCAGGTGCACCTCCGGTGAATCCAGCCCCTCAGCGACGCCAACGGTCCGGAAGGCCTCACCATCGAAAACACTGAGACCGTTGGTCAGGCTGCCGAACCAGAGGGTGCCTTCCGCCGTCTCGGCGATCCTGACGCTGCGGTTGGTGGCCAGGCCGTCCGCCCGGTCCCAGGAACGAAACTCACCGTCCCGGAAGCGGCTGACGCCGTCGCCGGTGGCGAACCAGACCGAGCTGTTGGCGGCAACGTGGATGTCGTAGACCGTGTCGCTGGCGAGGCCGTCGTCGCTGGTCACCGGGGTGAAACGGTCGCCGTTCATGCGCAGGGCGCCACCTCCGTAGGTGGCGATCCAGAGCTGCCCGTCGACGGTCCACTCGATCGCCCGCACATCGCTGTTGCTGAAAGCCGGGTGGGTCTCGCTGTTGAAGACCGTGAACTTCAGGCCGTCAAAGCGCACCAGGCCGCGGCGCGTCGCCAGCCAGAGATAGCCCGACGGGCCCTGGCGCGCCATCCAGACGGTCTCCGAAGGCAGCCCCTGCTCGCGGCCGTAGTGGTCGACGAGGAATTGGCTGGGGCTGCGGTTGAGCGCCTGGGTACCGGTGGCGCTGAAAAAAAGAGGGAGCAGCAGCGCGAGCAGCAGGTGCCGCGGCGACAGCCGCGGGCTCAGGACAAAAATAGGGCGAACACCGTGCACAATGAAGCCATAACCATGCATTGTTGGTTTTTATGCGCGGCGCTCCCTGCACTACAGGACCGCATACCGCAGCCGCCAGAATAAAAGCAGGCGGGGGAATGCGCCTGCGGTACCCAGACCGCTATTAACCACAGGTTAACATGGGTTTTCCGGGGGTGCGATGCAGCCGGCTGTCTCTGCGGTCAGTCACGACCGGTAGGGACGACGAAAGTCTGTTTGCTGCCATCGCCGGCCGCCGCGGCCTGGCTGGCCTGGACCGGCCGCGCCAGGGTCCGACCGGGTTGCCTAGCCCCGGCGCCAGCGGTGGTAGCGCTCCAGCAGGGCGAGTACCCGCTCTGGCGCATGGGCCTTCTTCCATTGCCCGGCGGCGAACTTGTTCGCCTCGGCCCAGGTCGGGTAGGCGTGAATGGTGCCCAGGAGCTTGTTCAGCCCCAGCTTGTGCTTCATGGCCAGCACGATCTCTGCCAGCAGTTCTCCGGCGTGGTCACCGACCAGGGTGGCGCCCAGGATCCGGTCTTTGCCCGGGGCGGTGAGGATCTTCACAAAGCCGCGGGCATGGCCCTCGGCGATGGCCCGGTCGAGGTCGTCGAGGCCGTAGCGGGTCACGGTGACCGCGATGCCGCGCTCGGCCGCTTCTGCTTCCGTGAGGCCCACGCTGGCCACCTCCGGGTCTGTATAGGTCACCCGGGGGATCACCCGGTAATCGACGGCGAAGCGCTTGAACTGGCCGAAGAGTGCGTTCACCGCGGCATACCAGGCCTGGTGAGAGGCCACGTGGGTGAACTGGTAGGGCCCGGCGGCATCACCGGCGGCAAGGATGTTCGGGTAGAGGGTTTCCAGGTAGTCGTTGGCCACCAGGGGCCCGCGGGTGTCGATGCCCAGAGCCTCCAGGCCGTAGCCCTCCAGCCGCGGCCGTCGCCCGATGGCGCAGAGCAGCGTGTCGAAGTCATGGCGGTGTTCGACGCCGTCGCACTCGGTGATCAGCGCATCGCTTGCCCCGTCGGCGCCGGGCTCGCAGCGCAGGGCGCGGTGTCCCGTTTGCAGGGTGATGCCGTCCTCGGTGAGGGCCCGGGCGATGGCCTCGGCGGCTTCCGTGTCTTCGCGCCCCAGCAGCCGGGGCAGCATCTCGATGACGGTGACCGCGCTGCCCAGGCGGGCGAAGGCCTGGGCCAGCTCGCAGCCGATCGGTCCGCCGCCGAGGACCACGATGCGCGCCGGCGGCGCGTCGCGCCCGGCCATGGCGTCCCAGAGCGTCTCGCTGGTCAGGCACTCCACAGCGTCGAGGCCGGGCAGGGGCGGTACCACCGGCGCGGCGCCGGCGGCGATGACGATGGCACGGGTGGTCAGCCGCTGCTCACCGCCCTCCGCGTCGCGGATGGCCACGGTCCAGGGATCCTCGATGCGGGCGTAGCCCCGGGCCACCTCCACGCCGAGGCCCTCGTAGCGCTCCACGCTGTCGTGGGGCTCGATGGCGCGGATTACCGATTGCACGCGCCGCACCACCGCCGGGAAGTCCACCGTCGGCGCCGCCGCCGGGCGGATGCCGTAGCGCTCGGCGTCACGCAGGCGCGCAGCGAGGCGGGCGCTGGCCAGCAGGGCCTTGCTCGGCACGCAGCCGGTGTTCAGGCAATCGCCGCCCATGGCGCCGGCCTCTACCAGGGTCACCCGCGAGCGCACCGTTGCGGCGATGTAGGCCGAGACCAGGCCGGCGGCACCGGCGCCGATGACCACCAGGTTGCGGTCGAAGCGCTTCGGCTTCTGCCAGCGACGGTAGACGCGGCGACGCTTCAGCGCCTCCGACAGTTTACGGGCCAGAAGCGGGAACACGCCCAGCAGGGCGAAGGAGGCGATCAGCCCCGGTGAGAGAATGCCGCTGGCGCTGTCGAGCTGCCCCAGCTGCGTGCCGGCATTCACATAGACGACCGTCGCCGGCAGCATGCCGACCTGGCTGACGAGGTAGTAGGTGCCCGCGCGGATCGGCGTGAGTGCCATCAGCAGGTTGATGATGAAAAAGGGGAAGACCGGCACCAGCCGCAGCGTGAACAGGTAGAGGGCGCCATCCCGGCGAACCCCGTCGTTGATGGCCCGGAGCCTGTCGCCGAAGCGGTCCTGCACGGTGGCGCGAAGCAGGTAGCGCGCCACGAGGAAGGCGAGCAGGGCGCCGATGCTCGAGGCAAAGGAAACGATGAGTGTGCCCTGGCCGAGGCCGAAGAGCGCGCCGCCGGCGAGGGTCATGATTGCGGCGCCCGGCAGGGACAGGGCTGTTACCGTTACGTAGACGACAAAGTAGCCCAGCACCAGCGTCAGGGGCTCGCTCTCCCGCAGCTGCTGGAACTGCGCGACGCTGTCACGGGCGTAGGCGAGCGTCAGGTAGCGGTCGAGGTCCAGACTGAAAAAGACGGCGATGGCGGCGGCGATGGCGAGGAGCAGGGCGAGGCGGCGCATGGCGGGTCCTTGCTGGGGGCAGGGTCGGTATACCGGTAGCAGGAGTGCGCCGCAATGCCGCGGACCCCTGCGCCGAGGACACTAGCACGGCGCCGGACCGGCGGCGAGAGGCAGCCGTGCCCAACGAGACCTGCGCCCGGAGCAGGTGCCGGTCTCGTGTGGTGGCGGCCCCCTGTGGTGGCAGCGCCGGGAGCGACCACGCCCAACGCCGGAGGGCAACCCCTGCTGCTCGCGGCCTGCAGCCCAGTGCCCTGTTACTTAGAGCCCTGTTACTCAGTGCATGGAGCGCAGCATCCAGGCGGTCTTCTCGTGCACGCGCATGCGATCGGAGATCAGGGCCGCCGAGGACTCGTCATCCGCCCCCTGGGCGGCGGCAAGGGCGTCGCGGCAGGTCTTCACCACCTGCTCGTGGCCGTGGGTCAGAATGCCCACCATCTCCGCGGCCGGCGGCACGTCATCCACTTCCTTGATGGCCGACAGGGCGGCGAACTGCCGGTAGGTGCCCGGCGCGACCGCACCCAGGGTGCGGATGCGCTCGGCGATCTCGTCGACGGCGGTGGCAAGCTCCGTGTAGTGCTCTTCAAACATGAGGTGCAGTTCGCGGAACTGCGGGCCCGTTACGTTCCAGTGGAAGTTGTGCGTCTGCAGGTAGAGCGTGTAGGAATCGGCGAGGAGCCGCTTCAGGCCCTCGGCGATGGTCTCCCGATCCTGCGCTGTGATACCGATATCAACCTGTTCCATGGTGTCCTCCCGTTGGCGGATTGTTGCTGTTGCCGGGCTGCTTTCCGCCCGCCTTGAAACCAGTATAGTCATGGGCCCTGGGCCGGTGAAACAGCTAATCGTCATCGCCATGATCGGCTGGGCAGATCACGGAGTGGCCCAGGCCCTGTGCTATCTTTTCTGCCCACGCGCCAGGCCGGAGGCCCCCTGATGTCGCAAACCCCCGCCGCTCCCCTCGACCTGCCCTGGGTGCGCAGTCAATTCCCCGCGCTGGCCGAGGCCGGTGACCGGGTGTTCTGTGCCAACGCCGGGGGCACCTTCGTGGCCGAGCCGGTGCTGGCGATCCTCGATGATTACCAGCGGCGGTTGCGGGTGCAGCCGCACAATCCCTTCGAGCCGTCCCGGGAGGCCGGGGAGGCCATGGACCGGGCCCGGGATGGCTGGGCGGAAGCCCTGGGGGTGCCCCTCGCAAGGCTCACCTTCGGCCCCTCCACCTCCGTCAACAGCTACGTCATGGCCCAGGCCTTCGCGCCGGCCTGGGAAGCCGGTGATGAGATCGTGGTCGCGGTGCAGGACCACGAGGCCAACCAGGGCGTGTGGCGGCGCGCGGCGGCGGCCCGGGGCGTCACCGTGCATGACTGGCCCGTGGACCCGGTCACTGGCGAGCTCGACCCGGAAGACCTCTACCCGCTGCTGGGGCCGCGGACGCGCTGGGTCTTCTTCACCCAGAGCTCGAACATCCTCGGCAGTACCAACCCGGTCAGGGCCATCGCTGCGGCGATCCGCGAGCGCAGCGATGCGCTGGTGGCCGTCGACGCCGTCGCCCACGCGCCGCACGAGCTGTGCAGCCCTGCCGAACTCGGCGTCGATCTGTACCTGTTCAGCGTTTACAAGGTCTATGGCCCGCATCAGGGCATCCTCTATCTCTCGGAGGCCGCCGAGGCGCAGGCGACGCCCCAGTGCCATTATTTTCTCGAGGGGGACAGCCACAAGCGCTTCAATCCCGCGGGGCCGCAGCATGCCGCCGTGGCCGGCTGCGCCGGCGTTCTCGATTACTTCGACGCGCTGGCAGCGCGCCAGGGCGTCGCCGGCGCGCTGCCGCGGCGGGAGCGGCTG
>NZ_KN234797.1 GCF_000764025.1 Pseudohaliea rubra DSM 19751 | reverse complement strand
CCGATGGTGCCCACGTTGACGTGGGGCTTGTCACGCTCAAAAGTTTCCTTTCCCACTTTGAATCACCTCTCAAACAAAAAGTCAGTATCGGAAAAAGCCATCAGGATTTGTTCTTGGCGACGATCTCTTCAGCGATGTTGTTCGGCGCCTCGGAATACTTGGCGAACTCCATCGTGTAGGTGGCGCGGCCCTGGGTCGCGCTGCGCAGGTCCGTCGCGTAGCCGAACATCTCGGCCAGCGGCACCTCGGCGTTGACCACCTTGCCCGCCGGCGTCTCGTCCATGCCGGAGATCAGGCCGCGGCGCCGGTTGAGGTCGCCGACCACGTCGCCCATGTTCTCCTCCGGCGTCACCACCTCGACCTTCATCACCGGCTCGAGGAGCACGGCACCGCCCTGCTGCGCCAGCTTCTTTGTGGCCATGGAGGCGGCGATCTTGAACGCCATCTCGTTGGAATCCACGTCGTGGAAGGAGCCGTCGTACAGGGTCGCTTTCAGGCCCAGAAGCGGGTAGCCGGCGAGTACGCCGTTCTGCATCTGCTCCTCGATACCCTTCTGCACCGCCGGAATGTATTCCTTCGGCACCACACCACCGACGATGGCATTGACGAACTCGAGACCCTCGGCATCGGCATCTTCGCCCGGCTCGAACTTGACCCAGACGTGGCCGTACTGGCCGCGACCGCCGGACTGACGAACGAACTTGCCTTCGATTTCGGAGGTGTTGCGGATGGCCTCGCGGTAGGCCACCTGGGGCTTGCCGATGTTGGCCTCCACGTTGAACTCGCGGCGCATGCGGTCGACGATGATGTCGAGGTGCAGCTCACCCATGCCGGAGATGATGGTCTGCCCCGTCTCCTCATCAGTCTTGACACGGAAGGACGGATCCTCCTGCGCCAGCTTGCCGAGGGCGATACCCATCTTTTCCTGGTCCGCCTTGGACTTCGGCTCCACGGCCACGGAGATCACCGGCTCCGGGAACTCCATGCGCTCGAGGATGATCGGCTTGTCCTGGGCGCAGAGCGTGTCACCGGTGGTGACGTCCTTGAGGCCCACGGCCGCGGCGATATCGCCGGCGAGCACTTCCTTGATCTCCTCGCGGGAGCTGGAGTGCATCTGCACCATGCGGCCCACGCGCTCTTTCTTGCTCTTGACGGAGTTGAACACCGCCGTGCCGCTCTCCAGCTTGCCGGAATACACGCGGAAGAAGGTCAGCGTGCCCACAAAGGGGTCCGTGGCGATCTTGAAGGCCAGCGCAGCGAAGGGCGCCTCATCGTCGGCTTCCCGGGTCTCGACGGTCTCGCCGTCGTCCAGGGTGCCCTCGATGGCCTTCACCTCGGTCGGGGCCGGCAGGAACTCGACGACTGCGTCGAGCATGGCCTGCACGCCCTTGTTCTTGAAGGCAGAGCCGCCGAGGACCGGCACGATTTCGTTGGCGATGGTGCGCGCCCGGATGCCCTGTTTGATCTCCTCCTCGCTGAGCTCACCGCCCTCGAGGTACTTCTCCATGAGCGCTTCGCTGGCCTCGGCCGCAGCCTCGACCATGTACTCGCGCATCTCGGCGACTTCATCGGCGATGTCCGCGGGGATCTCGCCGTACTCGTAGGTCATGCCCATATCCTCTTCATTCCAGAGGATGGCCTTGTTCTTGACCAGATCGATAACGCCCTTGAACTCTTCTTCAGCACCGATAGTCATCTGCAGGGGCACGGCGTTGGCGCCGAGGCGCTCACGCAGCTGCTCCACGACCCAGCGGAAGTTGGCGCCGGCGCGATCCATCTTGTTGACGAAAACCATGCGCGGTACTTCGTACTTATTCGCCTGCCGCCAGACCGTCTCGGTCTGCGGCTGGACGCCGGAGGAGCCGCAAAGCACGACCACGGCGCCGTCGAGCACCCGCAGGGAGCGCTCTACCTCGATAGTGAAGTCGACGTGCCCGGGGGTGTCGATGATATTGATGCGATGCTGGTCGAACTGCTGGTCCATACCCTGCCAGAAACAGGTCGTTGCAGCCGAGGTGATGGTGATACCCCGCTCCTGCTCCTGCTCCATCCAGTCCATGGTGGCCGCGCCGTCGTGCACCTCGCCGATCTTGTGCGAGAGGCCGGTGTAGAACAGCACGCGCTCGGTGGTCGTCGTCTTGCCGGCGTCCACGTGCGCGCAGATACCGATGTTGCGATACCTGGCTATCGGTGTTTTACGAGCCACAATCTAATCCCCATTAACAGGTTGTCGGGCGGTTGCTTCAGAACCGGTAGTGCGAGAAGGCCTTGTTCGCCTCGGCCATGCGGTGCACGTCTTCGCGCTTGCGCACGGCGTTGCCCTTGCCCTGAGCGGCATCGATGATCTCGCCGGCCAGGCGCTGGCGCATGGACTTCTCGCCGCGGTTGCGCGCGTGCTCCACCAGCCAGCGCATGGACAGCGCCACACGACGGGAGGGACGCACTTCAACGGGCACCTGGTAGGTGGCGCCACCGACCCGGCGGGACTTCACCTCGACCATGGGCGCGATGTTCTCGAGGGCCTCGTCGAAGACCTCGATCGGGTCCCGGGTCAGGCGCTCGTTGACCAGGTCCAGGGCGCCGTAAACGATGCCTTCAGCGACGGACTTCTTACCGCTGACCATGACGTGGTTCATGAACTTTGCCAGCGTGATGTTCCCGTACTTGGGATCGGGCAACACCTCGCGCTTGGCGACGACTCTTCTTCTCGGCATGAGTAGTACCTTCTCTCTTCAGGTTACCCGGACACCGACCTGCCACTTGCGGGGGAGGCAGGGGTCCGGCCTTACTGCAGTATCGACTGCGTTGTTGTTTCCGGGGCAGGCGCCCTGCGTCCGCCCCCGGGAAGCATTACTTCGGACGCTTGGCGCCGTACTTGGAACGGCCCTGACGGCGATCCGACACCCCGGAGGTGTCAAGGCTGCCGCGCACCGTGTGGTAACGCACGCCCGGCAGGTCCTTGACCCGGCCGCCGCGAATCAGCACCACGCTGTGCTCCTGCAGGTTGTGCCCTTCACCGCCGATGTACGAGGAGACCTCATAGCCGTTGGTGAGACGCACCCGGCAGACCTTGCGCAGGGCGGAGTTCGGCTTCTTCGGGGTCGTCGTGTACACCCGGGTGCACACGCCGCGACGCTGCGGACAGGCCTGGAGGGCCGGCACGTCGCTCTTCTCGACCTTGCGCTTCCTCGGCTTACGAACCAGTTGGTTGATCGTTGCCATTACTGTCTGTATCTCCAAAAAATCCATTCACGGGCGCGTGCGCCCCTCCGGCCCCGTCGGCCACCGCAGCGCGGCTGCTTCGACAGGACGAGCGAAGCCACCCCCCAAAAGAGGAGGCGGCATTCTATAGACGCCCCCGCGGGGCGTCAAGCAACCTCTGCGGGGCGTGGCTTACTCGCCGTGACCCCCTTCCTGCAGCGCTTCGGTGAGCGCGGCCTCGATGTCCTGGGCAGACACGGAGAACTCCTCCGCTTCCGCGCGCTTGCGCTTGCGGTCTTCGTGGTAGGTCAGGCCCGTTCCCGCGGGGATCAGGCGGCCGACAACCACGTTTTCCTTCAGGCCGCGCAGGTAATCCCGCTTGCCGGTGACCGCCGCTTCCGTGAGGACACGGGTGGTCTCCTGGAAGGAGGCCGCAGAGATGAAGCTCTCGGTCGCCAGGGAGGCCTTGGTGATACCCAGCAGCTCGCGCTCGCCATTGGCGGGCACTTTGCCGTCGGCGAGAAGACGCTCGTTCTCCTCGAGGAAGGCCACGTACTCGATCTGCTCGCCCTTGATGAACTCCGAGTCGCCGGCGGAGGTAACCACAACCTTGCGCAGCATCTGGCGAACGATCACCTCGATGTGCTTGTCGTTGATCTTCACACCCTGGAGGCGGTAAACCTCCTGAATCTCGTTGACGATGTACTTCGCCAGCGCCTCGATGCCCTGCAGGCGCAGGATATCGTGGGGGCTCATGGGCCCTTCCGAGATCGTCTCGCCCTTCTGCACGGACTCGCCCTCGAAGATCGAGAGGTTGCGCCACTTCGGAATCAGCGCCTCGTAATGGTCCGAGCCATCGGGCAGCGGCTTGCCGTCGGAGGGGGTGATAATAAGGCGACGCTTGCCCTTGGTTTCCTTGCCGAAGCTGACGGTGCCGGAGATCTCGGCCAGGATGGCCGGTTCCTTCGGCTTGCGCGCCTCGAACAGATCCGCCACCCGCGGCAGACCACCGGTGATGTCCCGGGTCTTGGAGCCTTCCTGCGGGATACGGGCAATAACGTCGCCAACCTCAACGCGGATGCCATCCTCGATGCCCACCAGGGCGCCGGGCGGCATGAAGTAGTGCGCGGGCACATTGGTGTCCGCAAGGCACAGCTCCTCGCCGTTGTCGTCCACCAGGGTGATCGCCGGGCGGATGTCCTTGCCGGCCGCCGGGCGCTCGGACGCGTCCATCACCTCGATGCTGGACAGGCCCGTGAGCTCGTCCGTCTGACGCTTGATGGTGATGCCCTCGTCCATCCCGGAGAACTTCACCGTACCGGCCACCTCGGTGATGATCGGGTGGGTGTGCGGGTCCCAGCTGGCGACCACGTCACCGGCACTCACCTCGGCGTTGTCGCCCACCTTGATGATGGCACCGTAGGGCAGCTTGTAGCGCTCCCGCTCCCGGCCCATGCGGTCGAGGATGGACAGTTCACCGGAGCGGGATACGGCGATCAGGTTGTCGTCCTGACGCTCGACCACCTTCACGTTGTGCAGGCGCACCGTACCATCGTTGATGATCTGGATATTGTCCTGGGCCGTGGCCCGGCTCGCGGCGCCGCCGATGTGGAAGGTCCGCATGGTGAGCTGGGTACCCGGCTCGCCGATGGACTGGGCCGCGACTACGCCGATGGCCTCGCCGTTGTTGACCTTGTGGCCCCGGGCGAGGTCCCGGCCGTAGCAGGACGAACAGATACCGTGGCGGGTCTCGCAGGTGATCGGCGAACGCACCTCCACCTCGTCGATGCCCATTTCCTCGAGGCGGCGGATCCACAGCTCATCGAGCATGGTGCCGGCGGTAACGGCAATCTCGTCTTCCGTGCCCGGCTTGATCACGTCGCGGGCGACGGTACGGCCGAGGACCCGGTCACCGAGGGACTCGATGATGTCGCCACCGTCGATTACCGGCGTCATGAGCAGGCCGCGATCCGTGCCGCAGTCCTCTTCCGTGACCACCAGATCCTGGGCCACGTCGACCAGGCGACGGGTCAGGTAGCCGGAGTTGGCCGTCTTGAGCGCCGTGTCCGCCAGGCCCTTGCGGGCGCCGTGGGTGGAGATGAAGTACTGCAGTACGTTCAGACCCTCGCGGAAGTTCGCGGTAATCGGTGTCTCGATGATGGAGCCGTCCGGCTTGGCCATGAGACCGCGCATACCGGCAAGCTGGCGGATCTGAGCGGGGGAGCCCCGGGCACCGGAGTCGGCGTAGATGAAGACGGAGTTGAAGGACGCCTGTTCCTCCTCCTCGCCATCGCGATTGATGACCTTCTCCTTGGAGAGGCCTTCCATCATGGACTTGGACACCAGGTCGTTCGCCCGGGACCAGATGTCGATGACCTTGTTGTACTTCTCGCCGGCGGTGACAAGGCCCGCAGCGAACTGGTCCTCGATCTCCTTCACCTCGGCCTCGGCGCCGTCGATGATGCGCGTCTTCTCTTCCGGGATCTCGAAGTCGTTGACGCCGATGGAGGCACCGGAGCGGGTGGAGAAGTCATAGCCCATGTACATGAGCTGGTCGGCAAAGATAACGGTCGCCTTCAGGCCCACGGCCCGGTAGCACTGGTTGATGATCTGCGAGATGGCGCGCTTGGCCATGGGCTGGTTGACCATGGCAAAGGCGATGCCGGAGGGAACGATCTCCCAGAGGAGTGCCCGGCCGACGGTGGTCTCGGCGAGGAAAGCGCGCGACTCGCGCTCGCCGTCGTCACCGATGACCATTTCGCTGATGCGCACACGGATCCGCGCCTGCAGGTGAACCTGGCCGGCGTAGTAGGCGCGGTGCACCTCGGCCACGCTGGAGAAGGCCCGGCCCTCGCCCTTGGCGGCAATGCGCTCGCGGGTCATGTAGTAGAGCCCGAGCACCACGTCCTGGGACGGCACAATGATCGGCTCGCCGTTCGCCGGCGACAGGATGTTGTTGGTGGACATCATCAGCGCCCGGGCCTCGAGCTGGGCTTCCAGCGTCAGGGGCACGTGCACGGCCATCTGGTCACCATCGAAGTCGGCGTTGTAAGCGGCGCAGACCAGCGGGTGCAGCTGGATCGCCTTGCCCTCGATGAGCACCGGCTCGAAGGCCTGGATACCCAGGCGGTGCAGCGTCGGTGCGCGGTTCAGCAGCACCGGGTGCTCACGGATGACCTCGGCGAGGATGTCCCACACCTCCGGCGGCTCGCGCTCGACCATCTTCTTGGCAGCCTTGATGGTAGTCGCCAGGCCCCGCGCTTCCAGCTTGCCGAAGATAAAGGGCTTGAACAGTTCCAGAGCCATCTTCTTGGGCAGGCCGCACTGGTGCAGCCGGAGCGTCGGGCCGACCACGATCACCGACCGGCCGGAATAGTCCACGCGCTTGCCGAGGAGGTTCTGGCGGAAACGGCCCTGCTTGCCCTTGATCATGTCGGCCAGGGACTTCAGCGGGCGCTTGTTGGAGCCGGTGATGGCGCGGCCGCGGCGGCCGTTGTCGAGCAGCGCGTCCACTGCTTCCTGCAGCATGCGCTTTTCGTTGCGCACGATGATGTCCGGGGCGTTCAGGTCCAGCAGCCGCTTGAGGCGGTTGTTGCGGTTGATCACCCGGCGGTACAGATCGTTGAGGTCCGAGGTCGCAAAGCGGCCGCCGTCCAGCGGCACCAGCGGGCGCAGGTCCGGCGGCAGCACCGGCAGCGCGTTGAGCACCATCCACTCGGGCTTGTTGCCGGAGCCGGCAAAGGCCTCGAGCAGCTTCAGCCGCTTGGACAGTTTCTTGATCTTGGTTTCGGAGTTCGTCTGCGGGATTTCCTCGCGCAGCTGGGCGATCTCACCGTTGATGTCGATCTGCTTCATGAGATCCTGCACGGCCTCGGCGCCCATCTTCGCCGTGAACTCGTCACCGAACTCTTCCATCGCCTCGTAGTACTGCTCGTCGGTGAGCAGCTGGGCGTGCTCGAGGGTGGTCATCCCCGGGTCCGTCACGATATAGGACTCGAAGTAGAGCACGCGCTCGATATCACGCAGGGTCATGTCCAGCAGCAGCCCGATGCGCGACGGCAGGGACTTCAGGAACCAGATGTGGGCCACGGGGCTGGCAAGCTCAATGTGGCCCATGCGCTCGCGGCGGACCTTGGCGAGGGCGACTTCAACGCCGCACTTCTCGCAGATCACACCGCGGTGCTTGAGCCGCTTGTACTTGCCGCAAAGGCACTCGTAGTCCTTCACCGGGCCGAAGATCTTCGCGCAGAACAGACCGTCCCGCTCCGGTTTGAAGGTGCGGTAGTTGATCGTTTCCGGCTTTTTGACTTCGCCGTAGGACCAGGAGCGGATCATATCCGACGACGCCAGGCCGATGCGGATGGAATCGAATTCGTCCGTCTGTCCCTGGGACTTGAGCAGGTTCAGTAAGTCTTTCAAGGCCTATCCTCCAAGAGGTGTTGCGGGCCGGAGGCGCGGGTGGCGCCTCCAGGACCCTGTCCATTCGCGGTGCAGTGCGGGCTCAATCGTTCTCCAGCTCGATATCGATACCGAGGGAACGGATTTCCTTGACCAGCACGTTGAAGGACTCGGGCATGCCCGGCTCCATGCGATGGTCCCCATCGACGATGTTCTTGTACATCTTGGTGCGGCCCGCCACGTCGTCGGACTTCACCGTGAGCATCTCCTGCAGCGTGTACGCGGCGCCGTAGGCCTCCAGGGCCCACACCTCCATCTCGCCGAAGCGCTGGCCGCCGAACTGCGCCTTGCCGCCCAGCGGCTGCTGGGTAACCAGGCTGTAGGAGCCCGTGGAACGGGCGTGCATCTTGTCGTCCACGAGGTGGTTCAGCTTCAACATGTACATGTAGCCGACCGTCACCGACCGGTCGAAGGCATCGCCACTGCGGCCGTCGTAGAGCGTGAACTGACCGCTCTGGGGCATATCCGCGAGCTCCAGGAGTGCCTTGATGGACTCCTCCTGGGCGCCGTCGAAGGCCGGCGTGGCCATGGGCACGCCGCCGGAAAGGTTCTTCGCCAGGGCGAGGACCTCGTCGTCGCTAAGCTCGCCGAAGTTCTCCGGCCGGCCGGCGCCGTTGTTGTAGATCGAGTCGAGGAACTGACGCAGCTCCGCCGCCTTGCGCTGCTCCTGAACCATGAGGTTGATCTTGTCGCCGAGACCCTTGGCAGCCATGCCGAGGTGCGTCTCCAGGATCTGGCCCACGTTCATGCGCGACGGCACGCCGAGGGGGTTGAGCACGATATCCACCGGCTCCCCATGCTCGTCGAAGGGCATGTCCTCCACGGGCATGATCACGGAGATCACGCCCTTGTTGCCGTGCCGGCCCGCCATCTTGTCGCCGGGCTGGATGCGACGCTTCACCGCCAGGTAGACCTTGACGATCTTGAGCACGCCCGGGGCGAGGTCGTCGCCGCTCTGCAGCTTGCGCTTCTTGTCCTCAAAGCGCTCCTCGAGCAACTTGTTCTGCTCCTCGAGCTGCCGGGACGCGGAGGCCAGGGCGTCGTTCAGCTCGCTCTCGGAGAGCTTGAGCTTGAGCAGCTGCTCGCGGTCGAGCTCGGCCAGCACCTTCTCGGTGAGTGCCGTGCCCTTGGCCAGGCCGCCGCCGCTGACGGTCTTCTTGCCCTTGAGCAGGTTCGCCAGGCGCGCAAAGGTCGCCTCCTCGAAGATGCGGTATTCCTCCTTGAGGTCCTTGCGGAACTCGTCGAGCTGCATCTTCTCGATCTGCTGGGCGCGGGCGTCCTTCTCCAGGCCGTCGCGGGTGAACACCTGTACGTCGATGACCGTGCCCTTGGTGCTGGACGGTACGCGCAGGGAGGTGTCCTTCACGTCAGACGCCTTTTCGCCGAAGATCGCGCGGAGCAGTTTTTCCTCCGGGGTGAGCTGGGTCTCGCCCTTCGGCGTGACCTTGCCCACGAGGATGTCACCGGCGTCCACCTCGGCACCGATATAGACGATGCCGGACTCATCGAGCTTGGCCAGGGCGCTCTCGCCGACGTTGGGGATATCCGAAGAGATCTCCTCCGGTCCGAGCTTGGTGTCCCGGGCGATACAGGTCAGCTCCTGGATGTGGATGGTGGTGAAACGATCTTCCTTGACCACCCGCTCGGAGACGAGAATCGAATCCTCGAAGTTGTAGCCGTTCCAGGGCATGAACGCGATGCGCATGTTCTGGCCCAGGGCCAGCTCGCCCATATCAATGGACGGGCCGTCGGCCAGGATGTCGCCGCGCGCCACCTGGTCACCGCGGCTGACGATCGGCCGCTGATTGATGCAGGTGTTCTGGTTGGAACGCGTGTACTTGGTGAGGTTGTAAATGTCCACCGGGGCCTCGTCGGGGCCCACGGCGGCGTCGTCCACCCGCACCACAATGCGGCTGGCGTCCACGGAGTCGATGACACCGCTGCGGCGCGCGACCACGCAGACGCCGGAGTCGGCGGCCACAAAGCGCTCCATGCCGGTGCCCACCAGGGGCTTCTCGCTGCGCAGCGTCGGCACGGCCTGGCGCTGCATGTTCGAGCCCATGAGGGCGCGGTTGGCGTCGTCGTGCTCCAGGAACGGAATCAGCGCCGCGGCTACGGACACCACCTGCTGCGGCGACACGTCCATGTAGTCCACGCGCTCCGGCGGCATGAGGTTGAACTCGTTCATGTGCCGCACGGTGATCAGATCGTCGACGAAGCGGTTGTTCTTGTCGAGGCTCGCCGAGGCCTGGGCGATCACGTGCTCCGCCTCGTTGATGGCCGACAGGTACTCGATCTCGTCGGTCACCTGCCCGTCCACCACACGACGGTAGGGGCTCTCGAGGAAACCGTAGTCGTTGGTGCGGGCGTAAACCGCCAGGGAGTTGATCAGGCCGATGTTCGGGCCTTCCGGCGTCTCGATGGGACAGACCCGGCCGTAGTGCGTCGGGTGCACGTCGCGCACCTCGAAGCCGGCGCGCTCGCGGGTCAGGCCGCCGGGGCCGAGGGCCGAGACGCGGCGCTTGTGGGTCACTTCCGAGAGCGGGTTGTTCTGGTCCATGAACTGGGACAGCTGGCTGGAGCCGAAGAATTCCTTCACCGCCGCCGACACCGGCTTGGCGTTGATGAGGTCCTGGGGCATGAGGCCCTCGCTCTCGGCCATGGACAGGCGTTCCTTCACGGCGCGCTCAACGCGCACCAGGCCCACCCGGAACTGATTCTCGGCCATCTCGCCGACGCTGCGGATACGGCGGTTGCCGAGGTGGTCAATGTCGTCAACCATACCCCTGCCGTTGCGGATACCGATGAGCGTTTTCAGCACATCGACGATATCCTCGCGGGAGAGGATGCCGCTGCCGGTGATCTCCTCGCGGCCCAGGCGGCGGTTGAACTTCATGCGGCCGACGGCCGACAGGTCGTAGCGGTCGGCGGAGAAGAACAGGTTCTGGAACAGGTTCTCGGCAGACTCCTTCGTCGGCGGCTCGCCGGGGCGCATCATGCGGTAGATTTCCACCAGCGCCTCGAGCGCCGTACGCGTCGGGTCCTGGCGCAGGGTCTCGGAAATATAGGGCCCGCAGTCGAGCTCGTTCGTGTACAGCGTGTCGATGCGCTTGACACCGGCCGCTTCCAGCCTGGCGAGCACTTCCTCGGTGATCTCGGTGTTGCACTCCACCAGCACTTCGCCGGTGTTCTCGTCGACGCTGTTCTTTGCCAGGGCGCGGCCGAAGAGGTACTCCCGGGGGATTTCCAGCTCGCTGATGTCGGCCTTCTCCAGCTCGCGGATGTGGCGCTGGGTGATGCGGCGACCCTGCTCGACCACAACCTTGCGACCGATCTTGATATCGAAGGAGGCCACGTCACCGCGCAGGCGCTCGGGGATCAGCGCCATGTGGTAGGTACCTTCCTCGTCGACGGTAAAGGTGTTCACGTCGAAGAACATGTCGAGGATTTCCTCGGACTCGTAGCCAAGGGCGCGCAGCAGGATCGTCGCCGGCAGCTTGCGGCGGCGGTCGATACGGGCATAGACCATGTCCTTCGGGTCGAACTCGAAGTCCAGCCAGGAGCCGCGGTAGGGGATGATCCGCGCGGAGTAAAGCAGCTTGCCCGAGGAGTGGGTCTTGCCCTTGTCGTGATCGAAGAACACGCCCGGCGAGCGGTGCAGCTGGGACACGATCACGCGCTCGGTACCGTTGATGACGAAGGTACCGTTTTCCGTCATGAGGGGGATCTCCCCCATGTAGACTTCCTGCTCCTTGATGTCCTTGATGGTCTTGTTGGCGCTTTCCTTGTCGTAGATGATCAGGCGCACCTTGACCCGGAGGGCACAGGAATAGGTCACACCGCGGAGCTGGCACTCAGCCACGTCGAAGACCGGCGTGCCGAGGCGGTAGTCCACGTACTCCAGGGCGGCGTTGCCGCTGTAGGACACGATGGGGAAAACGCTTTTGAACGCGGCGTGCAGGCCGTATTCGTCGCGCTCATCCGCGGAGACGCCCTGCTGGGTGAACTTGCGATAGGAATCAAGTTGAATCGCGAGCAGGAACGGTACGTCCATGACCCTGGGCAGGTGCCCGAAGTGCTTGCGAATGCGTTTCTTCTCAGTGTATGAGTAGGCCATCAGTACTCCCCAGCATTGTATGCCCCGGACGTAGAAACCGTCCGCCAGCCCGTTGTCGGGCTGTCAACGGGCGGCAGCGCCGCCCATAAATTCGTCCCGCAGAAGCGGGAAAAGGCCGGCGGGCATCGCCCACCAGCCTTTCGTATGCCCGGCAGAAGGCCGGACAAACACCCGCCTTACTTAAGCTCGACGGAGCCGCCGGCTTCTTCAAGTTGCTTCTTGATGTCTTCGGCTTCTTCCTTGGAGGCGCCTTCCTTGACCGCCGACGGCGCGCCGTCGACCAGGCCCTTGGCTTCCTTCAGGCCGAGGCCCGTGACTGCGCGGACAACCTTGATCACGTTGACCTTCTTCTCGCCGGCAGAGGTGAGCATGACATCAAATTCCGTCTGCTCTTCTGCGGCGGCGCCACCGGCGTCACCACCGGCTGCAGCCGGCGCTGCGGCAACAGCCGCTGCGGCGGTCACGCCGAACTTCTCTTCCATGGCGTCGATGAGCTCGACCACTTCCATCACGCTCATTTCGGCGATGGCTTCCAGAATGTCGTCTTTGGACATACCCATTGTGCTTACTCCTGTTTACGGTAACTTTGAGATTCCGGCTTAGACTGCTGGTCAGGCCGCTGCTTGCTCTTTCTGCTCGCGGACGGCAGCCAGTGTGCGCACCAGTTTTCCGGGCACTTCGTTCATGGTCCGTGCCAGCTTTGCTACCGGGGCCTGCATCACGCTCATGAGCATGGACAGGGCTTCCTCGCGGGTCGGCAGCTTGGCCAGTACGTCCAGTTGTTCAGCACCCAGCATCTGGCCGCTCACCGCCAACACCTTCACCTCGAACTTGTCGTTCGTCTTGGCGAATTCCTTGAACAGACGCGCTGCGGCGCCCGGGTCTTCCATGGAAAACCCGAACAGGGACGGACCTACCAGCGCGTCGGCGACACACTCGTATTCCGTACCCTCAAAGGCGCGCTTGGCCAGGGTGTTCCGCACGACGCGGAGGGTCACCTGGTTTTCGCGCGCTTCCTTGCGCAGCGCCGTCATGCCGTCAACGGAGACGCCGCGCGCATCCGCAATGACGAGGGACAGGGCGTTGGTGGCGGTCTCATTGACTTCGGCGACGATCGCCTTCTTGTCTTCGAGTGCAATTGCCACTGGTCTTTACTCCTGGTTTTGCTAAATGAGGTCGCCGCCATCCTCTGCGGCGACCGCGTTCGCGGTGAACGGATCCACCATCTGCGTAGGCCGGGCCGGGCCCATTTACGCCGCGCGCCTGCGCGCGCCGCACCTACGGTCTTTGATGGCCTTCAATTCAAAGCGACGGGACGCATCCCAGGCGCGTTGTCCAAAGACCTCAAAGCTGGCCGGGGCGGCACCCCTTAAGGTTCCGTGGGTGCCCTGCCGGCCGTCAGCACCACCCTCCCTGGCGGCGCCCGGTGACCGGGGCGCTTGCGCGCCCCGGTCACGGATCAGTTACAGTTCGATCGACGACTGATCGATGGTCACGCCCGGCCCCATGGTCGTGGACAGGGTGACCTTGCGCATGTAGATGCCCTTGGAGGCGGACGGCTTGGCCTTTTTCAGGTCCGCAAGCACCGCCTCGAGGTTGCCGCGGATCGCGTCGGCCTCGAAGCTGATCTTGCCGATGCCGCCGTGGATGATGCCGTTCTTGTCGGTCCGGTAGCGCATCTGGCCGGACTTGGCGTTCTTCACGGCCGTCTCGACGTCCGGCGTGACAGTGCCGGTCTTCGGGTTCGGCATGAGGCCGCGGGGGCCGAGAATCTGGCCCAGCTGGCCGACCACGCGCATGGCGTCCGGGGAGGCGATGACGACGTCGAAGTCCATCATGCCACCCTTGACCTCCTCGGCGAGCTCTTCCATACCGACCAGGTCGGCGCCGGCGGCTTTCGCCTTGTCGGCGGCCTCACCCTGGGTGAAGACGGCAACCCGCACATCACTGCCGGTGCCGTGGGGCAGGGTCGTCGCGCCGCGGACCGCCTGGTCCGACTTGCGCGCGTCCACGCCGAGCTTGACCGCCACTTCCACGGTCTCATTGAACTTTGCCGTCGACAGCTCCTTGAGCAGCGCGACGGCTTCCTCGAACGGGTAGGCCCGGGTGCCGTCGACTTTTTCGCGGTAGGCGCGCAGGCGCTTGGAAAGCTTGGCCATGTCAGTTCACCCCCTCAACGTCGAGACCCGCGGAACGGGCGCTACCGGCGATGGTACGCACCGCCGCATCCATGTCGGCTGCCGTGAGGTCCGGCCACTTCTGCTGGGCGACCTCCTCGAGCTGGGCCCGGTTCACCGTGCCCACCTTCTTCGTGTTCGGCTCGCCGGAACCCTTGCTGATGCCCGCGATCTTGCGCAGAAGCACCGACGCCGGCGGCGTCTTCTTGATGAAGGTGAAGGAGCGGTCGCTGTAGACCGTGATCACCACCGGAATCGGCAGGCCGGCTTCCAGGCTCTGCGTCTCGGCGTTGAAGGCCTTGCAGAACTCCATGATGTTGACACCATGCTGACCCAGCGCCGGGCCCACGGGCGGGCTCGGGTTGGCCTGGCCGGCCGGCACCTGCAGCTTGATATAAGCTTGGACTTTCTTTGCCATCGTTCACATTCTCCCGGGTACAAGCGCCAGCTCTGCGGCCCGATGGCCCCGGCTGGCTCCCCCATGGGACGACCGCAGCCGTCCGTTCCATGTTGCCGCGGGGGCAGAACCCCCGCCGCGCCTGCTCAGGCCTTTTCGACCTGGCTGAATTCGAGCTCCACCGGCGTGGAGCGACCAAAGATAAGCACCGCCACGTTGAGGCGGTTCTTCTCGTAGTTGACCTCTTCGACAACGCCGTTGAAGTCGTTGAAGGGGCCATCGACCACGCGGACCATTTCGCCCGGCTCGAACAGGGTCTTCGGCCTCGGTGCTTCGGTGCCTTCCTCGATGCGGTTGAGGATCGCGGCGGCCTCGGCCTCGCTGATCGGCGCCGGGGCATCGGCCTTGCCGCCGATGAAGCCGAGCACCCGAGGCGTTTCCTTCACCAGGTGCCAGGTGCCGTCGTCGAGCTCCATCTGCACCAGCACGTAGCCCGGGAAGAACTTGCGCTCGCTGCGGCGCTTCTGGCCGGCGCGCATCTCGACGACCTCTTCCGTGGGCACCAGGACGTCGCCGAAGCGATCCTGCATCCCATGCAGTTCGATCCGCTCCTTGAGGGCCCCGGCCACTTTTTTCTCGTAACCGGAGTAGGCGTGTACGACGTACCAGCGCATTGCCATCGGCAGCTTCTCTCCTAACCTATAACCAGGGACACGAGCCAACCCAGGAAGGAGTCGAGCCCCCAGAGGATCAGCGCCACCACGAGCACGAACGCCACCACGATCAGCGTGGTCTGCACCGTCTCCTGGCGGGACGGCCACACCACCTTGCGGATTTCCGTGCGCGACCCCTTTACCAGAGACCAGAACGCCGCACCCTTGGCGGTCTGCAGCGCCAGGGCGCCGGCCATAGCCGCCAGCACCAGGATGCCCAGCACGCGATAAAGCAGCGACTCGTTGGCGAAGTAGCTATTGCCTACCACGGCCACGGCGACCAGCGCAAAGACGACGCTCCATTTAAGGGCATCAAAGCGACTGGCTGGCGTTTCCACACTCATTCATAGTTCCTTTCGGATCGCACCTGCCACTAGTGGCAGGCCAGGAGGGACTCGAACCCCCAACCTGCGGTTTTGGAGACCGCTGCTCTGCCAATTGAGCTACTGGCCTGTAAAACGTTTACAGACGACGAAGCCGAACCCCTCGCAAGGTGGTTCGGCCCGCCGTCCTGC
>NZ_KN234796.1 GCF_000764025.1 Pseudohaliea rubra DSM 19751 | reverse complement strand
GGGGCGCTTCTCTCACCAAGCGTGTATCGGGGAGCGACTGAGAGAAGCGCCCCGCGCCCGCCCCGGAAATGCGAAACAAACCAGACCCCCGTCAGCTACCCCGGGACTACCCAGCGATCGCGGCCTGCACAGTCTCTTTAACACGCACCTTTACCCCCGCCCGGAACAAACCTGGGGAATTTTTTCCCAGAATCCTTGACGAACCTCATGACTGGGATTAAATTCCCAATCAAGGCGGTTGCCGATTTCTCCTATCGAGCCTGCACCGGAGGTGTGTCCCATGAACAACGAGCCCCTGTTCCGACCCAAGACCCTGGCTACAGCCAGCGCCCTCGCCCTTGTCCTGACCGCTTGCGGTGGCGGTGGTGGCGGCGGCACTGCGAGCACGCCGAGTACCCCTGCGCCTGCTCCCACCGAGAACGGCGGCAGTGACGGCGGCACCACAGAGGTGCCCGAACGCCGCCTGAGCGGCAGCATTACCGGCTTCGGCAGCGTGTTCGTGGGCGGGGTGAAGTTCGAGACCGACGATGCCCGGATTATCATCGACGGCGAGCCCGCCAGTGAGCGCGACCTCGCCGTGGGCATGGTGGTGCTCCTCGACGGCACGGTGAACGATGACGGCATCACAGGCACCGCCAGCCGCATCGTTTACGATGACGAGCTGACCGGCCCCATCGAAAGCATCACGCCGACCAACGATGGCGACGCGCTGCTGCTGGTGATTCTTGGCTTCAACGTTATTGTCGAGCGCACCGGCACGGTCTTTGACGACATCACCTTCGACACCCTCGCCGTCGGCGATCTGGTCGAGGTGTCCGGCTTTCCGCAGGAGGGCAACCGCCTCCGCGCCACCCGCATTGAGCGCAAGGACGACTTCGTTCCGGGCAGCAGCACCGTGGAACTGAAGGGCATTGCCCGCAACGTGACCGCCGGCAGCTTCACCATTGGCGAGGTCACCGTGGATACCAGCAGCGCCCTCCTTGATGAGGACGATGGCGCCCTGGCGGACGGCGTTCGCGTCGAGGTCTACGGCACGCTGGCCGACGGCGTACTTACCGCCACGGAAGTGGACACGGAGGACGGTCCTGCCGGCGGTCTCGCCGAGGGCGATGCGGTGTCCGTGGAGGGCACTGTCAGCGCCTATGTGGACGACAGCAACTTCCGCGTGCGCGGTATACCGGTCGATGCCGGCAGCGCGATCCGCTCTCCGGCCGACCTCACCCTGGGCAGCGGCACGGTCCTGCAGGTGAGCGGCACCTGGGACGGCGAGCGCCTTAGCGCCGACCGCATCCGCGGTCGCCGGGGCCGGATCGAGCTCGAGGGCCCCGTCAGCGACGTCGACACGGAAAACGGCATCATCGATATCACCTTCGCCGCCGGCGGCACGGTGAGCGTAGCGGTAGACCAGGGCACCCGCCTTGACGACGATCGCGACGACCTCGATCGACTCACCCTCGGCGACATCGTGGCCGGTGATTTCCTTGAGATCGAGGCCTACGTCGAGGGCGACCGTCTCATCGCCACGGTCATCGACCGCGAGGAGACGGACGACGAGGTCGTGCAGGCGCCGGTGGAAGCCTTCACCGCGGGCAGTGACATCACGCTGCTCGGCGTGACTTTTTCTGTGGCCGTCGGCGAGACGGAGTACGAGAACCTGCAGGATCAGGACATCCCGGCGGAGGCCTTCTTCGCCCAGCTGCAGCCCGGCGACCTGATCAAGCTCCAGGATGATGAGCTGGCCAACGGTATCGCCGACGAGATCGAGTTCGAGGACAAGGGCCGTCTCGACGGCGAGCGCGAGTTCGGCTGCGGCTTCGATGACGACGGCACCAGCTGCGACGACGACGACCTCATCGGCGACGATACGATCACCGACGATGACGGCATCGATACGACGGAAGACGAGGCTGACCTTACCGACGGCGACGGCATCGACACCCCCGACGATGGGGACGACCTGACCGATGGCGACGGCATCGATACCCCCGACGATAAGGACGACCTGACCGACGGCGACGGCGTCGATACCCCCGACGATGAGGACGACCTGACCGACGGCGACGGCGTCGATACTCCCGACGATGAGGACGACGTCACAGAATGAGGGCGGTGAGGACCAGAGGGACGGCTGACGGCATCGACACGGGCTTGGCCGTGGCCGATGATAGCGCCGCAGCCGATCCCGATGGAGCAAACCGTGGACGTAGCAAAGACCGCCGGTGGCAACGGCGACACCCGGGCGCTGAGAGCGCTTCTGGCAGCGCGGGACTTCCCCGCGCTGCTGCGCGCCACGGACCCGACGACCGCGAACGCCTCCGCAGAGCACTGGCTCTACCGCGGCAAGGCGCTGGAAGGCCTGCTGCAGCCCGACGCCGCGGCAACGTGCTACCGCGAAGGGCTTGCGCAGGGGCCGGAGGACGCCCCCCTGCACCTTGCCCTCGGCCAGCTGGCGCTGCAGCAGGGTGACCGACCGGGGGCCCTTGAAGCCCTCGAGCGGGCCCGGGACCTGAACCCCGACAACCTGGACTGCTACGCCGCCCTCCTCCACCTGGTGCCCCTCGCGCCCGATGGCCCAGAGGCGGCCCGTATCCTTGCCCGGGCCCTGGATCACCGGCGCAGCGACGCCGCCCGGGCCCGCGCCCTCTTTCTCCTCGGCCAGCTCCAGGTGGAGGCCGGCCGCGACCGCACGGGCTTTGTCCACTATGCGGCAGGCAATCGGCTCACCGGCGACAGCCTCGAGGCGCGCAAGCGCGAATACCGCCTGGGAGAGCGCCTGTTCCGCCTGGATCGCCGGACCTTCGCCGCCGTCGCGCGGTCCCTGCCACCCTGCAAGGCCCTGGTGGTGACAGGGCTGCCCCGCTCGGGCAAGAGCCTGGTGGAAAGCCTGCTGGCGGAACACCCGGCCATCGCTGCCGGGGGCGAATTCGCAGGGCTGCGCCGGGCCATCGCCGACATCCCCGGGAAGGAACTGCCCCGGCGGCTCAGTGAGGCGGCCGCCAGCTCCCGCTCGCCCTTTATCGAGGCCTACCGGGAGCATCCGCTGGCCGACGCCGGCAGCCGCTGGCTCGTGGACAGCTCGCCGGCAAACCTGCCCCGGATCGGTTATTTCGCGCTGCTGCACCCGGAGGCACCGATCGTGCTCTGCCGGCGCCGCGCGCGGGACCTGGGCCTGGCCCTGTTCTTCAAGAAGTTCCGCAGCGGCCACGGCTACAGCTACGCTCTGGAGACCGCCGGGCGCGCCATCGCCAGCGCCGAGCGGCTCATCGATCACTGGCAGGCGGTGCTGCCGAACCCGCTCCTGGTGGTGGACTACGAGGAACTGGTCACGGACCCGGAGGGGACCCGGGCCCGGCTGTTCGCGCTGCTGGGGCTGGCGCCGCCACCCCGGCCGCTCCGGTCCGGAGAAGCGGAAGACTGGCGCCTGTTCCCCAGCAAGTCACCGGGCGCCGCCTGCGCACCCCGGCCGTCGCTGCTCGGCTTTGCCGACCGCTTCGAAGAAGAGCTTGCGCCCCTGGTCAAGGCCTACGAGGCGGCGAGCACCTGACGCCCCTGCGGCAGGTGGCGGCCGGGACGCGCCTCCCGCCGGGGGCGAGCACTGCGGGAGACGCGTCCTCGCGCCCGCTAGAGTTCCTCCTCGGCGAAGGCCGCAAGGCGGGAGCGGAGGATACCGCCGATGTGCATCACCCCCGCGTGCTCGTAGTGCTTGCTCTTTTCAACCAGGTAAGTGAGGCCCGAGGTCAGCGGCGAGATGTATTTGTTGTCGATCTGCGCGAGGTTGCCAAGGACGACGATCTTCGAGCCCTCGCCTACCCGACTGATCACCGACTTCAGCTGGAACTGGGAAAGGCCCTGGGCCTCGTCGATAATGATATAGGCGTTGTTGAAAGAGCGGCCACGCATGAAGTTCAGGGATTTGAACTGGATATTCGCCCGCTCCTTGACGTACGCGATGCTGCCGGCGCAGGACTCGTCGGCGCCGTGGAGAATTTCCAGGTTATCGTCGAAGGCGGCCAGCCAGGGCGCCATTTTCTCCTCTTCCGTACCGGGCAGAAAACCGATGTCCTCGGCGATCGGCGGCGTTGAGCGGGCCACGATGAGCTTGCTGTAGCGGCCTTCCTCGAGGATGCCCTGGAGCCCGTAGGCGAGCGCCAGGAGGGTCTTGCCGGAGCCGGCGGGGCCCGTGAGCACGGTCATATCGACATCGTCATCGGCCAGCAGGCGCATGGCCATGGCCTGGTCGAGGTTGCGCGGCGCCAGCCCCCAGAAACGCTGATTCATAAGCCCGTCCCGGCTGTCGCAGCGCAGGTAGACATGCTCGCTGTCGAGGCGCACCACAAAGGCCAGGAACTCGCGGTCGTCGAAGAGAAACTGGTTCGGGTAGGCGGCGGGCAGCGCCGAGCGCGGCAACCGGTGCAGCGTGCGATCGTCCTCGCGCACCGTGTCGACCTCGTCCACCCCCGCCCAGAAGTCCCCGGGGATGTGCTCGTAGCCCTTGGTGAGCAGATCGATGTCGTCCAGCACCCGGTCCCGGCGGTAGTCCTCCACGTGCAGAAGGCCGGAGCCCTTGGCCTTGATGCGCATGTTGATGTCTTTGGTCACCAGGCAGACAAAACGCTCCGGATGTTCCGCCTGCAGCTTGATGGCCACGTTGATAATGCGGTTGTCGTTGGCCTGGTCCGGGGTGCCATCGAGGTAGGGAACAGCGCTGTCGTCGGTGATCAGCTGATCCGGATAGATGGCGAGCGTTCCCAGGGGCCCCTGGAGCGTGCTGCCGGGTACCGCCACCCCCTGCTGGATCGCCTGAGGCGTGGCCACATCGACGATCTTGTCGATAAGCTGGATGGCGATACGCGCCTCCCGGCTCACGGTTTTGTCGCGCCGGTCCTTGATGTGGTCCAGTTCCTCCAGGACCGTCATCGGGATGACAACCTGGTGCTCGTTGAAGGCGCTGATCGCCGTCGGGTCGTGCAGCAGCACGTTGGTGTCGAGTACGTAGGTTTTCGGGCCTTCGGCCTCAGCGGGGGTCAGGGGCGGGTGCAGGGCGAGGCTGCTTTCCATACGGACTCTCCGGGACGGGGTCAGGGGCTCAGAAAGCCACGACCGCGGCAGCGCGGTGGCGTGCAGCGGCGAGGCGAAGAAGTCGGGGGAAGGCGAGGACACACGGGCATCGGCCCGGCATCACGAGGCAGGCGGGTAAAGCTGCGCCGGCCGGCGGGAAAAACCCTTGAGCAAGTCGGTCGAATGGCCCGATCCCGTGCTTTACCCGAACTCGCCTCAATTATTGAGCGCGTATCCACGGAGTGTCAATCGCACCGCGCCCGCCGCCCGCGGACCGTGCCGTCGCACTGACACCCGGGGCCTTTTCCGCTAGCATACGCCCCTTTGCCGAGGCGCTTTGCGTCCATGCCGATGCCAACAAGACTGCCATGCTAGACCGCGACGCCCTCTCCCAGCTCCGGGGCCTGAAGAAGGAGATGGAATCCGTCAAAGAGCGGGTGGAGGCCGTGGTCAAGGGCACGCAGGCGCGCTACGGCTTCGCGGTCCTCGACGATGGCCGCGAGGTTTTCGTCCCGCCTGACGAGATGCTCAAGGCCTTCCCCGGTGACCGGGTACGGGTCTGCGTCCGCCCCGGGGCCGACGACCGCCCCGTGGCGGAGATCGAGCGGCTGGTAGACAGCCCCCTCGGCGAATTCAACGGCCAGTGCGTGCGTAAAGGCAAGGCGCTGTTCGTGCGCCCCCAACTGGCCACGCTGCAGCGCTGGCTGTTCCTGCCCCCGCACGCCCGCAACGGCGTCAAAGAGGGCGACTACGTGCGCTGCGCTGTCCTGCGCCACCCGATCCGCGACGGCCGCCCCCAGGCCAAGGTGCTCAGGGTCTTCGGGCCGGCGGGCACGCCGGGCCTCGAAAACCAGTTCGCCATGGCCCGGCACGGCGTCCGGACCGGCTGGGAAAGCACCCGGGAGCGCGAGCTCAGCGAGCAGCTCAAGACCCGGGACCCACTGGCAGACAGCCATCGCCTCGACCTCACGGACCTCGCCTTCGTGTCCATCGACTCGGCGCGCACCCAGGATATCGACGACGCGCTGTACGCCGAGACCACCACCGACGGCTGGATTCTCTACGTGGCCATCGCCGACCCCACGGCCTATGTGGGGGCCGACTCGCCCCTCCTGCCGGTGGTCACCGCCCGGGCCTGCTCGGCCTATTTCCATGGCGACGTGGTGCCGATGCTGCCGGAAGCCCTAGCCCAGGAGAGCTGCGCGCTCACAGAGGACCAGACCCGGCCGGCGCTGGTCTGCAAGCTGGCAGTCGCCGACAGCGGTGAAATCCGCGACTTCGAATTCCACGAGGCCATCGTGCGCTCGCGGGCAAAGCTGTCCTACTTCGCCGTGGACAAGTATCTCTCCGGGGAGCAGGACAGCCTGATGAGCTACGCCAGTCCCCTGGAAGCGCTCTACGCGGTCTACCGGGCCCTCGCCGGCAACCGCGAGGCCGAGGGGCTGACCATGGAGGAGCGCCGGGAGCACCGCTGGCAGCTGGATGACAGCGGGCAGATCGAACAGATCGAGCCCGGCGAGAAGCTCAACTCCCAGCGCCTGGTAGAGGCCTGCATGATTGCCGCCAACCGCTGCGCCGCCCGCTTCCTTGCTGAGCACAACGCCAGCGGGCCCTACATCAGCCACCCGGGCTTCCGCCGGGACCGCAGCGACGAGACCCGCCAGTTTCTGGAGCGGAACCTGCCGGCCCTGAAAGAGGCAGACCCGCATACCCTTGAAGGCTACCGGGCGATCTTCCGCGCCCTGACGACACCGGAAAGCGATCTGCCCCTGCGGGCCATGATCAACCGCCTGCTGACCCGCGCAACCCTGAGCACGAAGCCGGCGCCGCATATGGGGATGGTGCTGCCGGTGTATACCACCTGCACGTCACCGCTGCGCCGGGCCGTCGACTTTCTCGTGCACCTGCAGCTGAAGGCCATTCTCCACGAGCGCAAGCCCGACCTCGTCCACGGCCCCACGCTCGAGCGCGTGGGCGCTGGCCTGCGCGCCGTCCGGGCGGCTACCGCCGACGCCGAGCGCTGGCTCGCCGCCAACTTCCTCGAAAAGCGCGCCGCCGCCGACCCGGCACCGTGGCCGGCGCGCATCGTGCACCTGAGCTCCAGCGGCTTCGTGGCGCGCATCGATGCCTGGGGCCTCGAGGGCTTCGTGGATTTGCGCAAGGACCCGGAGAAGTTCAGCTACGACAAGTGGCAGGCCACGCTCACCAGCAAGACCCGGCGCTTTCAGCTCGAGGCGCCCGTGGCCGTGACCCTGGCCGGCATCGACCGTGAAGGCGACCACCTGGCCCGGTTCCTGCCAGCGCCGGGCGAAGGCGCCCTGTAGACCCGCCGGCGGAAGGCGCGTCCTCGCGCTGATCCGGCCGGCGGCTCTGCCAACCCGGTCGCGGCGCAACGCCGCACCCACCGGGTACGCCGTTCCCACCGGGTTTAGAAGTGGGCGTTCCCCGGCGTGCGCGGGAACGGGATCGCGTCGCGGACGTTTTCCATGCCGGTAACGTAGTTCAGCAGCCGCTCGAAGCCGAGGCCGAAGCCCGCGTGCGGCACGGTGCCGTAGCGGCGCAGGTCGCGGTACCACCACAGCTCTTCCTTCAGCGTGGCGTCCATACGCGCTTCGAGGACCTCAAGGCGCTCCTCACGCTGGCTGCCGCCGATGATCTCGCCGATACCGGGCGCCAGCACGTCCATGGCCGCGACAGTCTCACCGTCGTCATTCAGGCGCATATAAAAGGCCTTGATGCCCTTCGGGTAGTTCGCGATCACGACCGGCCGCCCCACGTGTTTCTCGCACAGATAGCGTTCGTGCTCGCTGGCCAGATCCAAGCCCCAGCGCACGGGGAATTCGAAGTTCTCGCCGCAGCCCTCGAGGATGCGGATGGCCTCGCCGTAGTCCATGCGCTCGAAGCGATTGTCGATGACCGCCTGCAGCCGCGCCAGCACCGTATCGTCGATGCGCTGCTGGAAGAAGGCCATGTCGTCCTCGCACTCCTCCAGCACCCGCCGGAACACGTGCCGCAGCAGCGCCTCGGCAAGCTCGGCATTGTCGTCGAGATCCGCAAAGGCGATCTCCGGCTCGACCATCCAGAACTCGGCGAGGTGCCGGCTGGTGTTGGAGTTCTCGGCGCGGAAGGTCGGGCCAAAGGTGTAGACCTTGCTCATGGCCAGGCAGAAGGATTCGACCTCGAGCTGGCCGCTCACGGTGAGGAAGGCCTCGCCGGCGAAGAAGTCCTCGGCGAAGTCCACGCTGCCGTCGGCGCGGCGCGGCAGGTTGGCGAAATCCAGGGTGGATACGCGGAACAGCTCACCGGCTCCCTCGCAGTCGGAGCCGGTAATGATGGGCGTGTTCACCCAGTAGAAGCCGCGCTCGTGGAAGAAACTGTGGATCGCATTGGCCAGGGTGTGGCGGACGCGCGTAATGGCACCGAAGGTATTCGTACGCGGGCGCAGGTGGGCCTGGGTGCGCAGGTACTCGAAGCTGTGCCGCTTCTTGGCGACGGGATAGTGCTCCGGGTCGAGCACCGGGCCGACCACCTCCACGGCACCGGCCTGGATCTCCACCGTCTGCCCCTTGCCCCGGGACTCCACCAGCTCCCCGGTAACGATGACCGCGGCACCGGTGCCGAGTGCCAGCACCTCGTCCTCGTAGTTGGCAAGGGTGTTCGGCACCACCGCCTGGATCGGGTCGAAGCAGGAACCGTCATGCACGGCGAGGAACGAAATACCGGCTTTGGAATCGCGCTTGCTGCGCAGCCAGCCGCGCACCGTCACCTGCGCCCCCGGGGCCACGGCGCCTTTGAGCAGGGCACGCACGGGATGAAGTTCGGCCATGGAAACCTCCGCGACAAGGAAAGGCGCGGAGCATACCGCAGCGCCCTGGCGGGCCGCCAGCGAGGCTTACAGCGGAGCGGAGCTGTCCAGGTAGGCGGCCGCCAGGGTCTCGACCAGCGCCTGGTCGGCGTCGCTGAAACGGTCTCGCCGCGGGCTGTCCACATCGACCACGCCCACGACCTCTCCGTCGTGCCAGAGCGGCACCACCAGCTCGGCGCGGGAGGCGGCGTCGCAGGCGATATGGCCGGGGAAGGCGTCGACGTCGGCCACGCGCTGGCTTTCGGCGCGGGCCACAGCAGTGCCGCAGACTCCGCGGCCGAGGGGAATACGCACGCAGGCCGGCCTGCCCTGAAAGGGACCGAGCACCAGCTCGTCGCCCGCGCGGCGATACAGGCCCACCCAGTTGATATCCGGCAGCTGCAGGGCGAGGAAGGCAACGAAGTTGGCGGCATTCGCCAGCGGGTCATCCTCGCCAGCCAGCAGGGCCTTGAGCTGCGCGGCGGCTTCGTCGGCCGGGAGCGGGGTTGCGGTAAGGTCGAACATGGGCGCCTCCAGTCACGGGACGCGCAGTATGCAGAGCGGCCCCCGGGCCGGCAAGGCGTCAGGTCGGGCTGCGCAGGCCGGGCCGCATCAGGCGGCGCTGTGCAGGCCGCACTCGCGGCCGGCGTGGACCTTGGTCGGGTCGAAGTAGCGCTGGCTGTCCGGAAGCCCGTGCTCGGCGAGATAAGCGTCGACCTGCTCCTGCCGCCAGTGGAACAGCGGGGCCACCTTGAGCAGACCCCGGGAATCGCGGGTGACCACGTCCAGGGCGCGACGGAAAGCGGTCTCTTCCCGGCGGATTCCCGTGAGCCAGAGCGCCGGCCGGTGCTCGGCGAGAGCACGCTCGAAGGGCTCGAGCTTCACCTGCCGGGTAAAAAGGGCGTGGCGCTCCTGCTCCTCGATGCCCGGGATGGGGCCGTAGAGGGCCTGGCGGCGTTCGGCGGTCAGGGCCGGCGTGTACACCTGCAGGTTGAGGTCCAGACGTTCGCGCAGGGCCTCGGCCGTGCGATAGGTCTCGGGCAGGTTATAGCCGGTGTCCACCCAGATGACGGGTAGCGAGGGCGCCAGGCGGCTCACCAGGTGCAGCATGACTCCGGCGCCGGGCCCCATGCTGCTGCTGGCGATCGCCGGCAGACCCCGGGCCAGGGCCCAGCGTACGATGGCCTCCGGCGCCGCATGGCGCAATTCCGCGTTGATCCTGTCGAGGTCCAGCCCCACCGTATTCCCCTGACGGCAATAGTGCAGGTACCGACTCTAGGGAATAAAAAATGTCCTGTGAAATAACCAGTTTCTCTATGGTTATTCCACCAGCGCGGCCTCCAGCGCCGCGTACAGGGCCAGATACTGCTGCGTCAGCTTGTGCCCCGGAGCCAGATCGATGAGGGGCCGGTGGCTGTGGTGCGACTCCTTCATTTTCACCGAGGAGCCAAGCCAGCTTGCCAACACCGGGAAGCCCTCCTCCTCGAGCTCCGCTACCAGCTCACCGGGCAGCCGCGCCTGAGGATTGAACTGATTGATGACGATGCCCTCGATGACCAGCTCCGGGTTATGGTCGTCCTGCAGTTCGGTGATGTTCTCGAGCAGCGCGTAGAGACTGTGGCGGGCGAAGCTGTCGCAATCGAAGGGCACGAGGACACTGTCGGCGGCGATCAGCGCGGCCTTGGAAAAGAAGTTGAAGCTCGGCGGCGTGTCGATATACACGCGGTCATACTCGCCTTCGAGCTTCGCCAGGGCATCCCGAAGCTTGTAAATTTTATAGCGGGCCTCCAGGGCCCCTTCCAGCTCGGCAAGGGCCGGGCTGGAGGGCATGAGATAGAGATTCTCCCAGGGCGTCTCCCAGACGAAGGAATCGGGGTTCTGGCGCATACGCCGGGGGCCGACGGTCTGTCGGAAGAGCCCGGCCACGCCCTGGGCCTCCGCCGGGAAGGCCTCGGCGTCGATCTCGCCGACGAGATACAGGGTGCTGTTACCCTGCACGTCCAGATCGATCACCAGGGTGCGGTAACCCGTGGCGGCGTCGATGGCCGCGAGGTTGCAGGTGATGCTGGTCTTGCCGACCCCGCCCTTCTGGTTGAACACGACGCGCTTCATCGCTGTCTCCCTCTTCTCTGCCGGCATCGCGCCGTCCGTTGACCGGTGTATAGTACCTGCCTCGATTCGCGACGCTAAGCCAGAACCATGCCCCAGACGCCCCGGGTCCAGCTCCTGCTCACCGGCAACGAGCTGATGAGCGGAGATACGGTCGATTCGAACTCGGCGACCATCGCCCACCGCCTGGCCACCCTCGGGCTCGCCGTGGGCCGCAAGGTGACCCTCGGCGACGACCCCGCGGCGCTGGTGGCCGAGCTCGCTGCCATGGCGCGGGACGCCGAAGTGGTGATCGTCAACGGCGGCCTCGGCCCCACGGTGGACGATCTCACCGCAGCCGTGGTCGCCGAGGCGGCGGGGCTGCCGCTCGCGGAGCACCCGGAGGCCCTCGCCCACCTCGAGCGCTGGTGCGCCGGCCGGGGCCTGCCCCTCGATGGTGCCAACCGCAAGCAGGCCCTGCTGCCGGCAGGCTGCACGATCCTGCCCAACGCCCGCGGCAGCGCCGTGGGCTTTGCCGTCGACCTCGGCAGCTGCCGGATCTACTGCACCCCCGGCGTGCCCGGCGAGCTGGCCACCATGCTCGAGCCCGTCTGTGACGACCTCACGGAACGCTGGCCGGGCCTCGGCGCCGTGGACATCCTGCGCCTGCAGACCTTCGGCCTCGGTGAGTCCACGGCGCAGCAGCTCATCGCCGACGACAACGCCAGGGAGCATGCCGCGCCCTGGCCGCCGGCGGTAAACCTGGGCTTCCGCGCCGGGGCCCCGCAGCTGGAGATTAAGCTGGCGATCACGGACCCGGCGGCCGCGGCGGACCGGGACGCCTGCCTCGCCCGCCTCGAGGCCCTCTTCGGCGACCACATCATCGGCCGCGGCGATGCCAGCCTCGCCGGCGAGCTGCTGGCCCTGCTCCGGGAGCGGGGGCTCACCGTCGCCACCGCTGAATCCTGCACCGGCGGCGCCATCGCCGCCGCCCTGACCCGGGTGCCCGGCTCCTCGGCCGCCTTCGAGGCCGGTTACGTTACCTACTCCAACGCCATCAAGACCCGCACCCTGGGCGTGCGCGAGGAGACCCTCGCCACTCACGGCGCGGTGAGCGAAGCGGTGGTGCGGGAAATGGCCACCGGCGCCCTGGAGCGCGCCGGGGCGGACCTTGCGGTCGCCGTATCCGGGGTGGCCGGCCCCGAGGGCGGCACGGCGGCAAAGCCCGTGGGCACGGTCTGGCTGGCCTGGGGGGATCGGGAGCAGCTGGATACCGTGTGCCTGCTCTGGCCCGTGGAGCGCACGCTCTTCCAGACCATGGTAGCCGCCCTGGCCCTGGACCTCCTGCGCCGCAGGCTCCTCGCCCTGCCACCGCTGCCCTCTTACGCCCGGCAGCGGCGCGCCGCCTGACTCAGCTGTCGTCGACGCCCGAGAGCCGGTGCCAGACCAGCGAGTGCAGGCGGGTGACACCGCCGCTTTCGTCACGACCGCTTAACACCAGCGTCTGGCCGTCGAGCTCGGCGTGGCGCAGCTGCTCCGTGCCGACGAAGTTCGGGTTGAGGCTCTGGGTCACGTAGTGAATGATGTCGCCCTCGAGCACCCGGTAGCGCCCGGCGTAGTGAAAATAGCTGAGGTAGGCCTGGGCGAGCTTCTCCTCGGGAAGCTTGCGGAAGGGCACGTCCTGCGGCAGCGTGTGGCGGTCGCTGCGGGCGATGGAGGCGCTCATCCAGTCGTCCTCCGTATACAAAAGCAGGCCCTTCGGGTCCTCGCCGAAGGGCGTGGAGAAGTCCTCCCGGTTGGAATAACCCACGGTCCAGGATTCCAGCTGCCAGGTGCCGATAAGGGCTTCTTTGCTAATCATGTGTCCTCCCTCGCCGCAGCCGTCATGGCTGCAGCTGCTCGATGGTCCAGGTGTCGTCTTCCTGTCGGGTGTACAGGAAGCGGTCGTGCAGGCGGTGTGCCCCGCCCTGCCAGAATTCCATGCGCGTGGGCCGAACCCGGTAGCCGCCCCAGAAGTCCGGCACCGGCACCTCGCCGCGGCCGAATTGTTGCATGAGACGCTTGACCTCCGCTTCGAGGGCCGCCCGCGCCGGCACCGGGCGGCTCTGCCGGGAGGCCCAGGCGGCCACCTGGCTCTCCCGGGGGCGGCTTAGGAAATAGCGCGCCGACTCGGCGAAGGGCATTTTCTCCGCGATGCCCCCGACGATGACCTGCCGGTCGAGCTCGTTCCAGGGAAACAGCAGCGACACGCGCGGCTCGGCGGCGATCGCCTGTGCCTTGGCGCTGCCGTAGTTGGTGTAGAAAACAAAACCGTCGCTGGAGGCCCCCTTGAGCAGCACGATGCGCTGCCCGGGGTTGCCATCGGCATCCACGGTGGCCAGGACCATGGCTGTGGGGTCCGACAGGCCCGCGTCCACGGCCTGCTGCAGCCAGTGCTCAAACTGACGCACGGGGCAGGCATCCAGGTCGTCCCGGGCAAGACCGCCGGCGGTGTACTCGCGTCGATAAGCTTCGAATTTCACGCTGTCAGGGTGTCTTGTCGCTACGGGGCTCTATTATAGGATCATCGAGGATTTCCGGGGCGAGTGCTGGTCACTACGGGCTTTTATTGTCGAGGCCATCGCAGTTTTCCGGGACGGGTGCTGGAGGGTACCCCCAGTCGCTCCACGATATTCGCTTGGTGGGGGTACCCTCCAGCACCCGTCCCTACCGCCCGGGATACTCCCCACTGTCTCAGGAACACACAGGACAGTAGGAGTGGATGCGGAATACTTCTTTGAACGTAGCCTCACCCGGACACTCCCTCCCCGCCTCGGGAATACGCGGGGCGGTAGGGGCGGATGCGGGATACTTCTCTCACCAAGCGAATATCGTGGAGCGACTGAGAGAAGTATCCCGCATCCGCACCGGGAATCGAGAGCCGGCGCCAACATAGACCAACGCAGGCCAACACAAGCCAGCACAAGCGAACACAGCCCACTCTCAATCATCGCTGGTGCTGGGAACAACCGGCGCCCGTGACTGGTAAAAAGGGATGGCGGGAAAAGGGTGTACCGTCTTCCAGTCTTCTCCGAGGGTAGCAGCCAGCGGCTCCCCCATGGCGCGGTGCCAGGCGTCGGCCATGGCTGCCTGCAGCGCCGCCGGCTCCGCTGCGCCGGCCAGCACCAGCGCCTCCATGAGCCCCTCGGCGCGCAGGCGCAGCGCCGGCGGCAGATCGTCGCCGGCGGCGGCGCGCTCGAGCATCTGCTGCCAGCGGCGCTCCAGCTCTTCGCGAATTGCATCCATGGCCTATCCTCCAGCAAGCAGCGTCGCCAGCGGCGAGCATCCGGGGCCGGCCGGTGCCGGCGATGCTTCGCCGCGCCCCGGACCCACGCCCATTGAGCCGCATCGGCATCATCGACGTAAATGACTTGAGGTTATACTGCTGTAAGCCAGCCGACAGCTGCAATGAGCGCGATCGCCCTATGAACTTTCGCCGCACAAGCTTCGCCGCCTGCGCCGTCTTTGCCGCCGCCCTCGCCGCGGCTCAGCCGGAACCGGTGCAACCCGGACACGACGCCCTCGACGACGAGGCCGCCGCCCTCGAGGTCGTCCGCAGCGACACCATCCGCCGCTACCGGGACGAAATCAGCTCCCTCGAGCAGGCCGACGGCGCCTACAGCCCGGGGCTCACCGAACCACTGCTGGAGCTCGGCCTGGCGCTCCAGCAGGCCGGGCAGCACGCGGAGGCCATCGCCATCCTCAAGCGCGGCGTCCACCTGGCCCGGGTCAACGAAGGCCTTTACAGCGAGCAGCAGCTCGTCCTCATCGAGGCGGAGATCCGCAGCCATATCGCCATCGGCGACTTTCAGGCCGCCGACGATCGGCACCGCTACCTGTACCGGGTGCAGCAGCGTACCCTCACGGACGCCGGCCGCAGCCTCGCCCTCATGCGCCAGGCTCGCTGGCAGCGGCGAGCCTACGAGCTGGGCCTCGACGAGAACGGCTTCGAGCGTCTGCTGCGCATGTGGAGCCTCTACCGGCTGGCTCTGTCGGAGCTTGCCGAGGATGAGGGCGATGCCTCACCCAACCTCCTGCCGCCACTCTACGGCATGCTCCGCGCCCAGTACCTGATCAGCGGCTTTGACGGCAGCGACCCCACGGGACTGAGCGCCGATCCCTTCGAGCCGCGGGTGGACGAAGGCCGCTTTGTGGCCTTCCGCAGCCAGAGCTACAAGCAGGGCGGCTCGGTGATCCGCGCCATCTACGACGTGCGGCAGGCCCAGCCCGGGGCAGGCCCCCGGGAGCACGCCGAGGCCCTGGTGCTGCTCGGTGACTGGCGGCTCTGGCACGATAAATACGACGACGCCGCCCAGGCCTACACCGATGCCCTGGCGGAACTTGCGGCCCTCGATGATGCCGAAGCAGCCATGGGCGATCTTTTCGGCGCACCGGCAGTACTGCCGGCCCTTGAGGGCATCCGCCCCCTTCCGGAGCCCGTGCCGCCGGAAGGGGCCAATTTGTTGGTAGAATTCACCGTGGATGAACGTGGTCGGGTGCGCGATCTCGATCGCGTCGATGAGGCGAATGACAATGAGGGCATCGCCAACCGGCTCCTGCGGAAGCTGCGGAAGACAAAGTTCCGGCCGCGCTTCGCCGATGGCCAGCCGGTGCCGACGACGGGGATTAGATGGGCTTATGACACCAGCGACTGGCAATAACCGCGCAGGGCGCCTCGGCGCCGCAGCAGCAACCGTGCTCGCCTGCCTGGCGCTCGCGGGCTGTCCGAGCGCGAGCACGCCCACCACACCCACGGTATCCATGCCCACCCCGCCGACGCCGAGCAGCTCCTCGAGTTCGAGCAGTTCCAGTTCCAGTTCGTCCAGTTCCAGTTCCAGTTCCTCCAATCCCGCTGGCAGTCCGAGCCCGAGCTCCAGCACGAGCCCGAGCGCCGGCAGCCCCGCCGATGGCAGCACTA
>NZ_KN234795.1 GCF_000764025.1 Pseudohaliea rubra DSM 19751 | reverse complement strand
GGCCAGCGGCGGCCCGCGGGCGGTGCGGCCGCCGCGAAGGGGGTGGCGTCCTCGTCGCTGTCGACCAGGGGTGCACGGGCAGGCTGGTCATCGCGATCTACGGAGGCAGGCCAGGGCGCGGGGGCATCGCTGTTGATATCTGCGTCGCTGTCGTCAGCGGAGGCGCCTGCGATCGTGTCTTCATCGCCCGTTTCGCTGTCTTCACCGTCGCCAGCATCGAGGGGATAGCGGTCTTCGCCCAGGGCGGCGAGTTCGCGTTCCGCCAGGGCGTTGAGGGCATCCCCGGCGGGATCATCGCGATCCACGGGGCGGTCGCTGCTGTGGGCGTCGTCGCGGTCACTCAGACCGGGTCCGCTAGCCGCCGGAGCGGCGCCGGACGACTCACCCTCGCGCTCACCGGCGGAAAAGCGGGCGTCGTCTTCGTTGTCCCGATCAACAAGCGGGTCTGTCTCCGGGGCCGCTTCGTCAACGAGGCGGTCCCGCCAGTCGTCACTGCTCTCGGCCCAGGGGTCGTCGGCCGCGGGGGAGCTGTCGACGACGTCGTCCTCGTCCTCTTCTGCCAGCCACGGCGGGGCGCCGTCGTCGTCTGCGTCCCGGTCGACCCAGCGATCATCGTCGAAGGGCGTCACTTCGTCGTCTTTGTCTGCCATGGCGGCGGCCTCGGGACAGGGTTCCGGGGATGGTACCCAGAGGCCCCGGGCGGCGCCAGCATTGCTCACCGGCCGTGAGCGCCGGCGGTAAAGCGGCTAGAATGCCGCGATGGACGTCAGCGATATTCTTTCCCCCCTCAACGAGGCCCAGCGCGAGGCCGTGGCCGCCGAGAGCCCCAACCTGCTGGTGCTCGCCGGCGCCGGCTCCGGCAAGACCCGGGTGCTGGTGCACCGCATTGCCTGGCTGGTCCGCGCCGGCGGCCTGTCGCCCCATGCCATTCTTGCCGTGACCTTCACCAACAAGGCGGCGCGGGAGATGCGCAGCCGCATCGAGCAGATGCTGGAGATCCCGGTGCACAGCATGTGGGTGGGTACCTTCCACGGCCTGGCGCACCGGCTGCTCAAGCTGCACTGGCAGGACGCCGGGCTGCCGCAGAACTTCCAGATCCTCGACAGTGACGACCAGCTGCGGCTGGTGAAGCGCGTCTGCCGGGAGCTGGAGCTCGACGAGGCGCGCTGGCCGGCGCGGCAGGCCCAGTGGTACATCAACGGCCAGAAGGACGAGGGGCTGCGCGCGGCGCATCTTGAGCCGCCCCCCGGTGATCTCTTTGCCCAGACCATGCTGCGCATCTACCGGACTTACGAGGTTGCCTGCGAGCGCGGTGGTCTGGTGGACTTTGCCGAGCTGCTGCTGCGCGCCCATGAGCTCTGGCTGAAAAAGCCGGAGGCCCTCGCCCACTACCAGGGCCGCTTCCGGCAGATCCTCGTGGACGAGTTCCAGGACACGAACACGATCCAGTACGCCTGGCTGCGCGTCCTTGCGGGCGGCCGCGTGCCGGTGGTCGCCGTGGGCGATGACGACCAGTCCATCTACGGCTGGCGCGGTGCGCGCATCGAGAACATCCAGCGCTTCAGCGACGACTTCTCCGGGGTGCAGACGGTGCGCCTGGAGCAGAATTACCGCTCCACGCAGACGATTCTGCGTGCCGCCAACGGCGTCATCGCCCACAACGCCGGCCGCCTCGGTAAGGAGCTGTGGACCGCCGGCGACAGCGGTGAGCCGATCCAGCTCTATGCCGGCTACAACGAGCACGACGAGGCCCGCTTCATCGTCGAGACCCTTGAGGACTGGCTCCGCCATGGGAATCCCCGGCGCTCTGTTGCCATACTGTACCGCTCCAACGCTCAGTCCCGGGTGCTGGAGGAGGCGCTGATCCGCGCCGCTGTGCCCTACCGCATCTATGGTGGTCAGCGCTTCTACGAGCGCATGGAGATCCGCAACGCGCTGGCCTACCTGCGTCTGCTGGTGAACCGCGGCGACGATGCGGCCATGGAGCGGGTCATCAATACGCCGCCCAGGGGTATCGGCGGCAAGACCATCGATACGCTGCGAGAGCTCGCCCGGGAGCGCGACGTGTCCCTGTGGCTGGCCATGGCTATCGCGGCGGAGGAAAAGCTGCTGGCGTCGCGTGCGCTGACCGCCCTCGAGGGCTTCCGGGTGCTCATTGACGAGCTCGACGGGGGCACCGACAGCATGAGCCTCGAGGAGCTGACTGAGACGGTCGTTCAGGGCGCGGGCCTTATCGACCTGTACCGCCGGGAAAAGGGCGAGCGCGGCCAGGCCCGGGTCGAAAACCTCGAGGAGCTGATTACGGCAGCGCGGCAGTTCGCCCCGGCGGGCGAGGAGCTGTCACCGCTGCAGCAGTTCCTCGATAACGCCGCCCTCGATGCCGGTGACAACCAGGCTGAGGCGCACGAGGACAGCGTACAGCTTATGACCCTGCACTCGGCCAAGGGCCTGGAGTTTCCCCTGGTGTTCCTCGCCGGCATGGAGGAGAACCTGTTCCCGCACCGCATGTCCGTTGAGGAACCGGGCCGTCTGGAGGAGGAGCGCCGGCTCTGCTACGTGGGCATCACCCGCGCCATGGAGCGCCTGGTGCTCACCTACGCCGAGACGCGCCGGCTTCACGGCAGCGAAAGCTATAACGCACCCTCCCGCTTTCTCCGCGAGATCCCCGGTGAGCTCCTGCACGAGGTGCGCCTGCAGAGCAGCGTCAGCCGTCCTCTCGGGTCTCTGGCGCAGCCGTCTCTGGCGGACGCCGCGTTCAGCCTGGGACAGCGCGTGTACCATCAGGTCTTCGGCGAAGGGGTCGTGCTAAACTTCGAGGGCCGCGGCGCCAGTGCCCGGGTCGAGGTGAACTTCGACGGCGAGGGCAGCAAGTGGCTGGTGCTGCAATACGCGAAGCTCCAGGCGCTCTAGCGACGTCGGTGGCCCGCCCATAAGAGCAGAAAAACGGTAGCGTCCATCCGTGAACAAGGTCCAGCCCCTCGTCATTCTTGTCCTTACGGCCGCCCTGGTGGCGGTCCTGGGCTTCTGGGCGGCGCAGCGCGCCGGCGATGGTCCGATAGCCATTGCCGGGCCCGGCGCCCAGGGCGGCCAGCGTTTCCAGTGGAAGCTGGTCACCACCTGGCCGAAGAACCTCCCCGGCCTCGGCGCGGCGCCGGAGACCTTTGCCCGCCTTGTGGGCGAAATGAGCAACGGGCGACTCTCGGTGCGTGTCTACGGCGCGGGGGAGATCGTTCCGGCCCTCGGGGTTTTTGATGCGGTGTCCGGCGGCGTGGCCGAAATGGGCCACGGCGCCGCCTACTACTGGAAGGGCAAGATTCCCGCCGCGGTGTTCTTCACGGCGGTCCCCTTCGGCATGACCGCCCAGGAGATGAACGGCTGGCTGCACTACGGTGGCGGTGAGGCGCTCTGGCGTGAGACGTATGCGCCTTTTGGCGTCGTGCCCTTCGCCGGCGGCAGCACCGGCGTGCAGATGGCTGGCTGGTTCAATCGTGAACTCAATTCCCGGGACGACCTCCGTGGGCTGAAGATGCGTATCCCCGGGCTGGCCGGTGAGGTCTTCACGGCGGCGGGCGGCACGGCGGTGAACATCCCCGGTGGCGAGATCTACACCTCCATGCAGACCGGCGTCATCGACGCCGTGGAGTGGGTCGGCCCCTATAACGACCTTGCCCTGGGTCTGCACGAGGTGGCGGAGTACTACTACTATCCGGGCTGGCACGAGCCCGGGGCCATGCTTGAGTTCATTGTGAACGCCGATGCCCTCGCCACCCTGCCCGATGATCTCAAGGCCATCGTCCGCCATGCGGCCCGGGCCACCAACCAGGATATGCTCGACGAGTTCACGGCGCGCAACAATGCCGCTCTGGAAAACCTGGTGACCAGGCACGCGGTGAAACTGCGTCGTCTGCCTGACGATGTGCTCGCGCTGCTGGAGGAAAAGAGCCGGGAGGTGCTGGCGAAGCTGGTCGCCGGCGACCCCATGGCGCGTAAGGTCTATGACTCCTACGGGGACTATCTCGAGGCCGTGCGCGCCTACCACGGGATTTCCGAGCAGGCTTATATCAATGCCCGCTCCGAGGTGCTGGGCGATCCGGTGCGGGAGAGAAAGCCCCGTTGATCCTGGCTTTCCGGACCGGAAGCACGCGCTTCGCCACGGGCGGGCGCGGACGCCTTCTCGCAGTGGCTCCACGATATTCGCTTGGTGACAGAAGGGCTCGCACCCGCCCGCCCCGGAGAAGTGCGGCGATCGGAAAGCAGACGGCCTAGCTCTTGATGGTGCGGGTGCGGCGCTTGTCGTCGATGGCGACGAAAATGAACTCCCCCTCGGTCACCTTGATGGGCTCGCCGTCGTGCGGTGAGTCAATCCAGACCTCGACCACGATGCGGATGGAGCTGCGGCCGATTTCGATGACGTCGCAGTAGCAGGAGACCACGGCGCCGACGTGCACCGGCGTGATGAAGGCCATGCCCTCGATCGCCACCGTGGCCACCCGGCCGCTGGCCACCTCGCGGGCGGCGATGGCGCCGGCCAGATCCATCTGCGACAACAGCCAGCCGCCGAAGATATCGCCCTCGGCGTTTGTGTCCTTGGGCATGGCGATAGTCTGCAGCGCCAGTTCGCCCTGGGGCGTCGGAGTGGAATCGATGTCGCTCATGGCTGCCAGTTCCCGGTTTCGAACCCTAGTCCGTCAGTGCCGCCGGCAGCCAGGTGGCCAGCGCCGGCCAGCGCCAGAGGGCGGCGATTACAAGTAGCTGAATCACGATAAATGGTATCACGCCGCGGTAGATTGCGCCCGTGGGCAGCTGGCCGGCGGCCACGCCGCGCAGGTAGAACAGGGCGAAGCCGAAGGGTGGTGTGAGGAACGAGGTCTGCAGGTTGAGGGCGATCATGATGCCGAGCCAGATCGGGTCCAGCCCCATCATCAGCAGCACCGGCCCGACGATGGGCACGACGACGAAGGTGATTTCGATGAAGTCGAGAATGAAGCCGAGGAGGAAGATCAGCGCCATAACGAATAGCGTCGCGCCGAAGACCCCGCCGGGCAGGTCCGTGAGAAAGGCGTGGATCAGCTCTTCGCCACCGAAGCCGCGGAAGACCAGGGAGAAAACAGCCGCACCGACCAGGATCATGAACACCATGGCAGTGATTTCCAGGGTGTTACGCAGTGCCGCACGCAGTCGCTCCAGGGGTATTTCACCCTTCGCCAGGGCCAGCAGCCAGGCACCCACGGCGCCGACGCCGGCGGCCTCCGTGGGCGTCGCGGCACCGGCGAGAATTGAGCCCAGGACCAGACCAATAAGCAACAGCGGCGGCAGCAGGCCGCGCAGGAAGACCGCCGTGTCCACCGGTTCCCGCCTGCCCGCCGGGAGCAGCCCCGGGCGCAGCCAGGCGACCAGCAGCAGGAACACCATATACAGCGCAACCAGCAGCAGCCCCGGTACCAGCGCGCCCACGAAGAGGTCACCGACAGAGAGCGTGTCCGGGCTGTACACGTTCATGCGCAGCTGAGCCTGCTGGTAGGCACTGGACAGCACGTCGCCGAGGAGCACCAGCGCGATGGAGGGCGGAATGATCTGGCCGAGGGTGCCGGTGGCGCAGATGGTGCCGGCGGCAATCGCCGGGCTGTAGCCGGCGCGCAGCATGCTCGGCAGGGACAGCAGCCCCATGGTCACCACCGTGGCGCCGACGATCCCGGTGCTGGCGGCGAGCAGCATACCCACCAGGACCACGGACAGAGACAGGCCGCCGCGCACGCCGCCGAGGAGGTGCGCCATGTTGGCGAGGAGTTCCTCGGCGACCTTCGATTTTTCGAGGATCACCCCCATGAGTACGAATAGCGGTACGGCGATGAGCGTGGTGTTGCTCATGGTGCCGAACAGGCGGCCGGGCAGGGCGGAGAGGAAGGCGGCATCGAAGACCCCGGCGATGATGCCGCCAGCGGCGAAGGCCAGGGCGGTGCCGGCGAGGGTGAAGGCCACCGGGTAGCCGAGCATGAGCAGCAGGCACACGGCCGCGAACAGCCACAGGGCGATGGTGCCGTCCATCAGGCGGTCTCTTCCCCGGCGAGGATGAGCGCGTTGCGCAGGAGCTCGGCAATCCCCTGCAGGGCCAGGTTCGCGGCCATGAGCGGCAGCAGCGTTTTCAGCAGGAACACTGCCGGGATACCCCCTGCGTCGGCGGAGCTTTCGTGCACGGACCAGGCCTGGGCGACGAAAGACAGGCTGCCGAGGCCGATGAGCGCGCAGAGCGGCAGCAGGAAGACAATGCTGCCGAGGCTGTCGATCCAGGCCCGGGTGCGCGGGGAGACGCGCTGGTAGAAGATGTCCACGCGCACGTGGGCGCCGTTTTTCAGGGCATAGGCCGCGCCGAGCATGAACAGGGTGGCGTGGAGGTAGGTGACGGCTTCCTGCGCCGCGATGGACCCGAGCCCCAGCCCATAGCGAAGGAGCACCACGGCGGCGGTGAGCAGGGCCATGGCTGCTGCCAGCCAGGCCAGGCAGCGGCCGCAGGCCTCGGTGAAGGCGTCGATGAACTGCACGAGCCGGCGGACCCGGGTCATGGCAGGCTGATCCTTTTTGATAAACCGCGCGAAGGGTATCATAGCGCGCTGCAACCGCGGTTCCGTGGTGGCGCCCGGCGCCACATCCCCGCCATGCCAGGAGGCTTCCATGCTCACCGTGCTCTCGCCCGCCAAGACCCTCGACTTCGAGACCGCGCCCGGCACCCGCCGGACCACGCAGCCGGAATTTCTCGACGCCGCCGCCGAGCTGGTGGAGGACGCCCGCGGCCTCGCGCCGGACGCCATCCGCGAGCTCATGGGTGTGAGCGACAAGATCGCGGAGCTCAACCACCAGCGCTTTATGAACTGGGCACCGCCTTTTGACCTCGGCAATGCCAAGCAGGCCGTGCTCGCTTTTCGCGGCGATGTATACAGCGGCCTCGAGGCCGAGACCCTCGACAGCGCGGGCCTCGCCTTCGCGCAGAAGCATCTGCGCATCCTGTCCGGGCTCTACGGCCTCCTGCGCCCCCTCGACCTGATGCAGCCCTACCGGCTGGAAATGGGGCTCAAGTTCGCCAACCGCGGCGGTGCCAACCTCTACCGCTTCTGGGGTGACCGCATCACCCGGAGCCTCGACCGCCAGCTCGGCAAGAGCGGCAGCCGGGTGCTGGTAAACCTCGCCTCCAACGAGTACTTCAAGGCGGTGCAGCCAAAGGCGCTGGACGCCGAAGTGATCACACCGGTGTTCAAGGATCTCAAGGGCGGCAAATACAAGATCATTTCTTTTTATGCCAAGAAAGCCCGGGGCCAGATGGCCCGCTACATCATCGACAACGGGATCAACGACCCGGACGGGCTCAAGGACTTTGCTGTGGCCGGCTATCGCTTCAGCCGCAATGAATCCTCCGCGCGGGAGCTGGTTTTCACCCGCGATGCCCCGGCCTGAGGGGCCCTGACAGGGAGCTTACGTGGCAGCTGACAACAACAGCCACCAGGTCATCATCATCGGCGCCGGTATGTCCGGCCTGTGCATGGGTATCGCTCTGCTCAAGCGCGGTATCCGCGATTTTGTCATCCTGGAGAAATCGCCTGCGGTGGGCGGTACCTGGTATGACAACAGCTACCCGGGGGCCTGCTGCGATGTCCCCTCGGTGCTGTACAGCTACTCTTTCGCGCCGAAGCCGGACTGGAGCCGCCTGCACGCGCCCCACGACGAGATCCGCGCCTACTTCGAGGACACGGCGGAGCGCTTCGGCCTGCGCCGGCACCTGCGCCTGTCCACCTCCGTGAAGCGCGCCGCCTTCGGCGACGACGACCTTTGGCATGTCGAGCTTGCGAGCGGCGAACGCCTCTCGGCGCGGGCGCTGGTCAGCGGCCTCGGCCAGCTCAACGTGCCCTTCACGCCGACCTTCCCGGGCGCGGAGCGTTTCGAGGGCGAGAGCTTCCATTCGGCGCGCTGGAACCACGACCTGCCCCTGGCCGGCAAGCGGGTGGCGGTGATCGGCACGGCCGCCAGCGCCCTGCAGTTCATTCCCCACGTGGCGCGGGAGGCAGCGCAGCTTTACGTCTACCAGCGCAGCCCCAATTACGTCGTTCGCCGCGGCGACCGGGCCTACCACGATTGGGAAAAGCGTCTCTTCGCCCGGCTGCCCCTGGCGCAGAAGCTGGCCCGGCTGCTGGTCTGGCTTCGCGGCGAGTGGGTGCTCTACCCGGTGCTGCGCAGCAAGAGTCGCATCACCCGGGCGCTGCTGGAGCGCAAGAGCCGGCAGTATCTGGAGGAGGAGGTCGACGACCCCACGCTGCGCGAAAAACTGACGCCCCGCTATCGCATCGGCTGCAAGCGCATCCTATTCTCCGACGACTACTACAGCGCCTTCCGGCGCAGCACCGTAGAGCTGGTGACTTCGCCCATCGAGGGCATTGATGAGCCGGGCGTAATCACCGCCGACGGCGCGGCACGACCAGTGGATGTGATCATCTATGGCACCGGCTTCCAGACCCACCCGATGCAGGGCCAGGTCGAGTTCGCCGGCCGCGGAGGCCGCACCCTGGCCGAGGCCTGGGCTGATGGCGAGGAGGCCTACCGCGGCGTGTGCACCGCCGGTTTTCCGAATTTCTTCATGCTCTACGGGCCCAACAGCAATCTCGGCAGCAACTCCATCATCTTCATGGTCGAGCGCCAGTGCCGCTACGTGGCCGCCTGCATCGACAAGCTGCTGGTGCACGACTTAAAGCGCCTGGAGGTGAACCCCGGCGTCCAGCGGGCCTACAACGACCGCATGCAGGGCGAGCTGGCGCAGACCGTGTGGGCCTCCGACTGCGACAGCTGGTACAAGGACGGCAAGGGCCGGATCAGCAACAACTGGCCGCGTTCCACCGCCGCCTACTGGTGGCACATGCGCACCCCGGACTTTGCCGACTTCGACATGGCTTGAGACGACGTATGGAACTGCCCTTCTCCCAGGCCTGCGAAAACAACCGGAAACCGATCTTGGCGGTGCTCCGGGAGGCCTTCGCCGACTGCAGGGCGGCCCTTGAGATCGGCGCCGGCACCGGCCAGCATGCCACCGCCTTTGCCCCCGCCATGCCCTGGCTGCGCTGGCAGCCCACGGAGCATCGGGACGCCCTCGCCTTCCTCGAGCCGCGCTGCCGTGCCTTCCCCGCGGCGAACCTCGAGGCCCCGCTTGCGCTGGACGTTTGTGAGCGGCCCTGGCCCGTGCCCGTGCCGGACGGCGTGTTCACCGCGAACACGCTACATATCATGCCCTGGGCAGCCACCGAGGCGCTCTTCGAGGCGCTGGCGGACGCCGCGGCGGGGACGGTAGTGGCGGTCTACGGGCCCTTCAACTATGACGGGCGTTACACGTCGCAGAGCAACGCGCAGTTCGACCAGTGGTTGGCGGCGCGCTCGCCGCACAGCGCCATCCGGGACTTCGAAGCGGTGGATAAGCTTGCCGCCGGTGCCGGCTTTGTCCTCGACGGCGACCACGCCATGCCCGCGAACAACCGCCTGCTGCGCTGGCGTCGCGGTTGAAGTTCAGCCCGCGCCCTCGGCCCGGAAGGGCAGCAGCTTCGCCGCCTCCCGGCGGTAGGCCTCCACGTGGTCCAGCTCCTCCCGGGTGAAGGCGGCGACGGCGTCGGCGAGCGCCGGCTCGGCGATCCAGTGGCTGGAGCGGGTATGGATCGGCTCGAAGCCGCGCTGGATCTTGTGCTCGCCCTGGGCGCCGGGGTCGAAGCGGCCGATGCCCTCGGCAATGCAGTAGTCGATGCCCCGGTAGTAGCAGGCCTCGAAGTGCAGGCAGTCGAACTCCTCCTCGCAGCCCCAGTAGCGGCCGTAGAGCGTGTCCTCGCCGCGGAAGTAGAGGGCACCGGCGACGTCGCGGCCGTCCCGTTCCGCAAGCACCATGACCACTTGGTCGCCGAGGCGCGGCGCCACCTCCGTGAAGAAGGCGCGATTCAGGTAACCGCCGTGTCCGCTGCGCTTGGCGTAGGTCAGCTGATAGAAGCGGTGGAAGGTCGCCCAGTCCGCGGGGCGGATCTCCGCCCCGGTGAGCGTGCGCAGCGTGAGCCCCTGCTCTTCGACCCGCCGGCGCTCCCGGCGCAGGGCCTTGCGCTTGCGGCTGGCAAAGGTGGCGAGGAAGTCGTCGAAGTCGCCGTAGCCGCGGTTGAACCAGTGGAACTGCACCGCGTGGCGCGTGGCCAGGCCGAACCCCTCCAGAAGGGCCGCTGTGTCCGGCTCCGGGAACAGGATGTGCCAGGATGAGATGCCGCGGCGCGCGGCCAGTTGCTGCACCCCGGCCAGCAGGCCGCCCCAGGCAGTCTCGCTGTCCATGCCGGGCTGCACCAGGAGCCGCGGGCCCGTGGCGGGAGTGAAGGGAATCGCCGTGACCAGCTTCGGGTAGTAGGACAGGCCCATGCGCCGCCAGGCGTCCGCCCAGGCCCAGTCGAAGACGTACTCGCCGTAGGAGTGGCCCTTCAGGTAGCCGGGGGCCGCTGCCGCGATGGTGCCGCTCTCGTCCCCGCCTTCCCTCAGCAGGAGGTGACAGGGCTGCCAGCCGCTGTCGGCGGTGGTGCAGCCGCTCTGCTCGAGGCCGACGAGGAAATCGTGGCGCAGGAACGGGTAGTCGCCGTTGGCGAGGCCGTCCCAGCTGGCCGCCGGCATGGCCTCCAGGCTGCCCAGGGCCTGCAGCGCGAACTCAGTCACGGGGCGCGGCGACCGTCAGCCGCCGAGGGCCGGCAGTGCGAAGTCGGCGGCGATGCCGAGGAACACCGCCAGACCTACCCAGCGGTTGTGCAGGAAGGCATGGAAGCACGCGGCCTCATCCTGGTGGCGAATAAGGTATAGGTGATAACCGAAGAGACCCGCGGTCACAAGCAGGCTGGCGCTGTAGTAGAGCCCGAGGCCGAAGCGCTCGCCGGCGAGATAGAGGGCGGCGAGGCAGAGCACCTGCAGCATGGCGATAACGTAGCGGTCGGCGTCGCCGAAGAGCACGGCGGTGCTCTTGATGCCGACCTGCAGGTCGTCGCGCCGGTCCACCATGGCGTACTTGGTGTCGTAGACCACCGTCCACAGCACATTGGCGGTGAACAGCAGCCACAGCGCCGGCGGCAGCTCTCCGCGCTGGGCGGCGAAGGCCATGGGGATGGCACAGGAGAAGGCGAGGCCGAGGACGATCTGCGGAAAGTGCGTGTAGCGCTTCATGAACGGATAGGTGGACGCAAGTAGCAGTGCCGGCACCGACAGCATAACCGTGAGCCGGTTGGTCAGCAGCACGAGGCCGAAGGCGAGCAGGCACAGCGTGCAGAACAGGGCAACGGCCTCGTTCACCGAGACCCTGCCGGTGACCAGCGGGCGCTCCCGGGTGCGGGTGACGCCGCCATCGAAGTTGCGGTCGGCCAGATCGTTGATGATGCAGCCCGCCGAGCGCATGAGAAAGGTGCCGATGCTGAAGATCACCAGCAGGTCGAAGTCCGGCAGACCTTCGGCAGCGATCCACAGGGCCCAGAGCGTCGGCCACAGCAGCAGCAGCGTGCCGATGGGCCGGTCCCAGCGGATCAGCTGCAGCAGTGCGGTGGCCTTGTCCGGCGACGGTTGGCTGAGGGTCGTCATGGGGACTAGAGCTTACTGCGTTGCGGGCAGGATTGCAGCGCTCACACGCCGTCGCGAGCCGCGTTCGACGCCCGTGCCGGGCGCCCGGAGCCGGAACGGCATGAGAAAGACCTCGCTGACCAGCAGCCGCTGGCCGTGCAGACGGAACACGGAGCGCCGGGCCCAGGCCGAGTTTTCCTGACGCAGCGATCGGGGCAGGTAGCGGCTGTCGCCGCTGAGCAGGGCTACCTGGAACGGGCTTCGACGCATGTCCGGGGCACTGAACAGAATTGCGCCCAGGGAACTGCCCTGGAGCTTGCGCAGGTGCGCGAGGCGGCCGCAGAGGCTGGCATAGGGGAATACGCTGCGCGCGAATACGACCGCCTCGCCGTCCAGGCGCAGGGCGACCTCGCGCACCAGGGCCTGCTGCCGCGGCCCGCTGGCGAGAACCCGCGCCTCGCTCGCCCGCGGTGTGCTCCAGCGCTGACTCAGGCGCTCCACGCGAAAGGTGCCCCCGCTCGCCACCAGCCGGCGGGTGAGCGAGCCGTCATCGAGGAGCCAGGGGCGCAGGCCGTGGAGTCCTGCCAGGCGCGGGTCAACCGGACTGCGCCAGGCGGGGTCGGCGGAGCTGTCGGGCTGTACTCGGATCACCGGGGGTCGCTGTGCAGGGGAAGGCGCGAGGATGCGCCAGTTCGGCGACGCATGCAAGATGACCGCGCCCGCCGCTCTTGCACATTCCCCGCGGCTATTTATAGTGGTCGCTTTTCCACCCCCCGGGGGGTGGATGACAGGAGGAAGCGAATGAGCAAATGGGAATGTATCGTCTGCGGGCTGGTCTACGATGAGGCCAAGGGCTGGCCGGATGACGGCATTCCCCCGGGAACGCGCTGGGAGGACGTGCCCGAAGACTGGCTGTGCCCCGACTGTGGCGTCGGCAAGGAAGACTTCGAGCTCCTTGAAGAGTCGCCGGTGGAGGAGACGCCGCATCATCAGGAGGCCGAAGCAGACCGGGAGCAGGCCCCCATCGTCATCATAGGCACGGGCCTTGCCGGCTATGGCCTGGCGCGGGAAATCCGCCGCTACGACAGTGATACCCCGGTGATCCTCATTACTTCCGACGACGGGCGCTCCTACTCCAAGCCTATGCTGTCCACGGGTTATACGAAGAACACGGGTGCTGATGACCTCGCGCAGCAGGACGCTGGCGGCATGGGCACGCAGCTCGACGCCAAGGTGTGGACCCACACCCGGGTGAACGAAATCGACACCCAGAAGCAGCTCCTGCACGTGGGCGAAGACGCCACGGTGATCCACTACGGCAAGCTGGTGCTGGCCCTGGGTTCGACTGTCATCGAGCCGCCGCTGGGCGGCGACGGTATGGACTATGTCTACTCCGTGAATGACCTCATGGATTACGCCGATTTCCGCGCGGCCATGGTTGAGAACAAGGCCCGGCGGGTGTGCATCATCGGCGGCGGCCTCATTGGCTGCGAGTTCACCAACGACCTCCTGAACGGCGGCTATGACGTCGAGGTGGTGGATCCGCTCGGCTACTGTCTACCGACGCTGCTGCCGGAGACCGCTGGCAAGGCGGTGCAGGCGGCCCTTGCCGGGCAGGGGGCCGTCTTTCACTTCGGGGCGCTCGCCACGGCGGTTAACAAGGTCGATGGCGGGGTCGAAGTCGCGCTGGACAATGGTGAGGCCATCGTCGCAGACCTCGTTGTCTCCGCAGTCGGGGTGCGCCCGCGCACGGAGCTCGCGCGTGCCGCGGGGCTCGCTACCAACCGCGGCGTGGTCGCCAACCGCTACCTGGAGACCTCGGCGGAGAACGTCTATGCACTCGGTGACTGCGCCGAGGTCGAGGGTCATGTGCTCGTCTACGTGGCGCCGCTCATGGCAGCGGCCCGGGCCCTGGGCAAGACCCTCACCGGTGAGCGCACGGCGGTGAGCTATCCGGCCATGCCTGTGACCATCAAGACCCCCACCTGCCCGGTGGTGGTCGCGCCGCCGCCGGCCGGCGCCGAGGGCGAGTGGCAGATCGAGGCGGATGCCGCCAACGTACGCTGCGAGTTCCGCAACAGCGCCGGCGAACTCCTCGGCTTCGCCCTCACCGGCGAGGCTATCCGCGAGAAGATCGCATTGCAGAAGGCGCTGCCGCCGATCCTGCCCTAGCCGGGCGCCCCTGGCCGGGCGCCCCTGGCCGGGCGCCCCTACACACCAGCGAAGACCTGGCGGGTCCCGGTCCAGCGCTCGATGAGGGGCGCCACCCGTTCCGGGTGGCGCTGCGACAGCGTTTCCGCTTGTGTCTGCACGGCGTCCAGAAGGTCCTCATGCTCGGGCAGCCGCGCGACCCGGAAATCCATGAGCCCGGTCTGCCGCGTGCCCAGCACCTCCCCGGGGCCACGCAGCTCGAGGTCCTTGCGCGCGATGAAGAAGCCGTCGTTGCTTTCCCGCAGCGCCTGCAGGCGCTGCCGGCCGTTCGCCGAGAGCGGTGACTGGTAAAGCAGTACGCAGTGGCTCTCGGTGCTGCCGCGACCGACGCGGCCCCGGAGCTGGTGCAGCTGCGCCAGACCCAGGCGCTCCGGATTCTCGATGACCATTAGGCTCGCCCGGGGGACGTCGACGCCCACCTCAATGACCGTGGTTGCCACCAGCAGGTCGCAGGCGCCGGCTTTGAAGGCTGCCATGACCTCGGCCTTTTTTGCTGCCGGCAGCTTGCCGTGCACCAGACCGACCCGGAGCCCGGGCAGGCCTTCTGCCAGTTCCTCGAAAGTTGCCTCTGCCGCCTGGGCCTGCAGTACATCGCTCTCTTCGACAAGGGTGCACACCCAGTAGGCCTGGCGACCCTCGGCACAGGCGCCCGCGACCCGCTCGATGACCGTGTCGCGCCGGGCGCTGTCCACCAGCACCGTGTTCACGGGCTTGCGCCCCGGGGGCAGCTCGTCGATCACCGAGCAGTCCAGGTCCGCGTAGGCGACCATGGACAGGGTGCGCGGGATCGGGGTTGCGGTCATCACCAGCTGGTGCGGGTGCCAGTGGGCTGCCTTGTCCTTGAGGGACAGGCGCTGGTGAACGCCGAAGCGGTGCTGCTCGTCGACGATCAGCAGGCCGAGGCGGGCGAAGGCGACGGCGTCCTGGAACAGGGCGTGGGTGCCGATCACCAGGTCGGCGCTGCCGTCGCTGATGGCGGCCAGCGCCTCGCGCCGGGCCGCGCCCTTTACCCGGCCGCTGAGCCAGGCGATGGTCAACGGCTCCCCGGCGAACCAGCCCTCGAAATTGACCCGGTGCTGTTCCGCGAGGAGCTCCGTGGGCGCCATGATCGCTGCCTGGTAACCTGCGGCGATGGCCTGCCGGGCGGCCGCGGCGGCGACCAGGGTCTTGCCCGAGCCGACATCGCCCTGCACCAGGCGCAGCATAGGCGCCTCGCCGGCGAGGTCAGCGGCGATCTCCGCCATGACCCGTTCCTGGGCGCCGGTCGGGGCGAAGGGCAGCCGCGCGATGAAGGTGCGCAGGCCGGCGCTGTCGGCGGCCATGGGCGGGGCTCTCCGGGCCCGCTCCCGTGCCCGGAGGTGGCGCAGAGACAGGTGGTGAGCCAGCAGCTCTTCCCGGGCGAGGCGCAGCTGCGCCGGATGCCGGCCAGCCTGCAGCGCATCGAGTGCAGCACCGGCCGGCGGGGCATGGAGGTAGGCGATGGCGTCGGCGAGGGTGAACCCGTCGTCGTCGATATCAGCGAGGAGATCGGCAGGCGGGCACCGCTCCAGCAGGGCCACTGCCTGGCTGCAGAGCTTGCGCCACTGCTGCTGGCCGAGCCCCTCGGTGGTGGGGTAGATCGGCGTCAGACGGTCTTCCACCGGTGCCGGCGCCGGGCCCACGGCGCGATACTCCGGGTGCACGAGTTCCGCACCTCGTGGCCCGGCACGCACCTGGCCGAAGCAGCGAAGGCGCACGCCCGGCCGTAGGGACTGCTTCTGGGCGTTGCTGAAGTGGAAGAAGCGCAGCGTCAGCGTACCGGTGCCGTCCTGGAGCACGACCAGCAGGCTGCGGCGGCGGCCGAAGGTGACGTCTGCGCCGCGCACCTCTCCCTCCACCACCGCTTCGCTGCCCTCGACCAGGCCTCCGATGGGCGTGACGCGGGTCCGGTCCTGGTAGCGCAGGGGAAAGTGGAACAGCAGATCCTCGACCCGCTCGATGCCGTAGGCCTGCAGGCGGGCGGCCAGTTTCGGGCCTACGCCGCGCAAGCCGGTCAGTTCCTGCGCTATGATGGATGCCATGCCGTTACGTGTTGCCACACCTGCCGCTTCGCGCCGCAATTGTCGCATGAGCCGCCCCGGGGCGGGTCATCCGCAGCGGCCGGAGGCCGGGGAGTGAGCGCCACGGTGCTCTTCGTGGGCGCCGGGGACCTCGCGGCGCGCTGCGCCGCTGCCCTCACGGCCGCTCTTTCCTCCGATCCGGCGGGCCCCCTGGCCGGCGCCAGGCTGGTGGGCCTGCGCCGCGACATCGATG
>NZ_KN234794.1 GCF_000764025.1 Pseudohaliea rubra DSM 19751 | reverse complement strand
GCAGCCCCGCCCCCGGGACCATTTCGCGGTCGCCAGCCTGACCGTGCCACGCGCGACCGGCAGCGTGGAGCGCGACAGCGCCGCCGCCCTCGAGGCCCGCGACGGGCGGCCCGTGTTCTATCTCGAGAACGCGCTGTTTACCGGCCTCTTCGGCCTCGCCTTCTGGGAGCAGCTGTTCGCGCCGGTGCCCGGTGCCTTCCATCACCCTTACCAGGCGGGGCCCGCGGATGCGTTCAGCGCCTCCTTCTTCGAGCGCCGCCGCGCGGCCATCGAGCAGCGCCTCGAGGTGCTGGCGGCCGGGGACCTGCCGGCGCTCCTTGCCGCGGCCTTTCGCCGCTATCGGGGCTACCAGTGCCACTGGGTGGACTGGCGCGCTCTGGACGAGGCGCTGGTCCGGCGTGCCGCGTGGTGTATTCCCTTCGACCACCTTGCCGGCACCTGGGAGCGGCTGCTCTTCGACCCCGCAGACAACCGGCGCGGCTTCCCGGATCTGGCAGCTCTTGGTGATGCCCCCGGCGACTACGCCCTCTATGAAGTGAAAGGTCCCGGCGATGCGCTGCAGGAGCACCAGCGGCGGTGGCTGAACCACTTCGCTGACCTGGGCATGCCCGCCTCGGTGCTGCAGGTGAGCTGGGCCGATGCCTGAAAGTGCCGTTGCAGTCCGCGAGCTGGTGGCCTTCTGCCACCGCAGCGGTGACATTGACCAGCGCTTCCAGGCCTCGCCGACGGCAGCAGAGGGGCAGCGCGGGCACCGGGAACTGGCGGCGCGGCGGCCGGCGGGCTGGGAGGCGGAGGTCGCCCTCAGCCATCGCTGGACCGATGGCGCCCGCACGCTGCTGCTGCGGGGGCGGGCCGACGGGGTCGACAGCAGCGCTGCGCTCGTGGAGGAGATCAAGACCTGCCGGGTAGACCCGGCGCGTATGCCCGAGGCCCTCAGCCGCCAGCATCTCGCCCAGGGCCGTCTCTACGCCGCCATGCTGGCGCGGCAGGAGGAACTGCCGGCGGTGACCGTGCGCCTCACCTGGTACCAGCTCGACACTGGCGCGGAACACACCCTCGAGCAGCACTACGACGCCGGTGAGCTCGCGGCCTTTCTCGAGGACAGCCTGGCGCGCTACGGGGCCTGGCTGGATACCCTCGATGCCCTGGCGGCGGCGCGCGATGCGAGCATCGCCGCCCTGGCTTTTCCCCACCGGGACTACCGGGCCGGCCAGCGCCGCGCGGCGGAGCTGGTCTACCGCTGCATCGACCGCGGCGGACAGCTGTTGCTGGAGGCGCCGACGGGTATCGGCAAGACCCTGGCGGTGCTATACCCCGCCCTCAAGGCGCTGGCCACGGGGAAGCACGACCGGCTGGTGTTCTGCACGGCCCGGCACACGGGGCGGCGGGCGGTGGAGCAGACCCTGGCGCAGCTCGAGGACGAGGGGCTTGCGGCCACGCAGCTCACGCTCACGGCGAAGGAGCGCATCTGTTTTTCACCGGGGAAGGCCTGTCGCCCGGAAGAATGTCCCTACGCCCGGGGTTACTACGACAAGCTGCCGGCGGCACGCGCCGAAGCCGTTGCGCTGCGCCGCCTCGACCAGCCGGGCCTCGAGGCCCTTGCCCGGCGGCACGGGCTCTGTCCCTATCAGCTCGCCTTCGACCTGCTGCCCTGGTGCGACGTGATCATCGCCGACCAGCATTATGTTTTTTCCCTGGCCGGCACCCTCGGGCAGCTGGCGCAGGAGCGGGGCGAGCGCTGGTCCCTGCTCATCGACGAGGCCCATAACCTTCCCGCCCGTGCCCGGGATATGTACAGCGCCCGGCTGGAGCTGGGGCTCCTTCGCCGGGCGCAGCGGGCGGCCCGGGGGCGGCTTCGGCGGGCTCTGGGGGGCGCCGCAGAGGCCCTCGCGGCGCTGCTGCCGGGGAATACAGACAGCGCGGACAGCAGAGAGAGCACTGGGAGCACGGGGAGCACGGGGAGCACGGGGAGCGTCAGCACCCTGGCCGCGCCGCCGGAGACCGTGGCGCGGGCGCTGGAGGAGCTGGTAGCTGCGGCGGCCGCCCTGCTGGTCGAGCGCCCCGATGTGCTGGCGGCGCCGGGGCCGCTGCAGGATGCATGGTTCGGGGCCCTGGCCTGGCTGCGGGTTTGCGGGCTGTGGGGCGATGACTACCGCTGCGAGCTTCTTCTCAACGGACCACCGGCCTCGCCACCGACCTCGCTGCCGGAGTCGCGGCAAGGCGCCGCTCCCACAGGGGAGGAGAGCGCGATGCTGGTTCTCAACTGCCTGGACCCCGGTCGGCTTCTGGGGCAGCGGCATGCGGCGGGCCATGCCAGCGTCGCCTTCTCCGCCACGCTGGCGCCGCCGTCATGGATGGGTGAGCGGCTGGGCTTCCGGCCCGACGCGGTCTGGCACCGCTGCCCGTCACCCTTCGAGCCCTCGCAGCTGGCGGTGACCCTGGAGCCCGCTATTGATACCCGTTACGCCGCGCGGGCGGCGAGCCGGGCGGCACTGGTGGCCCGGTTGCTGGCCTGGGCCGGGGAGCACCCCGGCAATTGCCTGGTTTTTTTTCCGTCCCATCGCTACCTCGCCGACTGTCGCGAAGCGATTGCGGCGGGCCTTGCCGGCCGGCAGCTCTGGGTGCAGCCGGCAAGCGGGGAGCCGGCGGGGGAGGATCTGCTTGCGCTGCTGGGCACGGCCCGGGATGTGCTCGCGCTGTGCGTCCTCGGCAGCGGCTACAGCGAGGGCATCGATTTGCCCGGGGAGCAGCTGCGCTCGGTGGTGGTGGTGGGGCCGGGGCTGCCGCAGCTGTCGCAGGACACCCGTGCCCTGGAGGCCTGGTTCGCCGCCCGGGGGCGTGACGGTTTCACCTGCGCCTGCCTCTACCCGGCGCTACAGCGGGTCAACCAGGCCCTGGGCCGGGTGGTGCGGGCCGATACGGACCGGGGCGCCGCCCTGCTCATCGACCCGCGCTTCCTGCAGCCGCCTTTCCGAGGTCTGCTTGCCCCGCACTGGGACTACCAAGTAGCAGCTCAGCCTCCCGGGGGGCGGTAGCCGGGCTTGGCAAAGGTCAGCTGGGCGGTGCCGATGATGCGCTCGCGGAAGCCTCCCTCGCAGTAGCAGAGGTAGAACTCCCACATGCGGATGAAGCGGTCGTCGAAGCCTTGGTCGCGCACGCTGTCCAGGTTGGCAAGGAAGCGGTCCCGCCAGTGGGCCAGGGTGCGCGCGTAGTCGCGGGTGATGTCACGCAGGTTCACCAGCTGCATGTCCGTGTCTTCGGCGATGTGCCGGGCGATGACCCCGAGGGAGGGCAGGCAGCCTCCGGGAAAAATGTAGCGCTTGATGTAGTCGACGGAGCGCCGGGCCCGGTCGTAGCGCTGGTCCGGAATGGTGATGGCTTGAATGACCATCTTGCCGTCCGCCTTGAGCAGCTTCGAGCAGCACTGGAAGTAACTTTGATAGAAATCGTGGCCAACGGCCTCGATCATCTCGATGGAGACCAGCTTGTCGTAGCGCCCCGTGAGCTGCCGGTAGTCCTCACAGAGCACTGTGATCCGGTCCTGGAGGCCATGCCGCGCCACCGCTGCCCGCGCGTGCTCGTACTGTTCCCGGGAGATAGTGGTCGTGGTCACCCGGCAGCCGTAACGGCCGGCCGCATGGATAGCCATACCGCCCCAGCCGGTGCCGATCTCGACCAGGTGGTCCGTGGGCTTGAGCTCCAGCTGCTGGCAGATTGCGTCCAGTTTGGCCACCGCCGCGGTTTCCAGGGTGGCTGCGGGATCGTCGAAGATCGCAGCGGAGTACATCATGGTCGGGTCGAGGAACAATCCGAAGAAATCGTTGCCGAGGTCGTAGTGCGCCGCGATATTGCGCCGGGAGCCCTCATGGGTGTTGCGGTTCATGGCGTGGGCGACGGCAAGGCCGGCACGTACATACCAGTGCTGCTTTGCCTGCATGGTCTCCAGGGCTGCCATATTGGCGCTGAACAGGCGAGTGACCTCCGTAGGGTCCGGGGACGACCAGTCGCCCTCGATGTAGGCTTCTCCGGAGGCGATGGTGCCGCCGGTGAGGACCTTGCGATAGGCCTCGCGGTTGTGCACCACGATTTCTGCCTGCGGCTCGTCGGGATGACCGCGCTCGCCGAAGTTGAGGGTTTCCTCGCCGTCCCGCAGCACCAGACTTCCGGTGCTGATTTTCCCCAGCACGCCCAGCATGAGCTTACGGGCGAGATCGCCACCAAGCAGGCTGCGGGCCTGCGGTAACAGCCGGATGCGGCTGACGCTCAGGTCGTTCATGTCACACTCCAGACGGTTTGCTTTTCTCGGGGTGCGGATACAGGGGTACCCGCTTCAGGAACAGCTTCAAGGCTTCCCAGTAGATGGCCGCAGCTACCTTGGCGGTCATGAAAGGATAGCGCAGCAGCATGCGATTGAGGTTACCGGCGGTCAGCGGCTCCGCTGTGAGCGCCAGGGTTGCATCGAAGACCGGTTCGCCCCCGGCGCTGTTGGCCAGGTGGATGCCGAGGCGTCGCCCCGGGGTGTTGCTGCGCCAGTGGTAGCGCTGCGCCATCGGATTGAAAGGCGAGACATGGAAGGCCTTGTCGAAGTCGCAGGCAAGACGATTCCCCTCGCCGGCGGGCAGTACGTAGCTATGGCGTTCGTTCCAGGGCGTATTGGTCACCTCGGCCACCAGATACTCGAGGCGCGTCTCGTCCTCGTTGTAGCAGTAGTAGCAGCAGATGGGGTTCATCTGAATGCCGAAATAGCGCAGGTTGGCGAGCAGGTAGATGGGGCCGCGGTGCTCCCGGCCGGTTTCCTCGCGGATGCGCCGGCGAACCTCGTCGTCAAGGGGCTGCGCCGGATCACCGAGGAAGTCCTCGCGCCGGTAGCGCCCGATAGCCCGGCGCCGCGCAGACCACAGGGGAATGTTGTCGAAGAGCCCGGGAAGCTCGTCCAGGGAGAGGTAAAACATGAACACCCGGTAGCTGAAGGCGTTGACGCGCGGCTGGTGCCTGCGATGGCGCAGCAGCCCGGTGTACAGCCGCGATTTCATGCCGCGGCCTGCTCGCTCCCGGCCAGGGCCTCGGCCACCCGCAGCGCACTGACCACCCCGTCCTCGTGGAAGCCATTGTGCCAGTAGGCGCCGCAGTACCAGGTGCGGCGCTGCCCGTTGATGTCGCTCCAGCGCCCCTGGGCCTCGATGCCGGCGAGGGAAAACACCGGATGGGCATAACTGAAGCGGCCGAGAATCTTGTGCGGATTGATGGCGCTGGTGTTGTTGAGCGTCACGCAGAACGTCTCCGGAGCCTCCAGTCCCTGCAGGATGTTCATATTATAGGTGACGACGGCGCGCTGATCGTCCACGCCGAGACGGTAGTTCCAGCTCGACCAGGTATCGCGGTTCTCCGGCAGCATACGCACATCCGTGTGCAGCACCACATCGTTCTCCTGATAGGGAAGCGCACCCAGCACTGCCCGCTCTTCCGCACTCGGATCGGCGAGCATGGCCAGAGCCTGGTCCGAGTGGGTGGCGATGACCACCTGGTCGAAGTGTTGCTGCTCGCCGCTGGCCAGGGTCAGGGTCACCCGGTCCGGCTGCCGCTGGATCGCAGTCACCGCGCAGTCGGTATGGATACGGTCCTCGAAGCGCTGGCAGAGCGGGCGAAGATACTCCCGGGAACCGCCCTCGATAACATGCCACTGGGGACGCTCGCGGACGGACAGCAGGCCGTGGTTGCGGAAGAAGCGCAGGAAAAACTGCAGCGGAAAATCAAGGATCGAGTCGCAGTCGGCGGACCAGATAGCCGAGGCCATGGCGACCAGATACTGCTGCCGGAAGGGTTGGCCATAGCGGCGGCGGTCGAGGTATTCGCCGAGGGTGGTCGCGTCGTCCACACGACCGGCGTCCAGGTCTTCGACGGCTTCGCGATTGAAACGCAGAATATCCCGCACCATGCCGAGAAAGCGGGGCGAGAAAAGGTTGCGACGCTGGGCGAACAGGCCCCGGAGGCCGCTCCCGCTGTACTCCAGCCCGGTGTTTTCATCGTGCACCGAAAAGCCCATGGAGGTCGGCCGGCTGCTGACCCCGAGCTGCTTGAGGAGGGCGATGAAATTCGGGTAAGTCCAGTCGTTGAAAACGATGAAGCCGGTATCCACGGCATAGCGACGGGTGCCCAGCTCGACATCGACCGTAGCCGTGTGGCCGCCGATCTGGCGCTTCGCCTCGAACACGTGGACCTGGTGCCTGGCGCTGAGATAGTGAGCGCACGCTAACCCGGAGATCCCCGATCCAATTACTGCAATCTGCAAGAATATTCCCTCGGAAGCGACGCCCGATGCGACGTCGTGGTGTTTGACGGTGATACGCCCGCGGGCTCCGCGCGGATCAGGCCATGGCCGTCGCGCTGCAGGGCTGATCCGCCGGCGCAGTGCGAGCGTATACTACCGACTTAAGCGCCCTGGAGTGGTCCGTGAACGAAACAAAAGGCAAGCCGGCTACCGCGTGGCCCGCCCCCGGGCGGCGCACCGACGAGTGGAGCGAGTGCCTTGTGCTGATTGCCGAGAAGCATGATCGCGCTGCGTTCTCGCGCCTGTTTCGTCATTTCGCGCCCCTGATCAAGGCCTTCGCCCTCTCCGGCTCGACGATGTCGGCAAATCACGCCGATGAGCTGGTGCAGGAGGTCATGCTCAAGGTCTGGCAGAAGGCCGCCGCCTTCAATCCGGAAAAGGCGGCCGCGAGTACCTGGGTGTATACCATCGCCCGCAATTGCCGGACGGATCTCTTCCGTCGGCTGCAGAAGTTTGACACGCCGCTGTCGGCAGAAGATTTCAGCCCCGAGCAGGAAAGTGAAGAGCCGTTCGCCCTTTTGCAGTCCAAACGCAGCGGCGACCGTATAAGAGAAATGATGGCCGGGCTGCCGGCCGACCAGATGCAGATTCTGGCAAAAGTCTATATGGAGGGTAAGTCGCACGCAGAGGCGGCCGCAGAACTGGACCTGCCCCTGGGCACCGTGAAATCACGGGTCCGCCTGGCGATCCAGAAGCTGCAGGTACAGTTTGAGCGTGCGTAGAACGACCATGGCAAGCTATCACCCACAATTGGAATTGCTGACGGAGTACGCTGCCGGCTGCCTGTCTCTGGCGCAGTCGAGCTGCATCGCGGCCCATCTCAACTATTGCGGCGAGTGCCAGCGCGGTGTCATCCAGCTGCAGAACATCGGCGCAGCGCTTTTCGAGGTGCAGGATCCGGCGGTGGCCGGCGATGCGCTCCTCGACCGGGTGCTGAAGCGTCTTGATGAGGCGGCGCCGCTTTGTTACAGCCGCCCCCGGCGCAGCGAGGGTGCGACGCCGGCGCTGCTTCAGCGGCTCATGACCGGTGACTTCAGCGACCTGCCGTGGCGCAAGGTTACCGAGGCCCTGCGCATCTCCTACCTTCGCACCGGCGATCCGAACTACGAGTTTGCGCTCTACCACATCAAGGCGGGCGGTGAGATCCCCGATCACGACCACCACGGCAGCGAGATGACCCTCGTGCTCGAGGGCGGGTTCAGCGATGACCGGGGCACCTACAACACGGGGGACTTCATCTACCGGCGGGCAAACGAGCAGCACGCCCCGCGCGCGCTGCCGGATCAGGATTGTCTCTGCCTTGCGGTGCTCGATGCGCCGCTCAAGTTCACCAGCTGGAAATACCGGTGGATGAATCCTTTCCTGAGGCTCCACGCCGGCTGAAGGACTGCGTACCGCCTGCCCCCCCGCCGCAGATGCCGGTGCCTGTTTCCTGTGCTAAAGTCAGCGCCCCCGCGCTTCGGACCCCTGAGGCCGACGCGCGGATGGCACTGGTCGCATAGTTAAAACAGGCGCGGCAGAACGCCTGGCGCCGGGTCCAGACAACATGACAGGGGATGATCGACATGCTCTTAGGTGTGCCAAAAGAAACCCATCCGGGGGAGAACCGTGTTCCCGTTACCCCGGAGTCTGCAAAGAAGCTCGTGCGCCTCGGTGCCGAGGTGCAGGTAGAGGCCGGTCTGGGTGCCGGCTCCGGCTTCGAGGACGCGGAATACACCGAGGCCGGTGCCACAGTTGTGGCCGATCGGGAAAAACTGCTCGGTGAGGCCGATGTACTGCTGCGGCTGCGCAAGCCTGCGGTGGAGGAGATCGGCCTCATGAAGGAAGGCTGTGTCCATATCAGCTACCTCGATCCTTTCAACGAGCATGAACTGGTGCACGCTTTCCGTGAGCGGAAGATCAGTGCCATCAGCATGGAAATGATCCCGCGCACCACGCGCAGCCAGAAGATGGACGCCCTGTCTTCCCAGGCCAACCTCGCCGGTTATGTCATGGTGATCCAGGCCGCCGCGCACCTGCCGCGGATCTTTCCGATGATGATGACCCCGGCGGGTACGCTGAAGCCGGCCAAGGTGTTCATCATCGGTGCCGGCGTCGCCGGTCTGCAGGCCATCGCGACGGCAAAGCGCCTCGGCGCCCGGGTTACCGCCTTCGATACGCGCCCGGTGGTGGCCGAGCAGGTGCGGTCCCTGGGCGGCACTTTCCTCGAGATCGACCTCGGGGAGACCGGCGAGACTGCCGGCGGCTATGCCAAGGAGCTTACGCCTGAGCAGATCGAGAAGCAGCGGGAGGCGCAGAAGGCGGTTATCGCCGAGTCCGATGTGGTCATCACCACGGCTCAGGTTTTCGGTCGCAAGCCGCCGGTCATTGTTACCCGGGACATGGTCGAGGGGATGCAGCCCGGCTCGGTGGTCGTGGACATGGCCGCCGAGACCGGCGGCAACGTCGAGGGCTCCGTGCCCAACGAAGTGGTTCAGATCAGCGGCGTTACCGTGATCGGCAAGGGCAATCTGCCGAACCATGTCTGCCGCGACGCCAGTGTCATGTACTCCAACAACCTCTTCAATCTCGTCGATGATGTCTGGAATGAGGAAGAGAGCAAGCTGCTCATTGATCTCGAGCACGACATGCTTTCCGGCTGCGTGATCACGCACGGCGGCGAAGTCGTCAACGAAACCATCAAGAACCTGCTGGCGGGAGGGGAGTGATATGGAAGCTGTATTCCTGATGTTCATCCTGATGCTGTCGATCTTCGTCGGCTTCGAACTCATCAACAAGGTACCGGCGACGCTGCACACGCCGCTCATGTCCGGTGCCAACGCCATCTCCGGCATCACCGTGGTCGGCGCCGTGGCGCTGGCGGGCACGGGGCGCGGGGATCTGGCCAACTGGCTGGGCGCTGCGGCCGTGGCTCTGGCCTCTATCAATGTCGTGGGCGGTTATATGGTCACGGACCGCATGCTGGCGATGTTCAAGAAGCGGGGGGGCTGAGCATGGCGTCCGAACAGATCGGTATCCAACTGGCGTATGTTATTGCGTCCGCGTTGTTTATTTTTGGCTTGAAGTACCTGGGCTCGCCGGCGACGGCGCGCAAGGGCAACCAGATCTCCGCCGTCGGCATGCTGCTCGCGGTGCTGGCTGCACTGCTGGACCAGGGTATTGTCGATTACAGCTATATCCTTGCAGGTTTTGTCGTCGGTGGTGCTGTCGGTGCGGTGGCTGCGCGCAAGGTGCAGATGACGTCCATGCCCGAGATGGTGGCTCTCTTCAACGGCTTCGGTGGTCTCGCCAGCCTCGCGGTCGGTATTGCCGCCGTGCTCATGGCGGTGGCGTCGAGCACTTTTGCGTTGTTCACGGTCGCCCTGTCCATCCTCATCGGTGGTGTGACCTTCACCGGCTCGATCATCGCCTGGGGCAAGCTGAGCGAGAAGCTCGGCAACCTCAAGGCCCTGGCGAACCAGAAGAATGTCAGCCTTGCGGTAGCGGGGGGCGTTATCGTCTCGGCGCTTCTGTTCCTGGCGTTCCCCGAGACCGGCCTCTGGCTGTTCCTCCTTGTGCTGCTGTCCCTGGCCTTCGGTATCCTGCTGGTGATCCCCATCGGCGGTGCTGATATGCCGGTGGTCATCTCTCTGCTGAACTCCTACTCGGGGCTGGCCGCCTGTGCCGCGGGTTTTGCCATCGGCAACAATATCCTTATTGTCGCCGGCTCTCTTGTTGGCGCCTCCGGGATCATCCTCACGCAGATTATGTGCAAGGCCATGAACCGCTCCCTCAGCAACGTGCTGTTCAGTGGCTTTGCCGACCCGGTAGAGGCCGCTGCCAGCATCGAGGGCGAGGTCAAGCCGCTGTCGGTGGAGGATGCTTTCTATGTCCTCGAGGCAGCGAGCAGCGTCGCCATCATCCCGGGCTACGGTATGGCCGTCGCCCAGGCCCAGCACGTGGTCAACGAGCTGCGCGAGCTTCTTGAGAAGAACGGCGCCGAGGTGGTCTTCGGCATTCACCCGGTCGCCGGGCGTATGCCCGGGCACATGAATGTGCTCCTGGCCGAGGCCGATGTGCCCTACGATCTTCTGCTGGAGATGGATGAGATCAACCCGCGTATGGATGCGGTGGATGTAGCGATCGTCATTGGCGCCAACGACGTCGTGAACCCCGCGGCCCGCGAGGTGGAGTCCTCGCCGATCTACGGCATGCCGGTGATCAACGTGGACAATGCGCGGACGGTGTTCGTCCTCAAGCGCTCCATGGCTTCGGGTTTTGCCGGCATCGACAACCCGCTGTTCTTCAAGGACAACACGCGGATGATCTTCGGCGATGCGAAAGAGACCATCACGGGGCTGATCCGCGAGTTCGACTGAGCCGCGCGAGTACCGCCCCGAACGCCGGCCCCTGGGTCGGCGTTTTTTTTGCGCCTTGATATTTTTCCAAGGTGTCGGGTAATTTCCGGTGCGGCTACCGGGGGATGCCCCCAGTCGCTCCACGATATTCGCTTGGTGTGGGCATCCCCCGGCAGCCGCCCCTGCCGCCCCGACCTCGGACACGCGGGGCGCAAGGGTAGCGCGCGGGAATCTTCTCCAAGCCTCGCTCAACCGGGACGCTCCACGATGGGCGTTTATCCTGGATTTCCGGTGCGGCTACCGGGGGATGCCCCCAGTCGCTCCACGATATTCGCTTGGTGGGGGCATCCCCCGGCAGCCGCCCCTGCCGCCCCGGCCTCGGACACGCGGGGCGCCAGGGGCGAGCGCGGGAATCTTCTCTCACCAAGCGAATATCGTGGAGCGACTGAGAGAAGATTCCCGCGCTCGCCCCGGAATTGTGTGACGACTCTGGTTCGTGTGGTTCGCGTGTTGCCGACTAAGCACACCTCCGCTACGCTTTTCGCATTGAACCGCCCTCGGAGAACACCATGGCCCCCAGCCCGCGCCGGGAAAAGTCCGCAGGCCCGCCCGAGGCTGCCATGCTGGTGGCCCTGCGCGCCGAGCATCGCCACATCGCAGCGGTGATGGCGCTGCTGTCGCAGCAGCTAAACGCCATCGAGCGGGGCGACCTGGTCGACACCCATGTCCTCTACGAGATCATGGACTATATGGTGACCTGGCCGGACCGCTTCCACCACCCGCGGGAAGACCTTATCTATGACCATGTGGCTGAAGTTGACCAGGGCATGGCCGGGGAAGTCCGCGAACTCGAGCGGGACCACGACCACATGGCAAGAGAGGGGCGCGAGGTCCTCTACGTGATCGAACGCTGGCGCGCGGGTGAGCTCTCCGGCCGGGAAGTGGTGGACAAGGGCCGCGGCTACGTCAGGCGCGCTCATGAGCACATGAACCTCGAGGAAGACGAAGTCTTTCCACTGATCGACGCCGTACTCACCCGCAGCGACTGGCGGGATCTCGAGGCCGAGGACAGCCTCAATCCGGCCGCGGACCCGGTCTTCGGACGTCGGGTACAGCGCGAGTTCCGGCACCTGGCCCGGAAAGTACGCCGGAGCCTGCGCCACGGTGTGGAGCAGGGGGCGGTCATCGAGTGGGTCGGCATCGAGGCGTTACTCGAGTCCTGGGAGGTCATGACCATGGCCTGGCAGGGCGGTGCGACGATCACCGGCGATCATCTGCGGTCCTCCCTGCGGGAAGCCACCTATATCGTGCTGGATCGGCCCCTGCAGGCGCCACTGCTCTGCGCCGCCAATAACGCCCGGCTCACCCTGAGCTGGCTTGAGGAGCTGTCCCAGCTCTCCCGGGACACGGTGGCCGACCTCACCCGCGTCAACCGGGAGCGCAAGGACCGCCTGCGGCTGCTCAGGCGCGCAGGGGCGCCTCGCTGACCGGGTCGTCGCGGAACTGCAGGCTGGCCAGCCGCGCGTAAAGGGGATTCTCCGCGAGTAGTTGCGCGTGGCTGCCGGTTGCCACCACGCGGCCGCCGTCCAGCACCGCGATCTGGTCCACGTGGCGTATCGTCGCCAGCCGATGGGCGATGATCACCGTGGTGCGGCCGGCCATGACCTCGGCCAGGGCCAGCTGCACCTGATGCTCGCTCTCGGCGTCCAGGGCGCTGGTGGCTTCGTCGAGGAGGAGAATCTTCGGATCCTTGAGGATGGCCCGGGCCAGCGCGATGCGCTGGCGCTGGCCGCCCGAGAGGCGCACACCGCGATCGCCGAGCTCCGTGGCGTAACCGTCCGGCAGCCGCTCAATGAATTCGTGCGCGTGCGCCCGGCGCGCTGCGGTCTCGATGTCTGCAGCGGTGGCCCCGGGCCGCCCGTAGGCGATGTTGTAGCGCACGTCGGCGCTGAACAGCACGGGCTGCTGCGGCACCAGCGCCAGCTGGTCGCGCAGGTCGGCGAGGGAAAGGTCACGCAGGTCGGTGCCGTCGAGAGTGATGGCCCCGGCGTCAGGGTCGTAGAAGCGCTGCAGCAACTCGAATACCGTGCTTTTGCCTGCTCCGGAGGGGCCCACCAGTGCCAGGGAGCGCCCGGCGGGGATAGCCAGGGAGAACTCGCTTAGCGCCGGCGTCGCCGGACGCGAGGGGTAGTGAAAGGTTACCGCCTCAAAGGCCATGCGGGCGCCGCTGCCTGCGGCCTGCCGGGGTTCGTCCGGCAGGGCGCTCTTTGCCGCGGCGAGCTCCAGGAGCCGCTCTGCCGCCCCGGCGGCGCGCTGAAGCTCGCCCCAGACCTCCGACAGGGTAGCGAAGCCGCTGCCGACCATGATGGCGTAGAAGGCGAAGGCCGCGAGCTCGCCGCCGCTCATAGCGCCGGCGATCACGTCCTGCCCCCCGGACCAGATCATTGCGGCCAGACCGCCGAAGAGCAGCAGGATTGCGGCGCCGACAAGGATGGCGCGCTGGCGCACCCGGCGCCGGGCGATGGCGAAGGCCCGCTCCACCTCGTGCCCGAAGGCCTTTACCTCGTCGCCCTCCCGGTTGAAGCTCTGCACCACCTTGATGTTCTGAAAGATCTCGCCGGCATAGCTGCCGACGCTGGCGATGCTGTCCTGGCTTTCGCTGGACAGGCGCCGGACCCGGCGCCCGAAGATGAGAATCGGCAGCAGCACCAGGGGCACGGTGGCGGCGATGATGAGGCTGAGGCCCAGGTTGGTGATGAACATCATGATCAGGGCGCCGGTCAGCGTCAGCGCGTTGCGCAGCGCCATGCTCAGGGAGGAGCCGATGATGGTCTGCAGCAGCGTGGTGTCTGCGGTGAGCCGGGACAGGATCTCTCCGGCGCGGTTTTCCTCGAAGTAGGCCGGGTGCAGGCGCACGAGGTTGTTGAAGACCGCAAGCCGGAGGTCGGCGCTCACCCGCTCCCCCAGCCAGGAAACCAGGTAGAAGCGGACGAAGGTGCCTGCGGCAATGAGCGTGCTGATGAAGAGAATGAGTCCCACGGCGCGCCCGAGCTCGGCGCTGGTGCCGCCCGTGAGCCCGCGGTCGATGAGAAACTGGATGCCCCGGCCCATGGCCAGGGTGGCCCCGGCGGTCAGCAGCAGGGCGGTGGCTGCCGCCGCCAGGCGCCAGCGGTAGGGAGCGAGGTAGTGAGCGACCGCAAACAGCGGTCCCAGACGTCGTTCTGCCATCAGCCGGCTCTCGAGGGGGGCATCCGCGCTACAGATCCCTGTCGTTGTCGTTGTTTTTGTCCTTGCCGCCGCGCTCGCGCAGGAGCAGGCGCCCGGCGATGATGCCGGCTTCGAAGAGCAGCCACATGGGCAGGGCCAGCAGCGACTGGGAGATGATATCCGGCGGGGTCAGCAGCATGCCGAAAACGAAGCAGCCGACGATGATGTAGGGCCGCTTGGCGGCGAGATTCTCCGGCGTGGTGATGCCTGCCCAGATCAACAGCACCGCGGCGATGGGGATCTCGAAGGCGACGCCGAAGGCGAAGAAGAGCTTGAGGACGAAATCGAGGTAGCGGTTGATGTCGGTCATGATCGCGATGTCCTCGGGACCGACGCTGGTGAAGAAGGCAAAGATCAGCGGGAACACCACGAAATAGGCAAAGGCCGCCCCGCAGTAGAACAGGATGATACTGGAGGCCATCAGAGGAATGGCCAGGCGTTTCTCGTGGCGGTACATACCCGGGGCGATAAAGCTCCAGGCCTGGTACAGCACGTAGGGAATGGCCAGAAACAGCGCCGTGAACAGGGTCAGTTTGAAGGGCGTGAGGAAGGGTGAGGCCACGTCCGTGGCGATCATGCTGGTCCCCGGCGGCAGCAGGGCCCGCAGCGGCCGGGACACAAAGGTGTAGATATCGTTCGCGAAGGGGAACAGGCAGAGGAACACCACCAGGACCGCGAGCACAGCCCGGAGCAGGCGGTCGCGCAGCTCCGTGAGGTGCGCGACCAGCGGCATGGCGCTGTCTTTCGGGTCTTCGCTCACCGCCGGTCTCCGTCGTCCCTGGCCGCCGCGTCCGTCGGCGTGGGCGGCCCGGGTGATGCCTCGGCGGGGGCTGTCGCAGTACTTTCCGCACCCGGGTCCGCGAAGGGCTCCGCCGGTGCCTGTGCCCGTTCGGTTTCGGCTATGTCTTCCGGTGCCCTGCCATCACCGCTGCCGGTGAGATCATCTCGCCAGCGCTCGGTCTCCTTGCGCACGCTCTCGGAGGTCTTGCGCAGTTCCTCCATCACCGCGTCATTGTGCAGTTCCCGTTGAACTTCGTGCTTGAGCTCGTTGAAACCCCGGCGCAGGCGGTTCAGCCAGGCGCTGCCGGTGCGGATGGCGCCGGGCAGCCGCTCCGGGCCGATGACCAGCAACCCGACCACGGCGATGAGCAGCAGTTCGGCAAAACCGATATCGAACATGGGCTGTCAGGTCAGGAGGGGCGCTGGTCGTCGTCGTGCTGCGCCGGCTTGTCGTCATCCTGGTCGCCTTTCTCCCTGGCGTCGTCGGCTGCTGCGTCGTCGTCCTGCATGCTCTTCTTGAAGCCCTTGATGGCGCCGCCCAGATCGCTGCCGAGGCCGCGCAGGCGCTTGGTGCCGAACAGCATGATCACGATCGCGAGTACGATCAGGAGCTGCCAGATGCTGATGCCGCCGAGTCCCATGGTGTCTTCCTCTTACTGGTGTGAGCGCTCGCGCGCTGCTTTTTCTGCGATACCGGACAGCCCGAAGCGCTCCTCGAGCCGCGCAAGCACGGCCTCCGGGCCGGTGCCGGCCTGTTCCAGCATGACCAGGCAGTGGAACCAGAGATCGGCTACCTCGCCCACCAGGGCGTCACGCCCGGCGTCGTCTCCGGCGTCCTTGGCGGCGATGATGACCTCTGTGGCTTCCTCGCCGACCTTTTCCAGAATCCGGTTCAGTCCTGCGGCCTGCAGGCGGGCCACATAGGAGTCCTCCGGGGAGGCCTGCCGGCGCTCGGCGATGATGGCGCCGAGACGGGCCAGGATGTCATCACTCATGCTCGCCTCCGTACAGGCTCGCCGGATCCCGCCGGACCGCCTCGGTAACGACCCAGGCGCCATCGGCGAGCTCACGGTAGAAACAGTGTGCCCTGCCCGTGTGACAGGCGATACCGCCGACCTGTTCCACGGCCAGGAGCAGCGTGTCGCCGTCGCAGTCCACGCGCAGGCTCTCAAGACGCTGTACGTTGCCCGATTCCTCGCCCTTGCGCCAGAGCCGCCCGCGGGAGCGCGACCAGTACACGGCGCGGCCCTCGGCCACGGTGGCCGCCAGGGCCTCGCGGTTCATCCAGGCCAGCATGAGTACCTGCCCGCTGGTCGCGTCCTGGGCGATGGCCGGGACCAGCCCGTCCTCGTTCCAGTGGATTGCGTTCATCAGGTCGTCGCTCATGGGTTGACTCTGGCCGCCAGCGGGCGCGGGATTGTCTCACAGACCGCTCAGGGCTGCCTCACAGGTGGCTCAGGGCTCCTCTCAGTTGGCTCGGGGCTCCTCACCGTTGGCTCAGGGCTCCTCACCGCAGGCTCAGGGCTGTGCCCGCCGGGGCCAGGCGAGCAGCAGCGCCGCGGCGCCGAGGAGCAGGCTGGGCAGCGGCACCGCCGCCAGACCCGCGCGGAC
>NZ_KN234793.1 GCF_000764025.1 Pseudohaliea rubra DSM 19751 | reverse complement strand
GACCGGCTCCACGCCGACCTGCAGGCCCTGGCGGCGGCCCGCCTCGCAGCCGCCGGCGTCAGCCGCTGCTACCGGGACCCTCGCTGCACGGCGAGCGACCGCAGCCGCTTCTTCTCGTACCGTCGCGACGGCGAAACCGGGCGCATGGTTTCCTTGATTCTCATCAATCCTTGAGCGTCCGGCACCGCAGACGCTGTTGAAAAAGGTCATTTCTGGCCCAATATCTCCTCTAGCGAATTGATTGTTGACCGGTGATACGGCAGCACGGGAGATAGCACTATGCGAATGGACAAGCTCACCAACCAGCTGCAGAACGCACTGGCCGATGCGCAATCCCTGGCGTTGGGCCGGGACAGCAATTTCATTGAGCCGCTGCACCTGCTTGCCGCCCTGCTCGACCAGCAGGGCGGCTCCACGCGGCCGCTGTTGCAGAAGGCCGGCGCCGATGTGGCCCGCCTCAAGGAGGCGGTGCAGGGTGGCCTTGATGCGCTGCCGAAGGTGTCCGGCAGCGGCGGGGATATCCATATCTCCAACAGCCTCGGGCGCATTCTCAACCTTACAGACAAGCTCGCCCAGCAGGGCGGTGACGCCTATATCTCCACGGAGCTGGTGCTGCGCGCCATGCTCGAGAGCGACAGCGATGCCGGCAGAATGCTCGAGGACGCCGGCGTCAGCAAGGCCGCGCTTGAGCAGGCCATTGCCGCCGTGCGCGGCGGCCAGAACGTCGACAATCCGGAGGCCGAGGAGTCCCGGCAGGCGCTGGACAAGTACACCATCGACCTCACCGAGCGCGCACGGGAAGGCAAGCTCGACCCGGTTATCGGTCGCGATGACGAGATCCGCCGCACCATCCAGGTGCTGCAGCGGCGCACCAAGAACAACCCGGTGCTGATCGGCGAGCCGGGCGTGGGCAAGACCGCCATTGTCGAGGGCCTGGCCCAGCGGGTGGTCAACGGTGAGGTGCCCGAGGGCCTGCGCAACAAGCGCATTCTGTCCCTGGACCTCGGTGCGCTGCTTGCCGGCGCCAAGTTCCGCGGCGACTTCGAGGAGCGCCTGAAGGCCGTGCTCAATGAGTTGTCGAAGGAAGAGGGCCGGGTGATCCTGTTCATCGACGAGATCCATACCATGGTCGGCGCCGGCAAGGCCGAGGGTTCCATGGATGCCGGCAACATGCTGAAGCCGGCGCTCGCTCGCGGTGAGCTGCACTGCGTGGGCGCCACTACCCTCAATGAATACCGCCAGTATGTGGAGAAGGACGCGGCCCTTGAGCGGCGCTTCCAGAAGGTGCTGGTGGACGAGCCGAGCGAGGAGGATACCATCGCCATCCTCCGTGGCCTCAAGGAACGCTACGAGGTGCACCACGGTGTGGATATCACCGACGGCGCCATCATCGCCGCCGCCAAGCTGTCGCAGCGCTACATCACCGACCGGCAGCTGCCGGACAAGGCCATCGATCTCGTCGACGAAGCCGCCAGCCGCATCCGTATGGAGATCGATTCCAAGCCCGAAGCGATGGACCGCCTCGAGCGTCGGTTGATCCAGCTCAAGATCGAGCGCGAGGCCGTGAAGAAAGATGACGACCCGGGTGCCGTCAAGCAGCTGGAGCTGCTGAACGAGCAGATCGACAAGGTCGAGAAGGAATACGCGGATCTCGAGGAAGTCTGGAAGGCGGAGAAGGCCTCCCTGCAGGGCGCCGCGCAGATCAAGGGCGAGATCGAGCAGGCCAAGCTCGAGCTCGAGGCCGCCGGCCGCGCCGGGGATCTGGGCCGCATGTCCGAGCTGCAGTACGGCAGGCTGCCGGAGCTTGAAAAGCAACTGGCCGCGGCCCAGGAGGCCGAGACCGTGGAGCGTACGCTCCTGCGCAACAAGGTCACCGACGAGGAGGTGGCCGAGGTCGTCTCCCGCTGGACGGGGATCCCCATCGCCAAGATGCTCGAGGGCGACCGGGAGAAGCTCCTGCGCATGGAGTCTGCGCTGCATGAGCGGGTCGTAGGCCAGGAGGAGGCGGTCGTTGCCGTTTCCAACGCTGTGCGCCGCTCCCGCGCGGGCCTGTCGGACCCGAACCGGCCGAACGGCTCCTTCCTGTTCCTCGGGCCCACGGGCGTGGGCAAGACCGAGCTGTGCAAGGCGCTGGCGTCCTTTCTTTTCGACAGCGAGCAGGCCATGGTGCGCATCGACATGTCCGAGTTCATGGAGAAGCACTCGGTGGCCCGCATGATCGGTGCTCCCCCGGGCTACGTGGGCTACGAGGAGGGCGGCTATCTCACCGAGGCGGTGCGCCGCAGGCCCTACTCGCTGCTGCTCCTCGACGAGGTGGAGAAGGCCCACCCGGACGTGTTCAACATCCTTCTGCAGGTGCTGGAAGACGGCCGGCTGACCGATGGTCAGGGCCGTACCGTGGACTTCCGCAACACCGTCATCGTCATGACCTCCAACCTGGGCTCGGACCTGATCCAGGAACTGGCCGGGGAGGAGAACTACGACCGCATGAAGAGCGCCGTCATGGAGGTGGTGGGGCACCACTTCCGTCCGGAGTTCATCAATCGTATCGACGAGACCGTGGTCTTCCACCCGCTGCAGCAGTCGCAGATCCGCGGCATTGCCCAGATCCAGCTGGCCCACTTGCGGGAACGGCTGGCGGAGCGGGAGCTGTCCCTCGAGCTGTCGGACGCCTTCCTCGACAAGCTGGTTGCCGCGGGCTTCGACCCGGTCTATGGCGCCCGGCCCCTCAAGCGGGCCATTCAGCAGGAGCTGGAGAACCCGCTGTCGCAGCGGATCCTCTCCGGGGACTTTGCGCCCGGGGATACGATCTCCGTGGACCTGGACGGCGAAGCAGTGGTTTTTCAGGGCGCTGAGGCGCCCTGAGGCCTGTCTTACGGGGGCTGGAGGGCCATCGCAAGTGCTCGCAAGCCCCGGTAATTTGGGCTAACCTTCCCAATAGAAGGCGTGTCGCAACAGGCGCTCCCAGGAGGGATGGAGAGGACCATGGTATCCGGATCGGCTGCTCGAGGGCGGGTGGTCGGCTTTACGCTCATAGAGCTGATGATTGTCATCGCTATCGTCGCCATTCTGGCGGTCGTAGCGTACCCCTCGTACGTCAAGTATATCGTCAAAGCCAACCGTGGGGAGGCGCAGGGCTTCCTGATGGATGTGGCTCAGCGTCAGCAGCAGTTTCTCATGGACGAGCGTCGCTACGCGCCGGATCCGAATGAGCTCGGGGTGACCCCGCCGGAACGCGTCGACCAGCACTACAGTGTCGAGTTCGCCACCACTTCAACGCCGCCGCCACCGACCTTCACGATCACGTTGACCCCGCGAGCGGGAACAATCCAGGTCGACGACGGCGCGCTCACCATCAACCAGACCGGCGAGAAGCTCCGCGGAGGACAGCCATGGTAAACCGTTCCCGCGGCTTCACGCTCGTGGAACTGATGATTACCATCGTCGTGCTCGGCATTCTTATCGGTCTTGCCGCACCGGCGTTCCGCGGGTTTGTTGCTGAGCAGCGGATTCGTGCCGCCAGCATGGACCTGCAGATGGCCTTGACCATGGCGCGCTCGGAGGCCGTGAAACGTAACGCCCGCATCGAACTGCAGCGCAGCAACGGTACCGACTGGTCCGGCGGCTGGCGCGTGCCGGACCCCAACGATGTGACGCTCCTTACCTACACACCGGTAGTCGACGTCGCTGTCGAGGGCCCGGACAGCGACATCGTTTTCCGACCGTCCGGTCGTCCCCTTTCGGGGGTTTCTTTCCGGCTCTCGGTAGCCGGTCTCGCGTCGGCAACGCCGAGTTGTATAACGCTCGATAGCAGCGGCCGGGCGACAGGAGGGCAGGGGTCATGCCCCTGACGTCCGGTCCCCGCAGGCCAGGCGCCCCGGTGGCCGGGGTGACCCTTATCGAAGTGCTGGTGACGCTGCTCATCCTGGCTATCGGGCTCCTGGGCCTTGCGGGGCTCCAGCTTACAACGGTGAACGGACAGTTCGAGGCCTATCAGCGCTCCCAGGCGCTGCTCCTGGCCGAGGAAATGGCCGGCCGGCTGCGCGCCAATGCGACGGTGGCCCGCGATCCGAACAGCCCTTATACGGCCGATGCTGGCACCACGCTCTACGGTGTCGGGTCCGACGAGTGCACGGCCGCTATGAGCATCGCCCGCCGCGATCTCTGTGAGTGGAACAACCGGCTTCTCGGCACCAGTACCACTCGCCCCGGTGACCCGAATGAGGGGCTGGCGAGCATTATCAGCGCCCGCGGCTGCATCGATCGCCTCGCCGGGTCCGGGGATGGTGATGTCGCGGTGCAGGTCACCGTCGCCTGGCAGGGGCTGGTGGAGACATCCCCTCCGTCGCTGCCCTGTGCGCAGGGACAGTACGGCGACGAGCGCCTGCGGCGTGCCGTGGCCACTCGCGTGGTGTTCGCCGAACTCGTGGACCCGAACTCGCCATGAGGCGGCCACATCGGCTCTGCCGGCGCCACGGCTTCAGCCTCGTGGAGCTGATGATCGCGATTGCCCTTGGTGCCGTCCTCATGCTGGCCGTGACGGAGCTTGCCACCCGCAACAGTGCGGTCCGCAATGAACTGCAGCGCAGCGCCGCGCAGATCGAGAACGGGGTGTTCGCCATTCAGCAGCTGGAACAGGATATTGCCAACGCGGGGTTCTGGGGTGAGACGGGGCAACCGCCTGCCGTGACCTATGACGGCGCCCAGTATTCGGCGTGCTCAACGACGCCGCCGCTGTTCGTTGGGACCGCCACAGCGCCTGCCGCGCTCGGTGAAGAGCTGAGGCAGGCAACCTGTTACCCGGTGCTCGGGGGCCAGGCACCTCCGACCCCCGCTGGCCTTGCGGTCAAGGACGGCACGGACTATCTGGCTATCCGCCGCGGCAGCTCCTGCTCCCTCGACGATGCCGGCTGCGATCCGGCGGTGCCGGGGGACGTCTATCTGCAGGCCAATGCCTGCTTCGAGCCCAACGTGTCTGGCGCGCCGGCGCCCGGCGATCTGCAGTTCAGCACCGTGGTGGCAGAGCTGGAGTTCATGACCCGCGCCTGCGACACCGTGACGCCGGTGGAGCTGGCGCCGCGCTACCGGCTGCTGTCGCGCATCTATTTCATCAACGATGACGACCAGCTCGCCCGTGCCGAGCTCTCGGGCACGGGCCCCGGTGCCTATGATACGGTGGAGGCGCTGGTGGACGGGGTGGAGGCGCTGCGCCTGGAATATGGGCTTGATAACGGCGCCACCACGGGCAGTTTTGCCGGTGATGGCCAGGTTGACGAGTACGTGCGCACGCCCCTGGGCGCGGGGTGGTCTGATGTGGTGGCCGTCCGCGTTTTCCTAGTGGTCCGCAGCCGAGAGTCATCTCCGGGCCATGTCGATAACCGGAGCTACACGGTTGCCGGAGAGAGCTATACGGTGCCGGCGGCTTACAGCGATTACAAGCGGCAGGTGTTCAGCCGCACCGTGGTCCTGCGCAATGTCGCGGAGCGCCGCGAATGAGCGGCCTGACCACAGCCTCCCGGCGGCGCCAGCGTGGCTTGGTTCTGGCCGTGTCGCTGATCATGCTGCTGGTGCTGACGCTCATTGCGGTGACTGCAGCGAATATCGCCCAGACCAACCTCAAGGTAGTGCAGAACGTCGAGAGCCGGGAGATGGCGCTCTTTGCCGCCAAGGCGGCGCTGGAGGAGGCCATCAGCTCGAACCGCTTCACGGCTTCGCCGGACAATATCTTCCTCCAGAGCTGCAAGCAGCCAAACGAAAAGTGTTACGACATTGACGGGGACGGCACTGACGATATCGAGGTGTTCGTCGACCCGCCGGACTGCATCATCGTCATGCCGATCCGCAACGCGGAGCTCGATGTCTTCAACACGCCCGGCGATGCCCAGTGCTTCCTGCCCCCGGGAGAGTTTTCCATGTGCGCGCGCTCGGTCTGGGAGCTGCGCGCCACCGCGATCGATTCCGTGACCGGTGCCCGTGTATCGGTACGGCAGGGTGTTTCGATCCTGACAACATTGAACAATATCGCGTCGGTATGCCCGACGTGAGTTCAAGGAGAAGTTAGATGGCCCCAAGACAGTTTTTCGCTGCGTTTCTGTTTCTGGTGGTGACGCTGGTGCAGTCTTCCAGGGCTGAGGACATCGACCTGTTTGCGGGCATACCCACGGACGTCGGTGATGCCTTGCCGAGCGTTATCTTCATTCTCGACAACACGTCGAACTGGTCGCGGCAGAGCCAGCGCTGGCCGGATCGCAGCGCCCAGGGCCAATCGGAAGTTCTGGCCATCAAAACGGCGCTCGAGCCCCTCGTTGACCAGGTCAACGTGGGCCTGGTGGAGTTCGTCACCGCCGGTAATGCCAACGAGGACGGTGGCTACGTGCGCTTCGACCTGCAGCCGTTGACGGCGACGGCCTACGGGAACCTGAGCGCCACGCTGACGGATATTTTTGACAATATCAATTCCCCTACGGAGGCGCGAAACGCCAACGAGAACTGGGGCGACCTGATGTTCGACCTGTACAACTACCTGGCCGGCGGCGCGCAAAGCGACAGCGGCGGCGGCACGCCTACCGGCCTTGCCGATGCCGCAGCCTACCGCACCCCTTTTTCGACCTTTGCATCGCCGCTCACGGCCGACGACATCTGCACCAACAGCTATGTGGTCTTCATCGGCAACCCGAACAGCTCCGGTCCGCGGCAGGATGAGGCCTCGAACAGTGCGGCGCTGACGGCGCTCTACGAGTCGCTGGGCCGGCAGCCTCCGGATGCGCTTTCCGGCGCCTCGGCGGGGACGCCGCTGCCGCTGCCGGAGCTGACTACCACTTTCATTGAAGGCGATTCAGACACGCTTGGCCTTTCAGCGGATCGCTGGAAGAAAAATCAGCAGGATCAGTGCACTGCGGCAGAGCAGAGAAACAATAATCATGCCGCTTGTTTTGAAAATGACAGCTGCGCCTGTGTAGAAATCACGAACGCTTGTGTCAAAGGAGGAGCCTGCTTTTGGGATGTCGCCACCGTCGGCACGGGCACGACAGTTGTTAAGCCCTCGGGCTCCTTCGACACGCAGAGCGGTCGCGACTGGAACATCGATGACTGGGCCAAGTTCCTGCGTAACTACGGCGTGCCGGCCACCGTTAACGTCGATGGCGAGACGGTGACGCAGCGCGTCTCGGTGATCACCTACACCATCGACGTGTTCAACGCGCAGCAGGACGCGGACACCAGCTCGTTGCTGCTCAATACGGCGGAGGTCGGCGGCGGCCGCTACTTCGCCGCCCGCAATGAGAACCAGCTGGTGGACGCCATCGAGGGCATTCTTTCAGACATTGTGGCGGTGAGCAGCAGTTTCGCGGCCGTGACGCTGCCGGTGAACGCCGGGCAGCGGGCGCAGAGTGCCAATCAGGTCTACATCGGCAGCTTCCGTCCTGCCCTTGACAAGGAACCGCGCTGGTTCGGCAACCTGAAACGCTACCGGCTCGGCCTCTTCAACAACCAGGTGGAGCTGGCAGACGTCAACTATCGCCGGGCGGTCAACCCTCTCACCGGCGCCCCGGGCCAGTGCGCGGTGAGCTGGTGGACCTCCGAGACCGGTGATTACTGGGAGAATCTCGGCGTTAATCCGCCTCCCCGGGGTGAATGCCTGGACGCCGGGGTCATGACCAGCATGTGGTCGGACTCCCCTGATGGCTCTTTCGTCGAGAAGGGTGGTGTGGCCCAGCAGGTGCGTGAGGCGGTACAACGGACCATTTACACGGTGGCTGGCGGCGCCCGGGTTGAGCTCACTGACAGCTACGCTGCTGATCTCGGCGGTGACGCCGTGTTCGACTACCTACGCGGCGATCGCGCCGGCATCGACGAGACCATGCCCGCTGTTGGGTTGCGCGCCTCGGCGCATGGCGGTGTTATTCACTCCCGTCCGCTGGTTATCAACTACGGCAACGGCACCATCAAGGCGTTCTACGGGGCCAATGACGGACTGTTCCGCGCCGTCGATTCGGGGACCGGGGCCGAAGACTGGGCGTTGCTCGCACCGGCTCACTACAATGCCATCGCCCGGCTTTACAACAACGACCCGCTCATTCTCTACTCCGGCTTTCCCGAGGACGCCGAGCTCGGCTATGAGGCCAAGGACTACTTTTTCGACGGGTCGCCGGGGGATTTCGTTGTCTACGATGAGAACGACACGGTCAGCAAGGCGCTGATCTTTCCCAGCATGCGCCGGGGCGGGCGCCAGCTTTACGCGCTGGATGTGACTGACCCGGTTGATCCAGTGCTCAAATGGGTGCATGGCTGCGCCGACGACAGCACCGCCAGCTGCTCCGACGACAGCTATCGGGACATCGGCCAGACCTGGTCGACGCCGGTGGCGTTCACCGTGAAGGATTATGTTGACGATGCTGGCGCAGCGATCCCCGTTGTTGCCTTCGGGGGCGGCTACGATACCTGCCTCGACACCGACCAGGCAGCCTTTCCCTGCGCCGGCGATGCCCGGGGTTCGGCGATCTTCCTCCTCAATGCAGAGACCGGAGTGCAGCTCGCGAAGCTGTCTGTCGATGCGCCGGTGGTGGCTGAGCTGGCGCCGCTGGACAGAAACCTCGACGGGAGCGCCGACTACCTCTACGCGGTTGATGCCGCCGGCGGTCTCTACCGGGTTGCGTTGAACAAGCCGTTGGATTCAGAAGCGGAGGTGGTCGACCCCGCAGAGCATTGGACCGCGGCCGTCAAGGTGGGCGCCATGTCCGGGGACAACCGGCGCTTCCTCAACCGGCCGGAGGTCTTCACGGTGCCGCAGACTGCGCTGGTGGGTGTCGCCGTCGGCAGCGGCGACCGCGAGCGTCCGCTGAAGGTCAACTACCCCTACCGCGATGATGTCGATAACCGCTTCTACCTGGTGCTGGACCGGCCGGAGGGTGCCCCGGTCGGTGGCGCCACGCTGCCTCTTGATCTGGATGCCGACCTTATCGATGCCTCCGGCAACAACGGGGCTTCGGTGCAGGCGACCAATGGCTGGTACGTCGAACTTCCGGGACTGGGCGAACAGGTGGTCAACGCCGCCGCCGTGGGCGGGTCGAGGGTGTTTTTCAACAGCTATCAGCCCGGCGGGTCCAGCACCGGTTTGTGCTCGCCACCGATCGGCATCGCCACCGCCTACGCTATCGACACCTTCTTCCCCGATAACACACAGGGCGAGGAAATGGTCGCCGGTGGCATGCCCATTCCGCCGGTGATCGCCACCGTGGTCATCGAACCTGAGGGGTATGATCCGGATGACGAGGACGGGCCACAGCTTCAGGAGCGCACGGTGTGCATCGGTTGCGAGGGGTTTGACGTGGTCGAGATCGACCCGGTGATCTCTCCGGCCCGCAAGCGCATGTGGTGGATCGAGGATATGGATCAGTAGGGAAAGGGCACCGGCTGGTGCCCGGTGGGGATCAGTCCGGGCAGTGCCGCTGGATCAGCTCCCGGTTCACGCGCAGCTGCTCCTCGACTTCTTCTGTCGTCATGAAGCGGATTTCGCCGTCCTCCTCGACACGTTTCCGCGGAAACGTCTCGAGCTTGAAGAGCCGATCTTTTGCTGCAGCACACCGGGCCTCGTCGAGATCCTTGGAGGGTGCCTTTGCTGAAGGCCCGGCGGGCGACGACCGCGGTGCTTGTGCGGGGCCGTAGCTGCCTGCCACCTTGCCCCGCGCGGGCTCGGCATTGTCATCAAAAAGACGGGCCTGGGTGCGGCCGAAGTGCTCCCCGTGGTACTCGTAGTCGATAGCCGGGTCCACCGGGGGCCGATCGCTGATAACTACCTGGCCGCGCTCGTCCCGCCATTTGTAATATTCGGTCGCTGCAGCAGAGCCCGGGCCGGCCGCCAGGGCCAAGGCCAGGGGCGCAAGGAAGGTAGCCAGCACTGCGCGCTTCACTCAGTCTCTCCTGAGGCTTGGCCGGGCCGACAGTGTAATCGGATCAGTGATCTTGCGCGGTCTTTTTCAATAGCTTTCTCTTCTTCCGAAAGGAAGTAGGGTTCGCCGTCGTCTCCCAGCTTCTGGATGCGGCTGGCCGTTTCCAGGGCGTTGAGATTTTCCCGGGCGATGCGGCAGGTTTCCGGGTTTGCGAGGACGTCCTCGCCCTGGGGGGCAGGGGGCTCGTCCTGGCTCCGGGCCGCCTCCGCCGGGCCTGGAGCGGCGGGGCTACTCAGGGAGCGGCCGCTTTTTACCGAGAGCGTCTCGTGGGGGGTTCCGGGCTCTGGCGGGCGGTCACTGATGACCAATTGCCCGGCGGCGTCCACCCAGCGGTAGAGCTCTTCTGCCGCCTGCGCCGCCGGAGGTCCCGCTAGCGCAAGGCCGGCCATGAGGCCGGCAACAAGCAACGCGGAAGCCGATCGGGCAGGCGCTGGCTCTGATTTGCGCAAGATGCACTCCAAAGCGGGAAGCTGCTGCCAACATACCCCAGTCCTCGGGACCCCGCAACGCACCTAAGCGCTCACGCTTTCCCGGGGGATTATTACCGGTTGACAGCCTCCGCCCCGGCGCCCACACTCCTCCGCGTCGTGCTGGTGGCAACGGCTAGCGTCGGGTACCCCCGTCCTCTGGCCTACTGCATCAACGGTTTCAGTTGGTTCAGCTGCCCGCATGTCCCGTAAAACGGTGCTGCCGCATGGGTGGTCGCCGTGGGTCCGACACTGCGCTACCCCGCAGGGCGACACGCACGGGTTCTCGTGATTGTCATTCCCCCTTTGGCGAGTAGACGCTGTTGTTGCGTCCGGCGGGAGTGGCCTTCGGCCGCTGGTGTTCTGCCAGCGCCTGTCCAGCCACACGTTCCAGGCACGCACCGGCCGGCGATGGGTACGCGCGGGCCCGAGGCTGAGCAGGAGTAAGGATCGTGGATCAGAGAACCGTGGAACTGTTGTCCGGGGGCGAGATGGTCGCCCGGGCCCTTGAGGACGAGGGCGTCGAGTTTATTTTCGGGTACCCCGGTGGCGCTGTGCTGCACATTTACGACGCGCTGTTCAAGTCCAATGGCACCCCCCACGTTCTGGTGCGCCACGAGCAGGCGGCCACGCACGCCGCCGATGGCTACGCGCGTGCCACCGGCAAGCCCGGTGTCGTGCTGGTGACTTCTGGCCCCGGTGCGACCAATGCTGTCACCGGTATCGCCACGGCCTATATGGATTCCATCCCCATGGTGGTGTTCTCGGGGCAGGTTGCCACCCATCTCATCGGTGAGGACGCCTTCCAGGAGACCGACATGGTCGGCATCTCCCGCCCGATCGTTAAGCACAGCTTCATGGTCCGGCATGCCAGTGAGCTGCCGACCACCATCAAGAAGGCCTTTACCCTGGCGACAACCGGTCGCCCGGGCCCGGTAGTCATCGACATCCCCAAGGACATCACGAGGCCGGACGAGAAATTCGAGTACAGCTACCCGGAGAGCGTCCGCATGCGCTCCTACGCGCCGTCGCAGAAGGGTCACTCCGGTCAGACCCGCAAGGCGGCGAAGCTGCTGCTCTCGGCGAAGCGGCCGATGATCTACAGCGGCGGCGGCGTCATCCTGGGCGAGGGCAGTGACGAACTCATCGCCCTGGCGCGGCACCTGAACTACCCGGTCACCAACACGCTCATGGGCCTCGGCGCCTTCCCGGGCACGGATCGTCAGTTTCTCGGCATGCTGGGTATGCACGGTTTCTACGAGGCCAATATGGCCATGCACAACGCGGATGTTATTCTCGCCGTGGGTGCGCGCTTTGATGACCGGGTCACCAACACCGTCAGCAAATTCTGCCCCGGGGCGCGGATCATCCATATCGACATTGACCCGGCCTCCATCTCCAAGACCGTGAGCGCGCATATCCCGATCGTCGGGCCCGTGAAGGCCGTACTCACCGATCTCCTCGAGCAGGTAAAGAGCACCCAGAGCAAGGCAGAGGAGACGCTACCGGACGCCGGTGCCCTGGCGCGCTGGTGGAGCCAGATCGAGGAATGGCGCAGCAACCACGGCCTGCTCACGGGCCGCCGTTACGGTGAGAGCGACTACATCATGCCCCAGGATGTGATCCGCAGCCTCTATCGCGCGACGGACGGTGATGCCTATGTGACCTCCGATGTGGGTCAGCACCAGATGTTTGCGGCCCAGTATTATCCCTTCGACAAGCCCCGGCGCTGGATCAACTCCGGCGGCCTCGGCACCATGGGCTTCGGCCTGCCGGCGGCCATGGGCGTCAAGCTCGCCTTCCCGGAGGCCGAGGTGGCCTGTGTGACCGGCGAGGGCAGTATCCAGATGAACATCCAGGAGCTCTCCACCTGCCGCCAGTACAACACGCCGGTCAAGATCGTGAACCTGCGCAACAACTACCTCGGCATGGTCAAGCAGTGGCAGGACATGCAGTATGAGGGCCGCTACGCCATGAGTACCTACGAGGACTCCCTGCCGGATTTCATGAAACTGGTAGAAGCCTACGGACACGTCGGCATCACGGTGCGCGACAAGAACGATCTCGATGCAGCCATGGATGAGGCCTTTGCGCTGCGCGACCGTCTGGTGTTCCTCGATGTCTATGTGGATCCCATGGAGCACGTCTACCCCATGCACGTGGCGCCCAACGGCTCCATGAAGGACATGTGGCTGAGCAAGAGCGAGAGGAGCTGACATGCGCCGCATCATTGCCATCCTGATGGAAAACGAACCCGGCGCTCTCTCGCGCGTGGTCGGTCTGTTCTCGCAGCGCGGCTACAACATCGAGACGCTTAATGTGGCGCCGACGGACGATCCCACCCTGTCGCGGCTGACGCTGACGACCATCGGTGACGACCGCCATATGGAGCAGATCACCAAGCACCTGAACCGCCTGGTGGACGTGGTCAAGCTCGTGGATCTCACCGAAGGGGCCCATATCGAGCGCGACATGATGCTGATCAAGGTGCGCGCTGCAGGGGCGGACCGTGACGAGCTCAAGCGCACGACGGACATTTTCCGCGGCCAGATTGTCGATGTGGCTCCGTCGAGCTACACGATCCAGCTCGCCGGCACCACGGAGAAGCTGGACGCCTTTGTGGCGGCGGTCGGCGATGCACAGATTCTGGAGGTGGTGCGTTCCGGGGTGGCGGGGATCGCCCGCGGGGAGAAGGTGCTCAGGCCCTAGAATCCTGCTGCTGCGTTGCGGGACGTTGTAGCACGGCCCCGGCGCGGGAGGGCGCCTAGAGCCGGCCGTTGGCGGAAGCCCCGGGCCGGCCGCTGCGGAAATCGACCAAAAATCGCTGGCGCGATTTTTCGGGACTCGAACAGTCCTCGCGGAAAGCCCCGACCCGGGGCTTCCGCCAAAGCACGGCCTGAATGGCTGTGGGCGCCCTCCCGCGCCGGGGCCTCAGCCGTGCGCGATCCAGTGCTCCGGGGCTTTTCTCAGCGGATGCTCTTCATCGCTGTCATGTAGCCGCGCAGCGTCTTGCCGACGATTTCAACCGGGTGTGAGCGGATCGCTTCGTTCACCGCGATCAGCTCGCGGTTGTCGACGCCGTTTTCGCCGCCGAGGCCCGTGCCGATCACGTCCGTCTCCATGTTCGCCATGAAGTCCGCCAGCAGCGGGCGGCAGGCGTGGTCAAAGAGATAGCAGCCGTACTCGGCGGTGTCGGAGATCACCACGTTCATCTCGTAGAGCTTCTTGCGGGCAATGAGGTTGGCGATCAGGGGCGTCTCGTGCAGGGACTCGTAATAGGCTGACTCGTCGATAATACCTGCAGCGGTCATGACCTCGAAGGCGAGCTCGACGCCGGCCTTGACCATGGCCACCATCAGGATGCCGTTGTCGTAGTACTCCTGCTCGGTGATTTCCGTCGCCGTGTTATCGGTCTTTTCGAAGGCCGTGTCCTGGGTGGCGGCGCGCCAGGTCAGGAGGTTGGCGTCGTCGTTGCCCCAGTCCTCCATCATCGTGGATGAGAAGACGCCGCTCATGATGTCGTCCTGGTGCTTCTCGTAGAGCGGACGCATGATCGTCTTCAGCTCCTCGGCGAGGTGGAAGGCGCGGATCTTTGCGGGGTTGCTCAGGCGATCCATCATGTTGGTGATGCCGCCGTGCTTAAGGCCTTCGGTGACCGTTTCCCAGCCGTATTGCACGAGCTTGGCCGCGTAGCCCGGGTCGACGCCCTTCTCGACCATGCGGTCAAAGCAGAGGATCGAGCCGGTCTGGAGCATGCCGCAGAGAATGGTCTGCTCGCCCATGAGGTCCGACTTCACCTCGGCGATGAAGGATGATTCGAGCACGCCGGCGCGATCGCCGCCGGTGCCGGCCGCGTAGGCCTTGGCCAGGGTAAGGCCCTCGCCCTTCGGGTCGTTCTCCTTATGCACGGCGATGAGCGTGGGCACGCCGAAGCCGCGCTTGTACTCCTCCCGCACCTCGGTGCCCGGGCACTTCGGTGCCACCATGATCACCGTGAGGTCCTCACGGATCTGCATGCCTTCCTCGACGATGTTGAAGCCGTGGGAGTAGGAGAGGCAGGCGCCTTCTTTCATCAGCGGCATGACTTCGGTGACAACGGCGCTGTGCTGCTTGTCGGGGGTGAGGTTGAGAACCAGATCCGCCTGCGGGATCAGTTCCTCATAGGTGCCCACGGTAAAGCCGTTGCCGGTGGCGTTTTTCCAAGATTGCCGCTGCTCCTCGATGGCGCTCTGGCGGAGGGCGTAGGACACATCGAGGCCGCTGTCGCGCAGGTTCAGGCCCTGGTTCAGGCCCTGGGCGCCGCAGCCCACGATAACGAGTTTTTTGCCCCGCAGGGGCTCAACACCGTCAGCGAATTCTGAGCGTGCCATGAAGCGGCACTTGCCGAGTTGCTGCAGCTGCTCGCGCAGGGGCAGGCTGTTGAAGTAGTTCTGGGTCATGGGGCTTCTCCTGTGATGAGGCGAGGAGAATACGCCGCTCAGTTGCTTGCGTAAAACGCTATCTTTGCGATGCAGTGTTGCGTATAAAGCAAATCATGGATGCTCGCAGTCAGCGCGTTTTTCTCTCCGTCTGCTCGACGCTCAACTTCACCCGCAGCGCCGAGGCGCTCCACCTGTCCGTGTCAGCCGTGAGCCGGACTATTCAGCGGCTGGAGGAGGAGCTGGGCCGGCCCCTGCTCGAGCGGGACCGGCGCAGCATGCGGCTCACGGTCGCCGGGCGGGCGCTGCGCGACCATGCCCAGCGATCGCTGGCGGACTGGCAGGCCCTGCGTCGAGAGCTGTCCAGCGAGAGTGAGCTTGCCGGGGAGGTGAGCCTGTTCTGCTCGGTAACCGCCTCCTACAGTGTGCTGTCGCCGGTCCTGGAGCGCTTCCGCGACGCCTACCCGGGGGTCGATATCATGCTGCATACCGGGGATCAGGCCGATGGTCTCGCCCGGGTCCGGGAGGGCCGCGACGATGTCGCCGTCACCCTGCGCCCTGAGCGCCTGCCCTCGCGCCTCGATTTTCTTGCGCTGGCACGCAGCCCTCTCTGTCTCTGCATTCCCACGGCGGATTGCGCCGTGCGTCGGCAGCTGGCCGTGGAGGCGGCACGCAGCGGTGCGGTGGATTGGGCCTCAGTACCGTTCATCGTGCCCGAGCGTGGTGTCACCAAGGTGCTGATCGAGCGTTGGTTCGAAGTCCAGGGCATCCGCCGGCCGCGCCTTTACGCGCAGGTGGCAGGCCATGAGGCTATCGTCGCCATGGTGGCGCTGGGTCTGGGTGTGGGCTTTGCACCGGAAATCGTGATGAAAAGCGGCGGCCTCGCCAGCGGCGTTGAGGCGCTGCCGCTCAAGGAGCCGTTGCCGGAGCTGCTAATCGGCCTGGTATCGCTTGCTTCCCGCCTCGCCGACCCGCCGGTACAGGCCCTGCGCGACGTCGCGGCGCGTACGTACCCCGGTCCTATTTGATATGATCAGCGGCCCACGCGCTGGAGGACCAGCGATGCATGATGACAACCCGGAGCGGGAGGCCGCCGAGCCGACGCAGCCGGCGGAAGACGAGGCCGCCGCCCAGGCGAGCCGCGTGGCCGCAAGCCTTGATCTGCTGGTCGATGACCACGAAGAGGAGGTCTCTGAAAACGGACGCACGGTCAAGCGTCGCGGCGTCTACCTCCTTCCCAACCTTTTTACTACCGGGGCGCTGTTCTGCGGTTTTTATGCTGTGGTCGCCGCTTTGCGGGGTGACTTCGAGGCGGCGCCGATTGCGATTTTCTTCGCGCTGGTCTTCGACGGCCTCGATGGGCGCATCGCCCGCCTCACCAATACCGCGAGCAAGTTCGGCGGTGAGTACGACAGCCTTGCGGATATGGTGTCCTTCGGGGTTGCGCCGGCTCTGGTGGTGTTCAGCTGGGCGCTCGGTGATCTCGGCAAGCTGGGCTGGAGCGCTGCCTTCATTTACGTGGCCTGCGCGGCGCTGCGGCTTGCGCGTTTCAATACGCAGGTCGACAGCGCCGACAAGAACTTCTTCACGGGGCTGGCGAGCCCCGCTGCGGCCTGCATCATGGCCAGCACTGTCTGGGTGTGCCATGACCTCGGGTGGGTCGGCGATGCCCTGCCGGTGGAGGTCGCTGTGCTGGTGGCCCTTTTGACGGCGGTGACCGGCGTGCTCATGGTGGCGAATTTCCCCTACTACAGCTTCAAGATGGTGGATCTCCACGGGCGTGTGCCCTTCGTTGTCATTCTCTTCGTGGTGCTTGGCTTCAGCCTTGTGACGGTGGACCCGCCCCGGGTTTTCCTGCTGGTGTTCCTGGCCTATGCGGCCTCGGGGCCTGTCATGCTGGTGCGCAAGCGGCGTGCCGGGCGGGGTGCCTGAGGCGCCGTGAAACGGCCCGCATGGATTTTTCTCAAATATTTTCGTCAAAAGCCTTGCGGGGCTTTCTGCCCTGCGTATAATGCGCCTCCTCGGTCAGGGGCACTGCCCAGGACGAGACGCTCAGCCCGGCGCTGAGTGAGCTGCTTAACAGTCAGATGAAGACAGATGTGTGGGCACTTGTTGGGCTGGTTGCTTA
>NZ_KN234792.1 GCF_000764025.1 Pseudohaliea rubra DSM 19751 | reverse complement strand
GCGGCGGAGCGTCCACGTCGCGCAGGGAAGCGAGCACCGGCAGGGCGCCGGCGAACAGCAGACCGGCTACCGTGTAGGCGGTGGCCACAGAAAAATGGGCGATGAGCCAGGCGCCGGCGGCGGGACCGAGGATGCGCGCGGTGTTGAAGGTCATGGCCGAGATGCCGATGGCGCTAGGCAGCGCGTTGCGACCGACCAGCCGCGGGACAAGCGCCAGCCGGATGGGCGTATGCGCCGCCGTGGCGGCGCCGAGCGTCGTCGCGAGTACCAGCAGCATCGGCAATGTCAGCAGCGCCATGGCCTCGGCGGCGCCGGCCGCCAGGGCGATGAGGGCGTGGGCTGCAAGGGTGGCCATGATGCCGTTACGGGGGTTGATCCGGTCCGCAACAATGCCGAAGAGCGGCGACAGCAGGAAAGTAGGCGCCAGCATGAGCCCGGCGACGGCACCCACCCAGAAGGCGCTGCCGGTGAGCGACCAGGCGCTCCAGCCGACGAGGAAGCGCACGATCCAGCTGCCCAGCGTGGAGAAGAGGCTGGAGGGAAAATAGCGGGCAAAGCGCGGTTCCGCAAACGCAGAACGGCGCTCGCCGGGGGCATCGGCGTGGCGGGTCACGGGCTATCCGGTAAAAAAGAAGCTGCCACTATAACGCAGGCCGCCGCTACAATCGCCGGATGAAGCTTCTGAACCGCCTCGGGCGCCGTCGTCACCCCGTTGCCTGGCTGCTGCTGGCCCTCGCCCTCGCGCTGGCCGCACTCTGGCATCTCGAGGAGGCCCGCCGTGGCGTGGAGGTACGCCCGCTGACGGCCGATGGCACGCCGGCGACCGTATATACGCCGGGGCCGGATGCGGCCCCGGCGCCACTGGTCGTTGTGGCCCATGGCTTTGCCGGCTCGCGGCAGCTCATGCAGGCGCTGTCCTATCATCTCGCCCGGGCCGGCTACACCGTGGTGGCTTATGACTCCGAGGGCCATGGGCGCAGCCCCCTGCCCATGGCCGGAGACGTCACGGCCATCGATGGCACGACGCGGCTGCTGGTGGAGGAAGTACAGCGGGTGGTCGAGGCCGGGCTCGCCCTGCCGGAAAGTGATGGCCGGGTGGCGCTGCTGGGGCACTCCATGGCCAGTGATGTCGTGGTGCGCGCGGCGCTGGCAGAGCCGCGGGTCGCTGCGGTGGTCGCCATCTCCATGTTTTCCGAGGCCATGACGGTGGATGCGCCGCAGCAGCTCCTCATGGTCAGTGGCGAGTGGGAGGGACGCCTGCGCACGGTGGCGCTGGAGGCCGCGCGGCAGGTCGCCGCCGACGCCCGGGAGAACGAGACCGTGGGCGCCGGCCCGGTGCGCCGACGCGCGGCGGTGGCGCCGGAGCGGGAGCACCTCGGGGTGCTGTACAGCACAACCACCCTTGAAGAGACGACCCGCTGGCTGAATGGCGTCTTCGACCGCGACGGCAGCCCGGCTGTCCGTCCCACGGGTCTATGGACCCTGGTCCTGCTCGTCGCTATCGTTCTTGCGTTCCGCCCTGTGGCGGGCTGGCTGCCCGCGCCGCTGCCACCCCCGGCGCGCGCTTCCTCCCGACGCTTTCTGTTCGCCGTGCTGACACCTGCTCTGCTGGTGCCGCTGGCTGCCGTGTTCGTCTACCGTCCTTTCCTGCCGGTGCTGGTGGCCGATTACCTGGCGCTGCATCTGGCTCTCTACGGCCTTGTACAGCTGGCTGTGCTCGGGCGCTCACCGTTCGCCGGCAGCCGGGCGAGTGGTCGCGCCGTTGCTCTGCTGCTGCTCTGGGGCATTGGTCTCTTCGGGCTCGCCCTGGATCGCTACGGAGCGAGCTTCCTGCCCAGCGGTGATCGCTGGGCGGTCATCGCCGCGCTCGCCCCCGGCGCCGTGCTCTTCCTGGTGGCGGACGCCGTGGCGACGGATGCAGGGCATGGCCCGCTGTGGCGGCGCCTGCTGGCGCGTCTGGGCCTGCTGGTTTCCCTGGCGCTGGCGGCGCTCATCGATCGGGAACGGCTGGGCTTTGTGCTGCTGGTGCTGCCGGTGGTGCTGCTGTTTTTCTGCGTGCACGGCCTTATGGGCCGTTGGGTCGCCCAGCGTGCCGGTCCGCTCGGGGCCGGGGTTGGTCTCGGGCTGGCGCTCGCCTGGGCCCTGGGGGTGAGCTTTCCGTTGTTTGCCGGGAGCTTCTGACCCGTGATACCGAAGAGCTCGCTCGCATCGACAGGGGCTGCCAGCCCGGGCGCTACTTGCCCCGTGCACCTATGGCCCGTTCCGCACCTGGAGGCCCGATTGTAAACTTGCTTGACACGAGCAAGAATCTGCTGCAGTTTCCGCTGGCTCCGCGAGTACAAACATAACACCGGCAGGCAGATGCAGATACATGCCAGCTCAAGCGACACGTGAGGTCATGATGCGCCTCATTACCGAGGATTCCGGTGAATGATGAGTTCAGCCGCCACAGCGAATACCAGAGCCGATTACCCCAGCCCCCGCCGCGCCTGGGGCGTGACGCTCCTGCTGACAGTGGTCTTCGTCTTCTCCTTTGTCGATCGACAGATCCTGAACCTCCTGGTCGGGCCGATCCAGCAGGACCTCGACCTCAGCGACACGCAGGTCAGCCTGCTTCAGGGGCTGGGCTTTGTCGCCACCTATGTCCTGCTGTCCATTCCCATAGGCCGCCTCGTGGACACGCGGCGGCGCACTTCGATCATTGCCTGTGGTGTGGCCTTCTGGAGCTTTGCGACAGCGGCTTGCGGCATGGCCCGGGGTTTCACGGGCCTTTTCGTCGCCCGGGCCGGGGTCGGGGTGGGCGAGGCAACCCTGACGCCTGCGGCGTGGTCGTTGCTTGCCGACTATTTCCCGCCGGACCGACGCAGCCTGCCGTTCAGCGTCTTTCTCATGGGCCCCTACCTCGGGGTGGGTATCGCCATGATCGCCGGCGGCCTAGTGATGGACGGCCTGGCCGGTACCGGACCGATCGAGTTTCCGATCGTCGGCATGCTTGCACCCTGGCAGGCGACTTTCTTCGCCGTGGCTGCCCCGGGCGTTATCCTGACAGCGCTGTTGATGTTGGTCCCTGAACCCTCCCGCAAGGGTCTCAGCGCAGGCGCCGTGCCGGAGGCTGCAAGCTTCCCGGACATCCTTGCCTGGGTGGGGGCGCATCACCGTGTGTACGTCGCGCTTCTCGTTGGCGTGCCTTGCATTGTCCTGGTGCTTTACGGACTGCAGGCGTGGGTGCCAACTTACCTGTTGCGGGTCCATGGCATGAGCCTCGGGGAGGCTGGCACCCAATACGGGTCCATAGCGTTGATTGCTGGATCGTTGGGGGTACTATCCGGTCCTTTCGCCGGTCGCTATCTCGAGCGTCTGGGGTACCGTGACTATCAGCTTCGTGTCTGCGTGTTGGTCCTGGCGCTCATAGGGCCGGGTCTGGCCGCCCTGGCCGTTGCCCCGACCGCGCCCATGGCTCTGGCTTGTATCGCTCTGGTCAGCTACCTCGTCCCGCTGCCGTTGGCTCTCATCGCCACTGCTTTGCAGAACGCGACGCCTAACCAGATGCGGGGTGTCCTGGTCGGCGCCTACGTGGTAACGACCAATGTCATCGGTCTAGCGCTGGGCCCGAGCCTGGTCGCGCTGGCAACCGACTACCTGTTCGGTGACCCCGCCGCGGTGGGCAAGTCTCTCGCCGTGGTCGGGGTTGCAGTGTCGGTGGCAGGACTGTTTTTGGTCGGCCGGGCCCTTGCACCCTACCGGGCGCTGCTTGACAGCCAGAGTACTGTCTCCTGAACTGGTCCCGCTTATTGCGGGCGAGTCAGGCGGCGCCGGCGAGCTTCAGGCGCAGGCGACGGAGCCAGGACAGGCGCTCGATGAACAGCTTGCCGTTGAGGTGGTCCAGCTCGTGCTGCAGGGCGACCGCGTGCATGCCTGACAGTTCCTTCTCGATGGTCTCGCCGTGGATGTCGCGGGCGCGCAGGCGCAGCTGCGTGTGGCGCACGACATTGCCGACAATGCCTGGCACCGAGAGGCAGCTCTCTTCCACGAGTCCGGGTTTCTTCCGCGCCAGGATCTCCGGGTTGAGGTAAACCTCCGGGGCCGACTGGTCCCCGGACAGATCCATGACCAGTACTTGCCGCAGGTCGCCGACCTGCGGTGCGGAGAGCGCGATGCCGGTGCTGCCGTAAAGCGTATCGAGCAGGCTGGCGGCAAGCTCCGCCACGTCGGAGCCGAAATCGGTGACCGGAGCGCAGGGTGTGTTCAGGCGCGGATCGGGGTATTCGAGAACAGCTAGCTGGGCCATGACGGGTTCCTCAGCCGGTGCCGCCGCGCGCCGCCAGGGCAGCTTCGGCGACCGGTGCGCGCTCCGTCCGGACCGCGGCGCGGGCATGGCGCAGCAGCGGGATGGTCGCGATGATGGTCAGGACGAGCAGGGCAAGCTCGATGGCGTAGACGATAGCGTAGCCGGCCGCGGCGCCACTGAAGCCCCAGGGCAGGGTGGCGCCGGAGAGCGCGGCTGTTGAGATATCGCGAATCGTGCCGGCAAAGGCCAGGGCCAGGCCTGCAGCGGTGGCCTGCACGGCCCCCCAGGCGCCCAGGGCGAGGCCGGCCTGTGACGCAGGCGCCCGGCTCATGGTCGCGGTGAGGGTGCCGTGGGCGAAGAGTGCGCCGCCGAAGCCGATGAGGAAGTTACCCACCAGGAAAAACGGCAGCATGGCCGTCGGTACCGATGCCAGCACCAGCACGAAGGCGGGCAGCCCGATGAGGGCGCCGGCGCGGGCCACCGCGTAAGCCTCCATGCCGCGCTGGGCGATCCATACGGCAGCGGCAAAGCCGGTCAGGCCGCCAATCGCGAAAAGGGCGGTCAGTCTGGTCGTGTAGCTCACCGAGAGCCCGAGTACCTCGCCGCCGAAGGGCTCCAGAAGCACGTCGGCCATGTTGAAGGCGATGGTGCCGAGGCCGACGATTGTCAGCCGCAGGATCGCGCTGCTGCCCTCGCAGAACTTGGCCCAGGATTCGGCAAAGCCCGGGTCTTCCTGGAGGGCGGCCGCACCCCGGGGCGGGCGTCGGGTTTCCTGCTTCCAGAGAGAGATGATGTTCAGTGCCACCGTCGCCACTGCTGCGCCCTGGATGACCTGGATCAGCCGGCCCGGGGAAAAGTCCGCCAGGGCGGCACCGAAGAGCAGCGCTGTCACAATCATGCCCAGCAGCTGCATGACGTACATGAGCCCGACGACCTTGGCGTGAGATTCCTGGGGGGTCAGGTCTGTGGCCAGCGCCAGGCCGGCGGTCTGGGTGATGTGCACTCCGGCGCCCACGAGCAGGAAGGCGAGAGCCGCGGAAATGTAGCCGATCCAGACCGGGGCTGTGGCGGCCTCGCCCTGCCCGGCAAGGACGAGGATTGCGAAGGGCATAATGGTGAAACCACCGAACTGCGCCAGGGTGCCGTTCCACATGAAGGGCACCCGGCGCCAGCCGAGTTCGCACGTGTGCGTGTCGGAGCGATGGCCGATAAGGGCGCGGAAGGGGGCGAAGGCCAGGGGCAGCGCCAGCATGATGCCCACGAGGGAGGCGGGCACGTCGAGCTCGACAATCATCACCCGGTTCAGCGTACCGACCAGCAGGACCAGCGCCATGCCAACGGACACCTGGAACAGAGACAGGCGCAGGAGTTTGGACAGGGGCAGGTCCGGCGTGGTGACGTCGGCAAAGGGCATGTAACGCGTGCCCGCTTCCGCCCACGCGCGCATGATTTTGCGGCCGAACTGGCTCATTCGCGCTCCGCGATCTTCAGAACTGACGGGTCAGCGCCGGAGGCACCTTCCCTTTATCGTCTGCAGAGGCTAGCAATGGCGGCAGGCAGGTGTCAAGCCAGCTTGTCACTGTGTGGTGTCTAGATGATCTTACTTTGCGGTGCATCAATCGTCGGTGAGTGGGGCGCTGAGCCATAAAAAAACCCGGTCGAGCAACCTCGACCGGGTTTCTGGCCCGCCGGGTGGGCGGGTTCAGTCCTGCTGGTTACTCAGCAGCTTGAAACCGAAGCTCGTCCGCCAGGGCTTTTCCTTGGACAGGGTCTTCATGCCGATCTTTGAAGACAGCCAGTCGGGCTTGTCGATCAGGTTGCCGCCGATGGTCGGGCCATTCTTCAGCTTCACTGGAAACAGCGTCCAGTTGGAGTCCTTCAGCGGGTTGTCTCCGGAGAGGAAGCTCAGGCCGCGCTCCAGGCAGGGCATGCCGATGAAGTCAGAAAAAGGTGACGGGTTGTCCGGCTTGGCGGTGTTCAGCACTTCCGCCGGTGCGGCGCCGCAGCCATCCATGATCTGGTTCGCCAGAACGAGGTAACCGTAGGGCGCGCCCACCACTACCAGCGCCTTGCCTTCGGCAAGAGCCCGGCTGCAGAGAATGGCGCGGGTGATTTCCAGCTCGCCGGCAGCGCTGACCTTCTCGACCAGCGCCTCGGCGCTGATGGCCGTGCTTGCGGCCGCGGCGGGTGCCGGTGCATCGGTGTCGCCGGCGTCTTCCTGTGCGGGTGTGGGTGCCGGCGCTCGCGCCGTTGCCATGACGAAGATCTTGTCGCCGTCGTAGCCGGCGGCCTCAAGCTTTTTCGCGGCGTCGCGAGCCTGATCTCCGCTTTCGAAAATTCGTGCCACAGGTTTCATGGTGGACCTCCAGAAACAGTGATGGGGACCTAGGGCCTCGCGACAGCGCGTATCCCCCGACACGCGGCCGTTTTCGCCGGCAGGTTGCCGGCGATGAATTCTATTGTACCGTGTTTACCTCCCCTCGGCGCTGGCGGCCCACGGTAAGGCGCTGCCGGCGTGAGGCGGGGGGCGACCAGGCGCCCCCCGAAAGACCGCGATTACTCGCGGTAACAACTAGCCCGTTAGCTGCCGGCAAAAAATGCCGCCATGTAGGACGTGTTGTTGAGCACCGCGTGGTGGACCAGCATCGAGATGATTGCTACTGATCCCAGGAACAGCGGCAGACCAATCGTCGGATTAACGACGCACCAGATTCTTCCTTGGTTCATGGTTTCTCCTCCTTAGCCGAGCCACGGCGTGAGTACGGCCGCGAGAATGTGCGCGAGTACCGCGATGGCGAAGAACACGCGAGCACCGTCAATGACGTGCTTGTGCAGCTCTTCGGACTCTTTGATCGTCAGGCCAGTCGGCCATACACGATCGGGATCGTTGATATCAGTTGCCATATGTTGTCTCCCTCAATATAGCGGTCTGAACCTGAAGTTAGCCTCGTGCTACCCCGCTTGAGCAGGAGAGCCCGGTCGAAACAATCAACCGAACGCCACAGCCGGTTCTTCTTTTCGTCTGAAGAACCTGTCCCGGCTACGGATCAAGTTAGCAACGCTCTGGCAAAGTGTCAACAACACTTGTCGTTTTAATCTGTCAATTTAAATTGACACTCGTCAAGGTTCAGCTCGATCGGGGCCTGTTCACCCCTTACAATGATCGCGCCGGGCCTGTCTTGCGCAGCACGTGACGCCGAGACAGCAAGCACAGCACAATCAGTTCCCTACAAGGAGCACCCCCCATGCCCACCCTCCTGCGCTGCCTGCTGGCGGTCTGCCTGTTCTTCGCGCTCGCTCAGCCCGATGCCCGCGCCGGTGGTGCCTTGCCCTGTGAGGCTGTCGATGGGCTGGTGCCTGTCTGCGGCCTTGTCGGCCCCGAGGATCTTGTCCTGGCGCCCGGTGGACGCTACCTGGTCACGGGGCAGATGGGCGATCCGGGCGGGCTTGTGTTGCTTGCGACGGAAACCGGCCGCGCCGAGGCGGTGGCACCGGTGGCCGCTCCGGCGGCAGGCTGGGGCGATCCGGCCTGCCCGGCCCTGAGCGGGGCCCTGCATCTTCACGGCCTTGATCTTGCGCGCCGCGCCGACGGCCGCTGGCAGTTACTGGCGGTCAACCATGCGGGCCGGGAGTCCGTAGAGTTTTTCGAGCTGACCCCGGGGGCGGCCGGTCCGCCGCAGCTGGCCTGGCGCGGCTGTGTGGAGGCGCCGCCGGAGGCTTACCTCAATGATGTGGCGGCGCTGCCGGCGGGGGGCTTTGTTGCCAGCCACATGGCGCCGCGCAGCGCCGAGGTGCGCTCCTTTCTGCTTGCGGTGCTGGGCCGGGACACGGGCTTCGTTTACCGCTGGGACCCGGCCGCCGGGTTCAGCGAGGTGCCGGGCACCGCGAGCCGCTATCCGAACGGCGTCACGGTCTCACGCGATGGCTCGGCGCTGTACCTCAACGAGTACCTGGCCAACCGCATGCGCAAGATCGACCTCGCCACCGGCGAGCGTCTGGGCGAGGTCGCGCTGGAAAAGCCGGACAACGCCAGCTGGGCAGATGATGGCCGTCTGCTCGTTGCCTCGCACCAGGCCGGGTTGATCGGGCTCGTGCGCTCGGTGCGCCAGCCCCGGGATGCGGTCAGCCTGTTGCCCTTCTCGATCATTGCCGTGGACCCGGAGACCCTGGCCAAAGAGACCGTGTTCGAGCACGAGGGCCCGCCCATGGGTGCAGGTACGGTCGCCGTGGAGGCCGCCGGCAGTCTGTGGATCGGTTCCTACGTCGGTGACCGGGTGCTGCGGGTGCCGCTGGCGGCGACGGGGCTGTGAGGGCGCCGCTGCCGCCGGTGCTATGCTGTACCGGGCCCGTGCAAGGAGAGCCGCTGCCGTGACGCCCTGCATCATCGCCATCGCCGGCCCCTCCGGCTCGGGCAAGTCGCTGTTCGCCCAGACCCTGGTGCAGGCCGTGCGCCAGGCGATACCGGGTCTCAGCCTGTCCGTGATTGCGGAGGACGCCTACTACCGGGACCAGTCATCCCTGCCTCCGGCACAGCGCGAGCAGGTGAACTACGACCACCCGGACGCCCTGGAGCAGGCGCTGCTCTGCGAGCACCTCAAGGCGCTGCGCGCCGGGCGTCCGGTGGCGGTGCCCGTCTATGATTATGCGCGCCATACCCGCTCGCCGCAGACACGGGAAGTGGCGCCGGCGCCGGTGATCCTGGTGGAGGGCATCCTGCTGCTGGCGGACCCGGACCTGCGCGGTCTTTTCGACATCCGCTTTTACGTTGATACCCCCCTGGACCTCTGCCTCCTGCGTCGTATCGAGCGCGACATGGCCACCCGGGGCCGCACCCTGGAGTCCATCACCCGCCAGTACGAGCAGTCCGTGCGGCCTATGTACCACGAGTTCATCCGGCCGAGCGCACGCCATGCGGACATGGTCATCACCGGCGGCGGGCGCAACAGTGTGGCGGTGGATGTCGTGCGGCGCCTGGTACAGACCCACGCCCAGGGCGACGGCAGCCGGTGACGGCCCTCCTGTCCCTGGGCAGTATGGCCCTCCTCATCGCGTTGGGCTGGGCCGCCTCGTCGACGCGCAGCCGCATCAACTGGCGCACGGTGGCCGGCGCCTTCGCGCTGCAGGTGGCTATCGGCGGCCTGGTCCTCTACGTGCCCGCCGGACGCCGGGTCCTTGAGGCCCTGTCCAGTGCCGTGGCGGGTGTGCTCGGCTACGCTCAGGCCGGCATCGATTTTGTCTTCGGCGACATCGGGCGCTTCGAGCTCGGTTTCGTCTTCGCGTTCCACGTGCTGCCGGTGATCATTTTCTTTTCGTCGCTGGTGGCCGTGCTCTACTACCTCGGCATCATGGGCTGGGTGATCCGCCTCCTCGGCGGGGCCCTGCGCCGGGTGCTCGGCACCAGCCGGGCCGAATCGCTGTCAGCCACTGCCAACATCTTCGTCAGTCAGACCGAGGCACCGCTGGTCATCCGGCCGTACCTGCCGGTCATGACCCGTTCCGAGCTGTTCGCGGTGATGGTCGGGGGCATGGCCACGGTGGCCGGCTCCGTGCTCGCCGGCTATGTGGCCCTCGGGGTGGAGCTGCGCTACCTGCTGGCTGCGAGCTTCATGGCCGCACCCGGGGGGTTGCTCATGGCCAAGCTGCTGGTGCCGGAGACGGAGCCGGCACGGCTGGGCGACGGCGAGGCGGCGCCGCAGGTGGAGCCGCACGTGAATGTTATCGACGCGGCGGCGGCCGGTGCCAGCAGTGGCCTTTCGCTGGCCGTGAACATCGGTGCCATGCTGTTGGCTTTCATCGGACTGATCGCCCTGCTGAACGGTCTCCTCGGCTGGGCGGGGGGGCTGGTGGGGCTGCAGGGCCTGTCGCTGGAGCTGGTGCTCGGTACGCTGTTCCGGCCGCTGGCCTTTCTTCTCGGCGTGCCCTGGGATGAGGCCGTGGTTGCCGGCAACCTCATCGGTCAGAAGCTCGTGCTCAACGAATTCGTGGCCTACGCGGCCTTCTCCGAGGACAAGGCCGCGCTCGGTGCCCATGCCCAGGCCGTGGTCTCCTTTGCGCTCTGCGGCTTTGCCAATTTCTCCTCCATTGCCATTCTCCTCGGCGGTATCGGCACCCTGGCGCCGTCGCGCCGGGCCGAGGTGGCCCAGCTCGGCCTGCGCGCTGTGTTTGCCGGCTTCATGGCCAACCTCATGAGCGCCGCCATTGCCGGGTTCTTCCTTGCGCTGAGCTGAGGTACCCGGAGCAGGACCCTAGCTGCCCCCGGCCGCTGCATAGACCCGTTCGCGGATCATCGCTGAGAGCAGGTCCATGATCTCCGGACGTTTCGGGTGGACGTGGTCGCCCGGTGTCCAGAGGATTTCCGTGCCGCCGGGCACGGCTTCGTGCAGGGCGGCGATAGCGCGGGCGGGGATGGATTCGTCTGCGTCCGCATTGATCACCACCAGCTGCCGGGCCCCATAGCGGCGCACCCAGCGCTCCGGGGACAGGTGCTCGGCGCCGGCGATACGCGCGAGCAGCCCGCCGATGCCGCTGCGCAGCCAGGGCGTGGGCAGCCGTCCCTGAAGACCGTACTCGATAACCTCGCCGGGTCGGCCGGAGCCGTGGATCAGCCAGAGTCGGTCCACCCGCGGATCCAGAGTTGCCGGCACGGCGACGAGGTAGGCACCGAAACTGACGCCTGCCAGCTCTACCTGTTCCGGGGCCAGATCCGGTCGGGCCAGCAGGTAGTCGAGGGCGAGGAGTACCGCGGCGGGCGTATCGAGGATGCCGCGCTGGATGTCCGGCAGCGCCGCCAGGAGCGGCAGCCAGCGTCGGTAGGGAATCTCGGCGAAGGGGTAGCTGAGAGCGGCAATGGCGACGCCGCCGGGGTTGCGGATGAGCGTCGCCGCCTTGCGCCCGGTCTCGTTGCCGGCGAGGAGCAGCACCAGGGGCCTGCCGGGGAGCGGCTCATCGGGAATGCGCAGCGCAATCTCGAAGCGTACGCCGCTTGAGGAGGTGAGCCGCAGCTCTTCAATGCGGCTGTCTTCGAAGCGGTAGCCGGCCAGCTCCTCTGCACTGGCAAGCTTGCCCTGGCGGTCCCGGTAGTCCGGCTCCGGTGCCGCCACCGCCAGGAGGTAGCCGAGGAAGGCCCCGGCACCAAGGAGCAGCAGTACCAGCGTGAGGGCGGCGGTACGGAGCAGGTGGCCGAAGGTTCTCACGGTTTCTCCGCCGCAGCGGGGTCCGGGGGAGTCTCCAGGGTCACGGTGAGTTCGCGCCCGTCCTCATCGACCAGTTCCATGCGCAGGAGCAGGTAATCCTGCCCGGGGTCGAGCCAGAGACGTGTCGCTTCCTCGCCCTCGGGAACAGGGGCGCGCTCCAGACGCAGCGCCTCGAAGGTACCGGCCGGCACGGTCACGGTCTCCCGGAGCCCGGGCGTGAAGCTGTAGTTTTCGTAGTCGCCGCCATCGCTGACACGGTATTCATAGCGTGCGGCCAGCGCGGGGTGATCCCGGACGAGGTCCCGCCGCAGGGCAAGTTGCCAGCCGAGAGGATCCCAGGCCGGCTCGATCAGCGGGTGCTCCCTTTCCTTGTCGCCGCTGCGGCGCACAAGCCCGGCGTCCCGATCAAAGGTGACCACGCGCTCACGCCGGCGGGCGAGGCCACCCTGGCGATAGCGATATTCCAGCGCTCGTAGCACCGGGTCGCTGGCGAGGACCGCTTCCTGACGCAGGGACAGCAGCCGGGCATCGATGACCGAGCGGAACAGCCAGCCTTCTCCTTCGCGGGCGAGGCTACGCGTTGCCCGGGCACTGAAGGGCAGGGCGCTGAAGCGCACGCGGTATTCGGCGCTGAAGGGCGCGAGGAGCTCGTCAGCGTCCGCAGCGAGGACGTTGCCCGCAGGGCCGGTGGTGGCGAGCAGGCAAAGTGCCACAGCGAGGCCGCGAGCGGAGCGCCGGGAAACCGGGGCATGGAGCAAGGGAAGGCTGGCTGGCACGGGTTACCTCATCTGTCCTGCCGCTCGACCAGTATAATCAGTGTGCCGCCCCGCCGGCAGCAGGCGTGCCCGCCACCGCCTGCCGGGGAGCCCCCGCAGCCGCAGGTTGGACGTATTCTGCCCCTTGCAGCTACAGTTTGCAGCGCGCCCGGGCAGTCCCCGGGCATCACAGCCTGCCGGAGCCTCCCTAATGATAAGCAAAGATCCTGGCCACCTTGACCGCCGTCACTTCCTGAAATTGTCCGGCGCCGGGAGCGCCCTTGCGCTCTCGGGGCTTGCGCACGCCGACACGGCGCCCCTCGGGCAGCTGCCTCCCCCATGGCGGCCGACGGTGATCGTTGTCGGCGGCGGCATTGCGGGCCTCGGCGCGGCGCTGCGGCTGCGCGAGGCGGGCCATGCCGTGGTGCTCCTCGAGCGCGATGCGGAGGCCGGAGGGCGCTGCCGTTCCGTCTCCTGGCACGGCCTCTGGGCGGTGACCGGGGCCTTCGCCTTCCTCGGCGCTGAGAGCAACCTCATCACCCTGGCGCGGAAACTCGACGCCTACCGCCCCGAGCAACTCCTGGACCTTACCGCCGCCCACAGCTGGAATATGCTGGTGAACCGTTCGGAGCTCATCGACTTCGGTGCCTTCGATCTCGCCGCAGCGGCCACGCACCCCCTTATTCCCGGGACAGAAAAGCTCAAGCTGCTGGCGACCCTGCCGCCGCTCCTGCGCCAGGCCCTCCTCGGTGACCCCCGGGACATCACCAGCGCCGTCGCCCTTGATGATGTGAATGCCTGTGAGTACTTCCGCCGCTACTCCCCCACCTTTGTCGACTATTACCTCGAGCCCACCATGGGCATGTTCTGTGGCTACGGGGAAGACGACTATTCCCTTGCCTGGACGGCCTGGAGTTTCACCGGGCGCATGTCCTGGTCCGGCTCCGGCAACAGCATGTGGAGCTATCGCGAGCGCGGTGCAGGCCGTCTCACCTGGGAGCTCGCCCGTTACCTCGAAGCGGACCCGGGCACCGAGCTGCGTCTGGCAGAGCCGGTGGCAGCGCTGCATTACCGTGAGAACGGCGTTACCGTGGAACTGGAGCGGGGCGGCACGCTGGAGGCGCAGGCCGCCGTGGTCGCCGTGCCGGGAAACCGAGTCGCCGGGCTGCTGCCGGGCCTTGATGAAGAGCGTCGCAGCTTCTTTCAGGCGATCGATTACGCGGGGCATCATATTTTCTATTACCTGTTGGACCGGCCCAAGGGTGAGCTGGCAGACACTTACGTGCTGCCGGCGGCGGATGGCTTCCGCCGCACGGGCAACCTGCGCTTCACGGACCTCGGCGACGGTCGCACCTTTGCCCATTCGCAGTGGAAGGACTGGGGCTGTCGGCAGCACGCCGGGGCCAGCGATGCGGAGCTGCAGCGCATCGCCTGGCAGGATGTGCAGGAGGCCGTGCCGGCCCTTGCCGGCACTCGTCTTATCGACAGCTTTGTGTCGCGCCAGCCGCACGCGATCTGCAAGCGTCCAAAGGGCTATATCGCTGCGCTGCAGCGCTTCCGGGAGCTGGGCCCGTTGCCCCGCCTTGCCTTTGCCGGCGACTACCTGACCAACAGCACGGTCGGCCAGGCGCACTGGTCGGGACTGAGCGCAGCGGAAGCGCTGCTCGCCCGCCTCGGCAGCGCGTCGGCGCCTTTGCTGGAGGCCTAGCATTCGCCGTGCAACCCCGGCATCGGTGCCGGTAAGCTACGATGAGCTTGTTTGCCATTTCGATCGGCGTGTAGAGGCCCGTGCTGGATTTTCCAGCGCAGAGCATGACGTAATGCGAGACAAGAAGTACTACTAAGAGGCGCTGTCGCCTTTTTGTTGGCCCGCCCGAGAGGATTCGAACCTCTGGCCTCTGCCTCCGGAGGGCAGCGCTCTATCCAGCTGAGCTACGGGCGGCCGGGATACCCCTTGCAGGGGAGCCGATTCTAACGGAATCGCCGGCTATTGAATAGGCACAGAGGAAGGCCGGCCGCGGCGAGGGCGATCGCCCTGGCGCGGGCTAGGGCCTTCCCTCGCCGTGCAGGCGCCGGCGTACCGTGCGTACGGAGAGCCAGACCAGCGCAAAGACCGCCGGCGCGGCAAAGCCGGTCGCCACCTCCGGGTTCATCGGCGCGCCGAGGGCTTTTGCCGACTTCAGACCATAGGCGATAAGGCCCACGGCGTAGTAGCTGATGGCGAAGATGGAGAATCCTTCCACCGCCTGCTGCAGGCGCAGCTGCAGGGTTGCGCGTTCGGCCATGGTTTCGAGGATGGCCTGGTTCTGCTTCTTCTGCACCATGTCGACCATGGAGCCCAGGAGCCCGGCGGCCCGGGCGACCCGCTCCGCTACCTCATGCGTGCGCTGTTCGGCGGCATCGCAGGTGCGCATGGCCGGCTGCAGCGTCTTGAGAAGGAAATTGGAGTAGCGCTGATAGCTGCCCAGGCGCTGTTCGTTGCACTCTTTGATCCGTCGTTCGACGATGCCCGCATAGGCCCGGGCTGCGGCGAAGCGGTAGGCGTTGGCGGCGGCGATGTGTTCCGCCTGGGCGGAGATGGCCGTGATCCGGCGCAGCAACTCCTCGTGGGCGCTCTCGTCCCGGCGTCGGGCGAGCTGACCCATGACCTCGTCGAGCTGCGGCTCCAGCTCGCCCAGCTCCGCCATGACGCCCCGGGCCCGGGGCAGCGCCATCATGGCGAGCATGCGGTAGGTCTCCATTTCCAGCAGCCGCTGCAGTAACCGCGACAGGCGCTCCTCGCTGATGCCCCGGTCGATGATCACGATGCGCACGAAGCCTTCGGCGTCGTGGCGGAAGGCGGACCAGACCTCGGCGCCGCTCTCGGACATGGTGCCGCCGTAGATCTGCCGGGCACCGAGAAGCGACCGGGCGTAATCCACGGTCACCTCGCCGTCACCGGTGCCGGCCACGAGCACTTCGATTTTCACTCCGACGAACATGTCGCTAACAAGTTCTTCGCGCTTGTCAGTATCGAGGAAGTCGAGGGCCGACTCGGCAAAGGGAGGCTGGCCGTTTCCGGGCACCATGATGGTGTGGCTGGTCGCTTCCGTATGGCCCTCCCATTTGATCAGGCAGGAGCCGATCTGCACCGAGTGGTGCCGGCTGTCCGCCGCCGGCTGGCCCTGGCTGTGATCGGCGCAGAAAGCGGCGAAGCTGCGGCGGCTCTGCTCGAGGCTGGTCTCGCTGCGCAGCGTTACCACGTGGGTGCAGCGGAAGGGCGCAGGCAGGGACAGGCTGGGCCGTGCGTGCCACTCGTTGGATAGAGCGATGCGCTGTTGGCGCTGTGGGGCAAGGCTCAGCCGCTGTTCTGTGGTCATGGTCCCGTCTTCTCTCCGGCTCTGATCGCTGCGGCGGCGCTCAGCCGTCGTCGACATCATGCCAGAAGGCATCCATGGCCGCCTGTGTGGCAGCGGGCTGCTCCCAGTGCGGTAGGCCCAGCGTTGGCTCGATGCGTTCGGCACGCCAGTCGGGGCAGGCGTCGAGGACCTCGGGCAGCCGCTCGAAGGAGATATTCGGGTCGTCGTCATAAAGTACGAGCACCGGAACCTTCACCTGGCGGTACAGCGCATTGACCGCGTCCGCCGTGAACAGCTGCATCGACAGGAAGTAAAAGGGCGCGTGGCGGGCCCCGGGTTGCTGCGTCGTGCGGTGTGCATAGCTCACGAGGTCTTCAGGCGCCTTGCCGGTAAACCCCATGTTGAGGAAGTAGCGCACGCTCGGCTTCACGGTGAGAGCGCGGTACAGGCCGGCGCCGACACCGGGCAGCTGGAAGAAGCGCATCAGCCTGCGCTGCGCCGTGGGTCCGGGGGGCGGGCGGTCCCTGAGCCCCGTGGGGCTGATGAGCACCAGGCTGCGGATCGCTGTCGTGGCGAGGCTCCCGCGGGCGGCGAATTCCGCTGTGGTGGACAGGGCGACGACATCCGTCGGCCGGCCGATCACCTCGTCGACGAAGGAGCTGATGGCATCGGCGAACAACTGTGCATCGTAGCGGCGGTCGCGACGCTCCGATTGGCCGAAGCCCGGTAGCTCCAGCGCGTACACGGGACGCTGGCCCCGGTAATGCTCGAAGAGCGGCTTCATCTCGTAGGCGCTCGGCGCTGCATTGATGCTGTGCAGCAGCAGGATCGGTGTGCCGTTACCGCCGCTGCCGGCATCAGGGGCGTCGCTGTAATAGCTCAGCCGGCCGCAGCCGCTGCTGTGCCAATCGTGAAGCTCCGCGTCAAGCGCCTTGGGGAGCGGTGTCGCCATGGGGCAATACCTGGACAGGTCGAGCGTGAGCCCCGCAGGATAGCAGACTCCACCGCTCGCCGAGGGCGCCAGGGGCGGGTGCCGGATGACCTGTGTCAGTTTTTCCTTCACCCTTGCGCTGTCAGCTTGAGTTTCCGCGGCGCTGCCGTTAAAAGGTGGAGGGCACTCAGGAGAGCGGCCGGGTTTCAAGCCGGGCCGCCGCCAACTCCGCAAGCGATACAAGGATTCCAACTGCCATGGCTCTTGCCTACCCCTTCTCTGCCATCGTCGCCCAGGACGAGATGAAACGCGCGCTTCTTATTGCCTCGGTGGACCAGGACGTCGGTGGCGTTCTCGTTTTCGGCGACCGGGGCACGGGCAAGTCCACCGCCATCCGTGCTCTCGCAGCGCTGATGCCGAAGATGGAGGTAGTGGCCGGCTGCCCCTACAACTGTGATCCCGAGGGCCCGCGACCGGGGCTCTGTGCGCAGTGTCGCCCGGGCGAACACCACGGCGGTGAAAAGGTCCGCAAAGAGCCCATGCCTGTGGTGGACCTGCCCCTCGGCGCCACGGAGGACCGCGTCATCGGCGCCCTGGACCTCGAGCGCGCCCTGCGCGACGGCGAGAAGGCTTTTGAGCCCGGCCTCCTTGCCCGGGCTCACCGTGGCTTTCTCTACATCGACGAGGTGAACCTCCTCGAGGACCACATCGTCGACGCCCTCCTCGATGTCGCCGCTTCCGGCGAAAATGTTGTCGAGCGGGAGGGTCTCTCCATTCGCCACCCGGCCCGTTTTGTCCTCGTGGGCAGCGGCAATCCGGAGGAGGGCGAACTGCGGCCTCAGCTGCTGGACCGCTTCGGCCTGTCCGTCGAGGTGACGACCCCGCAGGTGCTCAAGGCGCGGGTGGAGATCGTGCGCCTGCGCGATGAGTTCGAGCGTGACCGGGCGGCTTTCATCAAGCGCTTCCAGCGCAAGGAAGGCAAGGTGCGGCGGCAGATCCAGGATGCCCGTGCCCACCTTGAGCAGGTTGACCTGCCCGATGCGATTGTCGAGACAGCCGCCAACCTGTGCATGACCCTCGGCACGGATGGCCTGCGCGGCGAGTTGACGCTGATCCGGGCGGCCCGGTCCCTGGCCGCTCTCGAGGGTGCCGAGGCAGTTACGCCTCAGCATCTGCGCACCGTGGCACCCTCGGTGCTGAGACACCGCCTGCGCCGCGATCCGCTCGATGAGGCGGGTTCGGGGGCGCGCGTCGGCCGGGCCATCGAGGAAGTCTTCGACGCGTGAACGGCGGAGCCGCCAACACCGTCGCCGCCGACCCGGCTCTTGCGGCCCTCTGGCGGGACGGTCTGCGCGCCGCCGCGCTCCTCGCGGTGGACCCGGCGGGCCTCGGTGGCGTTGCCTTGCGCGCCTGTCCCGGCCC
>NZ_KN234791.1 GCF_000764025.1 Pseudohaliea rubra DSM 19751 | reverse complement strand
AAGGGCCTCCCGCTGCCGCGGTGCGCGGGCCAGGGCGTTTTCGGCAAGGCCGGCGCCGCGGTCCGTGAGCTGCCAGGCGTCCCTGGCCGTGGCGCGGCCGTTGCGCAGGCGCTGGCTGAAGGCGGCGGCGAAGACGTCGCCGGGGGCATGCTGGTAATAGGCTGCAGCCCAGCTACAGAGGCCGGCTACCGCCGGCGTAAGCAGCGGCTCCCGGTCGAGGATTGCCTCCGCCGGGCGCAGGGTGCCGACCTCCAGATCGCTCTCGCTGGTCACTCCGGCGAGGAAGGCGACAACGCTGCGGCGGCCGAAGGGCACCCGCAGCCGGCACCCGGGCGCCAGCGCTGCCGCCGCAGCCGGGTCGACCTCTGGCGGCGGCAGGTAGTCAAAGTAGCGGCGCAGGGGGTTTCCTGGCACCGCAATGCGGAGAATGACGGGCATGGACGGGTCGGTCTCGGAGCAGTCGGCGCAGTCTAGCATTGCCGCTGCCGGTGCTTGCGCCCCGGCCCCGTTCTGGTAGTATTCGCGCTCTTTTTCTCCGGGCCTTGTGGTCTGGAGAGCGGCATCCCCAGGCGCGGTGCCCGGCAGAGACCGGGTGGCGGCGCCGAACACCAGGAGTCAGCGCCATGAAAAACGATATTCATCCCAAGTACGAGGCAGTCACGGCAACGTGCAGCTGCGGCAACATCATTACCACCCGGTCGACCCTGGGGCAGGATTTCCACATTGATGTCTGCTCCCAGTGCCACCCGTTCTTCACGGGCAAGCAGAAGATCGTCGACTCCGGCGGCCGTGTCGATCGCTTCAAGAAGCGTTTTGGCAACCGCGGCGCCACGCGCTGAAGAAGCTCTCCCGGCGGCGCGCCCGCGCCGCCGCTCTCCGCTAGAAAATATCCCGGATCAGCTCGTCTGTCCCGGTCTTTCCGGGCGTGTTCTCACTGCCGTCCTCGGTCGACGCAGGCACGTTTTCCTCCCGGAAGTACTCAAAGATCGCGTCACCGTCGCCGGCGCCGGTCCGGCGGCCGCTCTGCGGGTCGATGCGCACGCTGGCAATGCCGGCAGGTACCGGTCGCTCCCGGTCGGGGCTGTCGGCGAGCGCCGCACGCATGAAGTCGATCCAGATCGGCAGTGCCGCCGTGCCGCCGAACTCCCGCCGACCCAGGGGCGTGTAGGCATCGAAGCCGACCCAGGTGGTGGTCACTACATCGCGGTTGTAGCCTGAGAACCACGCATCCATGGGGCCGTTGGTCGTGCCCGTCTTGCCCGCGAGGTCCTTGCGCTTGAGCGCCAGGGCGCGGCGCCCGGTGCCCCGGGTGATCACGTCCTGGAGCATGTCGTCGAGGATGAAGTTCACCCGCTCGTCCATGACCCGCTCGGCGCGTCGGTGTCCATTGGCGTTCTCGCCGGCCAGGATTTCCTCCATGCTCAGCTCCCGGCCCGCGCAGTCGCGGCAGACCCGCGGCGGATCAGCGGCCCAGACCGTGTTGCCGGCGCTGTCGTCGACGCGGGCGATGAGATAGGGCTCCACCCGGTAACCGCCGTTGGCAAGCACGGCGTAGGCGGCCGCCAGCTCCAGGGGTGCCATGGCATGCGTGCCCAGGGCCAGCGAGAGGTCCGGGGCGAAGTCGCCGGTGTCAAAGCCGAGCTGGCCCGCGTAAGCGATGAGCCGGCGCACGCCGAGCTGTCGCAGCAGGCGGATGGAAACGAGGTTCCGCGACTTGGTCAGCGCCCAGCGCAGCCGCGTGGGGCCGTAGAACTTGCCGCCGTCGTTTTCGGGTCGCCATAGCCCCTCGAGAGAGGCATCCTCCATGACGATGGGTGCGTCGTTGATGATGCTGGCAGCCGTATAGCCGGCATCCAGGGCGGCGGCGTAAAGGAAGGGCTTGAAATTCGAGCCGGGCTGGCGCTCAGCCTGGGTCGCCCGGTTGAACTTGGACAGCTCGAAGCCGATGCCGCCCACGAGGCTGAGGATGGCGCCGTCGTCAGGGGCGAGGGATACCAGTGCTGCCTGCGCTGCAGGCACCTGGGCCAGGTGCCAGGCGCCGCCCTCGCGGTCGACGCGGATGACGTCGCCCACCGAGAGCACCTCTGCGGGGCTTTCCGGTGCGCCCCCCACAGCGTTTTCGCTGAGATAGGGGCGGGCCTGGCGCAGGCCGTTCTCCCAGAGCACGACAGCCTCGCTGCCGTCGGCGAGGAGGATATGCACGCGGTCGGCGTCCACGGTGGTCACTGCCGCTGCGGTGAGGCCGGCCACGGCCGGCAGCTCCGCCAGCACGTCCAGCCACTCGTCGCGTGGCAGCGGCGGTGCCGGGGGCAGGTTGTTCGGGTCCTCGGCAGCATCGGCTGCGGCCAGTGTTTCCGGCACCGGCAGCTCGAGCTCGGGCCCTCGGTAGCCGTGACGGCGGTCGTAGGTGCGCAGGCCCGCGATGACCGCCCGCTGGGCGACGCGCTGCAGGTCGCTGCGCAGGGTGGTGTGGACCTCGTAGCCCGCCGTGTAGGCGGCGCTGCCGAAGCGCTCCAGCATCTGCTTGCGGGCCATCTCGGCCACGTACCGGGCGTCGAAGCTGACCTGCGGGCCGTAGTGGTCCGCGGTCACCGGGGCGCGGACTGACGCCTCGTAGGCCGTACGATCGATGTAGCCGAGGTTCAGCATGCGGCCAAGGATCCAGTTGCGGCGCTCGCGACCGGCTTCCGGGCCCGAGAGCGGGTTGTCCCGGGAGGGGGCCTTGGGAATGCCGGCCAGCATGGCGTGCTGGGCGAGTGTCAGCTCGCCGATGCCCTTGCCATAGTAGACCTGCGCCGCTGCCTCAAAGCCATAGGCGCGGTGGCCCAGGAAAACGCGGTTGAAGTAGAGCTCGAAGATCTCTTCCTTGCTGAGACGCCGCTCAATCTCGATTGCCAGCAGGATTTCCTTGAACTTTCGCAGGAAGGTGCGTTCGAGGGACAGGAAATAGTTGCGCGCCACCTGCATGGTCAGAGTGCTGCCACCGGAGCGCTTCTGGCCGGTCATGAGCAGCTCTGTCACCGCCCGGGCCAGCCCCATGAAATCGATGCCGCCGTGCTCGAAGAAGCCGTCGTCTTCGGCAGCGAGCAGGGCATCAATGAACTGCGACGGAATGTTATCGTAGGCCAGAGGGTTACGCTTCTGTTCGCCAAACTGGCCGATGAGCTCACCGTCGGCGGTGTAGACACGCATGGGCGTCTGCAGCTGCACGTCGCGCAGCGTTTCCACCTCGGGCAGGCCCGGGCCCAGATAGAGGTAGACGCCCGCCAGCAACCAGACGAGGCCAAGACTGCCGAGGAGGGCGAGGCGCGTTAGCCGGCGCAGGAACGTCAAGAGGACTCCGGGTGTTGTTCGGGCGTGGCGTCAGAATACGGCAAGCTATTTACCTTGTGGTAATTGTATGCTTTTTTTATGTTTAAATTGCATCGCAGACTGGCTTAACAGCGCATATTCAAGTATAAGAACATAAAAATTAGCTAAGTCTGTGAATCATATAGGAAAATGACTTGCTTGGCATTTTAGGGAAGGGAAAGCAGGTGGCGCTGCTGGGGCTGGATATCAGCTCCACCACCGTCAAGCTGCTCGAGCTCAGCCGCACGGGGGATTCCTACCGGGTGGAAAGCTATTCAGTGGCTTCCCTGCCTCAGGACGCGGTGGTGGAAAAGGCCATCAGCGATATCGATGGCGTTGCCAATGGCATCCGCAGCGTGCTGGCCCAGTCGCGCAGTAAGCTCAAGCTGGTCGCCGCCGCCGTGGCCGGTTCCGCGGTCATCACCAAGCTTGTACAGATGCCGGCGGGGCTCTCCGAGGAAGAGATGGAAACACAGCTCACCCTCGAGGCGGACCAGTATATTCCCTACCCGTTGGAAGAGGTGGCCCTGGACTTCGAGGTGCAGGGACCCGTGCCCGGCCGCGACGGCATGGTAGAGGTGCTTCTCGCCGCCTGTCGCCGGGAAACCATCGACGCCCGCGTCGAGGCCATCGAGAACGCGGGCCTCGAGCCGAAGGTCATGGATGTCGAGGCCTACGCCATGGAGCGGGCCTACGGGCTGATCCGCGAGAACCTCGCCCTGGACGAGGGCGCCGTGGTGGCGGTGGTTGATATCGGCGCCACCATGACGACGCTCAGCGTTCTCGCCAACGGCCAGACCATCTACACCCGCGAGCAGCTCTTCGGTGGCAAGCAGCTCACGGACGAGATCATGCGGCGCTACGGCCTGCCCCTCGAGGAGGCGGGCCTGGCGAAGAAACAGGGTGGTCTGCCGGACGATTACGAGGACGAGCTCCTGAATCCCTTCCGGGACGCGGTGGTGCAGCAGGTGACCCGGTCCCTGCAGCTGTTTTTCTCTTCCAGCCAGTACAACGACGTCGATTTCATCATCATGGCCGGCGGGGTGTCCTATATGGATGGCCTTGTCGAACTGGTGCAGGATCGGCTGGGCACGCCCGCTGCGATGGCCAACCCCTTTGCCGAGATGAGCATCTCGCCGCGGGTGAATGCCGTGGCCCTCGGTAGCGATGCACCGGCGATGATGATCGCCTGCGGCCTCGCGCTGCGGAGCTTCGACTGATGGCGCAAATCAACCTGCTGCCCTGGCGCGATGCCCGCCGCGAAGAGCAAAAGCGCCAGTTCCTGACTATCCTCGGTCTGGTCGCCTTGGCCGCCGTCGTCCTGGTGGTGCTGGCGGACCGGGTGGTGAACGGGCAGATCGACGACCAGCGGGCCCGCAACGCCTACCTGCAGGAGAACATCAGGGAACTCGACAAGCAGGTGGCGGAAATCCGCGATCTGCAGCGCAAGCGCAACCAGCTCATCGACCGCATGCGCGTCATTCAGGAGCTGCAGGGCAACCGGCCGATCATCGTCCGCGTCTTCGACCAGCTGGTGCGCACCGTGCCGGACGGGGTCTTCTACAGCCGCGTTCAGGCCCAGGGCAAGAAGCTGCAGATTACCGGCGTCGCCGAGTCGAACAACCGCGTCTCGAGCCTGATGCGACGCCTCGACGGCTCGGACTGGCTGGAAGCCCCGAACCTTGATTCTGTCCGCGCGGCGGCGGCCTATGGCGACCAGGCCGCCACCTTCGATCTTTCGGTGCAGGTCGACCTGCCCGACAGTGACGACGGCCAGGGGGGCTGAGCAATGGCGCTTGAAGATTCCCTGCGGGCCCTCCGCGAGTTCGAGCTCTCCGATCTCAATATGGACAATATCGGCACGCTGCCGGTGCTGGTCAAAGGTATCCTCTGCCTGCTGCTGTTCGGTGCGCTGCTGGCGATCGGCTACTACTACCACGTGGAGGAGCTGCGCAATAGCCTGGCCCGGGTCCAGGGCGAGGAGGGCAAGCTCAAGCAGGAATTCGAGAAGAAGGCCTTTCAGGTTGCCAACCTCGACGCCTACCGGCGGCAGATGACCGAGATGGAGGAGAGCTTCGGCGCTCTCATCAGCCAGCTTCCCTCCGATACGGAAGTGCCCGGGCTGCTCGAGGACATCACCAACAAGGGGCTGCTCAACGGTCTCAAGATCGCCTCCATCGATCTGCAGAAGGAGGTGAGCAAGGAGTTTTACGTAGAGCTGCCGATCGCCATTTCTGCAAGCGGCTCCTATCACGACCTCGGCGCCTTCATCAGCAGCATGGCCGGCCTGCCGCGGATCGTAACGCTCCATGATTTCGTGATTTCCGGTGGCGGCAGCAATGCCAGCGCACTGCAGATGAACATCACCGCCAAGACCTACCGCTATAAAGACGGGGACAGCTAGCCATGGGTCAGCGTCTCCGCCATGCCGCCGCTGCCGCGCTTGCCCTGGCCCTGAGCGCCTGCAGCGGCAATGATTTTTCCGACCTCGACCGGTTCATGGCCGAGAAAAAGGCCCGACCCGGGGGGGTGATCGCGCCCATTCCGACCTTCAAGGCCTACGAGCCCTTCGCTTACAGTGCCACCCGGCTGCGCAGCCCCTTCGACCGGCCTATCGCCGTACGCGAGATCGCCAAGCTGGCCGGCAACAGCGCCATCAAGCCTGACCTGGAGCGGCCGAAGGAGTTCCTCGAGCAGTTCACCTTCGACTCGCTGTCGATGGTGGGTACCCTTGCCCGGGGCGGCAGGGACTGGGCGCTGGTGCGGGATCCGGATGGCGGTATCCACCGCGTGACCGAGGGCAATTTTCTCGGCCGCGATCACGGAGAGATCGTGGAGCTGACCGATACCTATCTGGCCGTGGTGGAGATTGTCAGTGACGGCACAAGTGACGGCTGGGTCGAGCGGCCGCGCACGATCGAATTGAGTGGTATGTAACGTGTCCTCCAGGATACTGATGGCCATGGGGAAGAGCAGGATAAAACGGGGAGCTGGCATCATGGCACAGAGAAGGAAACGCCCGGGGGGTCGGCTCGCACTTGCGCTGCTGCTCGCCGGCGTCGCGACCCTGGCGGAAATTGCTGCGGCCGCCGCCGCGTCCCGTGCGGTTACCGCTATCGAGTTCAGCTCCCGGCCCGGCAGCAAATTCGAAGTGCGCCTCGATTTCGACGGCGCGCCGCCCGAGGAGCTCAAGGCCTACACCATTGAGAAGCCGGCGCGCATCGCCATTGATTTTCCCGACACCGCCAGCCGCCTGGACCGCAAGCGTTACACGCTCCCCTATGGCAATGCCACGGAGGTCATGGTTCTCGAGGCGAGCGAGCGCACCCGCCTGGTGCTCAATCTGGTCAAGCTGGTGCCCTACGAGACCCGCGTGGACGGCAACAGCCTTTTCCTGACCGTCGGCCAGGATTCCGAGGGTCAGTATTTCAAGCGCAGCTCCGACCCTACCCGGGTCAAGACCTCCGTCGAGTCGGTGATCGAGGTCGCCTCCCGCATCGAGGATCTGCAGTTTCAGCGCGGCCCGGACGGCGAGGGCCAGCTGATGCTGGAGCTGTCTGATCCGTCTGTGGACGTGAACGTCTACAGCGAGCGCGGTGATGTGGTGGTCGAGTTTATCGATACGGACGTGCCCGAGCGGCTCCGGCGCAACTACGATGTCACGGACTTCGCCACCCCCGTCCGCTCCGTGGATGTGGGCACCACCGAGCGCGGGGCCACGCTGACCCTCAAGACCACCGGCGACTTCGATTATCTCGCCTACCAGGCCGACGACCAGTACGTGGTTGCCGTGAAGCCCCTCAGTCAGGCGGAGGTGGAAGAGCGCCGCAACGAGTTCGCCTACGTCGGCGAGCGGATCTCCCTGAACTTTCAGGACATCGAGGTGCGTGCGGTGCTGCAGCTCATTGCCGACTTCACCGAGCTCAACCTGGTCGCGTCCGACACCGTTGCCGGTCGCATCACCCTGCGCCTGAAGAATGTGCCCTGGGATCAGGCCCTTGAACTGGTGCTGAAGACCAAGGGCCTGGACAAGCGTCAGATCGGCAACGTGCTGCTGGTGGCGCCGGCGGCAGAGATTGCCGAGCGCGAACGCCAGGAGATCGAAGCCAACAAGCAGATTGCCGAGCTGGCGCCCCTGCGCTCCGAGTTCATCCGCATCCGCTATGCCAAAGCGTCGGAAATCGTCAGCCTGTTCCAGGCCGGCTCCGAGGAGGGTGGCTCGCTGATCTCCAGCCGGGGCTCGGTGATCGTCGATCCCCGCACCAACTCACTCATTATCACCGAGACCTCGGCGAAACTGGCGGAGATGCGTGAGCTCATCGAAAAGGTCGACATTCCGATCCGCCAGGTCATGATCGAGGCGCGCATCGTCATCGCCCAGTCGGATCTGGAGAATGAGCTGGGCATCCAGTGGGGCGGCGGTTACCTGAACCCGGACGCCGACGGCAACGTCCTGTCCGTGACCGGTGACAGCGCTAACGCCGTGAATCTCAATAACTCGGTGATCAACGGTACCCAGCCCACCCTGTCCTATCCGGGCGCGCTGCTTGTGGATCTCGGTGTCGGCAGTTCCACCAGCGGGTTCGCCGTGGGCTTCACCTCCGACGACCTGTTCCTCACCGCTGAGCTGAATGCCCTGGAGTCCGCGGGCAAGGGCGAGGTGGTGTCGCAGCCGAAGGTGATCACCGGCGACAAGCAGCAGGCGAACATCAAGTCCGGTACGGAGATTCCCTTCCAGCAGGCGGCGGCCTCCGGCGCCACGGCGGTGCAGTTCAAGGAGGCGGTGCTGTCCCTGGACGTGACGCCGAACATCACGCCGGATGACCGCATCCTCCTCGACCTTGTCATCACCCAGGACTCTGTGGGTGACCTCGTGCCCAGCGGCCAGGGCGGTCTGATCCCGGCCATCGATACGACGGAGCTGACCACTCAGGTGCTGGTGGGCAACGGCGAGACCGTGGTCCTCGGCGGCGTTTTCCGCACCGAACTGATCGAGACCGTGAACAAGGTGCCCTTCTTCGGGGACATCCCCTACGTGGGCGCCCTGTTCCGCAACGAAGCGCGGCAGGCGACGAAGACCGAGACGCTGATTTTCATCACGCCGCGCATCCTTGCCGATACGCTCCTCGACTAGCGGGGAGCGTTTCGGCGTCATGCCCGAGCTGCACCGGGTCTTCCTGATCGGTCCCATGGGGGCCGGCAAGACCACCATCGGCCGCCAACTGGCCCGGTCTCTCGGTTTCGGCTTTGCCGATTCCGACGCAGAGATCGAGGTCCGCACGGGCGCCGATATCCCCTGGATCTTCGACGTTGAGGGTGAAGCGGGCTTCCGTGAGCGCGAGGAGGCGGTCCTCGCCGAGATGACCACCTGGGACAACACGGTGCTGGCTACCGGCGGTGGCGCGATACTGCGGCCGGCAAACCGGCAGGTGCTGGCCGAGCGGGGTTTTGTCATCTATCTGCGCACAACCCTTGAGGAGCAGCTCCGGCGCACGCGCAGGGACCGCAACCGACCCCTTTTGCAGACGGCGGACCCGGAGGACACGCTTCGCCGGCTTTTCGCCGAGCGCGACCCCCTTTACCGTTCGGTGGCGGACCTGGTGATTGACACCGATTCGAGCAGCCCCAAGACTGTTGCCCAGCGCGTGCTGGCTTCCCTGCGCGCCGCCACCGACAGCTGACAGGTAACGCGCCATGGCGCTGATCATGCACACGCTGCACGTCGATCTCGGCGCGCGCAGCTACCCCATCTACATCGGCCGCGACCTTCTCGGCGACCCGGCGCTGCTTGCCCGACACCTCACCGGCCGCCAGCTGGTGATTGTGAGCAACGACCGCGTAGCGCCCCTTTACCTCGGCCGGCTCCGCGACGCCCTGGACCCGCGGGTGGCGGTGACTGAGGTCATCCTGCCCGACGGCGAGGCGCACAAAACCCTCGAGAGCTTCGAGGCCATCATCGACCGGGCTCTTGCCGAGGGCCACAACCGCACGACGACCTTCCTGGCTCTCGGTGGCGGCGTGGTCGGCGACCTCACGGGGTTCGCCGCCGCCTGTTATCAGCGCGGCGCGGCCTTTCTGCAGGTGCCGACGACGCTGCTGGCCCAGGTCGATTCGTCCGTCGGCGGCAAGACCGGCGTCAACCACCCGCTCGGCAAGAACATGATCGGCGCTTTCCACCAGCCGGCGGCGGTATTCATCGATCTGCAGGTGCTGCAGACCCTGCCGGAGCGGGAATTCGCCGCGGGCCTTGCGGAGATCATCAAGTACGGCCTGATCCGCGAGGCCGGCTTCTATCGCTGGCTCGAGGAGAATCTGCCGGCGCTGCTGGCGCGGGAAGAAGCGGTGCTCGCCGAGGCCATCGAGCGCAGCTGCGCGACCAAGGCCGCCGTGGTGGCCGAGGACGAGCGCGAGGGCGGCGTCCGCGCCATCCTCAATCTTGGCCACACCTTCGGTCACGCCATCGAGACCGCGCAGGGCTATGGCAGCTGGCTCCACGGTGAAGCCGTAGCCGCCGGTATGGTGCTTGCACTGCGCCTGTCGGCGGACCGGGGCTGGGTGCCCGCTGCAGAGGTTGACGCGCTCGTTGCTCTCCTGTGCCGGGCGGGACTGCCGGTGCTGCCGCCCGCAGACATGGACGCTGGCCGCTTCCTCGCCCTCATGGCGCGGGACAAGAAGGTGGTTGATGGTCGGCTGCGCCTCGTGCTGCTCCGTGCGATCGGTCATGCGGTGGTCGTGGATGATGTAGATGGACAGGAAATCGACGCCCTGCTCAGCGGGGCTGTGGCCCTGTAGGACCACCCGGGCTGGTTTGTTCCCCCCCGGCCATCTGTGTAAAATTGCCGATCCCCGCCCCGCCCAGCTTCGCCGTGGCGAGCCGAAGGCTGCGGTAACCAGCTGATTTATATTAACTTTTGGTAAGCGTATGAGTGCAGGCCTGTATCGACCTGAGGAGTTCCGTGACAACTGCGGTTTCGGGTTGATCGCACATACGGCCGGTGATGCGAGCCATCGCCTGCTCCAGTCGGCTATTGAGTCTCTCACCTGTATGACCCACCGCGGCGGCATCGCGGCGGACGGTAAGACCGGTGACGGCTGCGGTCTGCTTATGCAGATGCCGCGGGATTTCATGGTTGCCGTGGCTCGCGAGGCGCTGGCGATTGAGCTGCCGAGCAACTTCGCCGTCGGCATGGTCTTTCTTTCTGCCGACGAGGCACGCGCCGATCGCGCCCGCGCTGCCATGCAGGCCGTGCTGGAAGAGCAGGGACTGCCGGTGCTCGGCTGGCGCCCGGTACCCACGGACCCGAGGGTCTGCGGTGAGATCGCCCTGGCCTCGCTGCCGCGCATCGAGCAGGTATTCTTCGACGCCGGAGAACTGACCGAGGCCGAATTGTCCACGAAGCTTTTCGTGGCCCGCCGCAAGGCAGAGATCGCCAACGAGGATGACGCGGACTTCTATATCTGCAGCCTGTCCGGCCGCGTCCTCAGCTACAAGGGTCTGGTCATGCCGGTGGACCTGCCCCGTTTCTATCCGGATCTCGGCGACGAGCGGCTGACCACGGCGATCTGTGTTTTCCACCAGCGCTTCTCCACCAACACGCTGCCGCGCTGGCCTCTGGCGCAGCCTTTCCGGCTCCTGGCCCATAACGGCGAGATCAATACAATCCAGGGCAACCGCAACTGGGCCGAGGCGCGCACGGCGCTGTTCGAGTCCGAGCGGCTGCCGAACATCCGCGAGATCGCGCCGATCGTGAACAGGACCGGCTCGGATTCATCCAGCCTCGACAACATGCTCGACGTGCTGCTCACCGGCGGCGTCGACATGCCGCGGGCGCTGCGCATGCTGATCCCGCCGGCCTGGCAGAACATCGAGTCCATCGACCCGGATCTCAAGGCCTTCTACGAGTACCACTCCATGCACATGGAGCCCTGGGACGGTCCCGCCGGCATCGTGCTTACGGACGGCCGTTACGCGGTCTGCCTCCTCGATCGCAACGGCCTGCGGCCGGCGCGCTGGGTGCGCACGAAGGATGGCTTTATCACCCTGGCCTCGGAGGTCGGTACCCATGAGTATCGCAGCGAGGATGTGCTCGCCAAGGGTCGGGTCGGTCCCGGGCAGATCCTCATGGTCGACACGCACACCGGTGAGCTCCTGCAGAGCGATGAGATCGACAACCGCCTGAAGGCGAGCAAGCCCTACAAGCGCTGGCTCAAGGAGAACGCCGAGCGCATCGTCGGCAGCTTCGATCCGGAGGTCACTCCGGGCATCGAGCCCGAGCGCATGAACGCGTATATGAAGATGTTCCAGGTGAGCTTCGAGGAGCGCGAGCAGGTGTTGCGTCCCCTCGCCGAGAGCGGCAACGAGGCCGTCGGGTCCATGGGCGACGACACGCCCATGGCCGTGCTCTCCGCCGGGCCCCGCTCGCTCTACGACTTTTTCCGCCAGCAGTTCGCCCAGGTGACCAACCCGCCCATCGACCCGCTGCGTGAGGCTATTGTCATGTCTCTGGAGACGGACCTCGGCGGTGAGAAGAACATCTTCTCCCAGGGGCCCGAGCACGCGGACCGGGTCATACTCACTTCGCCGGTGCTGTCTCAGGGCAAGTTCAACACGCTGATCAACCTGAAGCGCGAGGGCTTTTCGCCCCGGGATGTCGACTGCACCTACGACCCGGCAACGACCACCCTCGGCGACGCCATCAAGGCCATGGTGGCCGAGTGCGCCCGCCTCGTGCGTGACGAGGGCGTGACCATCCTCGTACTGTCGGACCGCGCCATCGCCCGGGAGCGGCTGCCGATCCACAGCCTGCTGGCCACCGGGGCGGTGCATCACCATCTTATCGGCGAGGGCTTGCGCTGCGACGCCAACATCGTGGTCGAGACGGCCAGCGCCCGGGACTCACACCAGGTTGCCTGTCTCCTCGGCTTCGGGGCGACGGCCGTTTACCCCTATCTTGCCTATAGTGTGCTCGAGGATCTCCTGCGTTGCGGCGAACTCCTCGGCGACCCCGGCGTCTGCTTCAAGAACTACCGCAAGGGCGTCAACAAGGGCCTGCTGAAGATCATGTCGAAGATGGGGATCTCGGCGGTGAGCTCCTACCGCGGCGCCCAGCTCTTCGAGGCTATCGGCCTCGCCGACGAAGTGGTCGACAGCTGTTTCTGCGGCGTTACGTCGCGCATCGCCGGCGCCGGCTTCGCCGAGCTCGAGGCGGATCAGCGCCGTCTCGCGCTCGATGCCTGGCGTGAGCGCAAGCCTATCCAGCAGGGTGGCCTGCTCAAGTACGTACACGGGCAGGAATACCATGCCTACAACCCGGACGTGGTCACGACCCTGCAGCAGGCTGTGGCCAGCGGCGACTATGCCGTTTACCAGCGCTACGCCGCTCTGGTGAACGAGCGGCCCGTGGCGACGATACGCGACCTCCTCGAGCCGATCTGCGCTGAGCAGCCGCTGTCCCTCGACGCTGTCGAACCACTGGAGAAGATTCTCCGGCGCTTCGACTCCGCCGGTATGTCCCTGGGTGCGCTGAGCCCCGAGGCACATGAGGCCCTGGCTGCCGCCATGAATCGTATCGGTGCGCGTTCGAACTCCGGCGAGGGCGGCGAGGACTCCGCCCGCTTCGGGACCGAGCGCGTATCCAAGATCAAGCAGATTGCCTCCGGCCGCTTCGGCGTGACCCCGCACTACCTCGTTAATGCCGAGGTGCTGCAGATCAAGATCGCTCAGGGCGCCAAGCCCGGCGAGGGCGGGCAGCTCCCGGGGGGCAAGGTCAATGCGCTCATCGCCCGGCTGCGCTACTCCGTCCCCGGAGTGACGCTGATCTCCCCGCCGCCGCACCACGACATTTATTCCATTGAGGATCTGGCGCAGCTCATCTTCGACCTGAAGCAGGTCAATCCGGAGGCGCTGGTTTCCGTGAAGCTGGTCTCCGAGCCCGGTGTGGGCACCGTGGCCGCCGGTGTGGCCAAGGCCTATGCAGATCTCATCACCATCTCGGGTTATGACGGCGGCACCGCGGCGAGCCCGCTCACGTCGATCCGCTACGCCGGGTCGCCCTGGGAGCTCGGTCTGGCCGAAGTGCAGCAGACGCTGCGCGGCAATCGTCTGCGCGGCAAGATCCGCCTGCAGGCGGACGGTGGCCTGAAATCCGGCCTGGATGTCATCAAGGCGGCGATCCTCGGTGCCGAGAGCTTCGGTTTCGGCACCGCGCCTATGGTTGCCCTGGGCTGCAAGTACCTGCGCATCTGCCACCTGAACAACTGCGCCACGGGTGTTGCTACGCAGAACGAACGGCTCCGTGACGACCACTTCGGCGGCACCGTGGAGATGGTGGTGAACTTTTTCACCTTCGTCGCTACGGAGGTGCGCGAGTGGCTGGCCCGGCTGGGTGTGGCGTCCCTCGAGGAGCTCATCGGGCGCACGGACCTTCTGCGCGTACTCCCGGGCAGTACCGACAAGCACCGCAGCCTGGACCTGGCGCCGATCCTCCACAAGGACGAGGCCAGCGCCGAGCAGCCGCAGTTCTGTCAGGTCGCCGCAAACAGCCCCTTTGACCGCGGTGAGAAGGCCGAGGCGATGGTGGCGGCGACGCTGCCGGCCATCGAGGCCATGGGTGGCGGTGAATACGCTTTCACCGTGACCAACTGCGACCGTTCCATCGGCGCACGCATTTCCGGCGAGATTGCCCGCCGCCACGGTAACAGCGGCATGGAAGCGGCGCCGATCACCCTGCGCCTCACCGGCACAGCGGGGCAGAGCTTCGGGGTCTGGAACGCCGGCGGTCTGCACATGTACCTCGAGGGCGACTGCAACGACTACGTGGGCAAGGGCATGGCCGGCGGCAAGCTGGTTGTCTACCCGCCGGCGGGCTCGGAGTTCCGCTCCCGGGAGGCCGTTATCCTCGGCAACACCTGCCTTTACGGCGCCACCGGCGGCAAGCTCTTCGCAGCGGGTCTTGCCGGCGAGCGCTTCGGTGTGCGTAACTCCGGTGCCCACGCCGTGGTAGAGGGTGCCGGGGACCACTGCTGCGAGTACATGACCGGCGGTTGTATCACGGTCCTTGGCGATACGGGGGTGAACTTCGGCGCCGGTATGACGGGCGGGTTCGCCTACGTTCTGGACTTAGAGCGCCGCTTCATCGACAAGTACAATAGCGAGCTGGTTGAAATCCACCGCGTGAGCTCCGAGTACATGGGAGCCCACCGGACCCACCTGCGCGCCATCATCGCCGAGTTCGTCGACGAGACGAGGTCGGCCTGGGGCGCGGAGGTGCTCGACAACTTCGAGGATTTCGTCGGCAAGTTCTGGCTGGTCAAGCCCAAGGCGGCGGATCTCGACCAGCTGCTTACGCGCCTGCGCGAGACCGATTAGGCCGCACGGGCAGGAGGTAACTTCATGAGTGGACGTGTCAGCAACAATTTCCAGTTCATCGATGTCGGCCGTAACGACCCGGACAAGCGCACCCTGGCGACCCGCAAGACCGAGTACGTGGAGATCTACGACCCGTATACAAAGGCGCAGGTCGAAGAGCAGGCGGATCGCTGCCTCGAATGCGGCAACCCCTACTGTGAGTGGAAGTGCCCGGTCCACAACTTCATCCCCAACTGGCTGAGGCTGGTGGCCGAGGGCAACCTCTTTGAAGCCGCGGAGCTGTCGCACCAGACCAACACGCTGCCGGAAGTCTGCGGCCGGGTCTGCCCGCAGGATCGCCTCTGCGAGGGGGCCTGCACCCTGAACGATGGCTTCGGCGCCGTGACCATCGGCTCCAGCGAGAAATACATCACGGATACGGCCCTTGCCATGGGCTGGCGGCCGGACTTGTCCCAGGTGGTCCCCACGGACAAGCGCGTGGCTATCATCGGCGCCGGCCCGGCGGGCCTGGGCTGTGCGGACGTGCTGACCCGCGCCGGGGTCAAGGCCGTGGTCTACGATCGCTACCCGGAGATCGGCGGCCTGCTTACCTTCGGCATCCCCGAGTTCAAGCTGGAAAAGCAGGTGATGATGCGCCGCCGGGAGATCTTCGAGGAGATGGGCATCGAGTTCCACCTCAACACCGAGGTCGGCAGGGATGTGCAGATCGACGACCTCCTGGCCGACTACGATGCGCTGTTCCTCGGCATGGGTACCTACAAGGCCATGCAGGGCGGCTTTCCCGGTGAGAGCCTGCCCGGTGTCTACAAGGCGCTCTCGTACCTGATCGGCAACGTGAACCAGAACCTTGGTTTCAACCAACCCGACGGCGAGTATGTCAACCTGCACGGCAAGCGCGTGGTGGTCCTCGGCGGTGGCGACACCGCCATGGATTGCGTGCGAACCGCCGTGCGCCAGGGCGCGGCCGACGTGACCTGCGCCTACCGGCGCGATGAGGAGAATATGCCCGGCTCCCGACGTGAGGTGAAGAACGCTCGCGACGAGGGCGTGACGTTCCTGTTCAACCGCCAGCCCCTGGAGATCGTCGAGTACTTCGGCGAGGCCGGGGGCGTGAAGCTGGTGAAGACGGAGCTGGGAGAAGCGGACGCCGGCGGGCGCCGACGTCCGCAGCCGATCCCCGGCAGCGAGCACGTGCTCGAGGCCGACGCCGTGATTATTGCGTTCGGTTTCCAGCCGAGCCCTGCCGACTGGTTCCCGACGGTTGGCGTCGAGACCAACGACTGGCAGGGTGTGGTCGCGCCCGAGCACCAGGCGTACAAATTCCAGACCACCAACCCCAGGGTGTTCGCCGGCGGTGACATGGTCCGCGGCTCGGACCTCGTGGTCACCGCGATCTGGGAGGGCCGCCAGGCGGCCGAGGGTATTCTCGACTACCTCGAGGTTTGAGCAGCGCCGGCTCGCCGGCCATCGCGCAATGTACAGGACAAGGTTAAGGATAGGGCAGCACCCATGAGTGAACTCAAGAACGACCGCTTCCTGCGGGCGCTGACGCGTCAGCCCGTGGACCGCACCCCGATCTGGATGATGCGCCAGGCGGGCCGCTACCTGCCCGAGTACCGCGCCACCCGGGAGCAGGCGGGCTCCTTCATGGACCTGTGCCGCAACGCGGAATTGGCCTGTGAGGTGACGCTGCAGCCGCTGCGCCGCTATCCCATGGATGCCGCGATCCTGTTTTCGGACATCCTTACGGTCCCCGATGCCCTCGGCCTGGGCCTCTATTTCGAGACCGGTGAGGGCCCGCGCTTCAAGAAGACCGTGCGCAGCGAGGCGGACATCGAGGGTCTGAAGCCCATCAAGGCGAGCGACGATCTCGGCTACGTCATGGACGCCGTACGCACGATCCGCCGCGAGCTTGCCGGCAGCGTGCCGCTGATCGGCTTTTCCGGCAGCCCCTGGACGCTTGCCACCTACATGGTCGAGGGTGGCTCGTCGAAGGACTTCGCGCGGGTGAAGGCCATGGCCTACGACCAGCCGGAGCTGATGCACCAGCTGCTGACGATCCTCGCCGACGCTGTGGCCGATTACCTCACGGCGCAGATCGAAGCCGGCGCGCAGGCCGTGCAGATCTTTGATACCTGGGGCGGTGCGCTTTCCGCTGCGGGCTACAAGGAATACTCGCTGAAATACATGCAGCGCATCGTCGCCCGCCTGCCGAAGGAGGCCGAGGGCCGGAAGATTCCCTGTATCCTCTTCACCAAGGGCGGCGGCCAGTGGCTCCCGGCCATCGCCGAGAGCGGTGCCGATGCCGTCGGTATCGACTGGACCACGGATATCGCCGCGGCGCGCGCTGCGGTGGGCGACAAGGTCGCGCTCCAGGGCAACATGGACCCGTCGATGCTGTTTGCCTCTCCCGCGCGGATCCGCGAGGAAGTGGCGTCGATTCTCGAGGGCTTCGGCCACGGCAGCGGCCATGTTTTCAATCTTGGCCACGGCATCACGCCCGGTGTGAACCCGGACCACGTGACGGCTTTCACCGACGCGGTTGTGGAGCTGTCACCCCAGTACCACAAGAACGACTGACTGCTGCGGGGGGCCGGTGCGACCCGGCTCAGCCTTCGCTGCAGGGCCAACCGTGGTCCATTTCAAGGGCCGGCTGATCGGAACCCGGCCGTCCCACTACCTTCGCCGGCACGCCGGCAACGGTCGTATGCTGCGCCACCGGCTGCAGTACTACGCTGCCGGCGCCGATCTTCGCGCCCTCGCCGACACAGATATTGCCGAGAATTTTCGCCCCGGCGCTTATCAGCACGCCGTCGCCGATCTTCGGGTGCCGGTCGCCTTCTTCCTTGCCGGTGCCGCCGAGGGTGACAGATTGCAGCATGGAGACATTGTTTCCCACCACGGCGGTCTCGCCGATCACCAGTCCCGTGGCGTGGTCCAGCATGATGCCCCGGCCCAGGCGCGCCGCCGGGTGGATGTCCACGCCGAACTTTGAGCTCATCCGGTTCTGGATCAGCAGCGCCAGCGAACGCCGGCCCTGCAGCCATAGCCAGTGTGACACCCGATGTGCCTCCAGCGCGTGGAAGCCCTTGTAGTAAAGGAAGGGTATGTAGAGTTCGCAGCAGGCCGAGTCGCGGTCGACTACGGCGCAGAGATCGGCGCGCACGGCATCGAGAATCGCCGGTTCACCATGGAAGGCCTCGAGCATCACGTCCCGCAGCAGCAGGGACGACAGCGCCGGACTGTCGAGCTGATTGGCCAGATGAAAGCTGAGCGCGCTCTCGATGGAGCGGTGGTTCAGGATTGTCGCGTGCAGGTAGCTCGCGAGCATCGGCTCCTCCGCCGCATGGGAAGCGGTTTCGTCGAGAATCTGCTGCCACACGGGGTCGAGCCGGTGGCGTTCCTTCGCTGTCCTGGCCATGGCGGTTCCTCCGGGTCGGCGTGAGAGGGTAGCGCATTCGCCGGGGGCGGGAACACCCTGTGCCGCGCCGGCACGTCGCCTTGCATGTCGCTGTAGGGCGGCGCCGGGGGCTGAAACACCCTGCCCCGGGGACGCAAAAAGCGCCATCCATGGCAGCTCGACAGCGGACGTCCTGTCCGCTGACGCCCCGGGCCAGGGTGTTTCAGCCCCCGGCGCCTGACGCTGCTGCCAACCTTTGAGCGCCTGAAACCTCACCGCGCCGGCATTGCCTGGCGCCGGGCTGACCGCCTTTACCCAGCGGTTCCGGGCAGCCGCGCCCGGCAGCGCCAGAGGGCGTGGCCGCTGGCCCTGTACTTGGCCTCGAAGGGCGTCAGCGGCTCGCCCGATGGTACCGTGCTGATCGCCGCCCGAACCCCGGCGAGGTGCAGGGCAATGCCGAACTCCTCGACGTAAAGGCGCCAGTTGCTGCGCAGCTCCAGCGCGCCGCCGAGCTCGAGCAGCAGCGGAAAGGCCGGGTGGCCGTGCACGCGCCGCTTCAGCTGCGCGGCCTTCGGCCAGGGGTTGGGGTAGAGCAGGTAGTGCGCCGCGAGCTGCACACCTTCGCCGGCCAGCACCTGCCACACCGCCTCGCACTCGGCATGCAGGAGCAGGTAGCCATCGCCCGCCGCGCCGTGCTTCGCCAGCCGCGCCGCGGACTTGTCGACACCTACCACCAGGCAGTCCGGGTGCCGGGCCGCCAGCGCCCGGGTGCTGGTCCCGGTGCCGCAGAAGCTGTCCAGCACTAGCGGCCGCGGATCGGCGGCGCGCCGCGCCGCGAG
>NZ_KN234790.1:1364-20569 GCF_000764025.1 Pseudohaliea rubra DSM 19751 | reverse complement strand
GCGCCCGCCGCGCTCGCCGAACCGCTGGCCGACGCCGCGCTGCTTGTCCTCGACCCGCCCCGGGAGGGCCTGCGCCAACTGCCGGCACTGCTCGACCGCGCGCCACGGCTCACCGCCGTGCGCTACATCGCCTGCGACGTGGCCACCTTTGCCCGGGACCTCGGCGCCCTGTTCACCGCAGGCTTCTCCCTGCAGGCTGTGCAGCCCCTGGACCTGTTTCCGCATACGCCCCACCTGGAGCTGCTGGCAACCCTGTCGCGCGAGACCTGAGCGCCAGCGGCGTCCGGGAGGTGGGGACGTCCGGGTAAGGCCCTTCCTGCCCGCACCTGTTTGCCAGCTGCCGTTTGCCAACCGGATACTGGACAGGGCGCCTGCGCTCCATTAATTTCTATACAAATGGATAATGAAATCAGGCGCCACGCTATGCCGGCAGGAACGGGCGACAGCCATGAATGAGCCACCCGCTCTTACGACACAGCGAAAGGCCGGCTATGCGGTGGGTGATACGGCCCTGAACGTCTACTGGCAGGGCATCAGCCTCTTTCTTTTTTTCTTCTACACCGAAGTGATGGGGCTGTCTGCGACCAACGCTGGCCTTACCATCTTCCTTGCGTCGTTCTGGGATGGGCTGACCGACCCCTGGATGGGTGGCATCGCCGACCGCACCCGCTCGCGCTTCGGCCGCTTCCGCCCCTACCTGCTATTCGGTCCACCGCTGCTGGGGCTCAGCTTTGTTCTCACCTTCTGGGTGCCCGGCGGGCTTCCCGCAGCCTGGCTGCCCGCCTATGCGCTGCTCACGCATCTGCTTCTGCGCACCCTGTACACGGTAGTGGCCGTCCCCTACAGCGCACTGTCGGCCCGTATGACCCGGGCGAGCGACGAACGGGCGCGGCTCGCCGGCTGGCGCATGCAGGGCGCCGCGCTCGGCGGCCTCGCGACCGCGCTGGCAACACCCTGGGCCGTCGAACAGCTGGTGTCCCTCACCGGCGATCCGCGTCTCGGCTGGCTTGCCGCTGCCGTGCTCATGGCCGCGATCGCCACACTGCTTTTTGCGCTGTGCTTCGCAAGCGTGAGGGAGCCGGCGGAGGACGACCCAGCGCCGCCGCCGGGTGGCGCACTGCGCCAGGGGCTTCGCGATGTAGCCGGCGGTGCCGCCATGCTCCGGCGGAATGGTCCCCTGGCGCGCGTGTTGATCGCGATCGTCATGGCATCACTGTGCCTGACCATGCTGTCGAAAACGCTGCTCTACTGGTTCAAGTACGCGGTGGGCAGCGAGGCTGCCGCCGGTCCGGCGCTGGCGATCGCACCGCTGACGCTGCTGCTCCTCGCGCCGTTCTGGTCCCTGGTCGCACGCCGCAGCAGCAAGCGGACTGCGTGGCTCCTCGGCTGCGCCATTGCCCTGCCCGGCTACCTTGCTTTCTTCCTGCTGCCCATGCGCGACGCCAGCGACGTCTACCTGGCGGTTGGCGCCATCTCGCTAGGGACCAGCGCCTTCGCGGTCGTGTTCTGGGCCATGCTCCCAGACACCGTGGAATACGATCACTGGCTGACCGGCGAGCGCCATGAGGCGAAGGTATTCGGCTTTGCCACCTTTGCCCAGAAAGCCGCGCTGGGGCTCAATGCCCTGCTTCTCGGCGTGCTGCTGGATCTCGTGGGTTTCACACCCGGGGCCACCCAGGACACCGCCACCCTCGCGGGGCTCAAGGCCATCATGACTCTCGTACCGGCGGCCGGCGTATTGATAACGGCCGCGGCACTGTCCGCCTATCCCATCGACGGGCGCTACCACCGGGCGCTCCGGGACAGGATACAAGGACAAGACCGTGCCCCGTAAAGCGCGCAGCAGCGGGCACTGCTGCCTGGCGCCGCCATACCTTACCTATACTGGACACGGGGCCACCGTGGAGTAACCAGATGCCAGCAGCCAGCGACAACCGGGATGCGCCGGGTCAGCGCCGCGCCAGCCAGAAGGCGGAAACACGGGCGCGCATTCTTCAATGCGCGCTGGAAAGTTTTGCGGCACGCGGCTTTGCCGGTGCCAGCGTGCGCGATATCGCCGCGGCGGCAAAGGTGAATCATGGCCTGATCCGCTACCACTTCGGCGACAAGGACGGCCTGTGGAAGGCCGCGGTCACCTTCCTCTTCGAGCGCCTGCACGAGGAAACCGCGATCCCTGCTGCCGACGCCGAACTCAATGCCTATGAACAGACCCGCGCCCGCCTGCGGCGCTACGTGGCCTACTGCGCGCGGCATCCGGAACACGCGCGGATCATGGTGCAGGAGTCTATCGGCGACAGCGAGCGTCTGCGCTGGGCCGTAGAACACTTCATCGGTCCGGACCACGAGGAACTGGCAACAACCCTTGAACGGCTCATGGCCGAGGGGGTCTACCCGCGGGTACCGCTACACTCCCTTGTGTACATCCTCTCCGCCGCGGCGCAGAACATCTTCATGCTTGCGGCGGAGGTGCGCCACAGCTACGGCATCGACGTCAGTGATCCGGCGGTCGTCGAAGCCCACGCCGATACCCTGCTCACCCTGCTGTTCGAACATCGCAGCAGGCACGCCTAACGCAACGGAGAGAATCACCATGGGATCAGCCTTCAGGGGGATCGTCGCAAGGCACTGGGCACTGCTGACCCTGCTCGCCGTCGCAGGCCTCTACGCCCCGGAACCCACAGCGCGCGAGGACGCAGCCCCGCCCCGTCCGAATATCCTCTTCATCCTGGCCGACGACCTCGGCTACGGTGACATCGGTGCCAACGGCAATGCGCTAATTGACACGCCGAACATAGACACGCTGGCCGACGCGGGCGTCAGGCTGAGCAGTTTTTACGCTCCGGCGAATGTCTGCACGCCGTCGCGGGCAGGCTTTCTTACGGGCCGCTATCCAGTCCGCATGGGGCTCGCGAAAGGTGTGATCCGGCCGCACTCCGAACACGGGCTCGGCGCCGATGAAACCACCCTCGCCAGCGTGCTCCAGAGTGCCGGCTACCGCACCGCCATGGTGGGAAAATGGCATCTGGGCAACCGACCCCCGCACTGGCCCACGACCCACGGCTTCGACAGTTTTCTGGGCGTGCCCTATTCGAACGACATGTCTCCCTTCCCGCTGTACGAGGGCGAACGAGTTATCGAAGAGGAGGTAGAGCAATCGACCTTGACAGAACGCTATACGGACGCGGCCGTCGCCGTGATCGAGGCACAGGACGACAGGCCGTTTTTCCTCTACCTGGCACACACCTTTCCGCATATCCCGCTGGCGGCAGGCCCACCCTTTCGCGGCCGCTCCGAAGCAGGGCTTTACGGCGATACCGTTGAGACCATCGACTGGAGCCTGGGGCGGATTCTCGAGGCGCTGGGCAGGACCGGTCAGCGTGACAACACGCTGATCCTCTTCAGCTCGGACAATGGGCCATGGTTTGAGGGTGCAGCCGGCGGCGCCCGCGATCGGAAAGGCAGCAGCTGGGAGGGGGCCTACCGGGTCCCGTTTATCGCCTCCTGGCCCGCGGGCCTCCCGGGGGGACGACACAGCAGCGAACCGGTTTCCGGCCTCGACCTGCTGCCGACGCTGGCGCACCTTGCCGGCGCCAGCGTCGACGGGCTCGCCCTCGACGGACGCGATATCTGGCCGGTGCTTAGCAAAGGCGGGGAAAGCCCCCATGAGTACCTGCTGTTCTTCAACGAAGACCAGATCGCCGCCGTTCGCAGCGGTGCCTGGCGCCTGGTGCTGCGCAGCTATTACAAGAGCTACGACGTTCCCCATGCCGCCCTGGGCTATCCCCTGTTATTCGATCTGGCGCGGGACCCCGGCGAGCAGTACAGCATGGCGCCGGACCAGCCGGCCGTGGTGGCGCGACTGCTGGCCATCGTCGAGCGGGAACGGGAACGGCTGGCCGTGCCGCCACCGCCGCCTTTTCCACCACCCCCGACCGGGTCGAAGGAACCGCCGGCAGGCTGAACGCGTGCCGGCAGGTCCGGAGATCGACTATCCATCTGGAGAGCGAACTTGACGCCTCCTGACCCTCGCGCCTACTATCCACTCGGATAATCAATAAAGGCGGCGCTTACGCCGCCGCAACGCGAGGATATGCCCATGCAGAAGATTCCGTTCCGGGCGCTGCCGCTGGCCAGCGCCGTTGTTATCACCACCGCCGTACCGGCGGCCCTGGGGCAGGACCGCATCGCCCTGGAAGAAGTGGTCGTCATGGCCCAGCGCACGGCCCAGAACCTGCAGGAGGTGCCCATCTCCGTAACCGCCGTAGGGGGTGAGGCGCTCGACCTCAGGCAGATCGACGGCTTCGACCAGTTGCAGTACGTGGTCCCGGGCATGACCTTTGGCGCTGGCGTGAACGCCCGCCAGTCGGCGTCCACCATCCGCGGAATCGGCACCGGCCTGTTCAACATCGGTATCGAGGGCAGCGTGGCCATGGCCGTGGACGGCGTCATCCTCGGCCGCGAGGGTGCCGGCCTGTTCGATCTCGCGGATGTCGAGCGGGTCGAGGTCCTTCGCGGGCCCCAGGGCACGCTCTTCGGCAAGAACGCATCGGCGGGCGTGATATCAATTATCACCCGCAAACCCACTGACACCTTTGAAGCGGACATCAAGGTCGCCTATGGCTCCCGGGACGAGCTCAACCTGTCCGGCGCCGTCTCGGGACCGCTCGGGGATCGCATGCAGGGCCGCCTGAGCGCGTACGCCAACCAGCGGGACGGCTACCTGTTCAATGTCAATCCGGACGCGCCACAGCGCGACCTCAACGAGCGCGACGAGTACGGCATGCGGGGCAAGCTGGCGATCAATCTGTCCGCCGACGCCGACCTCATGCTGTCGGTCGACTATGCCAAGCGCGACCAGGCGGCAGGAGCGCTGACGCTCCGTGCGCCCTCGCCCGGCGGCCCCGGCAGCGGCCTGCTCAATACGGGCGTACCCGTGGTGGGCCCGCTGACCGCAGCCAGTGGCATCGATGCCGGCCCCAAGAACCGCGAGCTTGCGGCCGACCAGGCGTTCGTCAACGAGATGGAAAGCCGGGGGCTGGCAGCAGAACTGAACTGGCGCATCGGCGACTTCGAGCTGGTCTCGCTTACGGCATGGCGCGCCTGGGACAGCTTCGACAACAACGATGCCGATCTGATCCCGCAGCCCTTCCTCGCAGTCAACCTTGGAGACCTCGAGCAGGAGCAGTTCAGCCAGGAACTTCGTTTGCTATCACCCCGTGACCAGCGACTCACCTATACCCTGGGCGCCTACTGGTTCGAACAGGATCTCAAGCAATTCAACACCCAGGCAGGCACAGCCGGTCTCGATCTTCTCGGTGCCCTGCCCCCGGGACTCCTGCTGGGTACGGACATGGTCAGCACCGTGGACGAGACCAACCTCGCGCTGTTCGGCCAGGGTGAATACGCACTTACCGACCAGCTGAGCGTCATCGCCGGCGCCCGCGTTCTGCGCTCGGAGATCTCCGGAGACCTGCTGCGGACAGTGACGCCGGGGAGCGTAGGGCCCTACGCCGGGCAGTCCCTGACCCCAGAGCCCCTGCAAGGCAAAGTCAATGACAACGCCATTGCCTGGCGCCTTGGGCTGCAGTATTTCCTGTCAGACGAGACCAACGTCTTCGCCACCATCAGCCGCGGCTACAAGTCCGGCGGCGTGGTCAGTGGCCTGACCATCAACGGCGTGGGTGCAGACGGCACGGCACTGCCCACGGTCGACGCAGAAATTCCACTGCAGTACGAACTCGGCGTCCGCAGCGAAGCCTGGGGGGGAAGGCTCACTGCCAACCTGACGGCATTCTATTCTACGATCGACGACTTCCAGGCCCAGGCACTGGTGCCCGCCCCTGACGGAACGACCGTATTCTCTGTAACAAACGCCGGGGAGGCGGAGAGCTGGGGCTTCGAGGGCGAACTCACGGTACAGGCTACCGACGCCTTGACCCTGTCGCTGGCGGCAGCCTATACCAGGGCTACCTTCGAGGACTTCACCGGGGCCCCCTGCTACGCGCTGCAGCCCGTGGGGCCCGGCGGCTGCACCGACGCCGACGGCGACGGCCGCGGCGACTTCCAGGATCTTTCCGGCGGTGACCTTGCCAACGCCCCCGAATGGGTGGTGAATGCTCTGGGGCGCTACGAGTTCGACCTCCTCGGGCTCCCGGCGTTCACGCAGGTCGGCGCCAGCTATCGCGACGACACGCTGTCGAGCAACAGCAATGACCCGAATACGCGCATCGGCAGCTACACCCTCGTCGACGCACAGCTCGGGGTCAATTTCAGCGGCGGCCGCGGCACCATCGCCGTCTTCGGCCGTAACCTCTTCGACGAGGACTTTGTCGAAGCCATCGTGGGCCAGCCCTTCGATACTGGCGGTTACGCGCAGTTCCGCAGTTTCGAGGCGATGCGCTCCTTCGGGGTGCGTCTGTCCATGAGCTACTGATCGGGAGGCTGCTGTGATCGACCTGTCCCCGGCCAAGGGGCTTTCTTCAGCGGCCATCAATGCCCGCGTGGAGGAAATCCTGGCGGCCGCGACCCTCGAGGAAAAAGTCGCGATGATGTCTGGTCGGGGCTTTTTCGAGCAGTTCCGGCGCTCCGGTGGCGACTGGGGCGCGGAACCCTACCGGGCCGGGGGCGGCTGTGAGCGCCTCGGGGTGCCGGCACTCTGGTTCACCGATGGTCCCCGGGGCGTCGCCCGCGGTCAGTCCACCTGTTTTCCCGTATCCATGGCACGCGGTGCCAGCTGGGATCCCGCGCTGGAGCGACGCATCGGCGAAGCGATGGCCATGGAGGCACGAGCGCAGGGCTGCAACCTCTCCGGCGCCGTCTGTATCAACCTGCTGCGCCATCCCGGCTGGGGCCGTGCTCAGGAGACCTATGGGGAAGATCCCTTCCACCTGGGCGAGCTCGGCGCCGCCCTCGCCGAGGGCCTGCAGGCCCACAACGTGATCGCCACCGTAAAGCATTTTGCTGCGAACTCGATAGAGAATAATCGTTTCACCGTCGACGTCCGCATCGATCAACGCACGCTGCGGGAGGTGTACCTGCCCCATTTCCGGCGCGTCATCGAAGCGGGCTGTGCCTCCGTCATGAGCGCCTATAACCGTCTGAATGGCGAGCATTGCGGCCAGCACCGGCAGTTGCTCACGGAGATTCTCCGCCAGGAGTGGGGCTTTGAGGGCTTCGTACACTCGGACTGGGTGCTGGGCGTCCATGCTGCCTACGGCGCCAGCGCCGGTCTCGATATCGAAAACCCGGAGCCGGTGCATTTTGGCGAAAAGCTCGTGCGGGCCGTGCAGGACGGCCTGATCGCTCCGGAAGTGATCGATACCGCCTGTCGACGCATCCTGCGAACGCTCTACCGCTTTGCCTGCGCGGAAGACCCACTGCCGACATACGCCATGGACCTCGTGGCCTGCCCGGCCCATGTCGCCCTCGCGCGGGAGGCCGCGGAAAAGTCCGCCGTACTGCTGCACAATCGTGCAGCCACGCTGCCCCTGTCCCGGCAGCAACGGATCGCCGTCTTGGGTCGCCTCGCCACCCTGGAAAACACCGGTGATGGCGGCTCGAGCCGGGTCAGCCCGCCGTGGGTTGTGACACCGCTTGCCGGCATTGCCGAGGCCCTTGGGCAGCCGGCTCTGGCGCTGGCCGGCGATGAGCAGGACCCCGAGGCCGCTGCCGTGGCGGCGGCGGCGGACGCGGCGATTGTCGTGGTCGGCTACACCGCAAAAGAGGAAGGCGAATACATCCCCGGCGACATCTCCCTCGGCGAGGCCGGAGACCTCATCCAGGAGACCGGCGGCGGGGAAGGCGCCGCCCGGACCCCTACGGGCGGTGACCGAAGCTGCCTCGAGCTCCCGGCGGATCAGCAGGCGCTTATCCGTGCGGTAGCACAAGCGAATCCGCGGACCGTCGTGGTGCTCATCGCCGGCTCGGCGGTGCTCGTCGAAGGCTGGCTGGAAGCGACCGGAGCCGTGCTGCAGACCTTCTACGCGGGTATGGAAGGCGGCCGGGCACTGGCGTCACTCCTGTTCGGTGATGTCTCCCCGTCCGCAAAGCTGCCCTTCACCGTCGCCCGCGACGCCGCTGATTATCCGTTCTTCGACCCCCAGGCCGAGCGCATTGACTACGGCCCCCTGCACGGTTACCGCTGGCTGGAAGTACAGGGTAGGGAGGCGCGCTTTCCCTTCGGTCACGGGCTCAGCTATACGCAGTTCCGCTACCGGGCCTTTCGGTTACGGCGCACGGTGCACGGCGTCCATGCAGAGGTATCCGTACAGAACACGGGCGCGGTCCCCGGTGAGGAGGTCGTGCAGCTCTATGTCCGCTTCCCCGGCTGTGTCGTCGAAAGACAGGGCAAACAGCTTCGCGGCTTTCAGCGCATCGCCCTTGCGCCCGGCGAGACGGGCATCGTGCGTCTCCAGGTACCGGAGCACACGCTGCATTACTGGCATGAACAAAGCCACTGCTGGCGCCTGGAGCCCGGCAAATACCGCTTCCTCATCGGCGGCAGCAGCGCCGAGGGGGCCCTGCTCAGCGAAAGCATCGACCTTTAACGCGTTAACTGTACCGCAAGATCCCGCTATGAAGTCCCGTCATGCCGTTCGCCGTGCAAGGCTCCGATACATCGCAAGCACTGCCCTTCAGGCGCTTGCCTACGCGGCCGCCGTGACCCTCCTGCTGCCCCTGCCGGCACCGCAGGCCGGCGAAGCGCTGCGGTTGCTGGATACAACCAGCGCCACCCTTGGTAGCTCGACCACGCCCAACGTCGGTGCGACGACGGCTGCCCTGGGTTTCCTTTTCCGCGCTTCCACGGCCTCTGCCGTCACCGACGTCACTGCGATCGTCCAGCGTGCCACCGACAGCAACCTGGTAGCAGCTTACGAGGCCAGCTCTGTGGCGGTGCACGGCGTCGAAGCCGATGGAACCCTTGGCAAACGTCTCGGCACCTTCCGTCCATCCTGTTTGCCCAACTGCAGCAGCAGCGACATCAGCGACTTCGGCAGCACCGCTTTCTATCAGTTCAACTATCAGGGCCAGGTATCCCTTGCTGCCGATACCCGCTACTGGCTGCTCATCCGCTCCACAGCGCTGGGAGACTTCGGTCGCCGCTTCTTCCTGCCGCTCGGAAGCTTCAGCTATGGCGAGTCGCCCTGGCGCTTTGCAACATCCTCGGACTGGTTCTTCAGAGACAGCTTCACAGACAGCTACGGCACGCTGTCTTCGGCCCCGCTGCTTGTTCTGGCGGGCCCCGAGCCCACCGCGCCGCCTCCGGAGGAATCACCCGCAGCATCGGCGGCCGGGGCCGCCGTTCCCGTGCCGGGGCTGCAGGGTGCTCCCCTGCTCGCACTGGGCGTATCGCTCACGCTGGCCGCCTCGCGACGGCTGCACGCAGGAACGGTCAGGCAGGCGGTGAAGGACAGTCGCCCTCGACGGTAACTGAGCACCGACGGGGGCTCGTCAAAGTGATACTGGCAATCAAGGAGCAATCGCTATGTGGGGACAAGCAATCTGGGGCAGCTCACTCTGGGGGCAGGCTCTGGAAAGGTTGGCGGCGGTGCCTGTCTGGTCCGGGGAAACCCTCGCCCTCACGGTACTCGGCGTCGTGACGAGCGTTGCTCTGCAGCGCCGCGGAAAAAAAACACCCAGCGCAAACAGAAGGAACCGTTAAGCATGCGCAAGACCCTGCTCACCACTATCGCAACGATCAGCCTGGCCGCCTCGGTCCTCGCTATCAGCGAAATGGAGATACCACACGCTTTTGAGCGCGGCACGACCATCGAGCCGAACGAGATGAATGCCAATTTCTCGGCCATGGCAAACGGCATCAACGCTGTGGCGCAACGCGTGACAACCCTTGAAGAGGCCGAGGCACCGGCACTTGCCGACCAGTCCGTTACCAGCAGCAAAATCACCGACGCTGCGGTCACAACGAGCAAGCTGGCGGCCGGGGCCGTGTCGACGGAGGCCATCGCCGACGGCGCGATTACTGCTGCCAAGCTGGCGCCGGGGGCAGTCACCGATACAGACACCACCTACACGAATGGCTCGGGTCTTGCCCTGGACGGCACCACCTTCAGCCTGAGCGATGGCGGTGTCAGCGCAGCGAAACTGGCCAATGGCTCAGTAACGACGACGAAGATCGCGGATGGCGCCATCCTTGGAAAAAAGCTCGCCACCAAATCAGTCGGCGTAACTAAGCTCGCGCACCTCCCAAGCCCACTTATGGCTGACTATGCCGCTGGCAATCTGGTAGTGAGCACACTCAACACTACTGCGATCGAAGAGACCTTCCGGGTGCCGACGACCGGCAAATTGCTCGTCAACGTGTCAGCGCACCTTGATCTTGTTGATGAAGGTAACGACGGGCAGCTGTTCAATGATATCGGTGTTGTCGCCGCTGTGGGTGTCCTGCCGACACAGGGTGAGGAGTTGACCGATGCCAGCGCTCACAAGGGTTTGCTTGACGGAAGCTCGTACAGCTGGGCCGGTAGTCGCTATTTCCTGCTGGATGCTGATCCCGACAAGTTCTACGGGGTTCGGGTCACCATAAGATCCGGCTGCGGAAACTGCCCGCTAAGCGTCAAGTACAGTGCCACGGCTCAAGCCACGTTTTTCCCCGGGGCATGACTGCCCATGCCTCTCTCCCTCCCAAGGGACACACGCTGAGCGCGGGGCTGAACCGGTGCGGGGCAAAGTACCTCCCGCATTCCGTGCTGCCGCCAAGGGAGGTATCGACCCGGCTTTGATCAGCCAGGGGCACCAGTCGGCGGGCGTGCAGTGGCGCCGCAGAATGCCCAGGCCCTCGCTGGATCGAGGTGAGACAGGGACAAGGGACGCGTAATATAGGTGGCTCGCCACAGTGCGCGGAGGCATCATGCACAGCGAAAACCTGCAGCTCTGGACCCATTGCCATGTCTTCGGCCAGGACCAGCGCCGCCGCGGAGAGCGGCGCACGCTGCTGGTCATTGCCCTGACTGCTGCCACCATGGTGCTGGAGATCAGTACCGGGATAGTATTCGGCTCCATGGCCCTGCTTGCCGATGGCCTGCACATGGCCTCGCACACCGTGGCCCTCGGCATCACCGCCCTTGCCTATGTGTACGCCCGGCGCCACGCGGCGAACCCCCGCTTCAGTTTCGGCACCGGCAAGGTGAACGCTCTCGGCGGCTTCACCGGCGCCCTGCTACTGGCCGGCTTCAGCCTTGCCATGGCCTGGGAAAGCATGGCGCGCTTCTTCGCACCGGTACCGATCGCCTTCGACCAGGCCATTGGCGTGGCCGTGCTCGGGCTGCTGGTGAACGGGGTCTCTGTGTTGCTGCTGGGTGACGGGCACGATCACGGGCACGCCCATGGGCAGGGACAGGATCACCACCACAGCCACAGCCACGAACATGACCATAACCTGCGCTCCGCCTACCTGCATGTGCTCGCCGATGCGCTGACCTCGCTGCTGGCGATCGTCGCCCTGCTGGCAGGCAAGTACCTCGGCCTGGCCTGGATGGATCCGGCCATGGGGATTGTCGGGGCACTGCTGGTGGCGCGCTGGTCCATCGGCCTGCTGCGGGATACCAGCCACACACTGCTGGACCGGCAGGCGCCAGACGCCCTCTGCCAGCGGCTCCGGGACGCGGTGGAGAGCCGCGGCCACGATCGGGTGGCGGACCTGCACCTGTGGTCCATCGGACCGGGCCTGCACGCCGCAGAGCTCGCCGTGGTCACCCACGACGCCCTCACCCCCGATGACGTCAAGGCACGACTGCCGAAGGAGCTCCGCGTGGTCCATGCCACCGTGGAGATCCACCGCTGCCCCGGGGGCGGCTGAGGTGACCGCAGCGATTATCGACGACCTCAGTGGCGAACCTGCCGGCGGCGGCCGCTGGGCCTGCATCGGCGATGCGGTAATGGGCGGAGTCTCCGCCGGGCAGCTGCGCACGGAGACCGTGGCCGGGCGACCCGCCCGGCATCTGACCGGGACCGTGAGCCTGGCCAATAACGGCGGCTTTCTGCAGCTGGCCCTGGACCTGGCCGGGGACGGTGGCACGGTAGATGCGAGCGCGTTCACAGGCCTCGCCCTCAAGGTCTGTGGCGACGGCGGCGACTACGGCCTGCACCTGCGCACGGACGCCGTGCGGCGTCCCTGGCAGAGCTATCGCGCGCCATTCCAGGCGCCGGCCGGCTGGACCACCATCAAGCTGCCCTTTGCTGCCTTCACGCCGCACCGCCTCGAGGCGCCACTGGATCCCTCGCGCCTGCGGCGCATCGGTCTCGTTGCCATCGGCCGGCCCGGGCCCGTCGACCTGGCCCTGAGCGACCTGCTTTTCTACTGACCCCGGCAAAGCCCGCCTTCACGGCACCACCCGCTTTGGCCTAACATAGGTCATCGGGCTCCGGGCACTACCCGCGCAGCCAGAAACTCTCCCAGCCACCATGAGAACGGAAAGCACCCGTGAGCCAAGTCGACGAACAACGCGAGAAACTCCGCAGCGCCACCGGCTTTATTGCCGCCCTGGACCAGAGCGGGGGCAGCACGCCGAAGGCCCTGGGCCTTTACGGCATTGAGGAAAGCGCCTGGACTACGGACGCCGAAATGTTCGACCTCGTGCACGCCATGCGCACGCGGATCATGACCGCCCCGGCCTTCGGCGGCGACCGTATCCTCGGCGCGATCCTCTTCGAGGACACCATGGACCGCGAGGTCCTGGGCCGGCCAACCGCCGAGTACCTCTGGCAGGTCAAGCACGTGGTCCCCTTCCTCAAGGTCGACAAGGGGCTCGACACGCTGGCGGACGGGGTGCAGCGCATGAAGCCCATGCCGGGCCTTGACGACCTGCTCAGCCGCGCCGTTGGTGCCGGCATCTTCGGCACCAAGATGCGCTCGATGATCAAGGAAGCCAGCACCAGCGGCATCGACGCCGTGGTGGCCCAGCAGTTCGAGGTCGCCGGCCGCATCATCGATGCGGGTCTCGTGCCCATCGTCGAGCCGGAGGTCGACATCCACTGCCCCGACAAGGCCGCCGCGGAGCGACAGCTGAAGGCCGGCCTCCTCGCCGCGCTGGATCAGCTCGACGAGGGACGACAGGTCATGCTCAAGTTGACGCTGCCCGAGGAAGACAGCTTCTATGGCGAATGTGTGGCGCATCCCGCCGTACTGCGTGTCGTGGCTCTGTCCGGCGGCTACAGCCGTGCCGAGGCCAACGAGCGCCTCGCCCGCAACCCGGGCGTGGTCGCGAGCTTCTCCCGTGCCCTCACCGAGGGGCTCTCTGCCCAGCAGAGCGACGAAGAGTTCAACGCGGCGCTCAACCGGTCCATCCAGAGCATCTACGACGCCTCGGCGACCTAAACGCCGCGGCTATCGATCGAGCGCGCCGTCGCAGGCGCGCCAGCCCTCCCGCTCCAGCAGCCAGCGCTTTCGCGCCAGACCCCCGGCATAACCGGTGAGGCTGCCGTCTGCGCCAATCACCCGGTGACACGGCACCACAAGGGGCAGGGGATTGCGTCCGTTGGCGGCCCCCACGGCGCGCACGGCCCGGGGCCGCCCCAGGGCACGGGCCAGATCGCCGTAACTGCGCGTCTCGCCATAAGGGATCGCCCGAAGCGCTGCCCGGACAGCGCACTGGAAGGGCGTACCGTCCTCAGCGAGGGGCAGATCGAAACGATAGCGCTCGCCGGCGAAATAGCCTGCCAGCTGCGCCGCAGCGCGCTCGAGTACCGGTGACGACGACGCCGCCACCTCCTCGAGGTGCATCCCCGGGAAGGCGATGCGCGCAAGGCGGCCGTCCCGGGCGACGAGCTGCAGGGAGCCGAGGGGCGTGGCCAGGGTCGTCGCACTCAGCATGAGGGCCTCCTCCAGAGGGCTGTGTTGCCCGTTCAGCCCGAAACGGCCGCTGCGACCCGGTAGTGGCGTCGCCAGGCAAGGAAGCCCGCGATGCAGATGACCACGTAGGCGGCAAAGAGCGCAGCCGTCAGCAGCAGACCCCGGTCCAGGTAGAGAACGATACTGGCACTGTCGATGACGATCCAGTAGAGCCAGTTCTCAAGGATCTTCCTCGCCACCATCCAGGTGGTGACGATGGCGCCCCAGGTGGTGAAGGCGTCGAGATAGGGAAGGGCGGCATCGGTATAGCGGCTGAGCAACGCTCCGGACAGCGCCGACAGCGCCAGCACGCCGCCGATGACCAGGCCGTGGGCCCGGGCCCCGAAGCGGCTGATGGCCAGCGTGCGGGCCTCACCGGGGCGCTGCCACTGCCACCAGCCGTAGACGGCCATGGCCAGGTAATAGACCTGCAGCGCCGACTCCAGGTACAGGCGCACCTGCCAGAAGAGCACCAGGAAGATCGCCGTGCTCGCAAAAGCTGCGTACCAGCACCAGAGGCTTTCCCGGGCCGCCAGCAGCAGGTAGGCGACCCCCAGGAGTACAGCCACCGCCTCCCAGGAGGCGAGCCAGTGCCAGGCGGCCACCGCTCAGGGCGCCGCGTCGATGGCCAGGGCTCCGGGAATGAATTTGCACACCAGCACCTGCTTGCCGAAGCGCTCGCTGCTCGCCCGGAGCGCCCGGGCTACCGTGGTCATCACCGTGTCGAAGTCACCGCGCAGCTGCGTGCTCATGGCATTGGTGATCGCCAGCAGGCCCGCCTCGGCAGCAAGGTCATCGATAAGCGCGCGGATCGGCGGCTCGTAGTCCTCGCGCAGCGGGTAGAGGCTGAGTTCGGCGGTGAGGTCCATGGCGAAGCTCCGACGTTGTCCAGGGGCTGCCAGTATAGCGGCAGCCGGGGCCGCCTTCAGGACAACAGGGCCTCTGCCAGCAGCGGCGCCAGCCCGGCGGCGTTGCTGTCATGGAGGATCGAATCGGTACTGAGTACGTCTCCCACACCGGCCTCGGCAAGCACCGCCAGCGCGTCGCCGGCAAACAGCGCATGAGTCACCGCGACATCGACCCGCGCGGCGCCCGCCGCCCGCAGTGCGCGACAGGCCTCCGCCAGGGTCCGGCCGGTGCTCGCCACATCGTCGATGAGCACCACTGCCCGGCCAGCCACGGGGACCGGTGGCAGCTCGATGGCAACGGAGCGATCGCCGCTGCGCACCTTCGTCGCGACGGCGTGCTCCAGCCCCGCACGGCCGGCGATTGCCGCAACCCACTGCGCCGACTCCGCGTCCGGCCCGAGCAGCAACGGCCGATCGTCGCGGCCGGCGAGGAGCGCCGCGAGGGGCCCTGCGGCGCTCAGGGTCAGGGCCCGCGCGACCGGGACCGCGTCCGCCAGCGCCGGCGTGCGGTGCAGGTGCGGGTCCACGGTCGCTACGGTGTCGAAGCAGCGCGCCAGCTCCGCCCCGATAATGCGCTGGCTGACCGCCTCCCCCGGGTAGAAGGCCTTGTCCTGACGCATGTAGCAGAGGTACGGGGCCACCAGGAGCAGCGCTTCGGCACCGAGCTCCCGGGCCGTCGCCGCCGCAAGGAGCAGCTCGATGAGCTTGTCGTTGGGTCGGTCAAGGCTGCGGCAGAAGAGCACCCGCCCGGGCACGGTGGCGGGCAGGCGCACGCGGCTCTCACCGTCGGGGAAACGGTGGACCTCGACCTCCTCATAGGACACCCCCAGGGCCGCGGCAAGGCGCTCACCGGGGGCGCGGTAGTCGGCGAAGCCATAGACGACGTCGGCGGGCACCGGCACTCAGTCCCCTCCCGCCAGCAGGAAACCGCTCGCCGCCTCGGCGGCCTCGCAGGCAAAGGCGAAATCGGCCTCGAAGGCCGCATGGATGCGATAGAGCGGCTCGCCCTCGCGCACCGCATCCCCGACCTTGCGGCACAGGTCGACCCCGGCGCCCCGGTCCAGCGGGGCACCGGCGAGGCGGGCGATACGCGCCAGCTGCAGGTTGTCGATAGCAGCAACCTTGCCATCCCGGGGCGCCGGCAGTGCCTTGCACAGGCGGCCGGGCTCCGGCGGCGAGGGGTTGCGTCCCTGCATGGCCATGATCGCCCGCAGGCGCTCCAGGGCGCGGCCGGAATCGAGGATATCGCGGGCCAGCACATAGCCCTGGCCGCCGCGGACATCCGGGTCAAACTCGAGGATGCGGCTGGCCAGCTGCAGCGCTTTCTCGCGCAGGTCCCGGGGCTGGTCCGGGTCGTTCTTAAGCACCTGCATCACATCGCGGGCCTCGAGCACCGGGCCGATGCCGCGACCGATGGGCTGCAGGCCATCGGTAATGATCACCTCCACGTGCAGCCCCAGCCGGTCACCCACAAACTCGAACAGCTTGCGCAGGCGCAGCGCATCGTTCTGCGTACGCACCTTGGCCGTCGGTCCCATGGGGATGTCGACCAGCAGGTGCGTGGCGCCGGCGGCAACTTTCTTGGCGAGGATGGAGGCGACCATCTGCCCCGGGGAGTCGAGGGACAAGGGCCGCTCGACGGCAATGAGGATGTCATCCACCGGCGCGAGCCGCGAGGTGCCGCCCCAGGCCAGGCAGCCGCGCTGCGCGCGCACCACTTCGTTAAAGCGCCGGGCGCTGAGCTCAACGTTGGCCAGCACCTCCATGGTGTCGGCGGTGCCTGCGGGCGAAGTGATGGCCCGGCTCGAGGTTTTCGGGATGAACATGCCGTGGGCGGCGACGATAGGCACCACGAGCATGCTGGTACGGTTGCCGGGAATACCGCCAATGCAGTGCTTATCAGCGACCAGCGGCTCCTTCCAGTCGATGCGGTCTCCGGTCTCGGCCATGGCCCGGGTCAGGTGCAGCACCTCGTCCCGCTCCATGCCACCCTGGGTGCAGGCAACCAGGAAGGCAGCCATTTCGATTTTGGTGTAGCGGTGCTCACCGATCTCCCGGACGATGCCGAGGTAGTCCGGATAGCCCAGGGTCTCGCCGGCAATCTTGCGGTGCACGGCACCGATGGAGCGCGGCGGACGGGCGTGGGCGATGCGCGCCGCCGCGCCCTCGGCAAGGGCGAGCTGCTCAAAGGCCTGCAGGCTGAGACCGAGCTCGTCCGGACGGGTAATCGCGGGATCGTCGACCACGTTGAGCACCGCCAGCACAGCCTCGCCGCCGTCGGCGGGGGTCACCTCGACCTTGTTCAGGGCCTGGAAACCGGCACTGCGATAAACGTGGCAGTCGCGGTGCAGAAACACCACGTTTTCCCGGTAGGTATCGATACCGACGCGCCGCACGGTCAGCGTATGCCGTCCGTCACCGGGCATGGCAGGCTCCTCTTCGCAGGAAGAAGCGCACAGCTTGCCCCGGCGGCGGCGGCGCGTCTAGGCTTCAGCGCTCCGAAGCAGCGGCGCGATCTCGTCGAGGGTGGCCGGATCGTCGATAGTGCCCGGCACCTTGTAGTCCTCGCCGTTGGCTATCTTCTGCAGCGTCGCCCGGAGGATCTTGCCGGAACGGGTCTTCGGCAGCCGCGACACTACCCGGGCCTGACGGAAGGCGGCCACCGGCCCCACTTCCCGGCGCACCAGGGCGACGACCTCATCGGCGATCTCGGCCTCTGGCCGGTCGACACCCGCGTTGAGGATCATGAGCCCGAGAGGCACCTGCCCCTTGAGGTCATCGCGCACACCGAACACGGCACATTCGGCCACATCCGGGTGCGAAGCGATCACCTCTTCCATGCGCCCCGTCGACAGGCGGTGGCCCGCCACGTTGATGACGTCATCGGTGCGGGCCATGATGTGGATGTAACCATCTGCGTCGATGTAGCCGGCATCGCCGGCATCGTAGTAGCCCGGAAAACGCTCCAGGTATTTCTCGCGGAAGCCCGCGTCGTTATTCCACAGCGTCGGCAGTGCCCCCGGCGGCAGCGGCAGCCGGATCGTCAGCGCGCCCATCTCACCGCGGGGCACCGGCTCCCCGGCTTCATCGAGAACAACAATGTCGAAGCCGGGCACGGCCTTGCCCGAGGAGCCGTGGCGCACCGGAAAGAAACCTTCGCCGGCAAAGTCGGCGATCGCCGGCCAGCCGAGCTCGGTCTGCCACCAGTGGTCGATGACCGGAATCTCCAGCAGTTCCTCCGCCCAGACGATGGTGTTCGGGTCCGCCCGCTCGCCGGCCAGAAACAGATACTCGAGGCTGGACAGATCGAAGGGCGCCGCACCCTCACCCTGCGGATCCTGCTGCTTGATGGCACGGATCGCCGTGGGCGCCGTGAACAGCACCTTGACCCGGTGCCGCCCGATGAGCCGCCAGTAGGTCGACGCATCCGGCGTGCCGACGGGCTTGCCCTCGAAAAGCACGGTGGTGGCGCCGCGCAGGAGCGGGCCGTAGACGATATAGGAGTGGCCAACGACCCAGCCGATATCCGATGCCGCCCAGAACACGTCGCCCGGGTCGATGCCGTAAATGTTCACCATACTCCAGTACAGGGCCGCCATGTGGCCGCCGTTGTCGCGCACCACGCCCTTGGGGCTGCCGGTGGTGCCCGAGGTGTACAGGAGGTAGAGCGGGTCCGTGGCAGCAACCGGGGCGCAGGGAGCCGGCTCAGTGCCCGCCACAAGCTCCCAGTCGATATCCCGGCCCGCTATCAGCTCTGCCGGCCCGGCCTCGCGCTGCAGCACGACGCAGTGCGCCGGCTTGTGCGCGCAGGCCTCCACGGCTGCATCAAGTAGCGGCTTGTAGGGAATGATGCGGGCGTGTTCGATACCGCAGGAGGCGGAAAGCACCACCTTCGCCTGGCAGTCATCGATGCGGAAGGCCAGCTCGCTGGCGGCAAAGCCGCCGAAGACCACGGAGTGCACGGCGCCGAGACGGGCGCAGGCAAGCATGCCGATCACCGCCTCGGGCACCATGGGCATGTAGATGACCACGCGGTCCCCGGGGCCGACACCAAGCTCGCGAAGACCGCCGGCGAAAGCGGCCACCCGGTCGCGGAGCTCACGATAGGTGAAATAGGTGACCGTATCGGTCACCGGGCTGTCATAGATAAGGGCCAACTCGTCGCCGCGGCCGGCGGCAACGTGACGATCAACGGCATTGTGGCAGGTGTTGCACTGCCCATCGCTGTACCAGCGGTAAAACGGCGCGGCGCTGTCATCGAGAATGGTCCGGGGGGCGCGAACCCAGTCGATGGCCTCCGCGGCCGCCCCCCAGTGGGCAATGGCCTGATCCCTGTCCATGGTGTCCCCCTGCTGCCTGTCGCGGCGGGCGGCGGCGCCGCCCGCTCTGGGGCAGTATAGACAAGGGACCCGGCGGGTACCCTCCCACCAAAGTCGAAGGACCGGGGGGGG
>NZ_KN234790.1:0-1255 GCF_000764025.1 Pseudohaliea rubra DSM 19751 | reverse complement strand
GGGGGGGGGGGGGGGGCGCCAACGCCGGTGCCTCAGTCGCTGCTGGCGATGGCGGCACCGCGGCGACGCAGCTCAATGCGCACGCGCCGCTCCAGCGCATAGCCGTCGAGGTCGCCCTCGGCGACCTGCGACCGCTCCTCGCCGTGGCCGTGCACCGTCACCCGGCTCACGGGGACGGCGGCGTCCACCAGTGCACCGGCGACCGCCTCTGCGCGGTCGAGAGCGAGGATGGCATTGTCTTCGGCGCGCCCGCGCGGGTCCGCATAGCCATCCACGCGCACTTCGATGTCCGGGTTTGCGGCGAGGAACTGCGCAAGCAGGCCAAGCCGCGCCCGGCCCTCGTCCGTCAGCCGGCTCTCGCCCGTGCGAAACAGCAGTTCCAGCTCGAGCTGCTCGAGGGCCATGCGCGCGTAGCGGGCGGTCTCGCGGCGTTCGGCACGCAGCGCCTCGTCCAGGGCAGCGAGGTCCTGCTCCAGGGTGGTAACAGCCCGCTCTCGCTCGGCGAGTTCAGCGCGCACCGCGGGCAACTGGTCCGCCCGCTGCACCTGCTCGCCGAGCCAGGCGCCACCGATGGCACCGGCCAGGGCGCCGAGGGGACCGGCCGCAACCGCCCCTGCGGCAATGGCGGAGATGGTGGTCGCGTCGCGCTTGAGCCCGGTGGTACCGGCCGCGCCGGCCGGTGCCGCAAGCACACTGCCGAGGACGAGAATGCTGGCAGCGGTAGTAAGGGTTCTGTGCATGGCTGTCTCCTTGCTCTGTGATGGCCGGAGGTGCCGGCCGGCAGGGCAAATTACAGCGCGATGTCCGGGCAGGGCCCGGGCAGGACCGTGGCGCAGCGGCGATAAATTGTGGCGAAAGGTGGCGGGGCGGCGCGCGAAACCTGCCGCGGGCGCCCGTCAGCCGAGGGCGGACGAGAGGGCGTCGCAGGTCCACGCCACCTCCTGCGGCGTGTTGTAGTGCACGAAGGACAAACGCACCACGCCGGCGGCGGGGAACACGCCCAGGGCCTCGAGGAGCCTGTGGGCATAAAAATGGCCGCTCTCGACACCAATGCCCTGCCGCTGCAGGGCCGCGGCGAGGGCAGCGGGCGTCTGCCGGGTGGGCACGAAAGACACCGTGGCCGACCGGTCCGCCGTACCGGGACGACCGAGAAGGCGTACATCGTCGCGGCCTGCAAGCAGTGCCAGGAGTGGCGCCGCGAGGGTCGCCTCGTGCGCGGCCAGCGCGGCTCCCAGCACCGCCAGCCGCTCCCGCC
>NZ_KN234789.1 GCF_000764025.1 Pseudohaliea rubra DSM 19751 | reverse complement strand
GCCGGCGTGGTGCGCCTGGGCTGGCCGGCCCGGCCCGCTGCGCTGCACGACCTGCAGGCCGCTGCGGCGGTGGGGCAGTCCAGCCTGCTTCAGGCCTGGGAGCAGGCCTTCGGCGCCCACGGCATCGCCACGGCGCAGGTGCTTCTCGGCCACGACGACGTGGTTGCACGGGATCGCTACCTGAACGCCCGGGCCACCCTGAACACGCTTTTACGCCTCGGCGTCATGCCCGTGGTCAACGAGAACGACACGGTGGCGACGGAGGAGATCCGTTTCGGTGACAATGATTCCCTCGCCGCCCTGGTCGGCAATCTCATCGACGCCGATGCCCTGCTCCTGCTAACGGACCAGTCCGGCCTCTTTGAGGCCGACCCGCGCCGGGATCCGGCTGCGGCCCTGGTGCGCGAGGCGGCCGTGGGCGACCCGGCTCTGGATGCCATGGTCGGCGAGGGCGGGGCTCTTGGCCGCGGCGGCATGGTCACCAAGCTACGCGCGGCGCGCCTCGCCGCGCGCTCGGGCACTGAGACGGTGATCGCCGGCGGTGGCGAGGCGGGTATCATCGCCGCCGTGGCCGCCGGCAGTCCCGTGGGCAGCTGGCTGCGCAGTGGCCGGGAACCGCAGCGGGCGCGCAAGCAGTGGTTGGCGGGGCTGCTGCAGGTGTCCGGGGCCGTCGAGCTGGACGACGGTGCCGTGGCCGTGCTCCGCGACGCCGGGCGCAGTCTGCTGCCGGTCGGTGTGCGCGCCGTGCGCGGCGACTTCCGCCGCGGCGACGTGGTGGCGTGCATCGACGGTGCCGGCCGCGAGGTTGCCCGGGGGCTGGTCAACTACCACGCGGCGGAAGTCGAGCGCATTGCCGGGCGCAGTTCCCGGGACATCGAGGCGATCCTCGGGTACGGTGGCGACGAGGAACTCATCCACCGCGATAACCTGGTACTGCTGGATTTCCGTGACTGAGCCGCTGTCCCTGCTGCTGGCCTATTGCGCCGCGATCGCCTTCGCCTCCGTGGCCGGCGGGGCGTTGCCGAACCGCGTGCGCATGACGCACACGCGAACGCAGCTCGCCATGAGCGCGGTCTCGGGGCTCATGCTCGGCGTGGCTTTCTTTCACCTGCTGCCCCACGCCATCGTCCTCGGCCCGGGGCCCGGTGCCATCGATTACGCCAGCCTCTTTGTGGTGGCGGGGCTGGTGACGATGTTTCTGCTGCTGCGCATGTTCCATTTTCACCAGCACGAGTTTGCGGCGCCGGACTGCCGGCATGACCCGGTGCAGGACCAGACCCACGATCACGACCACGATCACGACCAGACCGCTGCCCCCCCCCTTGGGGACCATGGCGTTGCCGATGCCCATGGCCTCAGCGGCCTCGGCATCGCCCTCGGGCTGTCTGTGCATACGGTCATCGACGGCATCGCCCTGGGTGCCGCCGTCGGCGGGGGCGGCCACGGCGGGGGCTACCTCGGGGCCGGCGTGTTCCTGGCGGTACTCCTGCACAAACCCCTGGATGCCATGTCCATCACCGCACTCATGCAGAGCGGCGGCTGGAGCCGGGCCGCCACCGGCCGGGTCAACCTGGGCTTCGCCTTGCTCTGCCCGCTGGCGGCGGTGCTGTTCTACCTCGGCCTCGGCAGCCTGAGCGGTGACGCGGCGCCGGTCCTCGCAGCGGCCCTGGCTTTTGCTGCCGGTGCTTTTGTCTGTATCGCCCTCTCCGACCTGCTCCCGGAGGTGCATTTCCACAGCCACGACCGGGTGAAGCTTACCGCTGTGTTCCTCGCCGGTATTGCCGTGGCCTGGCTCATCGGCGGCTTCGAGCCCGCCGGTGCGCACCATCTCCATGGCCTTGAGGCGCAGCCGTGAGCGAACGTCGCTTGATCTATCCCCCGGTATGGATGGTCTTCGGCGTGGTGGCGATCTTCGTCATCGATGAATACCTGCCCGGCCCACGTTTCGCAGGCGCCTCGGCGCAGTTCGCCGGGAGCGCGCTGCTCGTGGGCGGTCTGGCGATGCTGGTGATCGCCGGGGGGCTCTTTGCCCGCGCGGATACGGGCATGGTGCCGTTCCGTGATACCCGGGTGCTGGTGACGCGGGGTCTGTACCGCTACAGCCGCAACCCCATGTACCTCGCCATGGCGCTGGTGCTTCTCGGGGTCGCGGTTACCGTGGGTGCCTCGCTGGCCCTGGCGGTGCCGCCGGTGTTCCTGGTGATTATCGAGCGGCGCTTCATCCGCGCCGAGGAGCAGCAGCTGGAGGCGCTTTTCGGGGAGGAATACCGGGCCTACTGCCGCCGGGTGCGGCGCTGGCTCTGAGCCCGGTCCGACGGTCGGCGCTGCCTCAGGCGGCGCCGGAGTAGCCGAGGGCGGCGGCCCGCTCGGCGGCTACCGCCGGGTCCGTACGCGCCTCCAGCCAGCCGCAGAGCTGCTCCCCGGCGAGGTCCGCCAGGAATGCCACGTGCGCCTCGCTGGCATTGAGGCAGGGAATGTACTGGTAGTCCTTGCCACCGGCCTCGAGAAAATACTCCCGGTTTTCCTCGCCGATTTCCTCGATAGTCTCGAGACAGTCTGCGGAGAAGCCCGGGCAGATCACCTGCACCGATGTTATTCCCGCCGCCGGCAGCCCCTTCAGCGTTTCGTCCGTATAGGGCTGCAGCCACTCCTCCCGGCCAAAGCGTGACTGGAAGCTGGTGAGGTACTCGTCTTCTCCCAGGCCCAGGGCCTCGGCCACCAGCCGCGTGGTCTTGTGGCAATGGCAGTGGTAGGGGTCGCCCTCCTCCAGGTAGCGCAGGGGCTCGCCGTGGTAGGAAAAGACCAGCTTCTGGGCGCTGCCGTGCTCGGCACGGAAAGCGCGCACGCTGTCGGCGAGGGCGGCGATGTAGCCCGGATGGTCGTGGTAGCAGGACACGAAGCGCAGGTCCGGCAGCCAGCGCCGGGCGCGGAAGTCCTCGGCGACCGCATCGAAGGTGGAGCCGGTGGTCGGGCCGCTGTAGTGCGGGTAGAGCGGCAGCACCAGAAGCTTACGGGCGCCGGCCTCGATCAGGGCCTGGAGCTTCGAAGCCACCGAAGGCTGCCCGTAGCGCATGGCGAAGTCGACGATGACGCGGTCGCCATAGCGCGCGCGAAGCTCAGCCTGCAAAGCTTCGGCCTGGTCCCGGGTATGCAGGAGCAGCGGCGAGCCCTCGTCGGTCCACACGGTTTCGTAGGCCTCGGCAGAGCGCGCCGGACGGACGTTGAGGATGATAACGTTGAGAATGAACCACCACAGAAGCCGCGGTACTTCCACGACCCGCGGGTCCGAGAGGAACTGCTTCAGATACGGACGCAGGGCCTGGCGCGTCGGAGCCTCCGGCGTACCGAGATTGGTGATCAACACGCCAATGCGAAGTGCCTGGCCGTGATCAAAGCCGGGAGAGCCTAGGTATTTCATAAGCGCGCCAATATACGTCTGTGTGCTTGCTGTGCCAAGCGGCGCGACTGTCCGCAGCGCTTTGCATCCCTCAACGCAATGATACGCCAACTGTTCACCGATGGATTCCGGCAGTTGGCCGTGCCGCAGCCACCGTTCGGCGAAAGCGCCTGTCGACGGGCCTTTCGCTCTCCTGGTCTGTGTCTGTCGAGCGGACCGTCGCTTATGGCGACCTCGACCTCACCAGCCGCCCCTGCGCTCCGCGGAACGTCGACTGCTCCGGAAGCACGGGAGGCACGAGGGGTGGGGGCGGGAGACTTCTTTCACAAAGCGTGTATCGGGGAGCGACTGAAAGAAGTCTCCCGCCCCCGCCCCGTGAACTTTGCGACTAACCGGTCCCGTCGTGGGTCAGGTGGGTGGCAATCACGGTTGCAGGTGCTATCGTTGGCCGCTCGTTGATCCACAGGAGCCTGTAATGCGACGCCTGGCAATCCTCGCCCTCTTCTCTTTCGGTCTCGCCACCCCGGCCCTCGCCGATGACCGCGACAGCATGCTCACCTACCTCGACGGCGAAGGAGAACGCTTCGGTGCCCTCGCCCGGCAGCTTTGGGAGAAGGCCGAGGTGGGCTACCAGGAGACCGAGAGCTCCGCGCTGCTGCAACAGGCGCTCGCAGACGAGGGCTTCAGCATCGAGCAGGGCGTCGCCGATATCCCCACCGCATTCGTGGCCAGCTACGGCAGCGGCGAGCCGGTGATCGCCCTCCTCGCCGAATTCGACGCGCTGCCCGGCATCAGTCAGTCCGACCGCCCCGTGCGCGACCCGCTGCCCGGGAAGGCCGCGGGCCACGCCTGTGGCCACCACCTCTTCGGTGCCGGCTCCACCGCCGCCGCCGTTGCTCTGCGCCACTGGCTCGAGGATACCGGGCAACAGGGCACCGTGCGCCTCTACGGTACGCCGGCGGAAGAGGGTGGCTCCGGCAAGGTGTACATGGTCCGCGCCGGGCTCTTCGACGACGTCGATGCGGTCCTCGGCTGGCATCCCTCCGACCGCAACGCCGCCGACGCGGCCACAACGCTTGCCAACAAGTCGGCCAAGTTCCGCTTCCGGGGGATCTCCTCCCACGCCGCGGTCGCGCCGGAGCGGGGCCGCTCGGCCCTGGACGGGGTCGAGGCCATGAACTTCATGGTCAACCTGCTGCGGGAGCATGTGCCGCAGGAAACGCGCATTCATTACGTGATCACCAGCGGTGGCTCCGCGCCGAATGTGGTGCCGGACTTCGCCGAGGTCTTCTACTACGTCCGCCACCCCGAGCGGGACGTGCTCGCCGGCCTCTGGGACCGGGTCGTTGCCGCCGCAGAAGCCGCCGCGCAGGGCACGGGGACCGAACTCGACTTCGAAATCATCCACGGCAACTACAACAAGCTGCCCAACGAGACCCTCGCCGGGATTATGCACGGCAACCTGCTGCGCGTCGGCGGCGTCAGCTGGAATGCCGAAGAGCAGGCCTTCGCCGGGGAACTCGCCGACTCCCTGGATCGCGATCCTGCCGTCGCCGGCCAGCAGGGGCGCATCAAGCCCCTTGGTTTCACCCAGAGCATGGGCTCCACGGACGTCGGCGACGTGAGCTGGATGGCGCCGACCACCGAGATGCGCGCCGCCACCTGGGTGCCGGGTACGGCACCCCACTCCTGGCAGGCCATTGCCGCCGGGGGTACCAGCATCGGCACCAAGGGCATGCTGGTCGCGGCCAAGACCCTGGCGCTCACCGGCGCCGAATTGTTCCAGTCGCCGGCGGTGCTGGTGTCTGCGAAAAAAGAGTTTGATCAGCGCCGCGGCCCGGATTTCCAGTACGTGCCGCTCCTCGGCGACCGCGCGCCGCCCCTGGACTACCGCCGTTGATGTCACGGCGTCGTAACAAAGGCCCGTTAGCCTTGCTTCGCTACTAGCCGGAGAACGCCCATGTTGTCACGCCGTCATTTCCTGCGCCTCTCGTCCGGGGTTGTTCTGTCCACCGCCGTCACCGGTTGCACGCTTGGCGGCCGGGAGCCGGCACTCACCGCGGCCCGCTTTGACCACGGCGTTGCCAGCGGTGACCCCCTCGCCGACGGCGTGCTGCTCTGGACCCGGGCCACGCCGGCGGCCGGCGCCGGCCCGGTGAGTGTGGCCTGGGAGCTGGCGACGGATGGAGACTTCCGCGAGGTGCTGCGCGACGGCGTTGTCGACACGGGCCCGGCCCGTGACTACACGGTGAAGATCGACGTCCGCGATCTCGACCCCGGGCAGACCTATTACTACCGTTTCCGCGCCGCCGGCGCCGGGAGCGCCACGGGCCGCGCCCGCACCCTGCCCGCCGCCGGCGCGCGGGAAGTGCGCCTCGCCGTGTTCTCCTGCTCCAATTATCCCGCAGGCTACTTCTATCCCTACCGGGATGCGGCCCGCCGCGACGACCTCGACGCTTTCCTGCATCTGGGTGACTATTTCTACGAGTACGGTGCCGGTGGCTACGCCACCGAGCGCAGCGAGGAACTTGGTCGGGCGCTGCCGGCGGACAACGCCGGCGAGCTGTTCACGCTCACGGACTACCGTCGTCGCTACGCCCTCTACCGCAGCGATACTGACCTGCAGGCCATGCATGCCGCCGCGCCCTGCATCAGTGTCTGGGATGACCACGAGTTCGCCAATGACGCCTGGCGCGGTGGTGCCGAGAACCACGGCGCCGACGAGGGCGATTGGGAGGCTCGGATGCTGGCGGCGCTGCAGGCCTACTATGAGTGGATGCCTATTCGTCCACCGGCGGGGGAGGGCTCCCTGCGCATCTATCGCAGCTTCGATTTCGGCGGCCTGGTTGCCCTGCACATGCTCGATACGCGGCTCGTCGGCCGCGATGAGCAGCTGGCGTATGAGGATTACATCGATCAGGCCACGGGGCAGCTCGATCGCGACCGCTTCCTCGCCGACCTCGGCAACCCGGCCCGCAGCCTCCTGGGCGATGCCCAGCGCAATTGGCTTGCTACCGAACTGGCCCAGTCCCGGGCCCCCTGGCAGCTCCTCGGCCAGCAGATTCTCATGGCCCGCATGCTGATGCCCGCCGAGATGCTCGGCGCCGCTTCTTATGCGGATGTCCCGCCGATTCTCGAGGAGCTCGCCCGCCTCAAGGCCGCAGCGGAAGCCGGCCAGGCGCTCAGCGATGCGGAGCTGGCCCGCCTGGCTGCAGTGACCCCCTACAATCTGGATGCCTGGGACGGCTACCCGGTGGAGCGCGAGCTGCTCTATGGCGCAGCGCAGGCCACGGGCAAGCGCATCGTCTCCCTCGCCGGCGATACGCATAATGCCTGGTACTCCACGCTCCGCGATCGCAGCGGCGCCGAGGTAGGCATCGAGCTCGCCACGCCGAGTGTCTCGTCACCGGGCATGGAGACCTATTTCCAGATGGACGCCCCCACGGCGATGCAGATGGCCCGGGTCCTCCCGCTGCTCATCGACGAGCTCAACTACTGCAATCTCCACCAGCGCGGCTACCTCCTGCTCACCGCCACGCCCGACGAGCTCCGCGCCGACTGGACCTTCGTGGATTCGGTAAAGACGCCGGAGTACTCGATTGCAGGCACGCACACGGAGCGCTTCTCCCGCGGTTAGGTTTTCGCGAGCTCCTGAGTGACGCTAGCTTCGGCGCTGGCGCTCCAAATACCCCCCGGGAACCCCGCAAAAGCGCTATTCAAGGCTTCCGGAATACAGGCATTGCTGTACGGGTAGTTGAGCGGTGCCTCTGGCTACGGCGCTGCCGCTCCAAATACCCTCACGGGATCGCAAAAGCGCCATCCATGGCTTCCGGAATACAGGTGTTGCTATACGAGCAGCTCAGCGGTGCCTCTAGCCTCGGCGCTGCCGCTCCAAATACCCTCACGGGACCGCAAAAGCGCCATCCATGGCAGCTCGACAGCGGGCATCCATGCCCGCTGACGCCCCGTGAGGGTATTTGGAGCGCCAGCGCCTGACGGTGGTGCCAGCGAATTGGCGTTAGCGGTGCGTACTAGGGATAGGAGCATCCAGTACTCTATGGAGCTCTGCTTTAAGCGATGGTCCGCTGAACCGATGGATCTAGACGCCAGCTGGGCGTCAGGCCCGGGGGTGGTGATATACCCCCCGGGAACGTCGGAGGCCATGGATGGCCTCCGCCGAGCTGCCATGGATGGCGCTTTTGCGGTTCCCGGGGGGTATATCACCACCCCCGGGCCGACCTAGTGGCACCCCCGGCCCGACCTAATGGCACCCCCGGCCCGACCTAATGGCACCCCCGGCCCGACCTGATGGCACCCCCGGCCCGACCTGGTGCCACCCCCGGCCCTTGCTCAGCGGAGGCCGGAGGCCTGCACAGAAACGCTGGTGAACCGGCCTCAGTAAGCCCCGAAGTCGTAGTCCAGCTGGACGCCCCAGAAGAGGGGCGGGCCGGCGACAAAGGTGGGGTTGCCGAAAGAGCCGCCGGTGTTGCCGGCGTCGACCAGGTACTCCTCGTCGAGGAGATTGCTGGCGAAGACGCTGAGCTCCCAGCCCTGGCCCGCGCTGGCGATGCCGATGCGGGCACTGAGGAGCCCGTAGGCATCCTCCTCGATGGGCAGGCCCGCGATCGGGGCATTCTCCGGCTCGAAGAATACCTCCGAGCGCCAGCTGTAGACCAGCGAGCCCGTCAGGTTCAGCGCGCCGTTCAGCGGCTGATCGAGGAACAGGCCCGTGCTGGCGGTCCACTCCGGCTGCAGCCGGAATCGGTTGCCGGCGAGCGTGCCATTGCTGGCGTCGTCATCGATCTCCGCGTCGATCCAGGCTGCGTTGGCGAACAGCTCCAGGCTCGAACCGAGGAGGGCGCGCACATCCGCCTCCACACCGAGATTCGTCGCTGAACCGGCATTCGCCGTGAAGAAATTGCCGGCGTCATCCTGGAGCGTTACCTGGAAATCCGAGTAATCCTGGTAGAACAGCGAGACGCTGTAAGACAAGCGACGGTCGTTGCTGGCACCCTTGGCGCCCACCTCGTAGTTCCAGACGATCTCCGCCGGCACCTCCGTGACATCGGCAACCGCATTACCGGCGCTGTCCCTGGTTGCCGTTACGTCGATGACATCGGAGCGGCGGCCCTTGGAGACCGTGGCATAAACATTGGTGCTGTCGCTCACGCGCCACAGCGCGTTGAAGCGCGGCAGCCAGTCATCGAAGCTGCCGTCGGCGCGGACGATCGCGCCGCCCGTGTCCACCACCGGCAGGAGCGGCTGGTTGAGGCCGAGGAAACCGAGGAGCGCCGAGTTCGGGGCGATGGCGCTGAAGCCGCTCTCGCGGCTCTCGTCGATGTAGCGCAGGCCGGCGGTGAGCTCTAGCGCGTCGCTGGCGGCCCAGGTCACGTCCGCAAAGGCGGAAAGGATTTCGTTCTTGCCGTAGTTGGCGAACTCCGAGCTGTAGGGGAGTACGTCCAGCAGCCCGCTGGTAAGTACCGGCGTGAGGAGGTTGACGCGCCCGTCCGGCTCGATGCAGGCGGCGTCAACCGGGAGCGCGCCGACACAATTGAGGAAGATGGATTCCTCCGTGCTGAAGGGCACCCGCTGGCTGCCCTCCTCGTCGAAATAGTTGGCACCCACGATCGTGGTGAAGCGGTCGCCGCTGTAGACGGCGCGCAGCTCCTGATTGAACTGCTCGCCTTCGGCGTCCTCGCCGAACTCGAGGAACCAGGCCTGGGTGCCGTCGGCGTCGAAGACCTCGAGGGATTCGAACTCGCGCCAGGCGGAAAGGGATGTCACCGTGAGCCGTTCCGTCGGCTGCCACTCCATGCGCAGGTTGTAGTCCTCGACCTCGCGCTCGATGCCGAGGTCCGCCTTGCCGAGGGCCGCCTCCGAGAACGGGCTGCCGGCCATCTCGACGAAAGAGAAGGGACTGCTGTCGCCGCCGGTGGGGGCGTAGAGGCCGTTCTTGAAGGAGGTGCCCGTATCGTCGTTCTCCTCCCAGGTATAGACGAAGTCGATGGTCAGGTCGTCCGTGGGGGTCAGGCGCAGCGAAGAGCGCAGCGCCGTGCGCTCGATGCCCTGCAGGTCACTCTGGCGGAAGCCGTCGGGGTTCTGGGAGGCGGGGCTGCCGGCGATGTTGTCGATGAAGCCGTCGCGCTCCCGGTGCTGGAAGGCCAGACGCGCCTGCACGAGGTCGCTGCCGCCGGTGACGAAGCCGCGGGCGAGGCGGCTGCTGTAGTTGCCCGCATTCACGGTCAGGGAGCCGGCGAGCTCCTCCTGAGGCCGCGCCGTGTAGACGCTGACGGCGCCCACGGAGGCGGCGGTGCCGAAGAGCGTGGCCTGCGGGCCCTTCACCACCTCGACACGCTCGATATCGAAGAGTTCGAAGTAGGAACCGCGGGAGCGCGAGACGTCGACGCCGTTGTAGTACACGGAGACGCGCGGCGCGGCCTGGGAGGAGCCGCTGTCCGAGGTGATGCCGCGGATCACGAAGCCCGGGTTGTTCGGGCTCTGCTCCTGGATCACCAACCCCGGGGTGATGTCGGAAAGGGCATCGAGCTCGATGATGTTCGCGCGCTCAAGGAGGTCGCCGCTGTAGGCAGTAATGCTGATAGGTACGTCGGCAACGGTCTGCTCCCGGCGCTGGGCGTAGACGCTGACTTCTTCGATCTGTCCCGCTGCGGGGCGGGGTTCATCCTGGGCAACGGCGATCGGGGCGCCGGTCGCCAGGGCCGCGAGGGCCAGGTAAAGAGGTGTGTGCTGTTGCATGCCGGACTCCGTAGTGATGGCTGTAAAGCGGCGAGAGCTTACGGCAGGAAAAGGACGCCCTGATGACGCTCTGGTGAAGCTTGTATGACAGTCGGGGTGCTGCGCCCCGGTGTCGCAGGGGGCTCTGCGGGTTACCTGCCCGTTTTCCTGGTGTCCGCTTCGGCGCTTTCCCGGAGCGTCCTCGGGCGTTACCCCGGTGGGCTTGCGGTCGATCACCGGAGCGCAGCCCTACCCGGCACAGCGTCGATGCCCGGCGCGCCTGAGTACAGCCCGCCGCGGGTGCTGGCGAGGCACGGCCTTCCGCCACCGGAGGCCTCAAGTTATACTCAATTATCTGAAGCAACACTCAATGCTTGGAGGCCCGCCCATGGCCCTCGACTTCGACAGTGCCCGCCTGCCCAACCCCAACCTGACGGAGGCCCACGAGGCCTGGCGGACGCAGCTGCGTCGTTTCATCGATACGGAGATCGCCCCCTTTGCCGACGACTGGGACGAGGCCGGCGCCATGCCCGACGCGCTCTGGCCCAGGGCCGCGGCCGTTGGCCTCCTCGGCCTTGGCTACCCGGAGGCCTACGGCGGCACCAGCGAGGGTATCGACAGCTGGTACCACTGGATTACCGCCGAGGAACTCGCGCGCTTCGCCGTGGGGGGTGTAAACGCCAGCCTTATGGTGCACGGCATCGGCCTGCCGCCGGTCATCAACTGGGGCAGCGAGGCCATGAAGCAGGTGGTCGCGCCCCCCGTGCTTGCCGGCGAGAAGCACATCTCCCTTGCTATCACCGAGCCCGGTGGCGGTTCCGACGTCGCCGCGCTGAGCACCACGGCGGTCCGTGACGGCGACCATTACGTGGTCAACGGCTCCAAGACCTATATCACCGGTGGGATGCGCGCAGACTGGGTGTCCACTGCCGTGCGCACCGGCGGCGAGGGCGCCCGCGGCGTCTCTATGCTGCTGATCCCCACGGATGCGGAGGGGTTCTCCCGCACGCCGCTGGACCGCAAGATGGGCTGGTGGGCTTCCGACACGGCTACGCTTTATTTTGACAACGTGCGCGTGCCCGTGGAGAACCTGATCGGTCGGGAGCATCAGGGTTTTCTCGTGATCATGACCAACTTCAACAGCGAGCGCATGGGTATGGCCGCGGCCATGGAAGCCCTCGGCCGGGTGTGTCTGGAGGAGGCGGTGACATGGGCGCAGGAACGGCGCACCTTCGGCAAGCGCCTCGCTGATCATCAGGTGATCCGCCACAAGATCGCGCAGATGAAGCAGAAGCTGAACGCCACCCAGGCCTACCTGCGCGCCTGCTACGAGGCGATTGAGGCGGGCCAGGGCAACCCCGGGGATATCGCCCTGCTCAAGGTGCAGGCCAGCGAGACCATGGAGTTCTGCGCCCGGGAGGCCATGCAGGTGCTCGGCGGCGTCGGCTACCTGCGCGGCAACCGGGTGGAGCGCATCTACCGGGAGGTGCGGGTCAACGCCATTGGCGGTGGCTCGGAAGAGATCATGCGCGACCTCGCGGCGCGCCAGTACGGACTGTGACAAGGACGGTGACGATGAAACTCTGGCATTGCGGCGGCGCCCGCTCCCTGCGTCCGCTCTGGGCCCTGGAGGAACTGGGCCTGGCCTACGACCTCGAGGTGCTGCCGTTCCCGCCGCGGCTCCTCGACAAGGACTTCCTCAAGGTGAACGCGCTGGGGACGGTGCCGTATTTCACCGATGGCGACACGACCCTGACTGAGTCCGTTGCCATCTGCCAGTATCTCGTGGACCGCTATCCGTCCGACGGCCTCGGCCTTGCGCCCGGACATCCGGACTATGGCGACTACCTCAACTGGCTGCATCAGGCCGACGCGACACTGACCTTCCCGCAGACCATCTACCTGCGCTATACGGCCTTTGAGCCGGCGCCGGAGAAGCTCGCCGTGGCGAAGGACTACGCGAAGTGGTTTCTGGCCCGGCTGCGCCGCCTCGATGCGTTCCTCGAGGAGCGCGACTACCTCGTTGCCGACCGCTTCACCGTGGCCGATATCGCCGTCGGCTATGCGCTTTACCTGGGGCGTGTGCTGCGCCTCGACGATCGCTATCAGCCGCAGACCGCCGCCTACCTGGACCGGCTGCTGGCGCGACCGGCCTTCCAGCGCGCCGATGCGCGCGCGCCGGGCTTCAATCCGTTTCCCGAAGGTCGCTGAGCGCGGCCCCTGCAAGGAGGTTTCCCATGACCGCCCCGCAAAATGAACTGGATGCCTTCCGCGCCGACGTGTCGGCCTGGCTCCGGGACAACCGGCCCGCCGATCCCGGCTTCCTGCTGCCGCAGACCTTCATGGAGGTGGGCAGCGACGAGCAGCTCGATTTCCTGCGCGAGTGGCAGTACAAGGTCTGGTCCGCCGGCTATCTGGGTCTCGCCTGGCCGAAGGCCTATGGCGGCGGCGGCATGGACCCGGCCTTCCAGTCCGTAGCGGACCAGGAGATGCGCCGGGCCGGCGTGCCCATCTGCTTCAACGTCATCGGCCTCGGCTGGGCCGGGCCGCTTATCAACGACATCGGCACCGAGGAGGAGAAGGCGAAGTACCTGAAGGGCATCCTCAGCGGCGAGGATATCTGGTGCCAGGGCTTCTCCGAGCCGGATCACGGCTCGGATCTCGGCAACGCCCAGACCCGCGCCGTGCGCGAGGGTGACGAGTATGTGGTCAACGGCACCAAGATCTGGACGACCATGGGCAACTACGCCAAATATATGATTCTGCTGGTGCGTACGGACCCGGAAGCACAGCGCAAGTACGACGGGCTGTCCTTCTTCCTGGCGCCCATGGCTGTGCCCGGGGTCGAGACGCGGCCGATCCGCAAGCTCACCGGTGAGTACGGCTTCACGGAAACCTTCTTCACCGACGCCCGCATTCCCGCGGAATGCCTCATGGGGGAAGAGGGGGACGGCTGGAAGATCGCCATGAAGACGCTGCAGTACGAGCGCGGCGCCGAGGCCGGCGCGGCCGGGGGCCTGGCCTTCGTGCGGATCGTGATCGACGACCTCGTCGCCGGGCTCGCGGGTGTGCGCAGGGACGGTGCCCCGGTGCTCGAGGACCCGCTGCTGCGCGATCAGCTGGTGCGCCTGGTCATGGAGGAGAAGGCCATCGCTCTCGGCGACCGCCGGGCCGCCATCGCGCCGCTCGCGACAGACTACCCCCTGTCCCTGCCCCTGTCCCACAAGCTCCGCTGGACCGAGCACACCCGGCGCATGCGCCAGTTCGCGATCAACGCCCAGGGCGCCGACGGCGCCCGCTATGTCGGGGACGACGACGCGCTCGCCGGTGGCTTCTGGCAGCGCGCGTACCTGAACAGCTTTTCTGCCACCATCGGCGGCGGCACCAGCCAGGTGCAGGCCAACATCATCGCCGAGCACGTGCTCGGCCTGCCGAAATAGGAGGTTGCTCATGTCCCTGACCGGCAATACGCGCATCGCTTTTTCCGAAGAGCAGGCCATGCTGCTGGACGTCGCCCGGGAATTCTGCCGCGCCAAGGCCCCGCGGGAGATCGTCCGTGCGCAGCTGGAAACGCCCCGGGGCTATGATCCGGATACCTGGCAGGCCATGGTTGAACTGGGCTGGACCGCCATCGCCCTCCCGGAAAGCGCCGGCGGCTCGGCCCTCGGTCCCGGCAGCGTAGTCCCCGTGTTCGAGGCCATGGGCCGGGCCATGCTGGGCACGCCCCTGCTGAGCACAACACTCGCCGGGCAGCTGCTGGGGCGGGCGGCGCCGGGCATGCATGAGGAGGTGCTTGCGGACATCGCTACCGGGGCCGTGGCGACCATCGCCGCGCTCGAGGGCGGTGACTGGGGCGCTGCGCCGCAGTGTCACCTCGACGACGACGGGCGTCTGGTGGGCAGCAAACGCCTCGTCGGCGACGCCCACGTGGCCGCGTACTTCCTCGTGGTGCTCGCTGTGGAGGAGGCGCCGGCCCTGGCGCTGCTGCGCCGCGAGCAGCTCGATCCGTCCCGGATCCGGGAGAGCGAACTTATCGACCAGACCCGGCGCGCGGCCACCGTTGACGTCACCGGGGTGGAGCCCCTGGCGCTCATTGTCGGCCCGGCGGTGGCGCCGGCGCTGCGCGACGTGGAGCTGCTCGGTGCCCTCTACGTGGCCGCGGAGGCTGCCGGCAGCGCCGCGGCCTGCCTGGACACGACCGTCGACTACCTGAAGACCCGCAAGCAGTTCGGCAAGCTTATCGGCTCCTACCAGGCCCTGAAGCACCCGGCGGTGGAGATCCTCTGCGAGGTGGATTCGAGTCGCTCCTTCGTCTACCACGGCGCCACGCTGGTCGGCGACGGTGCGCTGGACCGGGACGCGGAGATCGCCTGCCGCATGGCCAAGGCCCAGGCCACGGAAACGCTGTGCTACGCCGGCGACCGGGCGGTGCAGTTCCACGGCGGCATGGGCTTTACCTACGAGTGCGACGCGCAGCTCTACATCCGCCGCGCGCAATGGGTGCAGCAGCAGTACGGCGACGCCCAGCACCACCGCAAGCGCCTGGCCGGGTTGTTGCTCGACGCCGCCTGAAAGCGCTACCGTTAGTCGCCCGCGGCAGCCCTGTCGCGCAACACCCCGGTGCTTCGCTCAGTGCTTCAACGGTAGGGGCGGGGGGTGGAGCTTGCCCCCACAAAGCGTGTATCGGGGAGCGACCCGGCCGGGTCAGGCTGGGGGCAAGCTCCACCCTCCGCCCCGGCAATTTGCGACGAAACTGAAGAAAGGCTCGACGGTAGCTGATGAGCAAACGACCCTCCCTGACGCGCCGCGGTGCCTTCGGCCGCGGCCTCGCCGTATCCGTGGCCGGTCTGCGTGCCGGCGGCGCCTTCGCCCTGGACAGTGCGCTCACCCGCCTGCGCGGCGGTGACGGCCAGGACTCGGAGCTCTTGCGCCGGGAGGCGCGGCGCTTCGTCGCCGAGCTGGGTCGCCTGAAGGGCACCTGCGTGAAGATCGGCCAGATGTTCGCGATGCTCGGCGAGCACTTTCTGCCGCCGGCGCTCACCGAGGCGCTGCACGAGCTCGAGTCCGCCACGGAGCCCCTGCCCTGGCCAGAGATCGAGCCGGCGCTGCGCGAGGCCCTGGGCGATCGCCTCGACGAGCTGGCGGTGGAGCCGGAGGCCCTTGCGGCCGCCTCCCTCGCCCAGGTGCACCGGGCGGTGGTCCGCGAGACGGGCGAAACCATTGTCCTCAAGGTGCAGTATCCGGGGCTCGCCGACGTCATCGACAGCGACTTCGATGCCGTGGTGCGCATGCTCCTGCTCGCGCGCTGGATCAAGGCCGGGCGGGAGCTCGATGACTGGCTCGGCAGCCTGCGCCAGCAGCTGCACAACGAGATTGACTACGAGCGCGAGGCGGCCATCGGCGATCGGGTCGCCGCACTGGTGGCCGAGCGCCGGGAAGCGCTCGCCACGCGAGGCATCCGTTACCACGTGCCCCTGCGCCACGCCCGCTACTGTGCGGCTACGGTGCTGGCCCTCGAGTACATCGACGGTGAGCCGGTCGGGTCGCCGGCGGTGGCGGGGTTGTCGCTGCGCCGCCGCAACGCGCTGGGTCGGGCCATGCTCGAGCTCTTCTTCCTCGAGCTCTACGACTGGGGCCTGCTCCAGACAGACCCCAACTTCGGCAATTTCCTCATCCGCCGCAGCCCCGGGGGCGACGAGCTGGTGCTGCTGGACTTCGGTTCGACGCTCTACTGCGACGACGCTTTCCTCGCCAACCTCGGCAGCGCCATTGCCGCGGGCCAGCGCCAGGACCGCGAGGCGCTTGTCGAGGCCCTGACCGGGCTCGGCTGCCTGCGCGAGGACTCGAGCGACTTCGCCCGGCAGACCTTCAGTGAGTTCAGTCTGCGGCTCCTCGAACCCCTGCGCCCGCCGGAAGCGCTGCCGCGGGAGTACCTGAACCGTCGCGGCGAATACTGTTGGGGTCGCTCCCGACTCATGCAGCGCGTGGGCCGGCAGGCAGCGGCCTCGGCGGCGACGCGCCACTTCACTACCCCGTCCCGGGAGTTTGCCATGATCGCGCGGAAGCTGACGGGCGTATTCACGTTTATTGCCGTGCTGGACGCCCAGTTCAACGCCCATGACACGGTGCTCAGCTACATCGACGAGGGAGACGGAGAAACGCCGTGAGCGAGGACAGCAAGGACTCGAAGGCCAGTAGTGAGAAAACACGCAGCCGCGCGGTGCCCACCGGTCGTACGGGACGCGCCCTGCGCGTGGCGGGCCTCGCCGGCCGGGTAGCCGGGAGCATGCTCGCCGAGGGCACGCGGCAGTGGCGTGCCGGCAAACGTCCCCGCAAGCGCGACCTGCTGCTCACGCCCGGCAACGCCCGCCGGGTGGCGGATCAGCTGTCGGAAATGCGTGGCGCCGCCATGAAGCTGGGGCAGATTCTATCCATGGACAACGGTGACTTCCTGCCCCGGGAGCTCGCCGACATTCTCGCCCGTCTGCGCTCTGAGGCAACGGCCATGCCGGAGAAGCAGCTCGAGGCAGCCCTGCGTCGCGCCTACGGCAAGCAGTGGCGGCGCGAGTTTGCCGAGTTCGATCCGAATCCCATCGCGGCGGCATCCATCGGCCAGGTGCACCGGGCCGTAAGCCACGACGGCGAGGAGCTCGCCCTGAAGATCCAGTACCCGGGCATCGCTGACAGCATCGACAGCGACATTGACAACATCGCCTACGTGCTGCGCGTCGCGAACGTGCTGCCGGCACATGTGGACGTCGAGCCGCTGCTTGACGACGCCAAGCGCCAGCTCAAGGATGAAGCTGACTATCTGCTGGAGGCGGAATTCCTCGACGACTTCCAGCGCATCCTCGGTGACGATGAGCGCTTCGTGCTGCCGCAGCTGCACCGGGAGCTGACCCGGGAGAACGTGCTCGCCATGAGCTACGAGAGCGGTGGTCCCATGGAGAGCCTGGCGCGCAAGCCGCAGGCCGAGCGCGACCGGGTCATGAGCGCGCTGGTGGGGCTCATGGTGACCGAGCTCTTCGATCTCGCCATGGTGCAGACGGATCCGAACTTTGCCAACTACCAGTACCGCTACGGCACCGGCGAGATTGTGCTGCTGGACTTCGGCGCCACGCGCCGCTTCGAGGAGGGCTTCGTCGACAGCTACCGGGAGCTGGCCGGGGCGGCCATCGCCGGCGACACGGACGCCATGGCCGAGGCGGCGGAAAAGGTCGGCTATGCCGTCGGCGACGAGGACGGCGAGTACCGGGCGCTGCTCCTCGAGCTCCTGCTCCTCGTGCTCGAGCCCCTGCGCCACGAGGGCCCCTACGACTTCGGCGCTTCCGACATGCCCGAACGCCTGGCTACCCTGGCCCGGGAGGCTGCGGGTTACGCGGACTTCTGGCATGCGCCGCCGACGGATGTGGTCTATTTCCACCGCAAGGTGGGCGGGATGTTTCTCCTTGCCAACCGCATGGATGCCCGGGTCGACGCCAATGCCCTGATGGTCGAGCGCCTGTAGCCGCCAGCCCGGTCGGCCAGACGCTGCCGCCGGAAAACTTCGACTGAACCACGACGATGGACGCCCGCTGGTCCCGGCGGGCGTAAGCTGCGCCCATGAATGAAAAGACTCTGACGCTGGTCCTCGGCGACCAGCTATCCTTTGCCAACCCCGCCCTCGTCGCGACGGATCGGGAGCGCGATGTGGTGCTCCTGGCGGAGGTGGCCGAGGAGGCCGCCTACGTGGCCCACAACCGGCACAAGATCGCGCTGATTTTCTCGGCCATGCGCCACTTCCGCGACGCGCTGCGGGACGCCGGCTACAGCGTTCACTACGTGGCCTATGACGATGGTGTTCCCAGTCTCGAGGCCGCGGCCCGACAGACGCTCGATGCCGCTGGCGCGACCGCGCTGCGCTGCTGCGAGCCCGGTGAGGCACGCCTGGCGGCGGCCATGGCCGGCTGGCAGGCGGGCCTCGGGGTGCCGGTGTCGATCCTCGAGGACAGCCGCTTTCTCTGCTCCCGCGATGACTTCGCTGCCTGGGCGAAGGGCCGCAAGCAGCTGCGCATGGAGTATTTCTACCGGGAGATGCGCCGCCGCTACGGCCTGCTCCTCGACGCCGACGGCCGGCCCGAGGGGGGCCAGTGGAACTACGACGCCGAGAACCGCAGCGGCTGGCGCGCCGATGAGACGGTGCCGGCGCGGCCGGCGGCGCCGGTCGATGCCATCACCGGGGCGGTGCTCGCCCTTGTCGCCGAACGTTTTCCCGCTAACCCGGGGGACCTGGACGTTTTTCGCCTGGCGGTGACCGCGGAGGAGGCCGAGGCGCAGTTCCAGTGGTTCCTGGCGCACGCCCTCGATCGCTTCGGCACCTATCAGGATGCGCTCGCCGAGGAATCCCCCTGGCTTTTTCACAGCCTCATTTCGATGTACCTCAACATTGGTCTGCTCGAGCCCCTGGCGCTGTGCCGGGCCGTGGAGGCGCGCTGGCGCGCCGGCGGCTGCTCCCTCGCCGCGGCTGAGGGCTTCATCCGGCAGATCCTCGGCTGGCGCGAATATGTACGCGGGATCTACTGGCTGCATATGCCTGCCTACGCCGAGGGCAACGCCCTCCATGCCGACCGGCCCCTGCCGGACTGGTTCTGGAGCGGTGCCACGGAGCTGCGCTGCCTGCAACAGGCGCTGAAACAGTCCCTGGACCTCGGCTACGCGCACCATATCCAGCGGCTCATGGTCATCGGCAACTTCGCCCTGCTGGCGGGGCTCGATGTGCGCGCGGTCTGCGACTGGTACCTGGCGGTGTACGTGGACGCCTTCGAGTGGGTCGAGCTGCCGAATACGCTGGGCATGGCGCTCTACGGCGACGGCGGCATCATGGCGAGCAAGCCCTATGCGGCCTCCGGCAAGTATATCCAGCGCCAGGGTAATCACTGTGCGAGTTGTCGCTACGATGTGCGCAAAACCACGGGGGAGGGTGCCTGCCCCTACAACGCCCTCTATTGGCGTTTTATCGATCGCCACGCGGCTTACCTGAAGAAAAACGCCCGCATGGGGCTGATGGTCGGCAGCTGGCAGAAGCGCGACGCTGCCGAGCGCGAGGCCATCGTTGCCTGGGCCGACGGCGAGCTCGCGCGGCTGGCGCCCGAGGACGGCTAGGGGCGGCTGGGGGCGGCTAGCGGTCCCGGCGTTTCCAGCGCTCGCCGGCACAGCGCCGGGAACAGTACACCACCTGCTCCCAATTGCGCTTCCAGCGGGCGCGCCAGGTAAAGGGGCGCTCACACACCGGGCAGACCTTGCTCGGCCTGGGATGTTTGGACGCCATCAGTGCCCCAGGGGCCAGTCGGCGGCGTCGGTCACGTAGTCGGGCTGCTTCGGCCGCTCCCCGTCCCACTTGGCCGTGAATATGCCGTCCGGGTCGTGCCGGGCGGCCTGGGAGGCCTGGTCGAAGCGCCGGCCGCCACGCGGGTCTGCGCCGACACCCGCAAGGTACTGCCAGTTGCCGTAGTTGCTGGCGACGTCGAAGTCGATGAGGTGCCGTTCGAAGAAAGCGGCGCCATAGCGCCAGTCGATGCCGTATTCGTGCACCAGGCAGCTGGCCGTGAGCTGCCGGCCCCGGTTGCTCATCCAGCCCGTTTCCAGCAGCTGGTGCATGCAGGCGTTGACCAGGGGGAAGTTGGTGTCCCCCTGGCACCAGCGGGCGAAGTTGCGCGGCTCGAAGGTGCAGTTGTGCAGGCGCCGCTTGCCGCCGGCACCGTGGAGGCGGAACAGGCTGCGGCTGTCGGCCAGAGCACGCCAGTGGTAGTACTCGCGCCAGAGCAGCTCGAAGTAGAGCCAGTAGCTTGACTCGTTACTGCCGTGGGCCGCCTCGCAGGCGGCGATCGCCGCGGCCACCTCCCGCGGCGACAGGCAGCCGGTGGCGAGCCAGGGCGACAGTGTCGACGAACCGTCGAGCGGGTCGAGGCCGTCGCGGGTTTCCTTGTAGCGGTAAAGGCCGCCGTCGACACTCACGAACCGCGCCAGCCGGCGCTCTGCCTCGGCCCGCCCGCCGCGCAGCGGCAGCGCCGCCGGCG
>NZ_KN234788.1 GCF_000764025.1 Pseudohaliea rubra DSM 19751 | reverse complement strand
GGCCGCCGCTGGCCGCTGGCGCTGCTGGCCATGGGCGGCCTGGCACTCATCCTTGTTGCCGTAGGCGGCTACGGCGTCATCGCCGAACGTGCCGCGCTGCGCGAGGAAATCCACGACCTGCAGGCGCGCCTCGCCACCGCCGGCAGTGCGCCATCGGAGGCCCGCCCGGTCGCCGGCACCGCAGCTACGCCAGAGCGACTGGCCGATCTCGAGGGTGAGCTGGCGGCCCTGGCGCAGGAAAACAGCGCGCTGCGGGCACGTATCGGCGACCTTAAAGGCCGCCTCGACGCAGCCAACGGCGGCGGAGCCCAGGTCGACACTGCGGAGGAAACCCGGGCGGCGGGCCTGGAAGACCAGCCAGCGCCGGCGACAGCGGCCTCGCCGGAAAAGCCGGAACCCCCAGCGCCGGCACCGGCAGCCACTGCGGCGGCGCCCGGCGGGGAGACCTGGTTCGTGAATTTCAGCTCCTACGCGGAGCTGGGCACCGCCCGCCGCCGCGCCGCCGAGCTGTCGGTGGACGCCGGCCGCGTGGTCGTGCAGGATGCGAAAGCGAACGGGCGCACGATTTACCGCGTGCGCGTCGTAGACGTCGGCAGCCGTGACGAGGCCGATGCTGTCGCCCGCCGTCTGGCGGCGACTTACCAGCTGCCACCCCTCTGGGTCGGTAGAGAATAACAGGGCGGGCGCCAGGCGCCCGCCGAAGCGCAAGGAGGAAACCAACCCATGCAACCGATAAAAATCGCTGTCCTCGCCGGGGCTCTGACCGCAGCACCGGCCTTCGCCGAGTGCACGGCACCGGGAGCGCCGTCGCTACCGGAGGGGGCCAGCGCCTCCATGGAGGAAATGCTGGCGGGCCAGAAGGCCGTGAAAACCTTCCAGGAGGCCAATATCGACTACATGAAGTGCGTCGAGGGGCGTATCACAGCCGCCAAGGAAGCGAGCGAGACCGCGGAAACGAAAGACGCCCGCGCTGCCGCCCGGGAAACCTATGCAACTGCAGTGGAGGCCTACAACGAGGCCGTTTCCACCGAGGAAACCGTGGCAGGCAATTTCAACACCGCGGTCCGCGAGTACCAGGCGGCCAACAAGTAGCGGCCGTCGGGCACGGTCCGGCCGGTCTGCATCGGGCTGGCCAGGGGCGGGAGCGATACCCCGCCCGGAACAATAATCCGCCCAGGGGGTAGCGATGGAGCTACGCAGGACGCGGCGCCTGGCCGCGATGCTGCTGTTTCTCGCCCTGCCGGCCAGCGCCGGTGGTTTTCGGCTGAGCGAGAACTGCCCGCCGGGGTTCGAGCGACTGGCTGATGACGTCTGCCGCATGGTCACGCTCTACGACCAGTACGGCTCCCTCCGGGGCCGGGGCGTCGGCGGCACACGTACAGGGCTGCCACCGCGCCGCGACGGCTTCACGGCACAGCAGATCGACCTCGGGCGCTACCTGTTCTTCGATCCGATCCTGTCGGCTGACGGCAGCGTGTCCTGCGCCAGCTGTCACGATCCAGCGCTGGGCCTCGCCGACGGTCGCGGCCGCAGTACCGGTCTGCACGGGGAAACGCTCTCCCGGGGCGCGCCCACCCTGTGGAACAGTGCCTTCCTGTCACGTTTCTTCTGGGACGCTCGCGCCGAGTCCCTCGAGGCACAGCTGCCAGGCCCCCTCTATGCGGCCGGAGAGATGGGTAACAACCCCGACGACCTGCTCGCGGCGCTCCGGAACAACGCCGAGTACCCGGCGCTGTTCCGCGCGGCCTTCGGCGCCGGCAGCGGCCCCATCGACACCGCACAGGTCTACACGGCGCTGGCCGCCTTCGAAGCGTCCCTGATCTCCCTGAACAGCCGCTATGACCGCTACGCTCACGGCGACCATAATGCCCTGGACGCCGAGGAGATCGCCGGCCTCAACGTCTTTCGCTCCTTCGTGGCGCGGTGCGCCGAGTGCCACACGCCACCGCTGTTTACGAACCAGCAGGTAGCGGTCATCGGTACCCCGGAGCCGGAAGGCCTGCCCCGCGACATCGGTGCCCAGGCCACCTTCGGCAGCCCGAAGCTGCGCGGCGCCTTCAAGGTGCCGACGCTGCGCAATATCGCCCGCACAGCGCCCTACATGCATTCGGGGCGCTTCGAGACCCTGGCAGAGGTGGTCGCCTTTTATAACGATGGGCGTGGCCACGCCGTGCCGGAAGACGAACCCCTGCAGCTGCACTGGCATATCGTCAGCCCGGAACTCGCGGCGCATGAACTCGACCAGCTCGTGGCTTTTCTGGGCACGCTGACCGATGAACGATTCCTGCCCCGCGTGCCGACGCGCGTACCCTCGGGTCTTACGCCCGGCGGCCGCTCCGCCCGCGCAGCCCTTACCCCCACGGGAGAAGCCCCATGAAAGCAGGCAAGCTCATCCTGACCCTGCTCGTCCTGGTCGTCGCCTTCGGCGGCGGCCTCTGGATCGGCAAGCAGCAGTCCACCACCATCATCGCCGCTCGCGACGAGGGCGGCAGCTACGGCGGTGGCTTCCGCAGCGCCGAACCGGATGCCCGGGCAGCAACCGCGCGGCGCGGGGGCGGCACCGTGCACCAGGTGCGCGACGGCGAGGCGATCCAGGATGCCATCAATGCCGCGGAACCCGGCGACACGATCCGCATCTTCCCGGGCACTTACCGCGAGACTGTCTATATCGACAAGGACGCGATCAGCCTCATCGGGGTGATCGAGCAGGGCCGCTGGCCGACGCTGGAGGGGGAAAAGCGTCTCAACGACGCCATCCTCTACTCCGGCAACGATATCGTGGTGGAGAATCTCAAGATCACCAACTACAAGGGCAACGGGATCATGGGACAGGCGGGGAACAACTTCGAGCTCCGCAACAACCTGATTATCGACACCGGGGTCTACGGCATCTTCCCGCAGCTCGGCCAGAACGGCATCGTCGAGGACAACGTGGTCTCCGGCATCGAGGACGCGGCCATCTACGTGGGCATGAGCGACAACATTCACGTGGCGGGGAACGAGGTGTTCGATTCCGTCGCCGGCATCGAGATCGAAAACAGCCGCCACGCCATCGTCGAGAACAACTACGTGCATCACAACACCGGCGGCATCCTCGCCTTCATCACGCCGGGGCTGCCGATCAAGACCACCCGCGACGTGATCATCCGCAACAATTTCATCGTCGACAACAATACCCCGAACTTCGGCGCCCCGGGTTCCACGGTCGCGGGTATCCCGGCAGGCACCGGGGTGCTGATCATGGCCGCGGACGAGGTGGTGATCGAGGGCAACATCATCCGCGACCACCAGACCGCAGGCATCCTCGTGGTGGACCACGGCAACGCCTCGAACATCACCGCCGACCCGGACGCCGACCCGGCACCGGACCGGATCGCGATCCTCGACAACCTGATGCTCAACAACGGCTATGACACCATCGATGAGGTCCGCGCGCTCATGCTCGCGACGATGACCCGGGGCACCCCGGACATCGTCCGCGCCGGCGAAGTCCGCGACAGCTGCATCCGCAACCGGCACCGCTACACCACGGTGGGCCTCGGCAGTTTCACCGATTGCGCTTTCGCCAACACAGACAATATCGACAGCTACCTGCTGCCGGAGCCCGTACCGCCGCGAAAGATCGATCCCTCGGAGCAGGGCAAGCTCACCTACCTCGGTATCTGCACCGGCTGCCACAGCTACAAGGGCATCCTTATCGGTCCGCCGGTGGAGATGATTCAGGCCATGTATAAGGACGACCCGGAGGGCCTCGCCGCCTACATCGCCAACCCGGTGAAGAAGCGGCCCACGTTCCCGGAAATGCCGCCGCAGGATTACCTCGACCCGGAGGTGCGCCTCGCCGTGGCCGAGTACCTGCTCACCGTCGGTAACTGACCGGCCGCCCTAGTCATCGCCGGCAGCAAAGGCGAAGTAGCAGAGCGGGCCCGGCGAACCGAGGGCCAGGGTCAGCAGCACCCAGGGCCAGGCGCGGCGGCCCCGGGCGCGCGCGTGGGGCACCAGGAAGCTCAGCACCAGCAGCAGCGCGATGACCAGATCCGCGAAGACCTGCACGCCACCGACACTGGCGTGGGCCGAGAGGATGCCACCGAGGCCCACGGCATAGAGTGCATAGGCCGAGTAGGCGGCAAAGGGGATGAGCAGGAAAAGGGCGAGACTTCGTCGTCTCATCGCGAGGTCCTCCACAGTGACGTTCCGGAAAAGCATTCCGCCCGGGAGTGATCGCCGCAACGACCTCGGAGGTCATTGTCTACAGTCCCGGCTCCAGGCGATGCTGCCGGAACGATGCCACCGGGAGAAGGAAACCCGACAATGGACGCCGCATCCTTTCCAGGGTTGTGCCGCGCCTGGCGCCGACGCCGGCGCCTGTCGCAGCTGGACCTCGCCCTCACCGCGGGCATCTCCCAGCGCCACCTGAGCTGTCTGGAGACCGGCCGGAGCCGACCGAGCCCGGCCATGGTGCTGCGCCTCTGCGAGGCGCTCGAGGTACCGCTGCGCGACCGCAACCTGCTCCTGCAGGCCGCCGGTTTCGCACCCCGTTACCGCGAGTCCGGGCTTGAAGCGAAGGACATGGCACCGGTGCGGCAAGCGCTGGAGCGCCTGCTGGCCCACCACGAGCCCCTGCCGGCGTTCGTGCTGGACCGCCGCTGGAACGTGCTCGGTGCGAACCGGGCGGCCACCGGACTGCTCGCGCGGCTCGGCATCGAGCCGGCCGCCGGCGAAACCGTCAATCTCGTACGAGCAACTCTGGACCCGGCCGGGCTGGGCGCCGCCATCGTCAACCGGGCGGAAGTGACTGCGCACCTGCACGAGCGGCTCCGCCGGGAGGCCATGGCCAGCGCTGACCCGGAGCTGCAGCGGATGCTCGAGGCTCTCGAAGCCGCGCCGCCGCAACCACCTGCCTGCCCGGGGGCGGAGACGGGGCTGCTCCCGGTACTGCCCCTGGTCATCGACGCGGGCGACCGGCGCCTGTCCCTGTTCACCGTCGTCTCCACCTTCGGCACGGCGCAGGACGTCACCGCCGAGGAAATGCGCATCGAGACCCTGTACCCGGCCGATGCCGGCACCGCGGCGTTCTTCGGAGCCTGACGCCCGCCCCCGCGGGGTGCACCGGTTTTAAGGATAGAACCAAACGCTACTTAACCTTCCCGCTCCGGGACGCTATGCTCCCGCCGCGGTCGACCGGCCGCCACAAGCCCTTACCGGAGTCACACCCATGGCACGGCGATCCATTGCCGCCGCGGCCCCGCTAGCGGCGGCCGCACTTACTTCCGCTTACCTGCCGGCCCCCGCCGCCCTGGCCACCAACGGCTACTTCACCCACGGCGTGGGCCTGCGCGCCCAGGGCATGGCCGGGGTGAGCATTGCGCTGCCCCAGGACGCCCTGGCGGCGGCCACCAACCCCGCCGGGACGGCGCTGGTCGGCGACCGCTTCGACGTGGAGGCCACCTGGTTCCGCCCGGACCGCGGTGCCCGCATCAGCGGTAACGGCTTCGGCGCCGATGGCAGCTACGACGGCAACGACGATGCCTGGTTCCTGCTGCCGGCGCTCGGCTATAGCAAAGCGCTGGAGAACGGCCTGAGCTGGGGCGTGGCGCTCTACGGCAATGGCGGCATGAATACCGGCTACGAGAGCAATCCCTTCGCGGCCTACGGCGGCACGGGCACCGCCGGCGTCGACCTCGCCCAGCTCTTCCTGACACCCTCCGTGGCCTGGCGGGTCGGCAACCACAGCCTCGGCGTGGCGGTGACCGGCGCCTACCAGCGCTTCGAGGCGCGCGGCCTCGGTCCCTTCGACAATCCCGTGTTCAGCAGCCGGCCCGGCGCCGTCACCGACCTCGGCCACGACGAGAGCACCGGCTGGGGCGTCAAGGTCGGCTGGCACGGCCAGGTCACCCCCACCGTGGCGCTCGGCGCGACCTGGTCCTCGAAGGTCGCCATGGACAGGTTCGACGACTACGCGGGGCTGTTCGCCGACGGCGGCAGCTTCGACATCCCCGAAAACTACGGCGCCGGAGTTAGCTGGCAGGCGACACCCGCGCTGACGGTCGCCGCGGACTGGCAGCACATCCGCTACGGCGATATCCCGGCGGTCGCCAATTCGCTGGCACCGCTGCTCGCCGGTGTGCCCCTCGGCGCCGACAACGGGCCCGGCTTCGGCTGGAAGGACCGCGACGTGTGGAAGCTGGGCGTGCGCTACCGCGTGAACGCCACGCTCACGCTGCGCGCCGGCTACAGCACCATGGATCAGCCGATTCCCGCGAACGAGACCTTCATCAACATCCTCGCCCCCGGTGTGATCGACGAGCACGCGAGCATCGGCGCGAGCTGGCGGCCCCGCGGCGACGAAGGGGGTGAGTGGACGTTCGCTTACACGCGGGCGCTTGAAAACACGGTGCGTGGCAACGGGTCTATCCCGCCCGCCTTCGGCGGCGGCGAGGCCGACCTGACCATGCACCAGGACATCCTGGCGGTGGGATACAGCTGGCGGTTCTGACCACGGCGGCGCGACGCTCAGCGGCCGTCGCTGCGCCCCCGGGGGAAAAGCCAGAAGGCAAACCAGCGGGTCATGCGCGGCATCAGTACGTAGCTCATGAGCAGCATGACCACCGCGGTCACCAGGAGGGTGCGCAGCGGCAGCGGCAGGCGCGCCAGCAGGTCGCCGAAGAGCAGGAACACCAGCGTCACGGCGGGGTAGAGCGCCAGCCAGCTGACCAGGGTCATCTTGTAGCGCGGCGGCGGCTGCACCGGGTTCTGACCCGGCAGGGTGAACCAGGTGACGATACCCGAGAGCACTTCGCGTTCGCTGGGCTCCTGCAGCAATGCCTTGATCTCACCGAGCAGCTCCGCACGCTCGGCGGAGGATTCCCAGGCCGCCAGCGTTTCCCGGTCACGGAATTTGAAGACGATGCGGTATTCCGGGTCCTCAGCGGCGGCGGGGCGGAACATCGTCGCACCGAGGTAACCGGGGAAGGCCGATGCCCGCTCGGTCATTGCCGTGCTGAGCATCTCGAAATCCGCCTCCCTGCCACGCTGAACCCGCCGGGATACCACTACTGTTAGCGGGCCGGTCACAGCCATTCCCCCTGCCATCTCCGGTGGAGCCCTACTGCGCGGATGCGGGGGGCAGATGAACGGCGACCTGCCCGCGGGCGGCTTGGCCGTCCCGTCTCAACTGCGCCAGGGTCTCGGTCGGAAAGTCCCGGCTGACTGCCTCGCGGTAGGACTCACGCTCCCGACAGCGTTCGTACCAGTGCGTGATCCGGTCGCTAGTGACGAAAAGATCCAGCCAGTCAAACTGGTGCAGAGTCTGGAAATACGGCGCCAGGCTCGCGTCGGCCAGCGAAAACTGGTCGCCCGCCACCCACTCGCCCTCGGCCAGCGCGCGATCCATGGCCTGGATCAGCTCGCAATAGGTGGCGACTGCGGCGGAAACATCCGGCGCGTCGAGGCCATGCTCAAGCAGCCTGCGCTGGCGCTCCCGGCGCGGCGCTTCGGGGACCTGCGCCAGCAACGCCTCGCGCTCCTCGACGGGTTTTTCGAGCAGAGCAGGGCGCATGATCAGCGGCCACTGCAGCGCGCCACAGGCGGGATGGAGCCGGCTGTCTACCTGCTTCATCCAGAAGCGCATGCGCGCGCGGGCATGCGGGTCCGTCGGGCGAAGCGCAGGCCGGGGAAAGGCATCTTCCAGGTACTCACAAATGATGCTCGATTCGATGACCGGTTTGCCGTCATCGACCAGTGTCGGCACCACGCCCAGAGGATTTAGCGCGAGGTACTCCGGGCGCAGGTTCTCCTTCTGTGACAGTTCGACGTGGTGCGAGGTCCAGGCCAGGCCCTTCTCGTGAAGTACCAGCCGCACTTTCTGTGCGCAGGGCGACATCGGGTGCGTGTAGAGCTCAAGCATGGTTCCGGGCCATGTCGAGGGCGAGGTCCTCGATCATGTCCTCTTGGCCGCCGACCGTGCCGCGGCGGCCGAGCTCGACCAGGATATCCCGCGCTGAGAGGCCGTATTTCTCGGCGCTGCGCTTGGCGAAGAGCAGGAAGCTCGAATAGACGCCGGCAAAGCCCAGGGTCAGCGAGTCGCGATCGACCCGCACCATGTGCTCCATGAGCGGTACGATGAGGTCCTCGGCCACGTCCATGGCCCTGAACAGGTCGACGCCCGTTTCCACACCCATGCGCTCGCAAACCGCCAGGAAAACCTCGAGCGGCGTGTTGCCCGCGCCGGCGCCCAGGCCGGCGAGGGAGCCGTCGATACGCGTCGCCCCCGCCTCCACCGCAGCCAGGGAATTGGCGATGCCCATGCCGAGATTGTGGTGGCCGTGGAAGCCGATCTCCGTCGCCGGGTCCAGCTGCTCCCGCGCCAGGGCGATACGCGCCGTGACATCGTCGGGCAGCATGTAGCCGGCCGAGTCGGTGATGTACACGCAGTTCGCGCCGTAGCCTTCCATGAGCTTGAGCTGCTCCACGAGCTGCTCAGGCGACGCCATGTGCGCCATCATCAGGAAGCCCACCGTATCCAGGCCGTCGATCTTCGACGCCATGGTGAGGTGCTGCTCGGACACGTCGGCTTCGGTGCAGTGCGTGGCCACGCGGATCGTCGAGATACCGCAGTCCAGCGCCATCTCCAGGTGGTCCACGGTGCCGATGCCGGGCAGGAGCAGTGCGGAGACCTTCGTGCGTTTAACCGCGCCGCAGACCGCACGCAGGTAGTCCTCGTCACTCGCCGCCGGGAAGCCGTAGTTCACGGAAGCACCACCGAGGCCGTCGCCGTGGGTCACCTCGATCATCGGGATGCCGGCTTCGTCCATGCCCTCTGCGATGGTCACCATCTCCTCCACGGAGATCTGGTGGCGCTTGGCGTGCATGCCGTCGCGCAGGCTCATGTCGTGTACGGTGATTTTCTTGCCGGAAAGGTCCATGGTCGTGTCCTCTTGCGTCAGGCCGCGTCGGCGCCGGGGGTGAAAGTGCCGGCGAGAATCTCTTCGGCATACATTTCCGCCGTGCGCAGCCCCGCGGCGGTCATGATGTCCAGGTTGCCCGCGTACTTGGGCAGGAAGTCGCCGAGCCCTTCCACCTCGAGGTAGATCGAGACGCGGTTGCCGTCGAAGACCGGGCCGTTCTTCAGGGTGTAGCCGGGTACGTATTGCTGCACTTCGGCCAGCATCGCAGCGACCGATTCGCGTATCGCGGCCTCGTCCGGTGGTCCCTCGGTAAGGCAGTGGACGGTGTCCCGCATGATCAGCGGCGGCTCGGCCGGGTTGATGATGATGATGGCTTTGCCGGTTTTCGCGCCGCCGACCTGCTCGATGCCGCGCGCCGTGGTACGGGTGAACTCGTCGATGTTCTTGCGCGTGCCCGGGCCGGCGGACTTGGAGCTCACCGTCGCGACGATCTCCGCGTACTCCACCGGCTGCACCCGGCTGACGGCCGCGACCATGGGAATCGTCGCCTGGCCGCCGCAGGTCACCATGTTCACGTTCATGGTGTGCGCCGCCACGGCCTCGGCGAGGTTGACCGGCGGCACGCAGAAGGGTCCGATAGCCGCTGGCGTCAGGTCGATCATGATGGCACCCTGCTCGATCACCTTGCGGCTGTTCTCCGCATGTACGTAGGCGCTGGTGGCGTCGAAGACGACCTGAACGCCGTCTTCCTTCATGTGTGGCACCAGGCCGTCCACGCCCTCGGCGGTGGTCTTCAGGCCCAGCTCTTTCGCCCGGGCCAGCCCCGGGGAATCCGGGACCACGCCGACCATCCACACCGGTTCAAGCACCTCGCTGCGCATGGCCTTGGTCAGCAGGTCCGTGCCGATGTTGCCCGGGCCGATGATGGCCGCCTTCACTTTCTCGCTCATGACGTGTTCTCTCGCTGGCTTGTGTACGCGTATCTGTTTTCAGCGGAAGCTGCAGCTGCAGCCGCCGACCCCTTCGAGCTCCAGGGCGAAACGGTCCCCCGGCGCCGCCGGGATCAGCGGCGCCAGGGAGCCGGAGAGGATCACCTCGCCCGCGCGGAAGGGGATGCCGAACTCGCCCAGCGTATTGGCGAGCCAGGCCACCGCCGTGAGCGGGTTGCCCTGCACGGCACTGCCAAGACCCTCGCTGTGAAGTTCGCCGTTGTGGAAGATGCGCATCTTCAGGTTCGGCAGGTCGAAGGCCCGCGGGTCCACTTCCGTGTCCCCGAGAACGTAGACTCCGCAGGACGCGTTGTCCGCCACCGTGTCCTGAATGCGGATTTTCCAGTCCGCGATGCGCGAATCGACGATCTCGAAGCAGGGAATAATGCTCTCGGTAGCGTCGAGCACATCCGCCTCCGTCACCCCGGGACCATTGAGGTCCTTGCGCAGGCGGAAGGCGATTTCGCCCTCGGCCCGCGGGGCGACGAGCCGGCCGGCAATGGGGATTTCCGCACCGTCCGGGCAAAGCATCGCATCGGTCAGGAAGCCGAAGTCAGGCTGGAACACCCCGAGCATATCCTGCACCGGCTTGCTGGTGACGCCGATCTTCTTGCCGACAACAACCTCGCCGTCGCGCTGCTCGCGCAGGGCAAGCATGGCGCGGCTGATCTGGTAGGCATCCTCAAGCGCGATCTCCGGATAGCGCTCGGTCAGCGGCGCCACCGGCCGGCAGGACCGCAGGGCCTCGTAGAGTTCCAGCCCCAGGGTATCGATTTGCGATGTTTCCATCCTCTCTTCTTCCTTCTGCTTCAGCCCCGTGGGAGGCCGATGAACTGATTAGGGTAGGCCTGTTGCCAGGCCGGGCGCGCCTTGAGCCGCTCGAACCAGGCCACGAGGTTGCCGTGGCGCCGGAAGGTACCGATACCGTAGGCTTCGGCGACACCGAACCGCGGGCCGAGGGCACAATCGGCAACGGAAAAGGAGCCCGCAAACCAAGGCTTGTCGGCGAGACGCGCGGCGAGTTCGGCGAGGCGTTCCCCCCAAAGGGCCAATCCCTGTTCCACGCGGGACGCATCGCGCTCCTCCGGTGCCTTGCTCCGCAGCTCGAAGACCGCATCCTTGAGCCCCTCGGCGGCGAGCCGGTCCGAATAGGCCTCGAGCAGCCGTACAGCGGCGCGGGCCGACGGCGTGCTGCCATAGAGAGCACCGCTGCCGAGCTCGTCGAGATAGCCACAGATCACGGCGCTCTCCCAGAGAGCCAGATCGCCATCCGTGAGCACCGGGACCGTCGCCGTGGGGCTGAGCCGGCTCACCTCCGGGTGCGGGTCGCCCGGCCTGGACGCGATGAGGTCGAGGGCGACACCGAGCTCTGCCGCCGTCAGCCGGACCTTCCAGCAGAAGGGGCAATCGGTTCGCTCGAAGACCTGCATGGCAGCCGCCGCGTGTTTCCTAGGCCCGGCGCGCGCGTAGCGCGGTCAGGTGGTCGACGATGTACTCGAGGCGGTCGCTGCCCCAGAAAAGCTCGTCGCCGATCTGCACGCTGGGCACACCGATCAGGCCGAGCTCCTGGGCCTCGGTCCAGTTGTCGTCGAGGACTTTCAGCTTTCCCGCGTCTTCCCAGGCGGCCCGCGTCTCGCCGGCGTCGAGGCCGATCGCGGAGGCCACCTCGACCAGGACATCCTCCTCACCAATGTCGCGCCCTCCGGCCCATTCGGCGCGCATGATCTCGACGATCCATTCCCTGAGGAGACCGCGCTGCTCGGCAAGCAGGGAGACCGCACCGGCGCGGGTGGGGTCGGTCGTGATCGGCGGCGGATTCATGGGGATGCCCATCTTCGCCGTGATGCGGCGCACATCCTGCCGCGTCAGCGGCACCTTGACCTTGGCCCGTTCCGGCGAGGAACGGCCCGACCAGCCCCCCAGCGGGCGCCAGTGCAGGCGGATATTGAACTGGTCGAAGGCAGGCAGAAACGTTTTCGAAGCGATGTAGCAGTACGGGCTGCGAAAATTGAAGAAAAACTTGAGATCGATGGGTTCGTTCATGGTCACCTGCCTGTCATGGAGCAGAAAAAACGCTCCCCCGCCGCCGCACGGCGGCGGGGGAGCCAGTCGGCCTGGATGAACCTAGCGGCCGGTGGCGCGCATGTTCTGCACACTGAACAGTTTCACCGGGTTCAGTTCCGGGTCCACCTGGCCCTTGAACTGACCGGTGGTGCAGTGCGACGCCTGCACATCGATCATCGAAAACGCGTCGTCGATGGACACCCCCGTGCCCTTGTTTTTCGGCAGGTGGTGGTCCGGATGCGCCTGGCCGATGGTCCAGGACTTCCACAGGTCGCCCTTGCGGTCATAGGTCAGGGTCCGGGGCAGGGTGAAGGTCTGGGCGTCGACGTAGTGGACACGCTTGCTGATCGGGTGGTTATCGTCCACCGGGTCCGACTCAAGCACATAGACTTTGCGCAGCTGCCAGCTGATTTCCGGGAAGCACCCGCCCTTGCCGCCAAAATCGACAAACTGGTAGCCCTCGCGATCCTCAAGATCGGTCGCCAGCTCCATGTTGTTGTGGTTGTAGAACGGCAGCAGAATGTTCTCAGTGCCCTTGTAGCTCCAGTTCATGTCCGAGAGGCGGCCGTTGTAGCCTTCGAAGTCCTCGATCATCAGGTCCGAGCCCAGGAAGGAATCGGTGATCTGGCCGGAGGCCAGGCGGCGCACGCGGCGCTGGAAGCCCAGATAAAGCCAGGTGTTGTCGGCGACCTGGTCATCGTCATGCCGGTGGATCAGCAGCTGCGTGTTCTTGACGTCAAAGGGTTCCAGCACCTGTACATAGATGGCGCGGAACAGCTCTGAGGGGTTGTCCTCGAACTCGGGTACCGGCGGCTGGTTCACGCGGTGCATATAGTTGAGAAAGTGGAAGTTGAACTTGATGGTCCGCTCCACCTTGCCGGAGTCCATGTCGCGGTAACGCCAGTAGAACGGGTAGATCGCGGCGTTGTCGCCCCAGTTGTAGCCGTAGCGGTAGTTCCAGGCGAGCTTTTCTCCGGCGCGCGGATCATCCATGGACGGTTCTTCCGGGAACGGTCGACCGGCGACAAAGCCGTTGATCTGGCCGAGGCTGTCGCCGAGGGAAACCTTGCCGAGCGAGTCGCGGGTGGCCTGCACGTAATTGGGGTGAAGGTCGAAGGAGGTCGTCTCACCGACCGTAATCTCTACCCAGCCATCTTTCACGTGCTGGTACAGCGCCGGATCCAGCGCCTCCTTGAACTGATCCACGTTGCCCGCATTGAGCACCGTGCCCGGGGTCAGCCCGTCGACCGTCGGAACGCCGTCCTTGTAGGGGTAGAAGGAGCGCTCGACGTCCTCCATGGTGGCGGCCTGGGCCGCCGCAGTGCCGGCCAGCGCGAGGCTGGCGGCAAACAGTGTTTTCCTGAACATGATGGGTATCTCCCTGTCGTTATCTCAAGTTAGAAGCGGTAGCGCAGCGTGACCTGGAACTCGTCTTCCTGGCTGGCGCTGCCCAGGGGGCCGGCGCGGAAACGGCCCAGCGGCTCGATCCCCGACAGGCCGACGGAGCCGGACTGGAACGGGTCTGCGTGGGCAGGCGTAGCCGTGAAGGGCGGGAACGGGTTGCAGGTCCGGCAGTCGTCGAAGGACTGGTCGGCCATGTCGTCGCCCACCTTGATGTTGAAGCCGACCAGGAGGCGCCAGTTATCGCTGATCAGCCAGTCCACGGATGGCGCGATGGTCCCGGCGCCGGCCTCGTAGTCCCAGGCCATGATGACCTGCGGGCTGATGGTGTCGGACTTGTACCAGCCCTTGATCAGCAGCGTGGCGATGTAGTTGTCCTCCCAGTTCGGCATACCGGCGACGCCAAGCGGGCGCTGCTCCAGCTCGTGGTCGAGCACGTGCTCACCGAAGACCTGGGCAGAGATAAGGAACGCGCGGGTCTTGTTGAGGAAGGGGATGAACGTGTTGCGGTCCCAGCCGAGCACCCAGCGGAACATGTCCGTCTCCGAGTAAAGCTGCGGATCCAGCGTGTTCTGGATTTCCTCGCCCTGGGTGTAGGCCGCCTCAACGCGGAACACGGACTTGATCGGATCCACGTAGAAGTCGAGGGAACCGCCGAAGAGGTCGACTTCAGGGAAGTTCACGTCGAAGGCGATCAGGTGATCCCAGACGCCAACCTCGCCGGTGAAAGCGTTGGTGGCGGGAATACCGCCGCGCAGCACCGGCAGCTGCTGGAAGTAGTGATAGTAGTTGAGCGAGAAGCCAACGCTCTTGTAAACACCCTCCAGCTTGACGCCGCCCTGGGTGTTGCCGAGCTCCCAGTCGGGCAGGTCCACGTCGCGGATGCCGATGACGCCGGGCGCGAAGTCTGCGGCGAGCAGGCCCGGATCGTCGGTTAGACCGATGGCAGCCGCCGGCACGAAGTTGGAGACGGTACAACCGTTATCCCAGCAGTTGTTCATGGCCCGGAAGAACGAGGCCGCGTCGAGAATGTTGTAGGGCCCGCCACCCTGGCCCAGATTGTTCGGCCGGAACTGGTCGAAGTTCCAGACCGCCTGGAAGTTCAGGTCGTCAAAGCCACCTATGGCACCGAAACGATACTCTGCCGTCGCCATCCATTGGGGAATACGGATGTCCTCCAGCTCGTCGTAGATATTATGCCGCTGATAATCGACCGGGTTGATGATGTCGAGAACCCGGAACAGGTCCGTGCGGCCCCAAACCACCTGCTGCTTACCGATGCGCAGAAAGAGTTCAGACATGGTGCCCGTGGGAATGCTGCCCTCGACGTAGAGTTCCCGGATGAAATCGAGCTGGTCGTTGAAGTCCGGGTAGCGCAGGTCGTTGGTGTCGAAGTCCATGTAGTCATCGAGGTTGCAGCCGCGACTGTCATCGTCACAGGGACGGACCGGAACACCGATGGTTACCCCGCCATTGGGTCCGTGGAAGTCCTCGCCCAGCACCTTGAGGCCCTCGTTCGGATTCCCCGCCACATCGAAGAGAAAGCCGGGCGGGATGGGGTTGCCGGCGGCGGCGCCAGCATTCCCCAGGATGGAGGAGCCCCAGGGCGAGTCACCGTTGCCGCCGAAGAGCGCCTGCGCGGTGGTGCTGCCGAAGTTCTGGAAGCTGCGCGGGCCGCCGGCGCCATCGCCCCATTCATCGTCGTTAAGGTCATAAACCGCGTCATAGGTCGCGCGGAGCGTACCGCTGACGCGGAAGTTGGAAAGCCCCATCTTCTTGCCGAATTCCTTGCTGAACTCGAACTGGGCCGTGTTCCGGGACTTGGAGAGCCCGAACCCGTCGCGATAGAACGTGGCGTTCTCGACGAAGCCGGCAGTATCCCAGCGTTCCTGCGCGCTGATCCCCTGTGCGGCCACCGCCGCCAGGAGTGCCGTCGATGTCGCGACGGCCAGTCTCTTAACGTTATTTTTCATGGTTTACCCTCTGTGTCGTGGTATCGCACAACGTTGTAATGACGATGCTTACTGACAATGCCTCAGGCACCGGCAGGCAGCGCCGCCGACTCTCCTTCCTCCTGGTGGGGTTTCGCCCGGACGATGAAGCCGGGGCGGAAACGTACGATCCAGGCGGGGACAAGATTGCCCGCCGCCCAGGCGTTGAGAACGAGCATGACCACCAGCAGCAGCGCGGCGTCGGCCTGGAAGCGGAGTTCCGAGACCAGCGCCCACATAACCACCCCACCGATCAGCGCTGTGGCGGTGAAAGCGATCGCCTTGCCGGTGGTGGCGATGGCATTGCGCACTCCGATCTCCAGGTCACCGGCGGCGGCCGCCGTCTCCTCGCGGACCCGGTCCATCATGTAGATCGAATAGTCGATACCGACGCCGATACCAACAGCAATGATCGGTACCGTATTCACGTCGATGCCGATGCCCACGAGGCCCATGTAGGCATAGGTGGCCACCGTGCAGAAGGTCATCACCATAAACATCAGCCAGCCCGCATGCAGGGACCAGTAGAACAGCGTAACGAACAGGAAAATGATCGCCATAGCTGCGGGGATGATGACCAGGTTGCTCTGGTAGGCCGCCTCGTTGATGGCCGCGGTCACACCGATGGGCCCCCCGGCGAGGCGCACTTCCATGCCCTCGACCTGGTTGGCCGGGTCTTCGATCCACGTCTTGGCCATGTGGATGGCACGGCGCAGGGTCTCGCCCTTGTGGTCCTTGTAGAAGAAGACGATATTGGCGGTCTGCTCGTCCGTATCGATGAACTCCTTCAGCGCTCCGGGAATGGGGCTTGATGCCATGTAGGCAAACAGGAGGCCGCCGACGTAGCTCGGCTCATCCGGGATGATGGCCCAGCGCGGATCGTTGTTATGCAGGATCTGGTTCACCTGCAGCACCAGGTCCGTGATGCCCCGGCTGCCGCCCATGTCCGGGTCGGCCAGCATGTGCCGCTGGAAGTCCCTGATCGCGTTCAGCACTTCCGGCCGCTTGATACCGCCGGGCTCTGCGGTGCTCACAACGACGTACATCTCCTCGGAGCCCGGGAAGTTATCGTTGATGTTCTTGGACGACACGTTGTAGTCGTGGTCCGGGTAGAGAATCGGCGAGCCGGGTTCCGACTCGCCGATCTGTACCTTCGAGCTCAGGAAGCCACCGACGGCATAGACAGCGACGGCGAACAGGATGATCGCGGTGGAACCGGCGCGGCTGATGACCAGGTTGGCAGCGCTGCGGAAAACACCGCGCCCGCCCCCGGCCGCATTATCCCGGGCCCGGGCCATGGGCAGCACGGAAAGCAGGAGCGGTACGGCCATGAGCACCGTGATAACCACGGTGGAGGCCCAGATCGACGCGTAGATACCCAGCTTCACGTTGATCGGCGAAGAGCCGAGGGCAATGAGCAGCAGGCCGACCGCGTCGGAAATAATTCCCAGGGTGCCCGGCCGGAACAGCGTTTCAAAGGTGCGCCGGGCTGCATCGTGGTTATCCCGGGCGTGCGGCAGCTCCACGTAGTAGCGCTCGACCAGCTGGATGCCGTGAGACATGGCTCGCGCCGTAATCAGGAACGGAATCACCAGGGTCAGCGGGTCCAGGTTGTAGCCGAGCATCGATACGATGCCGAGACCCCAGGTCGCCGAGATCGCAACGCCGACCAGGGGCAGGGCGATACCGTAGATGCGGGTGCGGAAATAGAGCACGAGAAGCGCGGTCAGAATCCCCAGGGTGAGCAGGAAAATCTGCATGATCTGGCCCAGATAGCTGTACACCCAGCCGAGGAGTACCGGCTGCCCGGTGGTGTAGACGTCGATCGCGGGCCCGTCGGCAGCAAGCACCTCGGCCTTGAGCTCGTTGAGCTGCTCGAAGATGGCCACGTAGTCGAGCTGGCCCTCGTTGAAGGTCGCCTTGATCAGCGCGGACTTCAGGTCCGGCGAAACCAGCAGGCCGTAGACCGAGGGGTCGCTCATGACATCGAGCCGCAGGGCGGCGGCTTCCGCCTCGGTGACTTCCGGGTAAAGCGGATCGAAGTAGGGCTCGGAGTTCATGGTGCCCATCTCGGTGAGCCAAGTCTTGCGCACCGTGCGGTGCGTCACGCTGCGCACCAGGTTGTGGTTCACCCCGGGAAGGCTGTCGACGCCCTGGGTAAGGGCGTGGATGCGTTCCATGGTCTCGGTATTGAACACGTCGCCTTCGCGAACGGACAGTGCCATGACGATATTGTTGGCGCCGCCGAAGGTGTCCTTCACCTCGTTATGCAACTGGATGTAGGGATGCTCCTGCGGAAGCAGGTCGGCAAAGTCAGAGTACATCTGCACGTAGGGAATGCGCGTCGCGAAGAAAGCCGTCGCCAGGAGAATCGCAGCCAGGAAGGTCTTGGGGTGATAGAAGACCCAGACCTCGATGAGGCGGAAGAACCTGCTGATCACACCGAACTTATTCACTGGCTAACTCTCTCTTCGCGTTGGACCGCACGGGGGTGGACCGGTCCAGCAGCGCCATGGCGCCGCCGGCGCCCGCAAGCAGAATCCGCTCCGGACCGAGGAGCTCGACCGCGCGGAAATAGGCGAGTACTTCCGGCGCATTGGCTGGCTTGACCCAGCTGCCGCCGACATACTCGTAGTACTTGCCGGCGCCACCGACTGCGACCACGCCCGCGTTCGATGCCTCGATGCGATAGACCGGCGTGGCGCTGCCCGTCTCCTGGCGTGTCCACTGCTGACCACCGTCGGTGGTTTCCCAGATGACGCCATCGAGGCCGCCGACCCAGCCCGTAAAGGGATCGAGGAAGTCGGCAGCCATGGGATAGAAATCATTGGGTATCGGTGGCAGGTAATCCCAGCTGTCACCGCCGTCGCTACTGGTGATCACGGTGCCGAACTCACCGACCGCGAAACCGTGCTCGGCATCGACGAACTTGACACGGGTGAACTGCAGGTCGTCACCGAGGCTGTCTTCGGTCCAGGCGCCACCGGCGACCGGGCGGTGCAGAAGCGTGGCGAAGCCGGCGGTAACCCAGAGCCGCCCGCCCGGTGCGCAGTGAATGGAGAGCGTGCTTTCCGGGGTGGGCAGGCTTTCACTCTGCCAGCTGCCATCACTGGCAAGGGCCCAGACGCGGCGCTCCGAGTCGAGGGCGAAGAGCTCGCCGCCCGGGCAGGCGGTAACGTCAATGAGCGAGGGCGCGCCGGGGAGCGCATCGCGGTGCCAGCTCTGCCCATCGTCGCGAGAGACCAGCGCGGCACCGGCGGAACTTACCACGACCAACCTGTCGGACGTGGCGGCGGCCGCCTGCAGCGTGTCATAGCGCTTCACCGGCTCGGCTCGATTCGCCTCGACTCCGTCGAGCCGCAGCGGTGCTTCGCAGGCGGCGATGCCGAGGAGCGCGAGCAGCGCTCCGGCGCGCAGGGCGCTGCGGGCGGCCGTGTTCACACGAACCTCATGGAGAGGCTGCCGAGTTCATGGTAGCGCACGTTGATGACGTCACCAGCCTCCACGGCCACAGCCGCGGTCACGCCGCCGGTCATGATGAAGGTGCCCGCTGGAATCTCCTCGCCGCGCTCACCCAGCATGTTGGCGAGCATCGCCACGCTGGCCGCCGGGTTGCCCAGCACGGCTGCGCCGGTACTCATCTCGACGATCTCGCCGTTCTTCTCCATGACCACGCCGAGGGTGGTCAGGTCCGTGGCGTCGACCGGCAGCCGGCGGCCCCCGGTCACGAAGCGGGAGGAGGAGCTGTTGTCGGCGCAGACGCTGATCAGGTCGAACTTGAAGTCGCGGTAGCGGGAATCGATGACCTCGACGGCGGGCAAGATGAACTCCGTTGCCGCAAACACATCGGCCACGTGGCAGCCGGGGCCGCGCAGCGGCGCTTTCGTGACGAAGGCGATCTCCGCCTCGACCTTCGGATGAATCAGCTTCGACGTGTCGATGGCCGACCCGCTCTCACAGCTGAAGTAGTCGGCGAGGAAGCCGTAGCAGGGCTGCTCGACCCCCATCTGCGCCATCTTGGCCCAGGAGGTGAGCCCCATCTTCATGCCGACGATGCGGTGGCCGCGACTCTCCTTGCGACGACGGATTTCCCACTGGATGTTGTAGGCGTCCTCGTAGTCCATGACCGGGTAGTCGTCCGTGATCTTGACGACGTCCCGGGCCTCCAGCTCCGCGTTTTCCAGGTGCTCCGCGAGCTTGTCGACCGTTGCTTTGTCCAGGGTTGCCATGCGCTAGCCTCGTTCAGATCTTGATGCAGATGTTCTGGAGCTCGGAGTAGAACTCGAGAGAGTGGACGCCGCCCTCGCGGCCGATGCCCGACTGCTTGCAGCCGCCGAAGGGCGTGCGCAGGTCCCGAAGAAACCAGGCATTGGCCCAGGTGATGCCCGCCTCGATGAGCGGTGTGACCCGGAAAACGCGGGACGCGTCCTGGCTCCAGATCGCGGCGGCAAGACCATAGGGGGTGTCGTTGGCGAGACGGATCGCCTCTTCCTCGTCGTCGAAGGGCTGGATGTGGCAGCAGGGGCCGAAGATCTCCTCGCGCACGATGCGTGAGCTTTCCGGCAGGCCGGTCCAGATCGTGGGCTCCACCCAGGCGCCGTTCGCGAGATCGCCGGGCATAGCCGGCACGCCACCGCCGATAATCACGTTGGCGCCCTCTTCCTTCGCCAGCTCGTAATAGGAAAGGACCTTGCGCTGATGCTCATGGGAGACCAGGGGGCCCATATCCGTTGCGGGATCTTCCGGGCGGCCGAGCTTGTAGCGGCCTGCGGCCTCGGCAAGGCGCCCCACGAACTCGTCGAAGATCGAGCGCTCGACGTAGACACGCTCCGTTCCCAGGCAGACCTGCCCGCAGTTGGCGAAGACGGAGCGCAGTGTGCCTTCGATCGCCCGGTCCATGTCGCAATCAGCAAACACCAACGCCGGATTCTTGCCGCCCAGCTCGAAGGAGACGTCCCGCACGCCGCTTGCGGCCGCGCGCATGATCGCTTCGCCGGTGCGGGTCTCTCCCGTAAAGGTGATCGCATCGACGTCCCGGTGGCGGGTAAGGAACTCGCCGGCCGAGTCAGGCCCGAAGCCGTGGACAACATTGAATACGCCCGGTGGCACGCCCGCCTCGTTCATGACCTCGCCGAGGAGCGCGGTCGTCGTGGGGGTCTCTTCCGACGGCTTGACGACGACACTGTTACCGCAGGCCAGGGCCGGGCCGACCTTCCAGGTCATGAGCAGGAGGGGCAGATTCCAGGGGCTGATGACACCGATAACGCCCTTGGGCTTGCGCACGGCAATATTGTAGGCCCCGGAGCCATCCGGCGTTTCCATGTGGAAGGCCTCGGTCGGTACACTGCGCACGGCATCGGCAAAGACCCGGAAGTTGGCGGCGCCGCGGGGAATGTCGATGTGCCTGGCAATGCTGTAGGGCTTGCCGGTGTCGAGGCACTCGGCTTCGAGAAACTCGTCGAAGCGCTTCTCGACGCCGTCGGCGACGGCATGGAGCACCTCCGTCCGCTGCTGTTCGGGCATGCGCGCCCAGTCACCGGTGAGCGCCTCGCGCGCGGCGGCGACGGCTGCGTTGATCTCCGCCTCACCACCCTCGTGGACCACGCCGATCTTTTCCCCATTGCAGGGGTTGATATTGTCGAAGGTGCGGCCGAGGGAGGACTCGCAGTACTCCCCGGCGATGAAGTGCTTTACCTCTTGCATGGATTGCTCACGTGCTGGTGGATGGAAGGGGTTGCCGGGACCGGCTCAGGTCACAACCCCGAGGAAACGCTCGTTCAGCTGGCGATCGTGGTAGAAGAT
>NZ_KN234787.1 GCF_000764025.1 Pseudohaliea rubra DSM 19751 | reverse complement strand
GCCGCCGCCGGCGGGCCCGGCCGCGCCTGGGCCCTCAGTGGCGGTGATGACTACGAGCTGGCCTTCACTATTCCCGCTGCTGTACCGCTGCCCGCCGGCTGCACGCGCATCGGCGAGGTCCGTGAGGGCGGTGGTCTCAGCGTCGACGGGAAAGCGGAGGATGCCAGCGGTTACCGGCACTTCTGATTTCGGACTACACTGGCGGCGCCACCCCCATGCAGCGGTTGGCGCTTCGACCCCTTTCACCCACAGCCAAGGCGGAGCGGCCCATGGGCGACCACCTGCAAAACCAGCGCGAGCCACAGGCACCAGCGCTGCTGCGAAACCCCGCTCAGCTCGCCGCTTTCGGCTTTGGCAGCGGCCTTTCTCCCTGGGCGCCCGGTACCGTCGGCACCGTTGCCGCGGCGGTGATCTATTGGTACCTCCTTGCGCCCCTGCCGCTCTGGGCCTACAGCGCCGTGATCCTGGCCGCTTCCGTCGGCGGCATCTGGCTCTGCGGCGTCGCCAGCCGGCAGCTCGGCGTTCACGACCATCCGGGCATTGTCTGGGACGAGTTCGCCGGGCTCTGGGTGGCGCTCTGGGCCGTGCCCGCGTCGCCACTCTGGCTGGCCATCGCCTTCGTCGTCTTCCGGCTCCTCGATATCGCCAAGCCCTGGCCCGTGAGCGTTCTCGACAAGGACGTGGGCGGTGGCCTTGGCATCATGGCCGATGACCTCGTCGCCGGCGCCATGACCTGCGTCACCCTGCATCTGGCGATCGCCGCCCTGAGCGGCGCGGAGGCCCTCACATGACCGCCGCCACCCTCATCCGCGCCGCCCGGGTCTCGCAGAGCCCCGGTTTCCGGCGGTTTGCCCCTGCCCTGGTGCTGTCGCTGCTGTCGCTGCTGTGTCTGCTTCCCGGGCCCGCAGCGGCCCAGGACAGCGTCCAGGTCGAGGCGCTCCTGCCGGGCATGGCGGTGCTCACCATCGACGGTCGCCGCTACACGCTGCGCGATGGCGAGCGGGCCGCCGGGGTCCGGCTCCTGGCCGCCACCGCCCGCGAAGCGGTGCTCGAGATCGGCGGCGAGACGCGCCGGGCGGGTGTGTCGGAGCGCATTGCCGGGGCCTACACGGCGCCGGAGAAGCGCTCGGTGACCGTCTCCCGGGATGAACGCATGCAGTACCGCACGGCCGCGCTCATCAACGGCCGCCGCGTCGAAGTGCTTATCGACACCGGCGCCAATGTGGTGGCCATGAGCCGCCAGCACGCCGCGGCCCTCGGTATCGATAGCAGCGCGGGGGAGCCCATCCAGGTAGAGACTGCGGGCAGCACCGTGGCAGGGCACAGCGTCACCCTGAACAGCGTCGAAGTCGGCGGTATCCGCGTTGCTAACGTGCGGGCGACGGTGGTCGACGGGGACTACCCGAGGACCGTCCTCCTGGGCATGAGCTACCTGCGCCATGTGCAGCTATCCGAGGACAACGGTGTCCTGTCCCTGACCAGCCGCTGGTGAGTGGCCGGTCAGTGTCTGCTCGCCACCACACCCCCTCCCTGCTAGACTGGCGCCCCTTTTTTGGATGGACCAGCGCGTGACGGTAAGGTACGTCGAGTCGTCCCGGCTTCCCACAGACTGGGGCGTCTTCACGATGCACGGTTTCGAGGACCCCGCGGCCAGCAAGGAACACCTGGTGCTCACCATGGGCGACGTCGGCGACGGTGCTCCGGTGCTGGCGCGGGTGCACTCCGAGTGCCTGACCGGCGATGCCCTTTTCAGCCTGCGCTGCGACTGCGGTAACCAGCTCGAGGCGGCCCTCAAGGCCATTGCTGAGACGGGGCGCGGTGCGCTGTTTTATCTCCGCCAGGAGGGACGTGGCATCGGCCTGCTGAACAAGATCCGCGCTTACCGCCTGCAGGACGAGGGTGCCGACACCGTAGAGGCCAATGAGCAGCTGGGTTTCGGCCCCGATATGCGCGACTACACCATCCTCGGCCCCATGTTCGCCCACCTGGCCATCACCAGCATCAACCTCATGACCAACAACCCGCGCAAAGTCATGGCCCTCGAAGAGCTGGGTATCGAGGTGCTGCACCGTGTGCCGCTGCAAACCGACAGCAACCCCCACAACGAGAAGTACCTGCGCACCAAGGGCGCCAAGCTCGGCCATATGTTCGACGAGTAAGGCGCCGGCCCCCGTGTGAGGCGCGCCCCTGCGTCGAGGGGCTGTGGGTTTACTGCCGGGCCTGCCTCAGCGGTCGCGCGCGACGATGTAGCGGGCCAGCTCACGGAGGTCGTCGGCGTTGTCTCCGAGGGGGCTGAGGGTGGCGATGGCCGCGTCGAGGAGCGTGGTGACTTCGCGGCGGGCGCCGTCGATGCCCAGCAGGCTGACGTAGGTACTCTTGTTGGCGGCGGCATCCTTGCCCTGGGTTTTGCCGAGGGTGGCGCTGTCGCTCTCCACGTCGAGGATGTCGTCCACCACCTGGAAGGCCAGGCCAATGTGTTCGCCGTAGCGATCGAGGGCCAGTAGCGCCGTTTCGTCGGCATCAGCGCTGTGGCCGCCGAGGGCGAGGGCGGCGCGGATAAGCGCGCCGGTCTTGAGGTTGTGCATGGCCTTCAGCGCGTCGAGGCCGAGGGCCTCGCCGGTGGCGGCGACGTCGATGTACTGGCCGCCGACCATGCCCGGGAAGCCCGAGGCCGCGGCCAGCACGTCAACCATGGCCAGGCGCCGTGCCGCAGTGAGGCCCGGCGCCGCCGTGAGCAGGCTGAAGGCCTGCACCTGCATGCCGTCTCCCACGAGAATTGCCGTGGCCTCGTCATAGGCCCGGTGCAGCGTTGGCTGACCCCGGCGCAGGTCATCGTCGTCCATGGCCGGCAGGTCGTCGTGGATCAGCGAGTAGGTGTGGACCAGCTCGATGGCGGCCGCGGCGTGTTCCAGGGCCGGCGCATCACCGTGGCCGAGGGCGCGGGCGGCGCGATAGACGAGGATCGGCCGGATGCGTTTGCCGCCGACGCTGAGGGCATAGGCAACGGCCTCGCGGAGGGTTGTGGGCACCTGGCTGAGCTGCGCCTCAACCAGCGGGTGTGCGTGGGCCTCGAAGCGCTCGCGATCTGCAGACAGGGTCATGGGGCGGGGCATCCGGGGTTCGTCGCGGCGAGGACGCCGCTCCCGCAGGGGGGGCTGCTCGCACAGCGGGTGCCGCTCCAGGAGTCGGGGGTCCGGTTCATGGGTCAGGCGTCTGCGTCGTCGTCCAGCGCTGTGGCCGCGGGCTCGCCGTCGGCGTTTTCTGTGAGCTTCTGCACCTGCTGTTCCGCCTCTTGGAGGAGGGCCTGGGCCCGGCGGGTGAGAGTGATGCCCGCCTCGAAATCCTTGAGAGACTGCTCCAGCGGCTGCTCCTCGCCCTCCATGCGCCCGAGGATGCCCTCGATCTCGGCGATGGTCGCCTCCAGGGTGGCGGGGCTGGCGTCGGTGTCGGCTTTCTTGCGGCTGGGCATGGGATGACGGTCCTTCCTGCGTTATGGCGATTATACCAGCGCCGTGGCGGGCCAGTCCCGACCGGGGGCCAGGAGCCGGGAGCCGGGAGCTCTGTGGCATAATCGCCGCCGCGCCGGCTCGGGTGGGCGCAAGGGACAACCGGTCGCGCGAGGTCGCCGGTCCCAGCCTACAGGTGGGCTCATTTCCGCAGGGCTCAGGCAGTGGCTGGGGTCACCACGTCGCCCAGGGCTTCGCGTTCGACCAGCACGGTATTCCGCCGGCCCAGGAGGTCCACCAGGATGGCCGCCCGGTCTGCGTCTTTCGGCACCTGGTAGATGCCCGTAAGCCCCGCGAAGGGGCCCTGCAGGATTTCCACCACATCCCCGGGCCTGTGCGGCCAGTCGCTGTCTGAGCGGGCGCCCAGCGCCGGGTCTTCGCAGCGGCGCAGATAGTCGATCACGGCGTCGGGCATGGGCACCAGGGCCTGGCCGAAGCGCACCAGGGTGACCACGCCGACGGTGGAGCGGATAGTGGCGGTGTCCTGCTCGCCGAGGGCGACATTCACGAACAGATAGCGCGGGAAGAGGGGGCCGGTCACCCACTGCCAGCGGTTCTGCCGGCGCTTGCGCTGCCGCAGCTGCGGCAGGAAGACCTCATAGCCCTGGCGGCGGAGGTTCTCCTGTGCGAGGTCTTCGCTCCGGGCCTTGCAGTGTACGACCAGCCAGGTCATGGCGTCCTCCCTGCGGTGCGTTTCCGGGGCGTTTCCGACCCGGCTTTTGGTCTTCGTGCGCCTGTCAGCGCCGCCTCGATGCCTGCTGCGTTGTTGTCGCAAAGGCCGCAGAGCGGTGCGATCTGCAGGCGGTGGTGGCGATGCCGTCCGTTGGCTGATCGACGCCACCATTGTTGCTGCTCGGTAGCACAGTGCAGTGCACGACGTTTACGGATCTAAAGTAGCGCGTGCGGCCGGTTCCTGCCAGGGGTCCGAGGCCGGCCGGGTGCTGTCCTCCGCGATAGCGCGGTTGATGCCGGTGGCAAGCTGCAGCTGCAGGTTGGTGCTCTTGCCGGCGCTGATCGCCTGGTCCGCTTTGCGGGCGGCAAGCACGCCCTGGGGCGTCAGAGCGAAGTAGTCTTCAAACAGGCGGCACAGGCGTGCGGCACTGCCCAGGCACCAGCGCCGGCTCAACTGCGCCAGCGTGGCATTGGCAGCCCGGTCGCCGCGCGCCAGTTCGGTCATGCAGCCGTGCAGGCGCTGCTGCTGAATGAAGGCGGCGACGCCCCCGTCGCGCTCGAAGAGGCGGTAGACCGTCGCGCGGGAACAGGCAAACTGCTCACAAAGGGTGGTGACACCGAGCTCCGGGTCCTGAAGGCGCTCGTTGAGCAGAGACTTCATGGCCGCCAGCCGCGAGGTATTGGCGTACTGGGCGCGAAGCAGCGTCGGATGGTTGCTCAGGATGCCGTCGAGAAAGCCGACAAAGCCCCGGGCCACGCTCTCGGCGTCGGCCGCGTCCAGCGTCGGCAGTTGCTTCCAGAGGAGCGCCACCATCGATGCCAGCTGGAGGCCCTCGGCGGTGTTGCGGTTCCAGCTGAGGGCGGGGATCTTGACGTTCAGCAGCTTGTGGGCGGAGAGGTGGCTGCGCGGAATGCCGACGGTGAACAAGTGGCAGTCACTGCTGTTGCAGACCCAGGGCATGGACCAGTCTGTGAGCAGGATGGTGTCGGTGTTGACGGTGACGTGGTGGCGGTCGTCGATGATCAGGGCCTGGCGGCCGCGCTGCAGGATGCGCAATACGAGCCAGTTGTTGCCGCCGCTGTCGGCCATGGCCTGGCTGCGCTCATGGCGTGCCGCCGACAGGCTCCAGTGACTGAAGATCAGACCACCCACGCGCCAGCTCTCGAGATCGCGCTGCAGAGTCCAGGGTGTAGTGAGGGGGTAGACGTCGCAGTGGTCTTTCAGGGCGAGGCGCAGCGCGATGAGGTGCTGCGCCGCCGGCAGTCGGTCGGCCTGGACGCAGAGGCGCTGCACAGGTCGTTCATCGCTTGCCGGGGGAATGGTCACGCTGCACAGGCCCTGCCCTGCCTGTTGATGCCTGACCCGTGCTCACCGTTCCGTATCGTCATGACTGCTTGCCATCCACGTGTGCAATCACTTTATATTACGGGTTCTTAATCTATGCGTGTCAGTGCGCAGCGCGTACTTATGCCCAAAACCCGCTCATGCTGGGACCAAATGGCAGTTTAAGTGAGACTTTAATAAGTCCGGTGCTAACGGCAGCGACGGCTGTTCATCCAGTCACTCAGCAGTTTTGCATTCTGCCAGTAGTCCTGCTCATCGCGCCGCTCGGTCTCCTTCCCGCTGTTGGGCGTCTGCGCACGCAGGGCCTCCTGGGGCGAGAGGTCGAACTGTGCCTTGAACAGGCGACTGAAGCGATGCGGGTTGGTGAAGCCCCAGGCTGAGGCGACCTGCTCCAGCACGCCCTTGGGAGGGTTCTGGATGCGCGTCAGCTCGCGCATGCAGGTGTGCAGCCGCTGGCGCTGGATGTAGGACGCGACGCCGCCCTCGGCCTCGAACAGCCGGTAGACCGTGGCCCGGGAACAGTGGAAGCGCTCGCAGAGCATCAGCACCCCGAGGGTCGGGTCGCGCAGGTGCTCGTTGACGAATTGCTTCATGGCATCGATACGGCTGGTCTCGGCATAGTGATTGCGCAGCAGGTCTGCCTCCGACAGCAGCAGCCCGCCCACAAGCCCGGTGAAGCCCGCGGCGATGGCCGGGGCCTCCTCGTTCGTGAGCCGGGGGAGCTGCGCCAACAGGTTTTCCACGGCCATGCACAGGAGCTGGCCCTGCGCGGACGCCACCTCCCAGCCCACCGCTGGGCTTTTGTGGCCCATGAAGTCTGCCGCCGAGACGCGCTCCCGCGGGACCGCCACGGTGATCAGTTCATAATCACTGGCTACGGCGACGTAGGGAATGCTCCAGTCCTGCACGCCGATGGTTGTCGGGTCCCAGCGCATGTGGACGCGGTCATCTATCACGGCGGCCTGGCTGCCCTTGAGCACGCGCCAGACGATCAGCCACTCGCTGTTGTTCTGCTCGACGTGCCGGGCGGTGCGCTCGTAGCGTGTGGCGCTGATGCGTTGGTGTGTAATGAGGAGGTCGGCTACGGACCAGGAAGACACATCGCCCCAGAAGCCCCAGTCCGGGGTGAGGGGGACGACGTTACATTCGATGCTGCAGACGCGACGCCACAGCTCCAGATGGTGTTTTCGGGGAATGCGCTCCGCGGGAAACGCCGCGCTGAGCACCCCACTGGCAGGCAGGCCGTCTTTTGCCACACAACTCCCCGGCGGTCGTACCGCTCTTATGATGTTTTCAGGGAGTATATCGCTCCAGGCGGGCAAACAGAGGCGTTCCTTGGCTGCCTGCCTCAGGCAGCGGTATGTTTCGTCTCAGGAACCGTGCCGGGCGACAGCCGGAGGTCGGCTGCCGCCGCTGGGCGCCTCATTTCGTGCCGGCAGGCTCGATGAGGCAGCTTTCCTTTGTATTACCGGCATCCAAATGGGCCTGGAAAACCCGCGGCGCACGGCCGCGGCCGGACCACAGGTGCTCTTTGCCGTCGACCACCAGCCGGTACTTCGGCTTCACTTTGGCCCGCTTGCCTTTCGCCTTGGCTTTTGTTCTGGCTGCAGCCTTGCCCTTGCCGGCTTTCTGCTTCTTGAGATCTTCCGGATCGAGACCGGTTTCCGCGAGGAGCTGGTTGATTTTGCGGATATTCGCCGCGCGGGCGGCTTCCTCTTTTTTTGCGGCCTTGGTTTTTTCTGCAGCGAGCACTTCGTTCAGGGCCTTGATGAGTTTCTCGAGCTCGCTGATGGCGAGTTTACGCGCATCGGCCTTGAGCTTGGTCTTTGAGGAGAGAAGTTCACGAAAAGTAGACATGCTATATTTCCTTGTTGATTTAACGCGTTGATTATACTGAGCCTCAGAAAAATTAGTATGGGTATATTCAACAGGTTGATTCGTGTTTAAAATCACGATAAGTGTTGCCATGCGCGTGTCTGCGTCGAACTGCGCCGAGGGTTTTTACGAGGCATGGTGGCAGAACCTAGCCGGAGTCGTGCCCTCGTCGCGACGGGGTCTGTGATTTTCCCCACCTCAATCTGAGTCGGGGCGCCCCCACAAAGCACTTCCCACACGCTGCATCCGCAGAGCTTCCCGGGGGCGGTTCCGGCAAAGCTGCGCTAGAATACCGCCTCAGCAAACAGGGGCCTGCAATCAATGTCACCTCAGGAAGCGCTCCTCGAGAAAATCGAAGATCGCAGCGCCTCTATTGCCGTGGTGGGCCTCGGCTACGTGGGCCTGCCGCTGCTGCTGCGCTTCGCCGAAGCCGGCTTTCCGGTTCTCGGGCTCGATAGCGATCCGGAAAAACCCGCGGCCCTCGCCCGCGGCGAAAGCTATTTCACGCACATTCCCGCCGAGCGCGTCCGCGCCGCCCACGGCCCCGGCTTTGTCGTCACCACGGACTACGGCGCCGCCGACCGCGCCGATGCGCTGATCCTCTGCGTGCCCACCCCGCTCACGCAGCACCGCGAGCCGGACCTCAGCTACGTCACGGCAACGCTTTCGTCTCTGCTCCCACAGCTGCGCCCCGGCCAGGTGCTCTGCCTTGAAAGCACCACCTACCCCGGCACCACGGAAGAAATACTCCTGCCGCGGCTGCAGGAGCAGGGGTTTTCCATCGGCGAGGATTTCTTCCTCGTTTATTCACCGGAACGGGAAGACCCGGGTAATACCAGCTTCAGCACCCGGTCCATCCCGAAAATCATCAGCGGCCAGACTCCGGCCTGCCTCGCGGTGGCAAAGGCTCTTTACGGCGCTGCCGTAGACCGCGTTGTGCCCATGACATCACCGCGGGCCGCGGAAATGACCAAGCTGCTGGAGAATATTCACCGAGCCGTAAATATTGGGCTCGTCAACGAAATGAAAATCGTCGCCGACCGCATGGGCATCGATATTTTCGAAGTGGTGGAAGCCGCCGCGACAAAACCCTTCGGTTTCATGCCTTATTTCCCGGGCCCGGGGCTTGGCGGTCATTGTATCCCCATTGATCCTTTCTATCTCACGTGGAAGGCGCGGGAATATGGCATTAACACGCGCTTCATCGAGCTGGCCGGTGAGGTGAACAGCGCCATGCCCGAGTACGTAGTAAGCAAGCTGGTGGCGGGCCTCAACGTCCAGGGCAGGGCTCTGAAAGGCAGCCGGATACTGGTGCTCGGCGTGGCCTACAAGAAAAACGTCGATGACATGCGTGAATCCCCGGCGGCGGCGATCATGCAGTTGCTCGACGAGCGCGGCGCCGAGGTAGCCTATAGCGATCCGTACGTTCCGGTGTTCCCGAGGATGCGCCGCTATCGCTTCGACCTTGCCAGCGTGCCACTCACGGCGGAAAGTCTGGCGGCTTTTGATGCCGTGGTGATTGCCACGGATCACGCGGACTTTGATTATGAGCTCGTCTGGCGCAATGCCCGACTAATAATAGACCCGCGCGGCGTATTCCGGCAGCCGGCAGCGCACCTCGTGAGGGCCTAGGCTAGCCCTGAACGCTCACGGCCTGGGGCTTTGCCGCTTCGATGGCGCCCTGGCGCGCCTGCACCGCCGCCAGGAGCCCGGCAGCCGTGAGGCCGTGCTGGGCCTGCTGCTGCCCCTGGGAGCCGTGCTCCACAAAGCTGTCCTGAATGCCGGCGCGGTACACCCGCACTTCCAGGGCGTCTCTATCGAGGAACTCGCTCACCGCAGAGCCGGCGCCGCCGGCAATGGCGTTCTCCTCCAGGGTGACGAACAGGCTGTGGCCGGTGCTCAGCTCGCGCAGCAGCGCCTCGTCCAGGGGCTTCACCCAGCGCATGTCGACAACGGTGGCGCCGAGCGTTTCGGCGGCTTCCAGGGCCGCCGGGAGCAGGGTGCCGAAGTTGAGAAACGCCGTGCCGCTGCCCTCGCGCACGACCACGCCTTTGCCGATCTCCAGTGCCGTCATGGTGTCTTCGATAAAGGCGCCCGGCCCGGTCCCCCGCGGGTAGCGAATGGCCGCCGGCCCCCGGTGCTGGTAGGCCGCGTAGAGCATCTGCCGGCACTCGTTTTCGTCCGACGGCGCGCCGATCACCAGGTTCGGTATGCAGCGCATATAGGAAAGATCAAAGGCACCGTGGTGCGTGGGGCCGTCCTGGCCGACGAGGCCGGCGCGGTCGATGGCGAAGGTCACATCGAGGTTCTGGATGGCCACATCGTGGATGAACTGGTCGTAGGCGCGCTGCAGGAAGGTGGAGTAGATGGCCACCACGGGCTTCATGCCGTCGCAGGCCATGCCGGCACCGAGGGTGACGGCATGCTGCTCGGCGATGGCCACATCGTAGAAGCGCTCCGGGAAGCGCCTGGCGAACTCGACCATACCGGAGCCCTCGCACATGGCGGGGGTGATGCCCACGAGCTTGTCGTCCCGTTCGGCCATGTCGCAGAGCCAGCGCCCGAACACGTCCTGGTACTTCGGCAGCTTGGGCTTTGGCTTCTGCTCCGGCGCCGCCGGCACGGGCACCGGCGTGCTGTCGGCCTTGGGCCCTTCGATCTTGTTGATGGCGTGGAAGCCTACCGGGTCTTCCTCGGCGGGCTCGTAGCCGCGGCCCTTGCGGGTGCAGATGTGCAGGAACTGCGGGCCCTTGAGGTCGCGCATGTTCTCCAGCGTCTGCACCAGCTGCGGCAGGTCGTGGCCGTCGATGGGGCCGATGTAGTGCCAGCCGAGCTCCTCGAAGAGGGTGCCCGGGGCGACCATGCCCTTCATGTGTTCTTCCGTGCGCTTGGCCAGATCCCACGCGGGGCGCATCTTCTTGAGGACCTTCTTGCTGCCCTCGCGCATGGTGATGTAGGTCTTGCTGGCCCAGATCTTGGCGAAGTAGGTGGCCAGGCCCCCGGTGTTGTAGCCGATGGACATCTGGTTGTCGTTGAGGACTACCAGCATGTTCGGGCGCACGTCGCCGGCGTGGGCCAGGGCCTCAAAGGCCATGCCGCCGGTGATGGCGCCGTCGCCGATCACCGCGACCACGCGGCGGTCGATGCCCTGCTTCTCGGCGGCCAGGGCCATGCCCATGGCGGCGGAGATGCTGGTGGAGGAATGGCCCACGCCGAAGGTGTCGTACTCGCTTTCGCTGCGCTTCGGGAAGCCCGACAGGCCGCCGGCCTGGCGCATGGTGTGCATCTGCTGCATGCGCCCGGTGAGGATCTTGTGGGGGTAGGCCTGGTGACCCACGTCCCAGACGATGCGGTCATCGGGCGTGTTGAAAATATGATGCAGCGCGATCGTCAGCTCGACCACGCCGAGGCCGGCACCGAAGTGCCCGCCGGACTGGCCCACGCTGTAGAGCAGATAGCCGCGCAGGTCGTGCGCGAGCTGGTCAAGCTCTGCCTCGGTGAGATCGCGAAGGGAGCGGCCGGCGTCCACGGCATCGAGGAGCGGCGTGGCAGGGCGGGCGGTAGGTATTTCGGCAAACATGGGGGAATAGTAGCGCATTATGCTAGCTCCTGTGACCCGAAAAACACTCGCCTATTGATCCGGATCACGCCTTGGCGCGGCGCCGCGGTGGCCCTGGTGGAGTGCCTCCCGCAGCACCATCGCCAGGCGCAGGTAGCCGGCCTCATTGAGATTGATGCCGTCGCCGCTGTAGAGCGCGGGGTCAGGACGGCCGCTGGCGGTGGTGAGGAGGCCGTTCGCGTCAATAAGGGCAACACCGCTCTCGCGGGCCGCCCAGGCGGCCAGGGCCCGGCCCATGGCCTCGATGCGCGCGTCGTCATCGGGGTGCAGGGGCATTTTCAGGGGGGCGATCACGTAGACCATGGCGGTGGCGAGGTGCTGCCGGTTGAGGGTGACCAGCGTGCGCACGGCATCGACCAGGTCCTCGGGGGTCTTGTTGTCGCGCAGGTGCAGGTCGGCGTAGCCCGGCAGCAGTACCAGAATGTCGGGCCGGTAGAAGCCGATGAGCCGATCGTAGTAGTGGGTGAGGTCCTCGATGGTCGCATCGCCCAGGCCGCGCAGGAGCGTGGGGTAGGGCGCAAGCATCGCTGGCAGGTTGTTCCACAGCACCACGCGCCGGCCGCCGACCACGAGTACCGGTTTTTCCGGCAGGGCGAGGGTCTCGTCGGCCCGGATGATGGCCTGCATGTCCTCCGCCCAGGCGGCCGGTGACGGGTCCAGGTAGGCGCGAAACTCCTGCGCCAGCAGCCAGCCAAGGTGCAGCAGCGGCAGACACAGCAGGATGCCGAAAAACATGCGTATGCTGCGCCACTCGAACATCCGTCGTTGCCCGGCCCCGGTACCCCGGAGTGTTACCTAAAGCCCCGGCGGGGGCAACGGCTCCCTTGTGACCCGCATCGCATACCCGGCCATGGGCGCTGGCACCGGTGCGCCGGCGCGCTAGACTGTGCCGATGATCTACCAGCCGCGCATCGGCGAAGACGAGCTCTTCGCCGCCCAGCTCGAACTGCTTATGCAGAATGGCCGCGTGGCCAGCATGAGCTCGAACTGCATTGCGGCGCTTGCCATGGTCGCGCTGCTCTGGCCTTACTTCGGGCTGCTGCCGCTGCTGCTCTGGGCCTCCCTGGTGCTCCTGCTGCTGCTCCTGCGCTCCCTGCACATGAGCAACGCCCTGGCCGGGCACAGCTATCAGCGCGAGCCGAGGCGGCTCTTCTGGCGGCTGGTGTTCGGGGCTCTGCTCACCGGCGGTGTCTGGTCCGCGACCTATATCGCCGTGGCGCCGCACATTCCGCCCACCCTGCAATATGTGCTGCTGCTGATAATCGTGATGATCACCACGATTTCCCTCGCGGTGATGGTGGTGGTGCGGGAGTACTTCCTGGCCTTTCTCTTTGCCTCGCTCTTTCCCATCGCCTGGTGGAGCTTGGTGCATCTGTGGGAGCAGCCCCACAACCTGCTCGTGGGGGCCGTGCTGCTGGGGGTCTGTGCGCTGCTGCTGGTAGTGAGTAACTGGATCCACAGCTCCTTCCGCTCGATGATCGCCCTGTCCTGGGAGCGGGAGGCCATGGCCCGGGAGCTCGGCGAACTCACCGGCTCCCTGCGCGACCGCAACCGGCAGCTGAAGGCCGCCCGGCGCCAGCTCACGGATCTTGCCAACATCGATGAGCTCACCGGCCTCGGCAACCGGCGCCTGGTGAACCACGTGCTCCGCCAGGAGATCAACCGCGCCCGGCGCAGCCACGGCGAGCTGTCGGTAATCCTCATCGACGTGGACCACTTCAAGCTCTACAACGACACGTACGGCCACCCGGCCGGCGACGAAGTGCTGCGGCGCCTGGGCGATATCCTCACCCGCACCACCAGCCGTGCCGGCGAGGTGGCCGGCCGCTACGGGGGCGAGGAGTTTATTCTTATCCTCCCCGGCGCCGATGCCGACATTGCCCGGCGCACTGCCGAGAGCCTGGCGGAGCTTGTGCGCGAGGCCGCTATCCCCCACCGCAGCTCAGCCACCAGCGACCGCGTGACCGTGAGCCAGGGTGTGTTCACCGCCGCGCCGGACGGCGATCTGGAACCCATCAACCTTATCGACGCCGCCGACGCCGCGCTTTACCAGGCCAAGGCCGAGGGGCGAAATCGTATCGTCACTGCCTAGCCTGGCGCCGGAACGGTCAGCTGCCCGATACGTCCTTGAAGCGGTGAATCTGCCGCCGCTCCCGTTTGCTCGGCCGGCGTTGCGGGTTCGGGGTGATGCCGCCGGCGGCGCGGCGTGCCTCGGCGGCGGCCTCGCGGCGGGCGATGCTGTCGGGGCTTTCCTCGTAGAGCGCCTGCGCCTCCGGCGCGCCGCGGCGCTGGTCCGAGAGGGCGAGCACGGTGACCTCGCGGTCGTCCCGGCCTTGGCGGATGCGCAGCACGTCACCCGCGGCGATCTCCTTTGACACCTTCAACCGCTGGCCGTCCATCTGTACCTTGCCGCCCTCGATGGCGGCCTTGGCCAGGCTGCGGGTCTTGAAGAAACGCGCGGCCCAGAGCCATTTGTCGATGCGCAGGCGGGTAAGCGGGGCGCTGTTCAAGGGGCCGCTCCCGGGGCCACGCTCCGCGCACTGCGGGTGCGACCGGGACGGACCGACCCGCCTGGCTGCAGCCGTACGGCGTTGCCGCCGTTCATGCCGCCGCCTCCGGCATGATCTCGTCAAAGTGGTGAATACCCGGAAAGCGGGTGTCGATGCGCTTCTGCCGCCGGCTGTCGGGCTGCAGCAGCGTCAGCAGGTGGGCGATACCGTAGCGCCGGGCTGCCTCGAGCACGCTCTCCGTGTCGTCGATGAACAGGGTGCGCGCCGGGTCGAAGGGGTGCTGCGCCTGCAGCCGCTCCCAGAACGCCTGCTCCTCCTTGGCGGCGGCGAACTGGTGCGAGACCACCACGTCGTCGAACCAGGGGCGGATGTCCAGTTCCGCCATCTTGATGTCCAGGGTCACCGGGTGCGCGTTGGTCACCAGCAGCACCTGCTTCGGGCTCTCGTGCAGCCTGCGCAGGAACTCGAGCGCATGAGGGCGGATGGCGATCATATGGCGCACCTCCCGCTTCAGCGCCGGGATGTCGAGGTCCAGAAGGGCAGACCAGTGGTCCAGGCAGTACCAGGCCAGGGTGCCATGCAGCGCGTCAAAGTGGCCGCGCATGCGCGCCAGCGCCTCCTCGGCGCTGATGCCCTTGAGGTCGGCGTAGCGCTGCGGCAGGTGCTCGAGCCAGAAGTGGTTATCGTAGTGGAGGTCGAGGAGCGTGCCGTCCATATCAAGAAGCACGGTGTCGATGCGGTTCCAGTCAATCACGGTTTTTTGGCGGCCTTTCGCGGCGGTTGGCGTGAGCTCCATTATGCGGGTTTCGGCGCGCTGCTGCAGGGGCCTGCTGCGCGGGTGGTGGGCTTATTTGCAATGCAGGAGGGGCCGGTTACCCTTGCAGCGGTGCGGTTGCCTGCCCGGACGTGCCGCTGTGAACAGGAGTGTGATACCCACCTGTGCTTCATCGCCTGTTAAGCGCCCTCCGTGGACGCCGCCGCCTGTACTGGGGCACCGAGCCTGTCTCGGTAGCCGCAGACCGGGCCGTGCGCCAGGTTGCAAGGCACGCTGCGAGCCTGGGAGACCTCGTCGCCGATGCCGCGGGCATGGCGCTGGTGCTGGGCCTCGCCGCGCTCCTCCCGCGCGGGGGCCGGGGCGCCACGCCGTGAAGAACAGCCCATGACAGCCGGGCCCATTGCCCTGGCCAGCGATGCCCTCCTCGATCTCTGCAGCGCCGCCGGGGACGCCATCTTCAGCGAGTACCGCTCCAGCCGGGCCGATGAGTTCCGCGCCAAGGCCGATGATTCACCCCTCACCCGCGCCGATATGGCCTCCCACCGCATCCTCCTGGAGGGCCTGCGGCGCCTCGCCCCGGAGGTGCCCATCCTGTCGGAGGAGTCGCCCCCCGAGGCCGTGGTGGACCGGCGCAGCTGGGAGCGGCTGTGGGTCGTCGACCCCCTCGACGGCACCAAGGAGTTCCTCGGCCGCACCGGCGAGTTCACTATCAACATCGCCCTGGTGGACCGGCAGCGGCCGGTGCTCGGAGTGCTCTACCTGCCCCTGGAGCGCGTTGCCTGGCTGGGTGTGCCCGGGGAGGGGGCCTGGTGCTGCGTGCCGGAGGGCGACGGCTGGGTCCGCCGCCCCGTCTCCACGGCGGACCAGGGCGGGCATGGGGCCGCGGGGGCCGTCGACGGTATTGTCGTCCTCGCCAGCCGGCGCCATCGCAACGACCGCCTCGAACGCGTCATTGCCTTCCTGGAGGCCGAAGCCGGGCCCGTACAGCGCTGCAACAGCGGCAGTGCGCTCAAGTTCGTGCAGCTGGCGGCGGGGCAGGGGGACGTGTACCCGCGCTTTTCCCCGTGCAGCGAGTGGGACGTGGCCGCCGGGCAGGCGCTCCTCGAGGGGGCCGGCGGGGCGGTGCTCGGTCTCGATGGGCAGCCCCTGCGCTACAACGCCCGGGCGACGCTCCTCAGCCCCCACTTTCTGGCGGTGGCAGACCCGGCCCGGCCCCTGTGGCGGGCGCTGCTGGCGGAGCTCTGAGCCGGCGCGGTATAGTGAGGGTCCCCAATGGCCGGAAGTGACGAGATGGTGCAGCATGATGAAATGGCCGCCCGGTAAGGGCGGGCACAACGGTGAGGCAGCGGCGAATGAGACGATCACGCCTGCCATGCGCCTCATGCAGCTCCAGGCCCGGCATCGGGCGCTGGATAACAAGATCACGGAAATGCTGGGTTTCCCCTACCAGAACCAGATCCTCCTGCAGCGCTTGAAGAAGGAGAAGCTGCGCCTGAAAGACGCGATCTCCCGCCTCAAGGACGAGATGATCCCCGATCTGGACGCCTGAACCGTGGACGTCACCGTCGACAAACCGGCCCGCAGCGCCCGTTGCAAACGCCGGAGGAGGTGAACCATGGATCTTGTGGTCTATGCTGTCCCCCTGTTCATCGCCGCCATGGTCGTGGAGCTGGCCTGGGGGCTGCGCACCGGGCGCAACACCTACCGCGTCAACGACGCCGTCGGCAGCCTGTTCCTCGGCACCCTGAGCCAGGCCCGGCGCTTTGTCACCCTCGGCGTCGGCGGGCTGGTATATCACTGGGTGGGCGAGTCGCTGGCCATCGCCCGCCTCGACGCCGGCCACTGGGGTACCTGGGTCTTCGCCTTTGTGCTCTACGACCTCTGTTACTACTGGCTGCACCGCCTCGGCCACGAGCGCACGCTCTTCTGGGCCGCGCACGTTGCCCACCACCAGAGCGAGGACTACAACCTCTCCACGGCCCTGCGCCAGACCAGCACGGGCTTTCTCTTTGGCTGGGTCTTCTACCTGCCGCTGTTCTTCGCCGGCGTGCCGGCGTCGCTGTTCGTGACCGTGGGCTCGCTGAACCTTATTTACCAGTTCTGGGTGCATACGCAGCACGTGGGCAAACTCGGCTGGTTCGAGGCCCTCTTCGTCACACCGTCGAACCACCGCGTGCACCACGCCCAGAATGACCGCTATGTCGACCGCAACTACGGCGGGGTTTTCATCCTCTGGGATCGGCTCTTCGGCACCTTTCAGGAAGAACTCGACGACGAGCCCTGCATCTACGGTATCCGCGGCCCCCTGCGCAGCTTCAACCCGGTGAAGGCGCTGACCCACAGCTACGTCGCCATGGCCCGGGACAGCTGGCGGGCCCGGCGCTGGCGCGACAAGCTCCGGGTCTGGGTGGCGCGCACGGGCTGGCGCCCGGCCGATGTGGCGGCGGCAGACCCGCAGCCGAAGGCGGCGCTGGACCGCTTCGAACGCTACGACCCGCCCGTCGCCCCCGGCGTGCCGGCCTATGCCCTGGGGCAGCTGGTAGCGGTGGTGGGCCTGCTGGCCTTCATGCAGTGGACGGCCCTCGGCTACGGGCAGGGTGTGGCGCTGTGGGCGGTGATGCTGGCGACGACGGTGACCACGGCGCTCTGGCTGCAGGGCGTGCCCCCGCAGCGGGCCGCGGCCTGGGATGCGCTGCGGCTGCTGCTTGCCGTGCCGGTGCTGGCCTGGGCGGGGGGTGCCTCGCTGCCGTTTCTCGCCGCCGCGGCCGGCTACCTCGCCGCCAACGCCCTGGCGCTGCCCTGGCTCTGGCGCCGGACACCCGCGATGGCGTCCCTCAGCTCTTAGCTCTTAGCTCTTAGCTCTTAACGCTTAACTTCGACGGTCGCCTCCGCCTTTGCCGCGGCCGCCGGTCCGTCGAGCACGCGGATGGCGTGCGTGCCGAAGCCGGCCCCGGCCTCGGCGAACAGGTTGAATACCGAGATGCCCTTGCGCTCCAGCTCCCGGGCTTCCTCCGCGAAGCGTACCACCGCCGCCATTTCACCCCGGTAGCCGAGCCGGTCGAGCATGCGCACTACCAGCATGTTCTCCTGGTGGTTGGTGAGGGCCAAGAGGATCAGTTCGACGTCGTTGAGGTCCACGCGGGCCCAGAAGTCCGGGTCCGAGGCGTCGGCCGCCTCCACGCGTCGGTGCATGGCGCGGTGCACGGCCAGCTTGCGGTCGTTGTCGTCCACGCCCAGCACCTCCCAGCCGTAGCGCTGGGCCAGGGTTTCGTAGGCGCCGGTGCCGATGTTGCCCATGCCGAGCACCAGCACCCGCACATCGTCGGTGTTGCCGCGGGTCGCCCGCACCTGGGTGGATTCGAAGCGGGCCAGTCGCTCCCGGTGCCGCCGGTAGAGGCTGTGGGAGAGGCCGTTGAGGGGCGCGGCGAGGATGAAGCTCACGGCGATGGCGATGGACAGCGCCGCGCTCCAGACCGGCTCCACCCAGCCCGCGGTGGCCGCCACGGCGATCACGATTAGCCCGAACTCCGAGTGGTTGGCCAGGGCGTTGGAGGCCAGCAGGGCCGTGCGCGGGGGCGTGTGCAGCCAGGTGAGGATGGGGAAGTAGAGCAGAGGCTTGAGGAGCGCCAGGGCGCCGAGCACCGCGGCCAGCGCGATAATCTCCGGCGCCGGCCAGCCGCCGAGGCCGATGGACAGGAAAAAGCCCACCAGGAACAGGTCCTTGAACAGGAGCAGGTTGTAGGAGAGCTCCTTCGCCTTCTGGTCACCGGCGAGGATGGCGCCGATGACCAGCGCGCCCAGGTCGCCCTTGATACCCACGGCCTCGCACACGCCGGCGCTGCCGAAGGCGAGGGCCAGCCCGAAGAGCGTGAACAGTTCGCCGTGGCCGGCCAGCGCCAGCAGCCGCAGCACCAGGGGCCGCAGGGGGATTGCCAGCAGCAGCAGGATCGCCGCCGGCTGCGGCACCTTGCCGGTGGTGAAGGCGAGGAACAGCACCGCGGCGAGGTCCTGGATGATGAGGACACCGATGGCGAGGTTGGCGTGGCGGGAGGCCATCTCGCCGCGCTCCTGCATGATCTGAATGACAAAGACGGTGCTCGAGAAGGTAAAGGCGAAGGCGATCACCAGCTTCGCCCCGAGGTCCAGTCCCAGCCCCGGCAGTACAAGGTTGACGGCCCAGAGCACGCCGAGGAAGAACAACTGCGTCGCCGCCATGTGCAGCACCGTGGTGCCCCAGATGTGGCTCTTGAACAGGTCGCGGAGCTGCAGCTTGAGGCCGATGGTGAACAGCAGCAGCGTCACCCCCGCATCGGCAAGGACCTGCAGCAGGTCGCCGCCGGCGACGTCGAGCTCGTGGAGCACAAAGCCGGCGCCGAGGTAGCCCACCAGCGCCGGCAGGCCGATGGCCCGGGCGAGCATGCCCGTTGCCAGCGCGGTGAGAATAATGAGCGGATCGATCATCGGTCAGTCATCCATCCCTGCGCCTGGCGTCCCCGCCGCCTCAATGGGTGGGCGCATGACGTGCCTGCCAGAGGAGCCAGAGCGCGGTTGCCGCAATCAGCACGTCCACCACGGTACGCAGCTGCTCCCAGGCCAGCACCGGCAGCGGCGCAAAGGCCAGCCAGGCCCGGGCCCCGCAGAGCCCCGCTGCGAGCACCAGGGTGAAGCGCGACACGCCGAAAAGCCCGAGGCCCAGGAGCAGGTAGCCACCGCCGCTGAGCGCTGTAAGCAGCACCGCTGCCCCGAGATCGAAGACCCAGAGCATGGCCACCTGCGCCAGCCCGGCGATGGTAACGAGGGTGGCGGTGGCGCTACGCAGCGGTGTTGACGAGGTCACGGGCATCGCCGGGAAGGTAGCACAGCCCATGCCGGCGGAGGAGGGCCAAAGGTGGGATTGACGTCTCCGCCGCGACCCGCGCCGGCGGCCCGGTCAGCCGGCGCTGCGGCGGGCGCGGGCGACCTTCGAGCCGCTCGGCCGCCCCAGGAACCCGCTGATGTGTTCGCCGGCGGCGATGAGCCGGTCGAGGTCTATGCCGGTAGCGAGGCCCAGGCCCTCCAGCAGGTAGACCACGTCCTCCGTGGCGACATTGCCCGACGCTCCCGGGGCGTAGGGGCAGCCGCCGAGGCCGGCCACGGCGGCGTCGATGCGGCGAATGCCGAGGTCCACCGCAGCGAGGATGTTCGCCAGTGCCTGGCCGTAGCTGTCGTGGCAGTGCACCGCCAGCTGCGCCGGGGCGAAGGCGCCGAGCAGCTCTGTAAGCAGCGCGCGCATGCTTCCGGCGGTCCCCACGCCGATGGTGTCGCCGAGGGACACCTCGTAGCAGCCGAGCTCGAGCAGGTCGCCTGTGACCCGGGCCACGGCCGCCGGCGCCAGCGCACCCTCGTAGGGGCAGCCCAGCACGCAGGACACGTAGCCGCGCACGGGGAGGCCCGCCTCAGCCGCCGCGGCCATCACCGGCCGGAAACGCTCGATGCTCTCGGCAATGCTGCAGTTGATGTTCTTCTGCGAGAAGCTCTCCGAGGCCGCCGCGAACACCGCCACCTCATCCGCGCCCGCCGCCAGGGCCCGCTCGAAGCCGCGCAGGTTCGGCGTGAGCGCCGTGTAACGAACGCCCGCTCTGCGCGCGATGGCGGCGAAGAGCGCCTCACTGTCGGCCATCTGCGGCACCCACGTGGGGTTCACGAAGCTGCCCGCCTCTATCACGGTGAGGCCGGCGTCGGCCAGGTCTTCCACCAGCTGCTGTTTCACTGCCAGCGGCAGCTCGCCGGGCTCGTTCTGCAGGCCGTCCCGGGGGCCGACCTCGATCAGGGTGACGCTGTCGTCGCTCATGCCGCGTCCTCCGTCGGCGTGAAGGCGACCAGGGCAGCGCCGCCGTCCACCAGGTCGCCGGCGGCGAAGCGGAAGGCGTCGACGGTGCCGTCTACCGGTGCCTTCACGGTGTGTTCCATCTTCATGGCCTCGAGAATCATGAGCGGCGTGCCGGCGCTCACCGCGGCGCCGGGCTCGGCGAGGAGGGCAATGACCCGGCCGTTCATGGGCGCGGTGAGGCCCGCGAGGGCACCGGCGCCGCCGCCTTCACCGGTAGCCGGCGCGATGGCGTGGAAGGGGCAGGCCCGGTCCGGGAAGAACAGGGTCCAGCCCGGGGAGGACTCAACCAGCAACACGCGCTGGTGGTGGCCGTCGAGGGTGAGGTCGAGTGCCAGGCTGGCGCCGGGCGGTGCGCCGTGGGGGGCGTATCCCCGCGTCGGCAGGGTGTGGCGCAGCTCTGAGGCCTGTCGCGGCGAGGACGCCGCTGCCACGGCAACGGTCTGCGCGGCGACCGTTCCCGGCGGGGCTGCTGGTGCCGGGGCTGCTGGTGCCGGGGCCGCTGCCACCTGCAGCGGGTCGCCGGCCCCTGTGGCAGACGCGTCCTCGCGCGGACCGGGGACGGTCACCCGGTATTCGCCGGCCCCCCGGTGCTCGACAGCGATGTCGTGATCGCGGCCGTGGCAGTGCAGGGTGAGCTGCTGCCGGTGCCCGGCGTTCATGCGCCAGCCACCCACTGCCGCCCAGGGGCTGTGCGGGTCCCCGGCGGGGGCAACCGTGGCCTCGGCCTGCAGGCACGCCAGGGCGGCCGCGCAGGCCGCGCTATCCCGTGCCATGACCCCCGGCGCCTCGCGGAAAATCTCGGCGCGGTGGCGCTCAATAAAGCCGGTGTCGAGCCGGGCCTCGCGAAAAGCGCTGGTGGTCGCCAGGTTGTAGAGGAAGCCGAGGTTGGTCACCGTGCCGGCGATACGGTAGGCGCGCAGAGCGCCGGCAAGGCGGTCCAGGGCCCGGTCCCGGTTCTCGTCCCAGACCACCAGCTTGGCAATCATCGGGTCATAGTGCATGGAGATCTCGTCGCCGCTGCGCACACCGCTGTCCACGCGCACGTGCCGATTTTCCGGCGGTGGCGCATGATAGGTCAGGCGGCCGGTGGCGGGGAGGAAGTCCTGCTCTGCATCTTCGGCATATACCCGCGCCTCGATCGCATGGCCGCGCAGCACGATCTCATCCTGGGCCAGCGGCAGGGGCTGGCCGGCAGCCACCCGCAGCTGCCACTCCACCAGATCCTGCCCCGTGATCAGCTCTGTGACCGGGTGTTCCACCTGCAGCCGGGTGTTCATCTCCATAAAGTAGAACTGCCCGTCCGCGTCGAGGAGGAACTCAACGGTGCCGGCGCCGCGGTAGTCGATGGCTCGCGCCGCTTCCACGGCCGCGGCGCCCATGCGCGCCCGCAGGGCGGCATCCACCCCGGGCGCCGGGGCCTCCTCCAGCACCTTCTGGTGCCGGCGCTGCACGGAGCAGTCGCGCTCGGCGAGGTACACGGCGCCGCCGTGGCCGTCGCAGAACACCTGCACTTCCACGTGCCGGGGCTGGCCGAGGTATTTCTCCACCAGCATGCGCTCGTCGCCGAAGCTCGCCGCCGCCTCGCGCTTCGCCGCGGCCAGGGCGTCGTCAAAGCCATCGTCGCTTTCCACCACGCGCATGCCTTTGCCGCCGCCGCCGGCGGTGGCCTTCAGCAGCACCGGGTAGCCCATGGCATCGGCGGCCCCGCGCAGCGTCGCCGGGTTCTGGTCGTCGCCGTGGTAGCCGGGGATCAGCGGCACGCCGGCTTTTTCCATGATCTGCTTGGCCGCGGCTTTGCTGCCCATGGCCGCAATAGCGCTCGCCGGCGGGCCGATGAACACGACGCCGGCGGTCTCGCAGGCGTCGGCGAAGGCGGCGTTCTCTGACAGGAAGCCGTAGCCGGGATGAATGGCCCCGGCTCCCGTGCGCCGCGCGGCCTCCAGCACCGCGTCGCCCCTCAGGTACGATTCCCGCGCCGGCGCCGGCCCCAGGTGCACGGCCTCGTCGGCCAGCGTCACGTGCAGGGCCGAGGCATCGGCATCGGAATAGACGGCGACGGTGCCGATGCCCAGGCGCCGGCAGGTCCGGATCACCCGGCAGGCGATTTCGCCCCGGTTGGCAATGAGTACCTTGCGGAACATTTCAGCTCTCCTCTCAGCGCTCTTCGCCGTCCCCGGTGGATCTGCGCCAGGCCGGCGCACGCTTTTCCAGGAAGGCGGACAGCCCCTCCTGGCCTTCTTCCGAGACGCGGATGTGCGCAATGCGCGCGCAGGTGTCTTCGATGAGCGCCGCGGTCAGTTTCGCCCCGGCCACGCCGCGCACGAGGTCTTTTGCCGCCCGCTGCGCCTCTGGTCCGCCCAGCAGCAGTTCGTCAACAAGCGCCGAGGCGTGCGCGTCGAGGTGCTCTGCGGCGCAGGTTTCGCTCACCAGTCCGAGCTGCAGCGCCGTGGCCGCGTCAAAGGCCTCGCCGGTGAGCATGTAGCGGCTGGCTGCCCGCTCGCCGATGGCTTTGACGACGTAGGGGCCGATGGTCGCCGGGATGAGCCCGATGCGCACCTCGGACAGTGCAAAGCGCGCCCGCTCGCTCGCCACGGCCATGTCGCAGCAGCTCACCAGCCCTACGGCGCCCCCGAATGCCGCCCCCTGCACGACGGCCACGGTGGGCATGGGCAGCCGGTACAGGTCCTGCAGCATGCCCGCCAGCTCTTCGGCGTCTTTCATGTTGTGCCCATAGTCGTACTCGGCCATGCGCCGCATCCACGCGAGGTCACCGCCGGCGGAGAAGTGTTTCCCGGCCCCGCGCAGTACGACTACCCGCACGCTGTTGTCTTTGTGCAGGGCCCTGAAGGCATCGCGCAGTTCACCGATCACCACATCATCGAACGCGTTGTGCTTGGCCTGGCGGTCGAGGGTAACGGTGGCGACCCCCCGCTCATCGATTTGCGTTGTGACAGTACTCTCAGTCATGGCTGGTATTCCGTGGTGTTTGCTTGCGCTTCATGCTTCGGTGCCGGGGCTTGATGCTTCGATCCTGGCGCGCCATGGTTCGATCCCGGCACCAGGTCTGGGAAAAAGCCCTTCGGGATACGCTACGAGCACATCCATGTGCGCTCGGCGCCGGCCATCCATGGCCGTCGACGATCCCGAAGGGCTTTTTCCCAGCCCCGGCGCCTGCCGTGGTGCTATTCCCTGAACGTGGGTTGTTCTCGGCAGGAGCGGAACTGCTCCGCTTGATGTTGGTAGGGCCCTTCAAACCAGGAGGAACGAAACTGCCATGCATGAAGTTGGCAGTTCCCGCCAGCTTAAGCGGATCGAAACTGCCGAGCGTTGGTGTGGCAGGGCCTGCCGGCGGTGCGGGAAACGGGGTGTGGGACCGTCGCGAGCCATGGATGGCTCGCGTCGAGCGCACATGGATGTGCTTGTAGCGTGTCCCATACCCCCTTTCCCGCACCGCCGGCATCACGAAGCATCTCACCTGCAGCCCCTCATGCCCTCGATCCCGCTCAGCAGGCATCACGAAGCACCCCACCTGCAGCTCCTCGACACACACAGCGTCACATCCGAAACACCCCGAACCGCGACTCCGGTATCGGGGCGTTCAGGCTGGCGGAGAGAGCGAGGGCGAGGACGGTGCGGGTGTCCGCGGGGTCGATAACGCCGTCGTCCCAGAGGCGGGCGGACGCGTAGTAGGGGTGGCCCTGGGCCTCGTAGCGGTCGAGGATCGGCTGCTTGAAGGCCTGCTCTTCCTCGGGGGTCATGGCCTTGCCCTCGCGGGCGAGCTGATCCTGCTTCACCGTGGCAAGCACGCCCGCGGCCTGCTCGCCGCCCATCACCGAAATGCGCGCGTTGGGCCAGAGGAACAAAAAGCGCGGGTCATAGGCGCGGCCGCACATCGCATAATTGCCGGCGCCGAAAGAGCCGCCGATCACCACCGTGAACTTCGGTACATCCGCGCAGGCGACCGCGTGCACCATCTTCGCGCCGTGGCGGGCGATGCCGCCGGCCTCGTATTGGCGGCCGACCATAAAGCCCGTGATGTTCTGCAGGAACACCAGCGGGATCTTGCGCTGGGCGCAGAGCTCCACAAAGTGCGCGCCCTTCACGGCAGACTCCGAAAACAGAATGCCGTTGTTGGCGATGATCCCCACCGGGTAGCCGTGGAGCCGGGCGAAGCCGCAGACCAGCGTGTCGCCGTAGAGCGCCTTGAACTCGTCGAAATCCGAGCCGTCGACGATGCGGGCGATCACCTCGCGGACGTCGTAGGGCCGGCGCGTGTCGGCGGGGATCAGGCGGTAGAGATCTTCGGCGGGGTAGGCCGGCTCGATTGGGTCGGCGACATCCAGGGTGACCTGCTTGCGCCAATTGAGGCGGGCCACGGCACGGCGCGTAAGCTCGATGGCGTGGGCGTCGTTGTTGGCGTAGTGGTCCGTCACGCCGGACTCGCGGCAGTGTACGTCGGCGCCGCCGAGGGTTTCGGCGTCGACCACCTCGCCGGTGGCGGCCTTTACCAGCGGCGGGCCGCCGAGGAAGATC
>NZ_KN234786.1 GCF_000764025.1 Pseudohaliea rubra DSM 19751 | reverse complement strand
GGCGAGGGCGAACAGCAGCAGCCCTTCACCCGCGAGCAACCCAAGGTCGGCCGCAACGAGCCCTGCCCCTGCGGCAGCGGCAAGAAGTACAAGCAGTGCCACGGCGCGCTGTAGCCTGACGGTACAGGCGATGGCACAGCGTGAGCTGCTGGAGGCCCCGCTGCCGGTTGGCGGCATTCGTCTCGCCACGGTAGCCGCCGGCGTGCGCTATCAGGGCCGGCCGGACCTCGTGCTCCTCGAGGCCGCGCCGGGCAGCCGCTGCGCCGCTGTGTTCACGCGCAATGCCTTCTGCGCGGCGCCGGTTCATCTTGCCCGGGAGCATCTGGCGCAGGCCGCGCCCCGCTATCTGCTGATCAACACCGGTAACGCCAACGCCGGCACCGGCGCAGCCGGGCTTGCGGACGCCCGCGCCTGCAGCACTGCGGTTGCGGCGGCGGCGGGCGTGCGCGAGGAGGAGGTGCTGCCCTTCTCCACGGGCGTAATCGGCGAGCCGCTGCCGGTGGCGCCGATCACCGCCGCCGTGCCGCAGCTTCTCGCGGGTCTGGCTGCCGACGGCTGGGCGGACGCGGCGCGCGGCATCATGACCACCGATACGCAGCCCAAACTATGCAGTGCCCGGCTTACCGTCGATGGCACCGAGGTCACCGTCACCGGTATGGCCAAGGGCGCCGGCATGCTGCGCCCGGCTATGGCCACCATGCTCGCCTTCATCGCTACAGACGCGGCGGTGGCGCAGCCGGTACTGGACGCGGTGCTGCGCGAAGCCGTGGACTGCTCCTTCCACCGCATCTCTGTGGATGGCGATACCTCTACCAACGATGCCTGCGTGCTCCTCGCCACGGGCGCGGCCGGTAACGGCGAGGTCACGGACGGTGACAGCGAGGCCGCCCGCGCGCTGGCTGAAGCCGTGGGCGATGTCTGCACGCAGCTTGCCCAGGGCCTGGTGCGCGATGGCGAAGGGGCGAGCAAGTTTGTCGCTATCACCGTGGCTGGCGGCGAAGGCAGTGACGAGTGCCTGGCCGTGGCCTTCACTATCGCTCACTCGCCGCTGGTCAAGACCGCGCTCTTCGCCTCGGACCCGAACTGGGGTCGACTGCTGGCCGCCATTGGCCGCGCCGGCCTTGCTGACCTTGATGTCGAGACCGTGAGCGTCCGCTTGAACGACGTGCTCATCGCCGAGGGCGGCTGCCGGGCAGCGACCTACACGGAAGCGGCGGGCGCCGCCGCCATGGCTGAGGCGGAGATCCGCATCGATGTGGACCTCGGCCGCGGTGAGGCAAGCGAGACGGTGTGGACGTCGGATTTTTCCTACGACTACGTGCGTATCAATGCCGAGTACCGAACCTGACATGCAAACGCTCCAGGTTGCGGTGGCTGTCGTTGTAGATGGCGAGGGTCGGGTGCTCGTCGCCCTGCGCCCGGACGACAAGCACCAGGGCGGCCGCTGGGAGTTTCCCGGCGGCAAGGTCGAAGATGGTGAAAGCGTCACCGACGCGCTGGCGCGGGAGCTGGCCGAAGAAGTGGCCCTGGAGGTCGGCGGCACCGAGCCCCTGCTGGTCATCGAGCACGACTACGGCGACCGGCATGTCTGCCTCGATGTGCACCTGGTCACGGCTTACCGGGGGGAGGCGACCGGGCAGGAAGGACAGCCGCTGCGCTGGCTGCTGCCGGCGGAGCTTGATGCGGACGAATTCCCGGCGGCGAACGTGCCGATCATCGCCGCCATTCGCGAGCGGTTGGGGTAGCTAGCCTTCGCGCGCCAGCTCCGCCCGGGCCAGAAACTCCCCGTGCAGTTCCGCCACGCGCTCATCGAGATCCGCGAGCGTGCCGCTGTTATCGATGACAATGTCGGCGCCTGCGAGCCGCTCGGCCCGGGTCAGCTGGGCCGCCATGATCTTGCGCACCAGCTCGGCGTCGTTGCCGTCCCGGGCCACGGTGCGGGCCAGCTGCAGTTCCTCGGGCACATCCACCACCACAAGCACGTCTGCGAGGTCTTTCTGGCCGGTCTCCAGCAGCAGCGGCGAGCTGAGCACGCAGTAGGGCGAGGTGGCGGCCGCCAGCCCGCGGGCGATCTCTTCACCGATGAGCGGGTGGGTCAGCCGCTCCAGCCAGGCCCGCTCCGCCGGATCTTCGAAGACCAGGCGGCGCAGCGCGGCCCGGTTCAGCCAGCCGGCCGCGTCCAGGATGCCGGGCCCGAAGTGCTTGGCGATGGCCGCCAGCCCGGGCGTGCCGAGCTCGACGACCAGGCGCGCTGCCCGGTCGGCATCGATCACCGCAATGCCCGCGGCGGCAAAGCGGTCTGTCACTGCCGTCTTGCCGCTGCCGATGCCGCCGGTAAGGCCGACCACAAAACGCGTATTCATGGCTGCAGCATCCCGAACCAGTAGTGAATGATGGGGTCGCCCCAGAGCAGGGCGATCCAGCCGGCAGCGGCGAGGTAGGGCCCGAAGGGAATGGGCACATCGCGGCCGCGACCGAGGAGCACCATGCCGGCAATGCCGATTACGGCGCCCACGAGCGACGACAGCAGAATCACCAGCGGCAGCAGCTGCCAGCCCAGCCAGGCGCCGAGGGCGGCGAGGAGCTTGAAATCGCCGTAGCCCATGCCCTCCTTACCGGTGAGCAGCTTGAACAGCCAGTAGACGCCCCAGAGCAGCAGGTAGCCCGCCGCCGCGCCGGCCACCGCATCGGCCAGCGGCACGGTGCCCGTTGCCAGGTTGAACAGGAGCCCGGCCCAGAGCAGTGGCAGGGTGATGTCGTCCGGGAGGAGCTGGTGGTCAATATCGATGCCGGTGAGGGCGATGAGTGCCCAGCTGAAAACCAGGGCCGCAGCCGCTGCCAGCCCCGGCGCTACGTGCAGGGCCACGGCCACCGAGATCGCGGCGGTGGCGGCCTCTACCAGCGGGTAGCGCAGGGCGATAGGCGCCCGGCAGTCGGCACAGCGCCCGCGCAGGGCCAGGTAGCTCAGCACCGGAATATTGTGCCAGGGACGGATGGGCGCGCTGCAGGCGGGGCAGTGGGACGGCGGATAAGCGAGGGAGAAGGCCGGGACGTTCTCCTCCGGCAGCTCACCCTCGGCGAGGAGCTCGCGGCAGTCGCGCTGCCACTGGGCCTCGAGCATGCGCGGCAGGCGCAGGATCACCACGTTCAGGAAACTGCCGACCACCAGGCCGAGCACCCCCACGATCCCGACCCACCAGGCCGGGTGCTGCAGCAACCAGTCGACAATCACGCCGGCTGCTTAAACCACCGAGCCGAGCATGAAGATCGGCAGGTACATGGCCACCATGAGCCCGCCCACGAGCACCCCGAGGATCGACATGATGATCGGCTCCATGAGTGAGCTCAGGCTGTCGACGGCGTTGTCGACGGCTTCTTCGTAGTGGTTGGCGACCTTGTCGAGCATCTCGTCGAGCTGCCCGGACTCCTCGCCGATGGAGACCATCTGCAGGAGCATGTTCGGGAACAGCCCCGTGGACTTGATGGACTGGTAGAGCGTGGCGCCGGTGGTGACATCGTCGCGGATCTGCAGGATCGCCTTGCTGAAGACCGAGTTGCCGGCCGCGCCGGCGGTGGACTCGAGCGCCTCCACGAGCGGTACACCGGCGTTGAAGGTGGTGGCCAGGGTGCGCGCGAAGCGGGCGATAACGGCATCGTGGACGATGCCACCAATGACCGGCGCCTTCAGCGCCAGCTTGTCGATGGCTTCCGCGAAGGCCACCGAGCGCAGTTTTGCCTCGCGGATGCCCCAGACCGCGCCGAGCATGCCGATGAGGATAATGAACCACCATTTCTGCACGAACTCGGAGATGCTCAGCACCAGGAGTGTGAAGGCCGGCAGATCGGAACCAAAGCTTTGGAAGGTTTCGGCAAACTGCGGCACGACCTTGATCAGCAGGATGCCGGTAACGACGATGGCGACGATGATCACCGCCGTCGGGTAGGTCATGGCCTTCTTGATTTTCTTCTTGAGGGACTCGGTCTTTTCCTTATAGGTGGCGACCCGGTCGAGCATCACCTCCAGGCGGCCGGAGGACTCACCGGCGCTGACCAGACTGCAGAACAGCTCGTCGAAGTGCCGCGGGTGCTTGGCCAGCGACACGGCCAGGCCGGTGCCGCCGGCCACGTCATTCTTGATAGTGCTGACCAGCGTTTTCATGGAGGGGTTTTCGACCCCGTCGGCGACGATATCGAAGCTCTGCACCAGCGGCACACCGGCTTTCATCATGGTGGCCATCTGGCGGGTGAAGATGGCGATGTCCGCCGGCTTGATGGGCTTCTTGCGCGCGCTGAACAGCGGCTTCGATTTGCGCCGCACGGTTTTCGGGTTGATGCCCTTCTGGCGCAGCTGCGCGCGGGCAAGCGCCTGCGAGGGCGCCGTGATCTCGCCCTTGGTCTGCCGGCCGTTCTTGTCGGTGCCGCTCCAGATAAAAAGATCTGAGGTTGCCGTTGCCATCTGTCTTTCAGCCCTCGCTGGCGCGCCGCAGACCGGCGCCCCTTAAGCCTAGTCTATGGTAATGCGGTTCACTTCCTCGAGGCTGATCAGCCCGGCCGCACACTTCAGCAGCGCCGCGGTGCGCACGGAGTGAAAGCCGTGGGCTCTGGCCTGCTTGGCGATCTTCGTGGCATCCGCCTGCCCCATGATCAACTCGCTGATTTCCGGGGTGATGCGCACCACCTCATAAACGCCCACGCGCCCCTTGAAGCCGTCGCGGCAGACATCGCAGCCCACCGCTTTCATAAGCGTGGCGCCCTTGAGCATCTCGTCGGTGAAGCCTTCCTGCACGAGGACGTCATGGGGAATATGGTCCGCCGGCGCCTTGCACTCGTTGCACAGACGCCGCGCGAGACGCTGGGCAATGATCAGGCTCACGGAGGTAGCGAGGTTGAAGGTCGGTACGCCCATGTTGAGCAGGCGCGTGATGGTCTCGGCGGCGCTGTTGGTGTGCAGCGTGGACAGCACCAGGTGGCCCGTTTGTGCGGCCTTGATGGCGATCTCGGCCGTCTTCAGGTCGCGGATCTCCCCGACCATGATCACATCCGGGTCCTGGCGGAGGAAAGAGCGCAGCGCCTCGGCAAAGTCGAGGCCGACCCGCGGGTTCACGTGCACCTGGTTGACGCCGGAGAGGTTGATCTCCACCGGGTCTTCCGCCGTGGAGATGTTCCGCTCCGGCTCGTTGAGGATATTAAGGCCCGTGTAGAGGGAGACCGTCTTGCCGGAACCGGTGGGGCCCGTAACCAGGATCATGCCCTGCGGCTGGCTGAGGGCACGCAGGTACATCGCCTTCTGCTCCGGCTCGTAACCCAGAGCGTCGATGCCCATCTGCGCGCTGGTGGGGTCGAGAATCCGCAGCACGATCTTCTCGCCGAAGAGCGTGGGCAGCGTGTTCACACGAAAATCCACCGCGCGGTTGCGTGACAGGCGCATCTGGATGCGCCCGTCCTGGGGCACCCGGCGTTCGGAAATGTCCATCTGCGACATGACCTTCAGGCGCGCCGCCAGCCGCGGCGCCAGGTTGCGCGGCGGCCGCACCATCTCCTGCAACATGCCGTCGGTGCGGAAGCGCACCCGGTAGTCCTTCTCGTAGGGCTCGAAGTGAATATCCGACGCGCCCTGCTTGATGGCATCTACCAGCACCTTGTTCACAAAGCGGACGATAGGCGTCTCGTCGATGGCGCTGTTATCAGCCCCGTCGCCGCGCGCCTCTTCATCGACGGCACTGATATCAATATCTTCGAGCTCGCCGGCCTCCAGCTCCTCTAGGCCGCCGGCGAGGTCATCCTGCGCCGCTATCCACTCGCTGATCGCCTTGGTCAGGCTTCGCTCATCAACCAGGATCGGCTCGGTGCTGATCCCCGTGTGGAACTTGATTTCGTCCAGGGCGGCAAGGTTGGTAGGGTCTGAAACCGCAATGAAAAGACGCTTGCCGCGGTGGAAGAGGGGCAGCGCGTGGTGCTTGGTGATGAGCTCCTGCTCAACCAGCCCGTCAGGAAGGTTTTCCCGGTCGAAGGACTCCAGCTCAAAGCGCGGCGCGCCGAACTCCTGCGAGGCGACGCGGGCCAGCTCTTTACCATCGACGTTGACCGTTTCCACCAGGTAGCTGACGAACGGTACCCGCTGCTCTACGGAGGCCCGCTGCGCCTCCCGCGCCTGGTCGGCATCGATCAGGCCCTCCACGACGAGGCGCCCGGCGAGGCCGGAGGGCGGTGCTTTCGCCTGTTCGTTCATCGTGCCACCTTGGGGGCCGCCGGAGGGCGAACCGTGAGAATAACCTGAGTATACCTACAGGTTATGTGAAGATGTAGTGGTTAAGTGGTTGGAAATCCAGTCGATTTTTTGCGGGGATAACACTGGCTTGCCGGGCCTCCTGCGGTAGGGGCGGTGAGGCGGCCTTTACGGTGCCCTGCGCGTGATGCGGCGCGTTCGGCAACTAGACTGACAAAAAATGTCAGTCTACTCAAAAGGTCGTCAGCAAGTGCGCTGAGCCTTTGTGCTGCCCCGGCCCTGGCTTGCCCGGCGTGCAGAGCCCCGTTGAACGCTAATAGTCTGATTTAAAACAAGATAGTTGCCACTCCGGGATGCCTCAGAGGATTCATCGGGTACCTTGGTCCGCTAATTGCTTGGCAGGACGCAGGGTGGGCTTGAGGTGCCTTCTGGCTACTTCCACCGTCAACCTGCCTGGCTGTGCCGGCAGGATCACAAATGGGACCTATCGGAGACCATCATGAAAAAGCAACACTCAGCCCGCCAAGGCGGCTTTACTCTGATCGAGCTGATGATCGTGATTGCGATTGTTGGGATTCTGGCGGCGATTGCGTTGCCGGCTTATCAAGATTATACGGTTCGGGCGAAACTGTCCGAAGCTCTGGCGGTCGCTGCGGAAGGCAAAACGACAGTTGCGGAGTTCGTTGCGGCCAGGGGTGTCGTACCTGCTGACTCCGCGGCAGCCGGCATAACGACTGTAGGGTTCGGTCCGCAGTCTTATGTGAGCGCGACCGCATGGGCAGAGACATCTAGTACGGTAGGCGTCTACACAATCACATTGACAACGAACGCTACAGATATTCCGAATGACATACTCTCCGACACTTTCACGCTCACGGGTACCGTGGACCCGGCCTCGCGGAGAGTGAGCTGGGTATGTGCACCTGGAACTATTCCTCCCAAATACTTGCCGTCTTCCTGCCGCGGATAGGTTGTAAAATCCCATCGTAACCAGTCAAAAGTATTTTTGAAACGGAGCCCCGCATGCGGGGCTTTTTTTTGACGCGCGTACCATGCCGGTTGTGTGTAGTTTCGTTCGGCGAGTCCGTGCCCATGGCGACTAAAACTTGACAAAGGTTAATTGGATGCCTGTACGGGCAGTTTGCGGTTCCGATTCCATAGCATCTGGCTGTTTTAAGGTTAAGTGCGTGGTGGTGGTTATAGTTCTCGCGCTTGTGATTTCGGTGGTCTTTTCTCCTGGTGTTGGTACAGGCTATGTTTTTGACGATATAACATCCGTACTGCCGTTACAGCAATTAAGCCAACATCCGGAGCAGTTTTGGGCTTATGTCTTCAGCGATGTTTCAGGGTCGTTAGGCCGCCCTGTGTCGGTTGCCACATTCGCCTTAGAGAAGATCCTTCTGAAGAGCTCGTCAGATGTTAGTCAATACATCTCTATTTCGATTCACGTCTTGAATGCCGGCCTCGTTTTTGTTCTAACGCGATTATTGTTTTGTGAGGTGGGCCTTAATAAGCCCGCTATCTTGGCCTTCCTGGTTGCGATCATATGGGCTGTGTCGCCTCAAAAGGTTAGTGCTGTGCTCTACATCGTGCAACGGATGGCTTTGCTCGCGACGACTTTAACTTTACTTGCGCTGATATTTTATGCCTACGCCCGAGTTTCCGCTAAGCAAGCGCACAAGGTTCTGTTAACGATTTGCACCACGGTCTGTTTGATGTTGGCTCCGTTTGCTAAGGAGAATGGCGCCCTTGCTGTGCCTCTCATTGCGGCGCTTGAGTTATTTGTTTTTTCCAGGGGTTTGCGCGGCGTTAGGGCTGGCAGGCTCGCGGCGCAGGGTGTTCTTTTGTTTGGCTTTGTCCTGTTTCTGGCTTGGGCATTTAGAGTTTATTTGAGCGAAGCCGATTATTATGCGACTAGGGCCTTTGATTATGAAGAGCGGTTGCTTTTCTCGGCAGTGAGCCTTGTCGATTACGCGAGGCAGTTTTTTTTACCTGAAACAAGTAGAATGGGCCTTATACATGATGACTTTGATTTGGCCCTGAGATCCATGCAAATTGGTATGAGTCTCGTGGCAGTCTCGCTGATGGTCGCGCTGCTAGTTTCGTTGGTTGCCACGGGGAAGGGGGGGGTTGTAGGGTTCTCCCTTGCTTTTTATTTTATCGCACATAGCTTGGAAACGTCTTTCCTTCCTCTAGAAGTATATTTTGAGCATCGAAACTACCTGCCTAGTGTCGGGCTTGCGGTTCTGTGCGTCTTTTTTATTGCGGGTGGGATTTCGAGGGGATTTAAGCTCAACGTTCCTTTTGCATTGCCTAGTTTGTTTCTATTTAGTGTGGTGACCGCGTTCTCTACTTTTAGCTATGCCCATGAATGGAGCTCGTATAGAAACCTAGTGTCGCATCACCTGCAGGGACATCCACGCTCGTCTAGAGCCAATTCCGATTTTGCCTTGGTTGTTGCGGGCTCTGGGGACCTCGAGCGCGCAGCGGTACACATCGACAGAGCAATAGAGTACAGTCGAATTAGCAAGTCATCCAAACCTATGGGTGATGCAGATAGGGTTATCTTGAAGGTGGCCGCTGCCTGTTTATCAAATCGGCGACTGGACCAAGCTCTGCTTGATATTTCTAAACTATCGTTAGACAACGCTATTTTAAGCGGCGGCGTTAATCTTCTGACTCGAATGTTTAGGGATTCAGCTTGCACTAACGGGAAGTGGTCTTTGATTTCGGATTGGCTTTTCAGGCTCGTGGAGAGTACCCTCCAAAATGGTGGTGCGCTTCGGTGGTACGTGTTGAAAGATCTTGCTGCATTTGAGCGGGAACGCGGAAATTTTTCTCGTTCCTACGTATACGCGAGTATGGCATCGGAGAAAAGACCGGTGGATGGTACGTTGGCGGTGTTGAAGCTTGAGGCTGCGGTTCGGGCAGGAGATCACAGGGCTATCTTTAACGAGCTCAAGACGATGAAGAAATTAAGGGAAGATGGTTATTTGAGGCCCGTTGAAGTGCTCTACTATGAAAGACATGCCAGCCTTTTGGATTCCGGAGGCTGAGTATAGCTCGGAAAAGAATGCCCATTGATGAAATATTTCATTGTTTCGAAGGCCTATCCCATGTCGATTGTTAGCTCAAATCTAAACGTCGTCGATATATTTGGAGGTTGGAGTTGAATGTACAGGTTGTGTTGCCCTCTAGAAATGAAAGCTTGCATTTAGCGAAACTTCTTCCAAGGATAGCGCAACTCGATTGTGTTGGCAGGATCATCGTTGTTGACGACGGCTCAGTTGACGCGACATTGAGCGTAGCCGGTCAGTGTGGCGTAACGGTGATCAGGCAGCCCTACCCAAAAGGCAATGGAGCTGCGATTAAGCGGGGGGCTCTCGCCGCTGACGCAGATTATGTTGTTTTTATGGACGCTGATGGTCAGCATGATCCCGAAGATATCCCTAAATTGTTAGCGAAGGCGGCTGAGGGTTATGACATGGTTGTTGGGGCCAGGCATAGTTTGTCGTCTCAAGCTAGTATCTTTCGTTGGGGCGCAAACAAGCTATATAACCTTTTGGCGAGTTGGATGGTGGGGCAGAAAATCGATGACCTAACTTCAGGCTTTCGTTTAGTAAATCGAAAAAAGTTTCTGAGCTTTCTTTATCTTCTCCCTAATGGGTTCAGCTATCCGACTACTTCCACCATGGCGTTCTTTCGAGCTGGATATTCCGTTGGATTTGTCCCAATCAGGGCCGGCAGGCGATTAGGAAAGAGTCACATCAGCTTCTGGCGCGACGGTATACGCTTCTTTTTGATTATATTCAAAATCGGCACCTTGTACTCACCTCTTAAGGTTTACTTTCCTGTATCCGTATTGATGACTAGCCTTGGCGTGCTTAACTACGCATTTTATGCTCTTAGTGCAAACTCTCTGCGGTTCAGCAATATGAGTACACTGCTAATGCTTGTAGGCATCATTGTCTTCCTAATGGGGCTGCTTTCCGAGCAGATCACAAATCTTCAGTATAAGAATATTCGGTATGAATCTGAAGCGCTGGATGATGAGTCGCGGTCGTCGGGTCACTAAGGATCCTCTGATCTGATGGTGAAAAGTTCAAACAGTACCCTGCCCGAGGTCTCGGTCAACAGATCTGGCCTGCAGGCTGGCGTTCGTAAGCCCGCCGTCTACGCTCTTTCGTAAGCGTCCGGTGATCACACGTTGACCGGCGGGTTCCAGTTGTGCGGCAGCAGCGCCGCCAGATCTGACTGCCTCGCCGTCGGCAATCGGTCAAGCACATCCCGCAGGTGGGCCTGCGGATTGAGGCCGTTGATCTTCGCGGACTGGATTAGCGTCATCACGTTGGCCGCGCGCTGGCCGCTGCGCAGGGAACTATCGGTGGCAATCCAAGTACGGTTGCACTTGGAATAAACATTCGTGACCTGGAGCAAAGTAATGAAGTTTTGCTGCATTACGCCATGCCTCAACGCCGAGATGTACCTCAAGCAGACCATGCTGTCCGTGCTTTCGCAAGGAGCTTGGGACGAGGGGCATGTCCTTTACTATCGAATTCAGGACGGTGGGTCCTCGGATGGCACGATAGAGATTGCGAACCATGTTGCGACTCAATACCACAATGGTCGCAGTGTTCATATTCAAATCGAGAGCGTTGAGGACGACGGAATGTATGACGCGCTTGCGATTGCGATGGATGAAGCTCCCGCTGCTGACGTGTATCATTACTTGAACGCAGGTGATCTTGTTGCTCCGGCAGCGGCTTCGAGTGTGGCTCGAGCGATGGCGCGCGAGGGTGTCGACTGGGTAACCGGTATGCAAGTCGTGATCAATGAGAACGATGCCGTAATTCGTGCAGCTCTTCCATTCGACTATGACGCTCGTCTTTTTCACGCCGGAGTCTATGGGCGGTTCTTGCCTCACCTACAACAGGAGTCAACATTTTGGTCTAATCGCCTTCAGCATGCCATAAAGCTCGAGGCATTGAAGACGTATCGATTGGCGGGAGACCAGTTTCTTTGGTCATCTTTCTTTCGTATCGCGCCGTTGTATACTGTGCGTGCCTTCCTAGGTTCTTTTCGTTGTCACGAAGGGCAGCTCTCCGAACAGTTTGCGAGTGAATATCTGGCAGAAGCGAAGGGCCTGTGGCACTCTTTGCCGTTTTCATGTTACCGTAAGCCGGCATATCACCTGCTGATTCATCTGTTTTCGGACAACATCCGGGCCAGGGCTTCAAGTCGTATTATTGAGGACGGTGCAGAATGATTAGTGACAAGCTTAGGGAAATCACTTTTCACGGAATTGGCACCTTTGCATAGCTGGGTGGCCCAGAGTCTTGTAGACCCAGGTAGGAAGCCAGGCTGTTTTAGACAAGACACCAAGTCCGACCCCGTAGTGTTTTCTAAATAAGTGCGCTTTGGCTAGCTCGAATTCCCTGTCATGGCTGTGCCGGCTTATACCGGAGGTGTTGTTGTACAAGCACACGTCGAGTGGTAGATACTGATAGGGGACCGCCGCCATCAACTCGATATTCTTGGCCCAGTCTGCGAAGACAGGAAATCGCAGGTCAAATGGCCTGCTAGCCAAGACGTCTCGTGGGAAGAATATGCCTTGGTGGCAGATGTTTCGATAGATCAACTTAAAAGGGCCGAAAGGGCCATCGTAACGTCGACCGTCTCCGGAGAAGATAGTATTCGCATAATAGACTTTGCCCAAGTCTACCAGTGAATTAAGGCACGGTGCGAAGCCGGGTAACAAACGGTCGTCTGCCCCAAGGAAATGGACCCAGCCGGACCGGCAGGCTATCACCGCCTGGTTCATAGCGTCGTAGACACCGGCGTCCTTCTGAACGCTGACTTCCATTCCGGGGACAGCCAACCCGTTTGCGATCTTGACGGTATCGTCCGTCGATGCCCCGTCCTGAACTCTGATTGCTATGGTTTCTCCCAGGTAGCTACCAACCGTGGCTAAGATTGAGTTGAGACATGCTTCGATATGCGCCGAAGCGTTAAACGTCGGAATGATGATGGTGAGCTTCAAATTCAGCCTCGCACAGAGATAAACTCGGTTTCTCAGCAGGTTCCATTCATTGCCTCTGTGGGACGCGTTCACCTTCACCGTACCTCTGGAATTCCGTACGCCCATAGCAGCGAGATTTTATGGTGTAGCAGACGGAATGGAGCGAAGAACTCGCCAAATCTGACACGGCGTCTCCGCTGCACGTCTCGACGCAGGGCGCATAATCTCTGGTGGTCACGGATAGGTTCCACAACGGCTGGTATATAGATGCCCCAAAGGAGCGCCGGGTTCCAACGAATGATGCTAAGGACGATCCCTTCAATGAGCAGCAGCAAAAACTGGGGCAGCAGCAGCATGATGCTGCTGTCCGGATAGCAGATTGCGATCACACGATTTTTGTTGAGCTCGCTCAATGCACGCCGGTGCAAGGAGCTCTGAAGCTTCTTATCCTTGACCTTGCCGCCGCCGAAAGAGTAGCCGACCGCATGGTCGTAGCCGCTTTCATCGACCGCCACCACGTGCCGCCCCAGAAGCCTCGCGCAGCAGCACAGGTACGTATCCTCCGCGATAGAGCCGAACCAGTTGGGGAATCCCCCAATGCCCTCCCAGAGTTCGCGGGCGATCCACAGGCAACTACCCATGACCATAGCCACCTCGCGCGTCCCTGGTTTGGTATTGGGGATCGGGTTGGCAAAAAGATCCATGAACATCCCGCGGTCCAGTAGCTCGCCGGTCTGCATGTTGTACTGCGGAAGCGTGAGTATGCCTGCATCCGGGTTTCCCTCCTGGAAGGTGAACAACGTCTGCAGAGCCCCTGCGTGCAGGCGTGTGTCGTTGTTGAGCAGGAGCAGGTAGTCGCCGCGTGCCGCGGCCGCCATCCGGTTGTTGCTGGTGCAGAAGCCAACGTTTGTTACCGAGGTCAGCAGCGTAACGTTCGGGTAGAGCTCCTTGAGGATGGCCACCGAGTCGTCGCTGGAGCAGTCGTCGTGGATGAGAATCTCCACCGGAAAGTCGGTGATCTGTGCCATGACAGAGGAAACGCAGGCCTCCAGGACGGCATCGCCGTTGTAGTTGGCGATGCAGATAGAGACGATTGGTTTGAGGGATACCTCTCTAAAATCCATTGTCAACTATGCACTCGGTTCCTTGCCGCGTATACATAAAAGCTAGCACAAGCCGGCACTTCGCGTTTCATTGCTTTCTCGATTTCTGCTTTTCACGCGCACTTGTTGCGACAGCTTCATTTAATAGCTTAGCGTAGGCATCGTTGACGTTGGACCAGGAAAACCTATGAAGACTCTGTTGGAAAAGTGGTTCGTATCGCTCTAACAATTCTGCGCTAGAGAGTGCTAAAATCTCCGATATTGCGCTTGCCAGTGCCGGAGGGTTTGCCGGTCGCACTCTCTGCCTACTGTCGGGCAATACATCCCGAACCGCAGCTACGTCTCCAGCCAGCACCGGGCAGCCACAACCTAGTGCTTCCACCAATACCAATCCAAGGCCCTCCTGGTCCCCGGTCTGAGCCGGGGCGAACGGCGCGACGAATAGCCCGCACTGGCGGTAAAGCTTTGGCAGGGATTCCTGTGGAGCGGCACCGAGAAAGCTCACTCTACCGTTGATGCCTAGCCTCGCCGCCATCTCCCTCAGCAACAGTTCCTCGGGTCCGAATCCCACAATAGTTAGCGTAACGTCGGGATGTTTCTCAGTAATGAGTGGCAGTGCTTCAAGCAGGTAATTTACCCCTTTCTTCTCCACCAGCCGTCCTACAAAAAGAAGTTGTTTTGGGATCCTCTCTACTGTGGGATCAGGGGTAAAGCGCACTTCTAGGTCTACGCCCATCGGTCTGACAAGCGCTTTGCCGTCAGGGATATTTAACTCGCTGATCGCGCTCGCCATTGCCTCGCTAACAACAGTAACCGTTGTGGCCTGGGCGCACACCCAGCGCTTAACGAGCCGAAATAGAGAGCCTCTTAAGGCAAACAGATCGGCCCCATGTGCGGTAAGGACGAAAGGTGTTCGAAAGAGCTGTTTTACAAGGGCGATTGTAAGCCCTTGGGGTAGTATCCAGTGTGCGTGAACGACGCGGGGTCGGAGCCGCAGCAGCGCCCTGAATGTTGCAAACAATTGTGCTAGGAAGAAAGGTGGTATCAGAAGCCACTTCCAGCGGTGGCGACCTAGGTTGCTCATAATGCCACCGTCATTGATGAGCGACTGTAGTTGCGTGGGCGCGTAGCGAAAGCGCTCTACTGCCACCCCATCCAGAACTTCTCTCCTGCGCGCGCCGGGTGCGTGCGGCGCTAGGACATGTACTTCGAAACGGTCGTTCAGCCTGCGTGCCAGTTCATGCACAAATCCCGGTTCGTGATCGCCAGACCAGCGTGGATAGGTTGACGCAAGCACCAAAAGACGAGGTTTGTTTCCCTGTGGGGTGAAGCACGCCATTGTCTGGTTTGGCACCCCGAAAAAAGACTGCGCCCGTTTCGGCGGTGGTGTGAGATCATCCGGTCCGAGAAACCGAAAGGAGTCTAGCACTTTACCGCGATAATGACTTCACGCAGAGTGTTGCTTCGATCCTGAGTACCGATGCCCATGTGCGCAATACCGGTGCTGTATGTCCATAGATATGTTTTGCTCAGGGTGCACGAGGCCTCTATTGGAGGCCTCATCATTGCGCTGAGTGCAGCAGCTCAGTACGGCACCGGCAACGCCAACGTCTCCTTGACCTGCTCCATCGCCACATAGCTCGTCGACTCCTGCACCCCCGGCAGCGTGAGAAGCGTTTCCCCCAGGAACTTCCGGTACGCATCCATATCCGCCACTCGCGCCTTGATCAGGTAGTCGAAGTTCCCCGAAACCAGGTAGCACTCCTGCACCTCCGGCAGCGCACCGGCGCTGCGGGCGAACTCCTCGAAGATATCTTGCGACGTGCGGTTCAGGCGGATCTGTACGAAGACGACGAGGGCAGCATTCAGCCAGGTGGGGTCGAGGCGGGCGTGGTAGCCTCGGATGGCGCCTTCGCGCTCGAGGCGGCGTACGCGCTCTTTGCAGGGGGTCGTGGTCAGTCCCACTTCCCGGGCGAGGGCGGCGATGCTGAGCCGGCCATTGCGCTGCAGGACGCGCAGGATGTTGCGGTCGATGCGTCCAAGTTGGTGAAGCTTCTTTTCCATTACATTGTTCCGTTATTTTGAGGGCTGAATCCCCACTATATGGTTATATCTTAGCCTGAAGGTGATAATAAGACAAAAATAGTAGGCAAAAAAACTGCTTGATGGAGCAATATATAGCGTAAATATCCATTCCGGGGAAGTTACGCTCTCCGCAAGAGCGGGCCATCCAGGCCTGCATCCCAGGTCTGCAATGGAGGAAGCCCTGTGCTGATCGGTGTCCCGAAGGAAATCAAGAACCACGAGTACCGCATCGGCTTGACGCCGGCCGGGGTGACGGAGCTGGTGGACCACGGTCACCAGGTGATGATCGAGGCGGGCGGCGGCGCGGCCATCGGCTTTGCGGACGAGCAGTACAGCGGCGCGGGTGCTGGTGATCGGTGGTGGTGTGGTGGGCACGAATGCGGCGCGCATGGCCATGGGCCTGGGGGCTGATGTGACGATCCTCGACCGCAACGTGGAGCGGCTGAAGGAGCTGGATGAGTTCTATGGCGGGCGGCTGAAGACGGTGTACTCCACCCGCGAGGCCATAGAGCGCCTGGCGGTGGAGGCGGACCTGGTGATCGGCGCGGTGCTGATCCCCGGTGCGGCAGCGCCGAAGCTCATCAGCCGTGAATTGGTGTCACGGATGAAGCTGGGGGCGGTCCTGGTGGATGTCGCTATCGACCAGGGCGGTTGTTTTGAGACCTCCCGGCCGACGACCCACGATGCGCCCACGTATGTGGTGGATGATGTGGTGCATTACTGCGTGGCGAATATGCCCGGGGCGGTGGCGCGGACGGCGACGCAGGCGTTGACGAATGCGACGTTGCCGTATGTGGCGCAGTTAGCTAATAAGGGAATTGTTGAGGCGTTGTTGGGGAATGAGCACCTGCTGTGTGGGTTGAATGTGCATGCGGGGATGGTGACCTATGAGGCTGTTGCCTCGGCGCTGGGGTATGAGTTTGTGGGGGCGCGAGAGGCGTTGACGGCGGGGGGTTAGCTTCGGCGGGGGTTGAAGCCGGCCTTGCGGCCGGGGTCGCTACGAGGCGTCGCTCCTACAGGGGGCATGGTCTGTAGGACGCACGACTCGTGCCGACCGCCCGGGTTGGCCGGCCTTTGGCCAGGGTCGCGACGGGTCCCCTGGTCCGGGCGAGTCGCTCCTACAGAGGTGTGGGGTCAGGCGCCGAACTTCGCCTTGGCCTCGCGGCGGCGGGCGTGGAGGACGGGCTCGGTGTAGCCGGAAGGCTGCTCGCGGCCAAGGAACACCAGGTCGCAGGCCGCCTGAAAGGCCACGCTGTCGTCAAAGCCCGGCGCCATCGCCCGGTAGGCCGGGTCGCCGGCGTTCTGCTGGTCGACCACCGCCGCCATGCGTTCCAGGGTCTCGCGCACCTGGGCTTCGCTCACCACCCCGTGGTGCAGCCAGTTGGCGATGTGCTGGCTGGAGATGCGCAGGGTGGCGCGGTCTTCCATGAGGCCTACGTCGTTGATGTCCGGCACCTTGGAGCAGCCCACGCCCTGGTCCACCCAGCGCACCACGTAGCCGAGGATGCCCTGGCAGTTGTTGTCCAGCTCGCGCTGGATGGCGGTGGCGTCGAGGCCTTCGGCGCCGCGCAGGGGAATTTCCAGCACATCCGCCAGGCTGGCGGGTGTGCGGCTGGCCAGTTCCTGCTGTCGCTCGGCCACGTTTACCGTGTGGTAGTGGATGGCGTGCAGCGTCGCCGCGGTGGGCGAGGGCACCCAGGCGGTGCTGGCGCCGGCCCTGGGGTGGCCGATTTTCTGCTCGAGCATGGCGGCCATGAGGTCCGGCATGGCCCACATGCCCTTGCCGATCTGGGCGTGGCCCGGCAGGCCGCAGGCCAGGCCTACGTCCACGTTGCGGTCTTCGTAGGCGCTAATCCAGCGCTCGGCCTTCATGTCGCCTTTGGGCGTCATGGCGCCGGCTTCCATGCTGGTGTGTATCTCGTCGCCGGTGCGGTCGAGGAAGCCGGTGTTGATAAAGGCCACGCGCTCGCTCGCCCGGCGGATGCACTCGGCGAGGTTGATGGTGGTGCGGCGCTCTTCGTCCATGATGCCGAGCTTGAGCGTGTTGCGGGGAAGGCCCAGGGCGTCCTCGATGCGGTCGAAGAGGTCCACGGTGAAGGTCACTTCGTCCGGGCCGTGCATCTTGGGCTTCACGATGTAGACGCTGCCGTGGCGGCTGTTGCCGAGGCCTTCGCTGCGCTTGAGGTCGTGCACGGCGATAAGCGCCGTGAACATGCCGTCCATGATGCCCTCGGGGATCTCGTTGCCCTCGCTGTCGAGGATGGCATTGTTGGTCATGAGGTGGCCGACGTTGCGCACGAACAAGAGGCTGCGCCCGGGCAGTACCACGGGCTCGCCGTCTGCGCCGGTATATTCGCGGTCCCCGTTCAGGCGCCGGGTGACGGTCCTGTCGCCTTTGGCGAAGCTGTCGGTGAGGTCGCCTTTCATCAGGCCGAGCCAGTTGCCGTAGACCACGCACTTGTCGTCGGCGTCGACGGCGGCGACGGAATCCTCGCAGTCCTGGATGGTGGTCAGCGCCGCCTCGAGCACTACATCTTTCACGCTGGCGGCGTCGTCGCGGCCGATGGGGTGCTCGCTGTCCAGCTGGATTTCCGCATGCAGGCCGTTGTGCGCAAGGAGTACGGCGCTCGGGGCGTCGGCGTCGCCTTGGTAGCCCCGGAACTGGCCCGGCTCGGCGAGGGCGCTTTCCCCGTCGCCGAGGCCCACCGTCAGCGCACCGTCGACGATACGGTAGGCGGTGGCATCCCGGTGGCTGCCGTTGGCCAGAGGGAAGTGCCGGTCGAGGAAGTCGCGGGCAAAGGCGATGACCTTCGCGCCGCGCACCGGGTTGTAGGCGCCGGCGCGTTCGGCGCCGTTGTCTTCCGGGATCACGTCGGTGCCGTAGAGCGCGTCGTAGAGGCTGCCCCAGCGCGCATTGGCGGCGTTGAGGGCGTAGCGGGCGTTCATTACCGGCACCACCAGCTGCGGGCCGGCGAGGGTGGCGACCTCGGGGTCGACGTTCTCTGTGGTGACGGTGAAGGGCTCGGGCTCGGGCAGCAGGTAGCCGATCTCTTCGAGGAAGGCGCGGTAGGCGGCGCGGTCGTAGTCCCGGCCCGGGTTGGCCCGGTGCCAGTCGTCGATCTGCTGCTGCATGGTCTCGCGCGTTGCCAGCAGGTCGCGGTTGCGTGGGCCGAAGTCGGCCAGCAGCTGCGCGAGGGCCTGCCAGAAGTCGGCGGGCTCTACCCCGGTGCCGGGGGCGATGGCGTGCTCGAGGAGGTTCGCGAGGGGCGTGGCGACCTGGAGGCCGCTGCGGGTGACGCGCTGGGTCATGGCTGCGCTTCCTGTGAAGATGATTTGACGGGCAGTCTAGGGAAAGTGCCGGAATTCCCCAAGGCTATCACTTTTATCGCCGGCATAAGCTCGCTGAATATTGCCTAGGCCGGCGGCGGCTCCCCGGCCAGGCTCCGCGCCGTATCGACGATCACCTTGCGCAGCCAGCGGTTGGCCGGGTTGTGCTGCAGCAGCGGGCTCCAGGCCATCTTCAGCTCCAGCGGGGGGATCTCCAGCGGCGGGTCCCGCAGCACGACCCGCGGGTTGTCGCGCTTGAGCAGCGCCGCGCGGGTGGGCAGGGTGACCACCAGGTCGTTCTGCTCGGCCAGGGTCATGGCGGCCTGGTAGTGGCGCGTGAACACGCGGATCTGCCGCTTTTTGCCCAGGCGGTTCAGCGCCGCGTCCACCCAGCCCAGGCGCTGCACGTCGTCCGGGTCCACCCCCACACCTACGCCCATGCCGGTCTTGCTCACCCACACGTGGTCCGCCTTGAGGTAATTCTCCAGGGTGAAATCCTTGAGCAGGGCGTTCTCCGGGCTCAGCAGGCAGGAGAAGCTGTCGCTCCACAGATGGATCTGGTGAAAGGACTGGGGCATGGCGTCGAAGCGGTTGATGACCATGTCGACCTTGCCGCGCTCCACGTCAAGGAAGCTCACATCGCTCGGCGTCATGATGTCCAGGGTCAGCCCCGGTGCCTCGTTGCGCAGCCGGCCGAGCACGCCGGGCAGCAGCGTCGACTCGGCGTAGTCGCTGGCCATAATGCGGAACACGCGGCTCGCCGAGGCCGGCTCAAAGGCCGTGCGCGGCTGCACGGCGCGCTCGATGTTGGTGAGTACCTCGCGCACCAGCGGCTCGAGCTCCAGGGCCCGCTCCGTGGGCGTCATGCCGTCGGAGGTGCGCACCAGCAGCGGGTCGTCAAACAGTTCCCGCAGCCGGCGCAGGCCGTTGCTCATGGCCGGCTGCGAGAGGTTCAGCTGGTGCGCGGCCTGGGTAACGTTGCGCTCGCGGAGGAGGGCGTCGAGGTACACCAGCAGGTTGAGGTCGATGCGGTTGAGTTGCATGGGCTTGTATTCAGCAAATGAATGGTCATCATAGCAACCCCGCGATGGGATGAATACGACACCGGCGCTACCCTGCGTCGTGGCGTGTGGCCCCTTATACTTGCCGGCGCCGCGGCAGCTGCTGCCCGCCGCTCAGGCCCGACAGACCGCAGGAGACAGACCATGGATAACTACCGCGCTCCCCTCGACGACATGCGCTTTCTGATTGACGAGGTGCTGGACGCCGGCGCCGCCCTCGGCGGGCTCGCCCCCTTTGCCGAGCTGGGCGTGGGGCCGGACCTTACCGGCGCGCTGCTGGAGGAGGGCGCCCGCTTCGCCGGGGATGTGCTCGCGCCGCTGCGCCGAGTCGCCGATGCCCACCCGGCAACCTGCGAGGATGGCAGGGTCACCCTCACCCCCGGCTACGCCGAGGCGCTGACACAGCTCGCCGCCGGCGGCTGGTTCGGGATTGCCGCCAGCGCTGAGCATGGCGGCCAGGGCCTGCCGGAGCTTTACGGCACGGCGGCCTGCGAGATGTGGAACAGCGCCGACATGGCCTTTGCCCTGGCGCCCTTTCTGTCCAGCGGTGCGGCCCTCGCCATTGAAACCCACGGCACCGAGGAGCAGAAGGCGCTCTACCTGCCGAAGCTGCACAGCGGCGAATGGACCGGCACCATGAACCTCACGGAGGGCGGCGCCGGCTCAGACCTCGGCCCCCTCAAGACCCGCGCGGTGCCCAACGGCGACCACTACCTGGTCACCGGCCAGAAGATCTACATCACCTGGGGCGACCACGATGCCGTGGACAACATCGTTCACCTGGTGCTGGCGCGGCTGCCCGATGCGCCGGCGGGCAGTAAAGGCATCTCCCTGTTCATCGTGCCCAAGTTCCTGCCCGATGCCGACGGTAACCCCGGGGAGCGTAACGACGTCTACCCCGTATCCACAGAGCACAAGCTCGGTATCCACGGCAGCCCCACCTGCGTAATGGCCTACGGCGACAACGGCGGCGCCGTGGGCTACCTCGTGGGCGAGGAGAACCGGGGCCTGGCCTGCATGTTCACCATGATGAATGAGGCCCGGCTGAAGGTCGGCCTGCAGGGTCTCGGCGCCGCCGAGGGCGCTTACCAGAAGGCCCTGGCCTACGCCCACGAGCGCGTACAGGGTGGCGTGCCGATCATCCGCCACGCGGACGTCAAGCGCATGCTGCTGACCATGCGTGCCTTCAACGAGGCCATGCGCGCCCTCGCCTACAGCGAGGCGATCACCATGGATCTCGCCCGCCACGGGGAAGAGAGTGACCGCGCCGCGCAGCAGGCGCGCATCGACCTCATGATCCCGGTGATCAAGGGCTGGATGACGGAGCTCGGCGAGGAGATCGCGTCCCTTGGCGTGCAGGTGCACGGCGGCATGGGCTATGTCGAGGAGACCGGCGCCGCCCAGTACCTCCGCGATGTGCGTATTACCTCGATTTATGAAGGCACCAACGGCATCCAGGCGGCCGATCTGGTCAGCCGCAAGCTCGGCCGGGACGGCGGCGATACCATGCGCGCGTTGACCGAGTCGGTCCGCGAAACGGCCCGCGCCCTCTCCGGGGACCCGGCGCTGCGCCTCATCGGCGGCGCGCTGGCCGCGGCGGCGGCGCACCAGGAAACCTCCACGGAGCGGCTCGTAGCGCTCCTGGCCGAGCGCCCCGACGCGGCCCGGGCCCTGGCCTTCGACTATATGATGCAGACCGGCTACCTGTTCGGTGCCTGGCACCTGTTCCGCGGCGCCGCCGTCGCCCAGGACCGGTTGGCGGCGGGGAGCGACAACCCCTTTTACGCGCAGAAGGTGGCCACCGCGAACTTCTACGCCGAGGCCCTGCTGCCCCGTACCCGCGCCCACGGCGCGATCATTGCCGGTGAGGCGAGCGCGCTGGAGGCCTTCGCAGAGGAGTGGCTGGCATGAGCGGCACCGGCATCAGCACCCCGGACCTCACCGACGACCACGCCGGCGCCCGGGCGCTGGAGCTGCAGTGGCGCAACTTCGGAGGTATCGCGGCCTTCGGCGGGGCGGCGGTGACCGTCAAGTGCTTTGAAGACAACTCGCTGGTGAAATCGCTGGTGCAGGAGCCCGGGGAGGGGCGGGTCATCGTCGTCGACGGCGGCGGCTCCCTGCGCCGGGCGCTCCTCGGCGACATGCTCGGGGCAGACGCGGTAAAGAACGGCTGGGCCGGGCTGGTCATCCGTGGCGCCGTGCGCGATGTCGACGAGCTGGCGACGATGGCTCTCGGGGTCAAGGCCCTGGGCTGCTGCCCGCGCAAAACCGACAAGCGCGGCGAAGGTCAGCAGGATGTGCCCGTGAGCATCGGCGGCGTGATCATCAGCCCCGGCGATTATGTTTACGCCGACAACAACGGTGTCATCGCCAGCCCTGAACCCCTTCTCTAGGCCCCTTGTGCGTTAACCCCCTTGTGCTTCAGGCCCCTCGTGGAAGGGGCGTCGCCGAGCGCGCCGGGGGGAGCGGGGTCTCGCCCCGCCAGGGTTTGCCGCAACCGCCCCCCTTCAGCCCAGGCGCAGCGACAGGTCCAGGGCCTTGAAGTCCTTGGTGAGGGCGCCGATCGATACGTAGTCCACCCCGGTAGCGGCGATCGCCGGCAGCGTGGCCTCGGTGACATTGCCCGAGGCCTCCAGCTCGGCGCGACCGGCGGTGGCCACCACGGCCTCGCGCAGGGTGGCGAGGCTGAAGTTGTCCAGCATGATGCGGTCCGCGCCTGCGGCGAGGGCCTGGCCGAGTTCCTCGGCGTTCTCCACTTCCACCTCCACCGGCTTTCCCGGCGCCAGCGCCCGGGCCGCGGCGACTGCCGCGGCGATGCTGCCGCAGGCGGCGATATGGTTCTCCTTGATCAGGAAGGCGTCGAAGAGCCCGACGCGGTGGTTGTGGCAGCCGCCGCAGGTCACGGCGTACTTCTGCGCCAGCCGCAGGCCGGGAATGGTCTTGCGCGTATCGAGGAGTTTGAGGTCCGTGCCGGCGACCAGGTCTGCGTAGTGCCGGGCCCGGGTGGCCGTGCCCGAGAGCGTCTGCAGGAAATTGAGCGCCGTGCGCTCGGCGGTGAGCAGGGCGCGCGCGGGGCCGGTCACCGTGAGCAGGCGCTGCCCGGCGCTGATGCGGTCGCCGTCGTCGGCGTCCCAGCTCAGCCGGCAGCGTTCGTCGACGGCGCGGAACACGGCTTCTGCCCAGGGCCGCCCGCAGAGCACGCCGTCTTCCCGGGTGATGAGCTGGCCGGTCGCGGTGGTGCACTCGTCGACCAGCGCGGCGGTGATGTCGCCGCTGCCCACGTCTTCCTCGAGGGCGCGGGCGACGTCGGCGTCGACGATGTCCTGGGGTACGCGGGTGACGTTGTGCATGGTTCGCCCTCGGTTGCGGGGCGCGTAGCATAGCAGCCGCCGCCGGTCCGCTGTAGGCGGCATGTTTACCGTCGGCGCCGCGGGGCCTATGATGAAAAAAACAGGCCGATCGCGGATTTCCGGGGTGGATGCCGGGGTTGCACTGTTCCGGGGTGAGCGCGGGAGAGTTCTCTCAGTCGCTCCACGATATTCGCTTGGTGAGAGAACTCTCCCGCTCTCCCCCCTGACGCCTACCGTACTTCCTCGCCAATCGGCACCACTCAGGAAGTGGGGGTAAGCACGGAGGTAGGCGCGGCTGCAGGCGGGTGCCCCCATCAAGCGAATATCGTGGAGCGACTGGGGGCACCCGCCTGCGGGCGCGTCGGCAAGCTAAGACGACCTCACATCATGGAGCGCCCCGGCCTGGTAACGTTGGGGGGGGATAAACCCGCCATCCGCCCCGGAAACAGCGATGAACCGAACAAAGAGGACCATGTGATCATGGCCTACACAGTGACCCGGGGCCGCGTGGCGGAAGCAGTCTGGTGCCCCTCGCCGAACTGCAACGAGCGGCCCGCGGGTGCCAGCCCCGAGCTTATCGTGCTGCACAATATCTCCCTGCCGCCGGGCGAGTTCGGTGGCGGTCATGTGCAGGCGCTGTTCTGCAACCGCCTCGATCCCGCCGTGCACCCGTTTTTCGAGGAGGTGGCGGGGCTCTGCGTGTCGGCGCATTTCCTCGTCGACCGGCGCGGGCGCCTCACGCAGTTCGTGAGCTGCGACCGCCGCGCCTGGCACGCCGGCATCTCCACCTGGTGCGGCCGCGACAACTGCAACGACTTCAGCATCGGTATCGAGCTCGAGGGCACAGACCACACCCCCTACAGCGACGCCCAGTACGCCGTGCTGGGAGGGCTGGTGCCCGCGCTCTGCTCAGCCTATGCGACCCTCGGCGCCGCGCGCATCACCGGCCATAGCGATATTGCCCCCGGGCGCAAGACAGACCCGGGCCCCGCTTTCGACTGGGAGCGCCTGAGTGCGCTCCTCGCCGGTGCCTGCGCATGAACTTCCTGGCCCTGGTCGTCGCCCTCGCCCTGCAGCAGTTTGCCGGCCCCTATGCCCCCTGGCACCGGGACGGCTGGTTCGCCACCTGGTGGCAGTGGCTGGAAGCCCGCGGCGCTGCCCCGGCGCTGGCTGCGGCGACCGCCGTGCTCTTGCCGTCGCTGGCCGCGCTCTGGCTGCTCGCTGTCTTTGGCGGCTGGTTCTTCGGCCTCCTCGGCCTGGCGCTGTCCGTGCTGCTGCTGCTCTATGCACTCGGCCGTGGTGACTTCAGCGGTCTGTTTGCCGATCTCCGTGCCCACTGCGGGGCCGGTGATGCCGAGGCCGCCTGGCTCTCGGCGGTGACGGCGCTGCCCTGGCTGGAGGCCGGGGGCGATGGTGAGGGCCTGTCTCCCGGCGAGGAGCTCCGCGCGGCCCTGCTCTACGAGGCCTGCCAGCGCTGGTATGCGCCGGTGTTCTTTTTCGTGCTCGCGGGGCCGGCGGGGGCCTTCGCCTACCGGCTCCTGCAGTTCGCCGCCGCGCGCAATGCGCCCGCCCGGCGGGCTCTCGCCCTGGCCGATTGGGCGCCCGCCC
>NZ_KN234785.1 GCF_000764025.1 Pseudohaliea rubra DSM 19751 | reverse complement strand
GAGGGAAGCACCTATCGTCGTCCAATAGCTGTCCGGTCATTGGGGTCCACTTCTCTCGTCCTTGAATTTCCGCCGGGACCACTCATGGTGGGCAACGAGCAGGTACGGGATGAGCGTATCGAAAAGCGCGCTAGCGATGCGGGCGTGGTGCGATTACTCAGCCCGACGGACTGCATCAAGGATCGTCTCGCTGGCTACTACCACTGGAAGGATGAACAGAACTTCCATCAGGCGGTGGCTGTTGCAAGGCGTCGGCCGGTGCAGTGGAGTAACCTGCAACGGTGGCATCGTGACGAAGGAGTAGCCGATCAGTTTGCAGCGTTCAAGGCGGCATGGGAGTCATCTGAGCACCTTTAGAGCTCCTGCCGTAGCCTGGCATCATTTCTCTCCGCCATATACCCCCGATTTTACGGCTCGGCGTCTCAGCTGTATGCTCTCGCCCATTAACGGGGGATGGACCCACTATCCTGTGAGTGTGCGCTGTGGCAGCGTTAGCGCGCTAAACTGCGCATGGGACTTCCGGAGCTAGCACGGAATCTACCACGGTAGCCCTGATGATCTCGCGCGTTGGTGCGTTAAGAGCAGCTGCGAGGAAGCTATTGGTGTCGGCAGCGAGACTCTAGGTACAATCGTGACCTCAAGTTGGGTGGGGAGCCAGCATGGCGCTCCTGTACGCCCCATCCTTGTTGAAGGACGATGCTGCCGATGTCCACCCTGCAAGATACCGTTCAGCAAGTGATGAACGACGACCTCACGGTCCTCGCCGTGCCTCTATATCTGGCGGTCGTCGGGCTCGAGGCGCTCTGGGCGCGGCGCCAGGGGCTGTCCTGGTACCGCGCGCGCGACACCTTCGTGTCGCTGAGCATGCTGCTCCTGGCCGGCGTGGTAGAGCTGCTGCCGAAGTTGATCGCCGTGCTGCTCATGGTTCAGCTGCACGAACTCAGCCCGCTGCGCGACGTCGTGGAGCGGCAGTGGTGGGCCTGGCTGTTGCTGTTTTTTCTCGACGACTTCAGCTACTACTGGTTTCATCGCGCCAATCACGAGGTGCGCCTGCTCTGGGCGGGGCATGTTAACCACCATTCCTCGCGCTACCTGAACTTCGGTACGGCCCTGCGCCAGGGCGTGGGGGAACGGGTGCACAAGTTCCTGTTCTGGCTCTGGCTGCCGCTGCTGGGCTTTGATGCGGTGATGATCATCACCATGATCAGTCTCAACCTTTTCTACCAGTTCTGGGTACACACCCAGGCGGTGAAGAAACTGCCGCGCTGGTTCGAGTTTGTGTTCAATACGCCGTCACATCACCGCGTGCACCATGGCTCGAATGTGCGCTACCTGGACTGCAATCACGGTGGCGTGCTGATCCTCTGGGACCGGCTGTTCGGCACCTTCAGCGCCGAGTCGGAGGAGGATCCCGTCGTCTACGGGCTAACCCGCAACATCGATAGCGACAGCGTGCTGACCGTGCTGGGCCACGAATACGCCTCTCTCTGGCGTGATCTGCGGCGCGCCAGTTGCTGGCGCGACCGCTTCTGCTACCTGTTCCTGGCGCCGGGCTGGAGCCACGACGGCGAGGACCGGCGGGCCAGGGTTCTGCGCCGCAGGGTGAACAGCCCCTGACCCACCAGGGTACAGCTGCCGGGGGCATTGCTTTACAATCTCCGGCACCGGGTAACATCAGTGCGCTGGTTCCAGGGCGCCGGTCGTACAACACCCTTTAACGGCAAAAACAATGGATAAGAGACCGGCTGCTGCGGAAGGCACCGTCAGCGAGGCCACCTGGAACCTCCTTGAGCACCTGCCCGTCGGTACCTATGTGACGACCCTGGATGCGGTCGGCAACCCCCGCTTCCTCTACGCCAGCGACCGCTGGCTGGTCATGTGCGGCCTCGAGCGTGAGGCGCTCATGGCGGACCAGTCTCTCGCCCTGAAAGTGATTCATCCCGACGACCGAGGGCGGATGCTGACCGCCAACCTCGAGGCACAGGCACAGCAGCGGCCCTTCCGGTGGGAGGGGCGCCTGCTGATCGACGGCCGGGACAGCTGGGTGCTCATTACCTCGAACCCTCGCCCCCACCCGGAGTATGACGTGCTCTGGGAAGGTGTGATGATCGACATCAGCGGCTACAAGGCGCTGGAAATGGAGTTGCGGGTCAGCGAGAAGAAATTCCGTACCCTTGTCGAGCAGGCCAATGATGTCATCTATACCTTAAACTTCGCTGGCGAGTTCGAGTACCTGTCCCCGAATGTACAGGAGAACCTGGGCTTTCGGCCCGAGGAAGTCAGCGGCCGCTACATCGGCGCTATCGTTCATCCCGACGATCTGGCGCACTGCGAGCGCTTTCTCCAGAATGTTCTCGAGTCTGGCGTCAAGCAGCCGGGGCTGGAGTACCGGGTGCGGCACGCCGACGGCGGCTGGCGCTGGCATGTGACCAACGCCTCGCCGCTTTTCGACGCCGATGGCCGGGTGTCGGGCATGCTCGGCATCGGCCGCGATATCAGCGATCGCAAGGATGCGGAGTCGCGTGTTCATTATCTTGCCAGCCACGATGCGCTCACCGAACTGAGCAATCGGGAGGCCATCCTCGAGGCGCTGGCGAGTGAGCTGCACCGGCCGCGGGGCGACGGCAACGCCGCTGCCGTCGGTGCCATCCTGTTCATCGACCTCGACGGTTTCAAGCCCGTTAACGACCATCACGGTCATGCCGTGGGTGACCGGGTGCTGCAGATTGTTGCCAGGCGCCTCGACAGCACTGTGCGCGAGACAGACAGCGTCGGCCGGCTGGGCGGCGACGAGTTTCTCGTCCTATTGCCGGGCGCCGGCGATGCCGGCACCGCCCTCACCGTCGCAGGCAAGATCCTGGCGCGTTTGCGTGAACCCGTCGCCGTCAACGAGCTGCGGCTGCAGCTTTCCTGCAGCATCGGCATCGCGCTCTTCCCGGGCCAGGGCGACGAGGTGAAGACTCTGGTGCGCAAGGCCGACGACGCCATGTACGTCGCAAAGCGCGGGGGCAGAGACCGGGCTGCTGTCGCGGAGCCGGTGCCCCGGGGCTCCTGCGGTATCGCCGCCCGGCGCTAGCTGCGATTGCTCAGCAGGGTGGCCAGTTGGAGCTGACTGGAGTTCCCCGCGGCGGTGTTCCAGGGCCCTTCAGCCCAGGGCGCGATAGACGCGTATGACCAGTTCTTCGCAGGCCAGCATAGCGATCAGTGCCGCGATGAACGTGCTGGCGCCATGCATGGGGCCGGTAAAGAGGATCGCGTCGTCGAAGGCCAAGTCCAGCACCCAGAGCATGACGAACTTGGAGCTGAAGAGAATCAGCCAGGCGCAGAAATAGCGGCCGAAGCGCCAGGCCATGCCCGGGCGGTGCTCGAACCAGCCGGCTACCCGGAGCTCCAGAATCAGAGTCAGCTGCAGCAGCAACTGCAGCAGCAGGGCCACGGCCAGCGCCACCGTGAAACCATCGACGGTGACCCGGTGCCAATGCTCGGCGAGCAGGTTGAGCACTGCCAGGTCCGTCAAGATGGCAATCAGGTAGCGAACGAAAAGGCGCTGCCGGGTGGTCGGCATTTCGGCCGCCGCAGCGACGATATGATGGTGGGGCTTCATGCGGATAGCGTCCATGTTGGTTAGCGGGCGTTATGGTAAGGGATCAGCGGGCTGCGGTTGGACTTTTTTCGTTGACCTGTCGCTCGCTTTGTAGCCATCATCGTCCTCATTCCGCGTCCCAAGGGCGACTCATGACGGACGACGCGACGCCCGGCGCCCCGCTGGCGGTGGTGGGCATCGGTTGCTCGGCCGGGGGGCTCGACGCCCTGGAGCGTTTCTTCCGATCTCTGCCCGCTGATTCCCCCTTTGCCGTTGTAGTCGTTCAGCATCTGGATCCCAGCCACGAGAGTCTGCTGCCGGAACTGCTGCGGAAAGTCACCGCGATGCCGCTGGCAGCGGCCAGCGAGGGTGGGCAGCTGGCGCTGCAGGCTGGCCACGCCTATATCATCCCCCCGGGTTATGAGATGACCCTCGAGGCAGAAGGACTCTGTCTGCGGGAGCCCGCGGAGCCTCGGGGCCATCGCATGCTTATAGATGTGTTTTTCCGTTCCCTGGCAGCCCGGGCGGGTGTCAACGCGACTGCAGTTATTCTTTCAGGCGGCGGTTCGGATGGTTCCCTCGGTCTGTGCTCGGTCAAGGAACATGGGGGGCTCGTGGTCGCGCAGGAGCCGGGGACGGCCGAACACCCCGCGATGCCGGCTAGTGCCATTGCCACGGGGATGGTCGATATGGTCCTTCCCCCCGAGGAGATCGCGAGCAGCATTCTGGCCTACCATGCGAATCGACAGGCAGAGACCGAGCTTGCTCAAAACCCGGCGGAGAACGTCGCCAGTGACAGGAACCTGGCCCGCATGGCCAGGATCCTGAAAGCCCGGGGCGGCCAGGATTTCCGTCACTACAAGGCTGGTTCTTTCGCCCGGCGGGTGGCGAGGCGCATGGCCATCAACGGCCTTTCCGGCGTGGACGCCTACATCGAGCTGCTGGAGCAGCAGAATGGTGAGGCGGAGGCCCTGGGCCAGGACGTGCTCATCGGGGTGACGCAGTTTTTCCGCGACCGTAAGGTTTTCGATACGTTGGTGCGCGACGTGCTTGCGCCGCATTTTGCCGGTCCTGCCGCCGAGGGCCAGACGCTGCGCATCTGGGTCCCCGGATGTTCCACGGGCGAAGAAGCCTACACCCTTGCCATACTGCTTGAAGAGCTGCGCAAACCCGGCATGGCCCCGGTTCGCTACAAGATTTTTGCTACGGATATCGATGACCGGGCGATTGAAAAGGCCCGGGAAGGTGCCTACGCAGAAAGCATTGTCGAGGATGTGCCGGCCCCCTACCTGCAGCGCTATTTCTTTCATGACCGGGAACGTGCCAGCTATCACGTCAAACGTGCTTTGCGCGACCATATTGTGTTTGCGCCGCACAATATCTTCCAGGATCCCCCGTACTCGCGCCTGGACCTCGTATCCTGCCGTAATGTGCTGATCTACCTGGATACAGAGGTGCAGCAGAGCGCCCTTGAGGCGTTCAGCTACGCGCTGCGATCCGGTGGTTTCCTCCTGCTGGGTTCCGCTGAGCGCCTGGGCCACGCTGAGCGCTGGTTCGAGACCGTGGACGGGCGCTGCCGCCTGTACCGGCGGCAGGATGGAGCGATGCCGGGTCGCCAGTTGCCCGGCCTCGAGCACCGGGTCTCGACCAATGTGCCGGCTGCGGTGACTGCCCTTGCGACGCGGGCCGGACGGAGCAGTGCCCAGGGGCTGGTCGAACAGCGGCTTCTCGATGACGGAACGCGCACCTGCATGGCGGTCGATAGCCAGGGCGACCTGCTCTACGTGCACGGCAGCGCCGGCAAATACCTCGATATCCGTACCGGAAGAGCCAGGAACAACGTGCTGATCAATGCCCGCAAGGGCCTGGAGCTACCCCTGGTGGCAGCTTTCCGGCGCCTGCGCAAGGGAGAAAACCGGGTCAGCCTGCAGGGTCTCAGCATCCAGACCGACGGTGACGTCCGCCATGCGGACCTTTCGCTGGAGCGCGTCGTCATCGACGGATCGGACCAGGAAACGATCCTCGTGATGCTCACGGAAATCCGCGAGCCCTCGGCACTGCCGCCGGCCGGTGTCGAGGACCCGGCGACTATGGATCCGGTTTATGGCGCCACGCTCGAACGGGAACTGCGCGCCACTCGCGAGCACCTGCAGAGCATCATTGAAGAGCTCGAAACCACCAACGAGGAGCTGAAAAGCACGAACGAGGAGTTTCAGTCGGCCAACGAGGAGCTGCAAAGCACAAACGAGGAGCTGAAGACCTCCAAGGAAGAGTTGCAATCGATAAACGAGGAGCTGCTGAGCGTGAATGCCGAGCTGGAGCACAAGCTCCGGCTGCTGATGGAGGCCAATAGTGATATCCAGCACCTGCTGGAGAGCACCCACGCCGGCGTCATCTTTCTCGACGCCAGCCTGTGCCTGCGGCGCTACACCGAGGCGGTGCGGAAAATCGTCGACCTGATTCCCGTCGACGTGGGCCGCCCCATCGGGCATTTTGCAGCCAACATCGCGGGCTTCGACCTCCACGCCTTCGCCACTCAGGTCCTCGAAGCGCGCAGCCCCCAGGAATGCGAAGTACGTCTCAAGGGGGCCACGATGCCCACCCACCTGCTGCGGGGCCAGCCCTACCTCGGCGAAGGTGATGGACAGGGCGGGGTGGTCCTCACTTTTATCGACATCGAGGCGCTGAGCCTTGCCCGCCAGGACCTCGAGGACCGTGTGGTGGCGCGGACCGTCGAGCTTGAAGAGGCCCGCCGGGAGGCCGAGGCGGCCAGCCGCGCCAAGACCGAGTTCCTGTCCAATATGAGCCACGAGCTGAGGACGCCGCTTAACGGCATCATCGGATTCTCGGAGCTGGCGCGGGACCGGGTGAAGGACCCGGAGCTCAAGCAATGGCTGGCCACCGTGGTCCGCTCCGGGCTGCACCTCAACCGGCTGGTGGACGATATCCTGGACATCAGCCGCATTGAGCGCGAGGCAATCACCCTCGCACCGAAAACGGTCAGCCTCGACGGGTTGGTGAAGGCGGTCTGCGAGCTGGTCAGGCCCGACGCCGAGGCGCAGGGCCTGACTTTCCGCCTTGAGCTCCCTCCCGCGCTGGCCTCTGCTACGCTGCTGCTGGATGCGAACCGGGTCAGCCAGATCCTCCTTAACCTGCTGACCAACGCCGTAAAGCATACCCGGGAGGGCACTGTGAGCCTGGCTATCACCTCGCCGGAGCGCACGTCCGGGAGGCTCCGGCTCCGCTTCGTCGTGTCCGATACGGGCATCGGCATTGCGCAGGAGGACCAGGCCCGGATCTTCACCATGTTCGAGCAGACCGACAATTCCCTCACCCGGGAGACCGGCGGCAGTGGCCTTGGGCTGGCGATCGCCCTGCGCCTGGCCGAAGCCATGAATGGCACTTTGTCGCTGCAGAGCGAGCCCGGGGAAGGGTCGGCGTTCACCTTCGAGGCCGCCTTTCCCCTGGTGGCGCCTGCTCCCGCGACAGCCCGGGCGCTGGATGTGCTGGTGGAAGACCTGCGCAGTCAGTGTCGCGGCTGGCGGGCGCTTGTGGTTGATGATGACCCGGCTTCGTTGGAACTTGGCCGGCTTTTCCTTGCCTCCCTTGGCATGGCTGTCGATCTTGCCGCCGACGGCCGGGAATGTCTCGAGTTGGCGGCGAAGACGCACTACGACCTGGTGCTTATGGACTGGCAGATGCCGGTGCTGGACGGCCTCGCGGCCACAGCCCGGCTGCGGGCGATGAACGGCTATGAATCGACGCCGGTACTGGCGGTCACCGCCCGTGCTTTTGAGGAGGACCGTGCCGCGTGCCTTGCCGCCGGTGTGGGTGGCTACCTCGCCAAGCCGCTGGATGCGACCGCGCTTTACCGCGAGCTCTACGACTGCCTGGTGACAGAGGGCTGAGTCTTGGGGGGCGTCCCGGCCTGCTGCATGCGGGTTGTTTACCGCTACAATGCATGGACCTGTCTACCGGCTGAAGGGGGGCTCCGGTTCGTGCGCAAGACCCTCAAGTTTCTTCACACCCTCGGCGCCATCGGCTATGCGGGGGCTGCTGCGGCCCTGCTGGTGCTGCATGCGCAGCTGCCGGCGCCGGAAGACCTGGAGCGCTTCGCTGCGTTGCGCATGGCGATGGGTGCCGTGGCCCAGCTGATCCTGCTGCCGTCCATCGCGGTGGTGCTCGTGAGCGGCCTGCTGGCCATGGCCTTCAATCCTGCCTTCCATAATGCAGGGTGGGTCTGGCTCAAGTTGATCTTCGGGGTGCTGGTCTTCGAGGGGACCCTGGTGTCCGTACAGGCCCCCATGGAGCGCGCTGCGCTGCAGGCCGAGGCGGCCCTCGCCGGCGACGTGCCGGTCGCCGAGCTCCTGGCGCCCTTGGGACCCGAGTGGGGATCGCTATGGGTCGTGTTGTTGCTGGCGGTCTTCAATGTGGTGCTCGGCGTTTGGCGGCCACGAAGTCGTGGTCGCCCGGGGACGGAGCGGGCCGCAGCCGGGGGTGGTCGCTTCGGCGGCCCCACCGCCTGATTGCGCGCGGCGCGCCGGGCTGCCGCAGGGGGTCATGGCCTGGTCCGCCGCCGCGTACTGGGCGGGGCTATAGTCCGGCTCCATGTGGTGGGGCAGGGTATGCACGCTGTAAGCCTCGAAAGGGCCCCGGCCGATTATCAGCATCAACACCAGGGAGAAGCGCCTGTCCAAGGGAAGCGTCTCGCCGTTGTGTTGCCTTGAGCAAGCTCAAGACGATCCCTCGCATGCAGGCTAGTGCGTGGTTATGATAGGAGGGACGTTCATGGCCGTTCAGAGGCGCCACGGGTGACAGAGCAGCGCTACACTATTCTTGTCGTTGACGACACACCGCAGAACATCGACGTTCTTGTGGGTGCGCTGCGCGATGAGTATCACATCAAGGCCGCGACCCGGGGCCAGAAGGCGCTCGAGCTGGCGCGCTCCAGCTCACCGCCGGACATGATCCTCCTCGACATCATGATGCCGGAGATGGACGGCTATGAGGTCTGCCGGCGCCTGAAGGCCGACTACACCACGCGGCACATCCCGGTGATCTTCGCGACCGCGAAGATTGCCGTGGAGGACGAACTGCGCGGGCTTGAGGTGGGCGCTGTGGACTACATCACCAAGCCCATCAGCCCGCCGATCGTGCGTGCCCGCGTGCGGACCCATCTGGCCCTCTACGATCAGAATCGCGAGCTCGAGCGCCGGGTGAAAGAACGCACGGAGCAGCTGACCCGGACGCGCCTCGAGGTTGTCCAGCGCCTGGGCCGGGCCGCGGAATACAAGGACAACGAGACCGGCCTGCACGTTATCCGCATGAGCTACTACGCGCGCATGCTCGGCGAGGCGGTGGGTATGGGTGAGCACGAGCTCGACCTGCTGCTGAACGCAGCGCCCATGCATGACATCGGTAAGATCGGCATTCCCGACCGGGTACTGCAAAAACCCGGCAAGCTGGATGCCGAGGAGTGGGCCATCATGCAGACCCACTGTCAGATCGGCGCCGATATCCTCGGCGACGCCGACAGCTCGGATCTGATGGCGATGGCCCGGGAAATCGCTCTTGGCCACCATGAGAAATGGGACGGCAGCGGCTATCCCCAGGGCCTTGCCGGCGAGGCTATCCCCCGGGTCGCGCGTATCGTGGCTATCGCCGATGTCTTCGATGCGCTGACCAGCGTTCGTCCCTACAAGTCGGCCTGGTCCCTGGATGAGGCGGCGCAGCATCTACGCGACAATGCCGGCAGCCACTTCGACCCGGCGCTCGTGGAGCGTTTCCTCGAGCGACGCGCCGAGCTCGAGGCGATCCAGGCGCGCTACGCCGAGACACAACCCCAGGCGGCGGGTTGAGGGTGCCGAGGCTGGCGCGTTGGCATTACCTGGCAGTGACCGGCCTGCTCGCCGGCCTCCTGATTGCCAGTTTCCTGTTCCAGGGGGCACCGCAGGCCCAGGGAGATCGCAGCGGTCCGGTCCGCCTTGAGCTCACAGAGGCCGAGCGCCAGTGGCTGCGCGAGCATCCGGTGCTGCGTGCCTCCGGCGAGACCGATTGGCCGCCTTTCAACTTCCGCTACGCCGACCGTCAACATGGCTACTCTGTAGATTACCTTGAGCTGCTTGCGAAACGCCTGGGCGTCGAGGTCGAGTACGTCACCGGGCGCAGCTGGTCTCAGTTCATGGAGGACCTGCGCGAGGGACGTGTAGATGTTCTCCTCAACGCCGTGCGCACCGAGGACCGCGCGCGCTGGATGGCATTCACGAACCCCTACGGCGACTTCACGGTGGGTATCGCCAGTCGCGGGCAGGACCCGATCCGCACCAGCGCTGCGCTTGCCGGGCGCACTGTTGCCCATGCCGCCGGCTTCGCCTCCGAGCAGTTCCTGGCCGATTACATTCCCGAGGCCGACGCCGTGCCCGCCGCAGACATCCGGGCCGCCCTTGACCTCGTGGCGGCGGGGAAGGCAGATGCGGCTATCGGGGTCACGCCGTCCATGCGCTACCAGATCGCCGAGCACCTGCTCGATAACGTTGCGGTGACCGGCATTATTCCGGTTCCGGGGGATGACTGGCGCCTGCTGCGCCTGGCGGTGCACAAGGATCAGCAGCAACTCGTGACCATTCTCGAAAAAGCGGTGGCAACGGTCTCAGAGCGCGAGCTGCGCAGCCTCCGTGCTCACTGGCTCGACGATGCGCAGTTTCGTGGCGCAATAGCCGCCGGGGAGGACGAGCCATCCCTTGGTTTCCTTGCGCCGTCGCTGGTTGCCCTAGTGCTGGTGCTGCTGATTGCCCTTCTCTGGCTGTTTTTCAACCGCCTCAGTGCACCGATGCAGGAGCGGCTTGTGTCCGATGCGCGCTTGCGCGCCTGGCTGGTCGCCCTGCTCCTCGCCTTCTTCCTGGTTACCACCTGGCTGGCCTGGCACGCCATGGAGCGCCGGGAGCTGGCCACCCGTAAGCTTTATGGTGAGACGCTGCTCGGCATCAACGCGCTGCTCCTGGAGGATCTGCGCCAGTGGAGTGCCCGCTGGCGGGATGTGGCCCGCCAGCTGGCCGCAGATCCGCGGGTCCGTGCGACTGTTATGGAGGGCGAGCCTGCCGCCATGGAGAAGAGCTGCCGCCTGCTCGGTGCCGTTTGCGCTTTCGCCGGCCGCGACGACCTGCGCGTCGTGCTCGCTGGCGGAGAGACTGTGGCGCAGCTGTCGGTGCCCGAAGCCGTCTGGCAGGGCGATACCCGCTTCGAAGTGCTTCCCCCGCGCCCTGGCGAGCCGCGCCGGTTCGCTGTCTTCGCTCCCGTCAGGGACGGTCCCGATGAGGCGATCTCCGGCGCCGTGATCCTGACTAAATCCCTCGTTGAAGCCGGGCTGCTCCGGGTCTTCGAGGCGGCACGGGTGGGAGGCACCGGGGAAAGTTATGCGATGGACGGCACGGGGCGGCTGGTGTCGGCCACGCGCTTTCCCGGTATGGTGCAGGGCTTCGCAAAGCTGCTGGAAGACGGCGTACTACAAGCGCGGGACCCCGGCGGCTCCCTGCAAGATGGCTACGAGCCCACCGGCAAGCCGTCGCAGTGGCCGCTGACCCGCCTGGCGCAGTCCGCTCTCGCCGGCGATACCGGTGTCGATATCGACGGTTACCGGGACTACCGCGGGGTGACCGTCTTCGGGGCCTGGGCCTGGTTTGAGCCCCTCGGCATCGCTATCGCTACCGAGATCGACGCCGCGGAGGTACTCGACCCGCTGCGGCTGGAGCAGAAGCGCCTGATCGGCCTGCTGTCGGCGATCCTGCTCGTGGTCCTGGCGCTGCTCGCCTTCCTCTTCTGGCTGGGCGGTACCGCGCGATTGTCCCTGCGTCGGCGGCTGCAGCAGCAGGAGCGGGAGCTGCGCACGCTCGGTGCTGCGCTGCGCGCCAGCCCCCTGGCAGTGCTGTCCACGGACCGCGAAGGCACCATCCTCAGCACCAATCCGGCCTTCACGACGATCACCGGCTACACCCCGGAAGAGGCTCTGGGCCAGACGCCCCGGATCCTCAAAAGCCCGCGCACGCCGACGCGGACCCACGATGAGCTCTGGGACTCGCTCCTTGCAGGCAATACCTGGCGGGGCGAGCTGGTCAACCGCTGCAAGGACGGCAGCGAGTACAACGCCCGGATGACCATCACGCCGTTGCTTGATAATCGGGGCCAGCCGGAGACCTTTGTGGGAGTGCAGGAAGACATTACCGAGACGGTCTCTGCGCATAACGCCGAGGCCCGTGCATCGCGGCGCGTGGAACTGCTCCTGGCGAATGCCGGCGAGGGCATCGTGGGTCTCGACCGCCAGGGCCATATCGTGTTTACCAATCACGCCCTGCGCACGATGCTCGGCTACGACGCCGGCGAGCTCGAGGGCGAGTATATGCACGGCAAGCTCCACTACGCGCGAGTCGATGGCAGCCCCATGCCGGAAAGCGAATGTCATATGATGCCGGGGCTCGAGGCCAGACAGGTCGTGGAGGAGGACGTGCTCTGGCGGCGTGACGGCACGCCGCTGTCCATCGCCTACACCGCTTCACCGGTGCAGGACGATCCGGACGGTCTTGCCGTGGTGGTTGTGGTCCGCGATATCACCGCCCGCAAGCGAGCTGAACGGCAGCTGCAGAGCGCCGAGCAGCGCCTGGTCGGCGCGGCCGAGGCCGCCGGCCTCGGGCTCTGGGAGTATCGCCCGGGGCAGGGGGTGCGGGACGTCAGCGTCAACGAGCAGCTGCCGCGTCTCCTCGGCTATGCACCGGAGCAGCTGAGGGCCGGTTCCGGCCCCTGGGCGCCACTCCGTGAGGGGCACAAAACGATGGAGGAGCTGCTCAACCCGGAAGATGTGCCTTCGGTCGGTGAGCATCTGATGAACATGCTGCGCGCGCGGGGCGAGTATACGAGTCGCGTGGAGTTCCGCATGCGTTGCGCCGACGGCCGCTGGCGCTGGTTCGCCGCGGTAGGCCAGGTGCTCGAGCGCGATGCGGAGGGCCGAGCGCTGCGCGTAGCCGGGGTGCAGATCGACATCGAGCGCGACAAGGAGCTGGCGCACCGTCTCGAGGAGGCGAAGCTGGCGGCCGAGGCAGCCTCCCGCGCCAAGGCAGATTTCCTCGCCAACATGTCCCATGAGATCCGCACGCCGATGAACGCCATTATCGGTATGACCCAGCTGGCGCTGAATACGGAACTCAACGAACGCCAGCGGGGTTACGTAGGCAAGAGCTATGAGGCCGCGCAGAGCCTGCTGACGATCATCAACGATATCCTCGACTTTTCGCGCATCGAGGCCGGCCGCCTTGAAATGGAATCGAGCGAGTTCGATCTCGACGAGGTGTTCGGGGGGCTCGGCAGCCTTGTCGGCCTGTCCGCTGAGGAGAAAGGTCAGGAGCTGGTGTTCTACCGCGCGCCCAATGTGCCGCGTTGGCTTGTGGGCGATGCCGGGCGCTTGCGACAGGTGCTGGTGAACCTGGGCAGCAATGCGGTCAAGTTCACGGGTGACGGCGGGGAGGTCGTGGTCATGGTGCAGCTTGCTGCGGCCAGTGATGATATCGCTGAGCTCCATTTTTCCGTCCGCGACACGGGTATCGGCATGAGCGAGGAGCAGCAGCAGAAGCTGTTCCAGGCCTTTACCCAGGCAGACACAACAATCACCCGCCGCTATGGCGGCACCGGCCTGGGGCTCGCCATCAGCAAGAACCTTGTGGGCCTTATGGGCGGCCGTATCTGGTGCGAGAGCGAGCCGGGGATCGGCAGTACCTTCCACTTTACGGCGCAGTTCATCATCGCCGGGGAAGACGGTGCCGCTCTGCCCGGTGCAGAGGTGGACAGCCCGCGAGTGCTCCTCGTGGAGGACAGTGCCACCACCCGGATGCTGGTAGCGAGCATGCTCAGCAACCTCGATTGCGAGGTAGACAGCGTAGACAGCGGCGAGGCTGCCCTCATCCGCCTCGCAGCGGCCGACAGGCCGTACGATGTCGTGGTCATGGACTGGAAGATGCCGGGCATGGATGGTATCGCCACGGTGCGTGCCATGCTCGACGACGATCGCTTCGCCGATGTGCCGGCGGTGGTGATGGCCACGGCCTATGCGGCAAACGATGCCCGCAGCGCCGCCGGCGACCTGCCCATCGAGATTTTCCTGCAGAAGCCGGTGACGCCCTCGTCGCTTTTCGACGCCATCGTCACCTCGCTGGGTGCGCACGTGGTGAGCGCGGGCGGCGCGCGTCCTCGCAACCCCGGCAGCAGCGGCATCACCGGCGCGCGAATTCTTCTCGTCGAGGACAACGACATCAACCGCGAGGTTGCCCAGGAATTCCTTGCAGGGGAGGGCGTGGAGGTGCTGACCGCCGTCAACGGTGAGGAAGCGCTGGCAGTCCTGGAGCAGGAAGCCGTCGACGGCGTACTCATGGATTGCCAGATGCCGATAATGGATGGCTATGAGGCCACCCGCAAGCTTCGTGAGCAGCCGGCCTTTGCGGAACTGCCGGTGATCGCCATGACTGCAGAAGTGATGACCGGGGACCGGGAACGCGCTTTCGCGGCGGGCATGAATGAACACGTGGGCAAGCCCATCGATTTTGATGAACTGAGCGCCGTCCTGCGGCGCTGGATCGTACCGGCCAGTGGGCGTGCGGCGCCACGCCGTCCCGTTCCCTCGATGGTGCCTGAGCTGCCACTCCTGCCGGGTATTGACCGCGATGCGGCCCTCGCCAATGCCGGAGGCAGTGGTGAGTTGGTTCTGCGGCTCCTGGATCGGTTCCGCAAGGACTATCGGGACTACGAAGGAAGCTTTCGCGAGGCCCTGCGCGTGGAGGATGGGGCGGCCGCCGAACGCTCGGCACATACCTTGAAGAGTGTGGCCGGTACCCTGGGCGCCGGCGACCTGGAGACCGCGGCTGGCGACCTTGAACGCACCCTGAAGGAGAATGGCGACCAGGGCTCTGTGGACGAAGCTCTGGCCTCGACGCTGGCGGCGCTTGCCGTGGTGCTAGAGAGCCTGGAGGCCTTGCACGAGGCCGGTCCAGCGGAACGCGATGCCTCGGATCAGGCGGCACCGGACAGCGAAGCGCTCGCCAACGGGCTGGCCGAGCTCGACCGCCTGCTTGCCGATAACGATACCGGGGCCCTCGAGCTGTTCGCGCACCTGCGCGATGCGCTGGAGGCCCGCTATGGCGAGAGGCCGATCAGGCGACTCGCCGTGGCCGTCGACGGTTATGAGTTTGGGCAGGCCCGGACACGCCTCGCCGCCCTGGAGCCTGGCGACGCGGCCTGAGTCCGTCAGGCCGCGCCCGCGGCCGCTGCAGTATCCGATGCTTCCTCCTCCAAGGCTGCTACCACCTCTGCAGCCAGCGTGAACCAGCGGTCCGCGTCGGCGGCCGGGGGCAGTGTTGCCTCCGCGCTCGTGGCCCGGCAGTGCGCCATACTGGCGCCGCCTTCAAGAATACGCTCCGCCTCCTCGAGCAGGGCACCGTAATTCACGGTCGGGGCGCGCGCCGGAGTTTCCGGCGCCGCGAGGAAATCCACCGCGGCCAGGGATGCGGGCAGCGGCGGAGTTCCGTCGCGGTGCTTCCACAGGCCGGCGCGTGCATCGAGCCGGTAGCTCGGCAGCAGGCGCCAGCCGTGCCGCGCTACCAGCCGCAGGGCGTCCAGAAGATAGGCGACCTCGGCGTCGTCGATGAAGTAATTGACGTTGAGCCGTACCCAGCCCGGCCGCAGGGCACCGAGGCCGGCGTTTACCTGTGCTTCCAGCGCCGCAGAGCGGTCCTCGTCGAGGCCGAGAAGCGTATGCCCGTAGGGGCCTGCGCAGGAGCAGCCGCCCCGGGCCTGGATGCCGAACAGGTCGTTGAGCAGGGCCACCACGAAGCCGTAGTGGAGCTCGGACGCGCCGTGGCGGAAGCGCAGGGAGAAGATGGCCAGGCGCTCAGCGCCGGTGCCGCCGAGGATCTCGATGTCAGGCTCCGCTTCCAGAGTGTCGAGTACCCGGCGCACACGCGCCTGTTCGATGGCTTCAATGGTGTCCGTGCCCACGGCCTGCTGCAGCCGGAACACCAGCCCCGCCCGGATTGCTTCGATAATCGCCGGGGTGCCGCCTTCCTCGCGCCGCTCCGGGTCGTCGAGGTAGCGGTGCGTCTGTGGATTGACGAAGGACACGGTGCCGCCCCCCACCACCGCGGGTACGCTGTTGCCGAGGAGCTGGCGCTTCACGGCGAGCACACCCGGGGTGCCGGGGCCGCCGACAAATTTGTGCGGCGAAAGAAACACAGCGTCGATGGGCGCGTCTGGAGCGTTCAGGTCGATACCCACATAGGGCCCGGCGGCAGCGTAGTCCCAGAAGGCCAGCGCGCCGGCGGCCTTCAGCTGCCGGGTGATGGCGGGCACATCGCTGCGGATGCCGGTCACGTTCGAGGCCGCGGAGAAGCTGCCAATGCGCAGGGGGCGATCGCGATAGCGCGCCAGCGCTTCACCGAGGGCTGTCTGGTCGATGCCACCGGTCTCGTTGAGGGTGATGGGCACCACATCGGCGATGGACTCGCGCCAGGGCAGTTCATTGGAGTGGTGCTCGTAGGGGCCGACAAACACCACGGGCCGCTCGGCCTCGGGGATCTGTGCCGACAAGGCATAGCGCCGGTCGAGATCCCGCGGCAGGCGCAGACCAAGTATGGCGATGAGCCGGTTGATGGCCGCGGTGGCGCCGGATCCGCAGAAAATGATCTTGTCGTCCTCGCCACCGCCCAGCGCGGCGTGGATCACTGCCCGGGCCTCCTCGCGCAGGGCGGTGGTCTGGGCGCCGGTGAAGGATGTTTCCGTGTGCGTGTTCGCATACCAGGGCAACACCTGTTCGCGCAGCGTGTCCTCGACCAGATCCAGGGCGCGGCCGGAGGCCGTGTAGTCCGCGTAGATCAGGGGACGCTGGCCAAAAGGCGTGGCGATGGGCCGTCCCTGGCCGATCACGCCCGTGCGGATGCGTTCGATCAAGGCATTGTTTGCTGTGCTGGACATGGATGAGGACTCTTGCAGCTGACCAGGCATCATTATGGGGCGCTGTTCGAAGGACATTGTTCCTATTTGCAGGCTGCTTTCGGGTATGTGCGCAATAATGTTGCGTAGTTAGGCGTCTTATTAAAACAATTCTCCATAAAAACCCGATGTTTTGCATGGTTTGATCCTGCGGGCCGGCTCAGCCCCGCGGGTACGGGGTTTGCAGGGGCTATTCATCGTCGTTTCTGGAGCCTGCCATGTCCCGCCCCCTGCTGACCTTCGCCGCCTGCCTGCTCGCGGCCCTGCCGCGGACGCTACCGGCAGCGAGCCTCGATGTGTCCGCCGATATTGCCGCCCGCCAGCATGCCATGCAGGTGGCCCTGGCGCGGGAGCCCGCAGACCTGCTGGTGCGCAACGTCACGGTGCTGAATGTTTTCACCGCCGAGTGGCGGTCGCGGCAGGACGTTGTTATCGCCGGGGAGCGCATCGCCTGGGTTGGCGATAGCGGAGGCTGGGGCGGGGAGGCTGCGGCAGTGCACGACGGCAAGGGGCTGCACGTAGTCCCCGGTTTCGGCGAGTCGCACAAGCACATTGAGTCCAGCTATCTCACCCCCGAGTTCGAGGCGGCGCTGGTGGTCCCGCGCGGTAACACCTTCACGGTTGAGGGCTCGCACGAGCTGTCCAATGTCGTCGGGCCCCACAATGTCACCTTCTGGCTGGCATCAGAGGCCGCCGGCAGTCCCCTGAAGATCTTCCCGGCTATCGGTTCGGCGACGCCGCCGACGGTCTACGAGCGCGGCGGCGGGTATTATGGCCACGGCGAGATGGTGGATTTCATGCAGCGAGACCTGCGCGTCGTCGGGCTTGGCGAGGTGATGGACTGGCCTGCGCTAAGCAACCCCGGGGCGCCGGGCGGCGAGCGCCTCTGGGGGATGATCCGGGCGACCTGGGAGCATCGCGGTACGGTCGAGGGTCATGGCAGCGGGCTTATCGATAGCAACAGCATTAATGCGTTTGCCGCCGCCGGGCTGTCCTCGGACCATGAAGTGCGCCTGCCGCAGGAAGGGCTGGAAAAGCTGCGGGCCGGCATTTTCCTCGAGGTGCGCGTGGACACGGCCGTCGATCTCTTTCCCTTCCTGCTCGCGCAGGGCATCAGCGACTGGTCGAACGTGTCGGTGACCACCGACGACCGCGACGTCGCTGCGACGCTGCAGCTCGGCGCCATGGACTACAATATCCGTACCGCCATCAAGGCCGGCATCGAGCCGCGGCATGCCTATCTCATGGGCAGCTACAATGTGGCGCGCCACTTCAAGATCGATCATCTCGTCGGCGCCATCGCGCCCGGGCGCTACGCTGATCTTGTCTTCCTTGAAGACCCGACGACGGTGGCCATCAGCCACGTGATCGCCAATGGCCGCCTGGCCGGACGGGGCGGCGAGTACCTTCTGCCGGTACCCGAGCTTACCTATCCGGCGTGGGCGACCAATACGATCAACGTTGGCCGCCCGCTGCGCGCCGACGATTTCGTGCTCGCAGCCCCGGCGGGGCGCAAGGACGTGCAGGCGGCGGTCCTGGAGCCGTTCTTCTTCGGTGAAGACTTTCCTGTAGAAACACTGCCGGTGGTCGATGGCGTGGTGCCGGCAGCGCCTGCGCGCGGCATCAGCAAGGTTGCCATGGTAGATCGTTACCACGGTGATGCCGCCGTGTCGAAGATGTTCTGGCGCGGCGTTGGTCCGCTGACTGAGGCTTCGGCGCTGGCCAGCTCCCAGTCCCATGACCTGCACAACATCTGGGTGCTCGGCAACAGCGATGATGCCATGGCGCTGGCGGCAAACACTGTTGCGGAGCTCGGTGGTGGCTGGGCTCTGGTCCGGGAGGGGAAGGTGATTGCTTCCGTACGCCTCGAGGTGGCCGGCCTCATGACCCAGCGCTCCGTGGCAGAGGTTGCTGCCGAGATGGAGGCGCTGCACCTGGCCGCCGATACCATGGCCTGGATCAATGATACGGGGCTGCCGGAGCGGATGCGTTTCGCCTTCCTGACCGCGTCCCCCTGGCGCTGGCAGCTGGTAGCGCCCTACGCCGAAAATCCCGGCGGCTTCGTTAATGTCACCGATGGCGCTACCCATCCGGTGCTCTGGTAGTGGCGCGGCCCCTGCTGCTTTCCGGGGGGTTCCTGCTGATTGTTTTCTGTGCGTTCGCGGTACCGGCCCGGGCGCACCTGCTCAACATGACCGAGGTGCGGGTTGAGGTCGATGGCGCCAGCCGGGTGCGAGTGCTGCTCGAGCTGGATCTGACCCGGGAGTTCGGTTCCAGCGCCGCCTATTTCCGCTTTTCGCAAAGGCCCCCCGGGGAACTCCTCGAGGCCCCCCTGAGCGAGCGCTGGGCGCGCCTGGCGTCGGCCATCGAGGTGCGTCAGCCCGGCGCGGAGGACGCGCCGCCCGTGTCTCTGCAGGTGGCCGCGGTGCGCGCGCCCGTGGATTTCGAGGCCGGCGACTTCGAGAGCCCCTTTGTCTGGCCGCGGACCGAGGTAGAGCTCACCGGCACCGTCGATCGCCGCTTCCCGGTGCAGCTAGTCTTCAGCAACCGCTTTCGCTTTGAAGAACCGATCGCCACCCGCATGGTGGATACGGCCACGGACCTGCGCCGGAGCCGCTGGCTGGTTGCCAACCAGGGCAGCCCCCGCCTGCCCCTGGCGCCGGTCGCCGGCGAGGAATCCACGGTGGCGACGCCCTGGGCGGAGCTGTGGAGCTACGGCCGCGCCGGCTTCATGCATATTCTGCCCCTTGGCCTGGATCATCTGGTCTTTGTGCTCCTCCTGTTCCTCGCCGCCCATTCCCTGCGCGATCTGGTGCTACAGGTGTCCGTGTTTACCGTGGCCCACAGTGTCACCCTGGCGCTCGCAAGTTACCGGGTGGTGGAGGTGCCCGCGGCGCTGGTCGAGCCGCTTATTGCGCTTTCCATCGCCTGGGTTGCAGTGGAAAACCTGCGCAGACCCCGCCCCGGGGCCGCGCGCCTCGCTGTTGTCTTCGCCTTTGGCCTGCTGCACGGTCTTGGCTTTGCCAGTGCCCTTGCGGACCTCGCCCTGCCGCAGAGCCATACTCTGCTGGTGTTGCTTGCCTTCAACGGCGGTGTCGAGGTTGGGCAGCTTACCTTTCTCGCAGGGCTCGCGGTGCTGCTGGGGTGGTATCGGCAGGCCCGGGCCTACCGGCGCCGCGTGGTGGTGCCTCTCTCGGCGCTGTCGGCGCTGCTGGCAGGTTTCTGGCTCGTGCAGCGTCTGTAGCTTTTTGTTGCTCTGTAGAGAAACAAAAGTTCGGTGTTCAGGTGATTTATTGAACAAAATTTGACTTGTGCTAGGCTTTAGGTCCTCAGCTGTTTATAGTGAAGCGTTTAATGGCCATCGACCTTGACCGCGTGGACCGCCAGCTATTACGCCTGCTGCAGGCCGATGCGGCTCTCTCCCTGGCGGACCTCGCCGAGGCCGTCAACCTCTCGCGTTCAGCCTGCTGGCGCCGCCTGCAGAAGCTGGAGGCCGCGGAAGTTATCCGCGGCCGGGTCACGCTCCTCAATCCGGCGGCGGTTGGGCTGCCGCTCACGGTATTCATCTCCATTCGCACCAATCAGCACAATCAAGGCTGGGCGGAACGCTTCCGGGAGGTTGTGTCCCGGGTCGAGGGTGTTCAAGAGGTTTATCGCATGGGCGGCGATGTCGATTACCTGGTGAAGGCCGTGGTCGCCGACATGCCGGACTACGACCGGCTCTACCAGCAGCTCATCGAAGCAGACCTCTCGGATGTGAGCGCGGGTTTTGTGATGGAGGAGCTCAAGCACAGCACCGTGCTGCCCCTCTGAGGGCGGTTCCGGCGCTCGCCGCAATGGTGTAGCTTACGGCGCATCGCCGCCGTGCCGCGGCCGCAGCAAGGACAGATCATGGCTCCGCATCCCCATCCGCACTTCCCCCACTTGTTTGCGCCCCTCGATCTTGGCTTTACACAGCTAAAGAACCGTATCCTCATGGGTTCCATGCACACCGGTCTCGAAGAGCTGGGCCCCGAGGGCTTCGAGCGCATGGCGGCTTACTATGCCGAACGCGCCCGGGGCGGCGTGGGCATGATCATCACCGGCGGTACCGCCCCCAACCGGGCCAGTGAGTTGGCGGCGACGCCCCACGGTCCCTTCGACAGTGAGGCACAGGTGCCCTGGCACCGGCAGGTGACGGATGCTGTTCATGGTGCAGCCCCGGCCTGTCATATCTGCCTGCAGATTCTCCACGCCGGGCCGCTGGCGCGCAGCGAGGATCCGCTGGCCCCCTCGGCGATCGCCTCGCCGATCAATCCGCGCGTGCCCCGGGAGATGACTGAGGAGGACATTGAGGAAACGCTGGCGGCCTTTGCCCGCTGCGCCACCCTGGCAAAGGCCGCGGGCTATGACGGCGTCGAGATTATCGGCTCGGCCGGCTATCTTCTCTCGACCTTCCTGCTCGAGAAGACCAACCAGCGCCAGGACCGCTGGGGCGGCAGCTACGAGAACCGCATGCGCTTTCCCCTGGCAGTGGTAAAGCGCGTGCGCGAGGCGGTCGGCGAGGATTTCATCGTCATCTACCGCATCGCCGCCATGGAAATGATGGAGGACGGTAGCAGCTGGGAGGAGGTGGTGCAGCTCGGCAGGGCCGTGGAGGGCGCCGGTGCGACGATCATGAGCACCCATTTCGTATGGCACCAGGCACAGGTGCCGACGATTTCCACCCGGGTGCCGCGGGCGGCCTTTGCCAGCGTGACCGGGCGCCTGCGCCAGGAGCTGTCGATCCCGCTGATTACCAGTAACCGGATTAACATGCCCGAGGTGGCCGAGCGCGTGCTCGCCGACGGGCTCGCGGACATCACCTCCATGGGCCGGCCGATGCTCGCGGACCCGGCGTTCGCCCGCAAGGCCGATGAGGGGAGGGTGGACGAGATCAATACCTGCATCGCCTGCAATCAGGCCTGTCTGGATCACGCCTTTCGCGGGAAGATCGTGTCCTGCCTCGTTAACCCCCGGGCCTGCCACGAGACTGAGCTCAACTACACGCCGGCGGCGACGCCCCGACGCATCGCCGTGGTCGGCGCCGGGCCCGCGGGCCTGGCCTGTGCGGTGACTGCCGCGCAGCGCGGCCATGCGGTCACCCTGTTCGAAGCCAGCGGTGAGATCGGTGGCCACTTCAACCTGGCCCTGCGCATTCCCGGCAAGGAGGAGTTCGCGGAGACCATCCGTTACTACGGGCGCATGATTGAACGCTACGGGGTAGACCTGCGGCTCCACACGCCGGTAGTGCCGGAACAGCTGCAAGAGGGCTGGGACGAGGTGGTGGTGGCGACCGGCGTGCGCGCGCGGACACCGGCGATTCCTGGAATCGATCACCCCATGGTTATGGGCTACCGGGAGGCGATCATGGGCTCCCGCGAGCCCGGCCGCGCCGTCGCCATTATCGGCGCCGGTGGCATTGGGTTCGACGTGGCCGAGCTCGTGTCCCACGCCGGCCCCTCGGCGGCGCTGGACATCGATGTGTTTGCCCGGGAGTGGGGGATCGACTTCGCGGGCCATCCGCGGGGCGGCGTGGCTGGCGTGGTGCCGCAGGTGCAGCGGGCCGACCGGGAGGTCTTTCTTCTGCAGCGCAAGCCCACGAAGGTGGGCCGGGGCCTGGCGCCGACCACGGGCTGGACGCACAAGATAGCGCTCAAGCGCCGCGGCGTACACATGCTGGCGGGCTGCGAGTACCTGGGCATCGACGATGCCGGCCTGACCATCCGCCGCGACGACCAGGTACAGCTGCTGCCGGTGGATACGATCATCCTCTGTGCGGGCCAGGAATCCACCCGCGAACTCTACGATGCGCTCTCGGAAGCCCGCGAGGGGGTGCACCTCATCGGCGGTGCGGAGCTCGCCATGGAGATCGACGCCAAGCGCGCCATTGACCAGGGCTGCCGCCTGGCGGCAGCTTTCTGAAGGGCGGGCGGCGGCCCTCAGTCGCCGAAGAGCTTGCCGAAGACCTTGTCCACGGCCTTGTCGACGGCACTGTCGGTCTCGCGGTCGACCTTGTCGTCGACTTTCTGCTCGGTGCGGTCCGCCTGTCGATCGGCCTTGCCGCCGAAGGCATCCATCATCCCGGAGAACAGGCCGCCGGACTTGCCGTCGTTCGCTGCTTCCTCGCCGGAAGACTGGCCCATGGCACCCATCATGGCGCCGAGCCCCTGCATATCCATGGGCTCGGCCGGGAGCTCGAAGCGCGCTGTGGCGATGCTGTCGCCAGAGAGGCTGGTGACCGTCATGTCCTCGCCGACCCGGAGAACGCCAAGGTTCATGGCTTCCAGCTGCTTCTGCACGTCCTTGTCATCCTCGGGGAGCTGGTAATCGTCGAAGGCCTCCATGGCGGCGCGGCCCATCATGAACAGGGCGTCGCGGAACTCGATAGCACGCTTGTCATCGGACATCACCACTTCCTGGGTGCGCTCCTCGCCGTCCTCGTTCGTGGTGAGCAGGTAGACCTCGCCCTTGATGCCGGCGACGGTCTCCGAGCGCCCGGTTTTCTCGAGGGAGACGAACTCCGCCGTGGTAGCCGGCGGCGCGGCCTGTTGCAGCATGCCGGAGAAACCCTTCATCATGCTGCTGGCGTTGATCACCATCGCTTCGCCGTCGTCGAAGCTCACCACGTAGAGGGTGTTGTCGCGAACGAGCATGTAGGAGGCGTCTTCGGCGCCGCCGACACGCAACAGCTCGCCGCCGCGGTATTCAAACGTCATGGTATCGCCGTCGCCGCTGGCGATGGTCGCCGTCCCTGCCGCTGCTGGCAGGCCGCCGAGCAGTAACAGGGCGAACGCTGCGGGCAGGGCGCGCGCGGCAGGGGATCTGAACAGGGACATGGGAGGCTCCTTGACGGGCGGATATTCCAGTGACGTCAGTGTAGCCCCTCTCTGGCTTGCTTCAAGGGGGCTCCCACGCCGTGTTCCTTGACCCTTCGCTCCTGAACGGCACCGCCCTCGCCGTCGCCTGGCTTCTGCTGGCGGCGGGGCTCCTGGCAGCAGGGTTTTATACACCGTGGCGGATCCTGCGGCTGTCGCCGGCGCGGGTACACCTCGTCGCCGGCGGCGCCGTGGCCTGCCTGCTGCTCTGGCTCCTTAATATCCGCATAGTGGACGGCCTGGTGCTACACCTCCTTGGCATGACAACCCTCACCCTGGTGGTCGGCTGGAGCCTTGCGCTCCTGGCAGGCACCGCAGCCCTGGCGGCCTTTCTCCTAGCGGCGGACCTGGCCCCCGGTGGCTTCCCGGTCGCCTGGCTGTTTACTGTGGCTCTCCCGGCAACGGGCAGCTGGCTGCTGGCCCGGGCACTTTACCGGCCGCGCTTGCGCAACCCCTTTTTTTATATTCTGGGCGCCGGTTTTGCCGGCGGCGCCCTGGTCGTGCTGGTGGATGCCCTTGTGGCCCTGGCACTGTTAAGCGCGCTCGGTCTCGATCACTGGGTCGACACGGCGCTGGGAGTCTGGCCGCTCATTTTTCTGCTCATGTTCTCCGAGGGTTTCATCAATGGCATGTGCATCGCGGCCCTGGCCATCTTCCACCCTGATGCGGTGAAAACCTTCGACGACCGCTTTTACCTCGACGACGCTTGAGGTACCGTAGCGCCGCGCCGACGGCGCCTTTCCCCTGCCCTGGAGACCCCCGTGGCCGACCTTGCCGCCTGGCAGTATGCCGCCATTGCCGTGCTCTTCGTCTGGAGCGGTTTTGTCCGCTCCGGCCTCGGCTTCGGGGGCGCCGTCTTGACGTTGCCCTTCCTGCTCATGGTGGACAATGCGCCACTGGTATTCCTCCCGCTCATCGCCGTGCACCTGCTGTTCTTTTCTTCCCTCACCATCGCCCTTGCCCACTGGCGGAGCCGGCGGGCGCCGGCGGGCACGCCGTCGACAGGCACGGTGAACTGGACCTTTTTGCGCTACGCGCTGCCGCTCATGTTCATTCCCAAACTCATCGGCGTAGCCGGGGTCATCACCCTGCCGGCTAATATCGTCAGTGGCTTCATTTTTGTTCTCGTGTCGGTCTATGCGATGAGCTACATCCTCGATCGGCCCTTCCAGACCCGCGGTGGGCGCTTCGACCCATGGCTCCTAATGCTCGGCGGTTACGTGAGCGGTACCTCGCTCATCGCCGCGCCCCTCGTGGTGCCTGTGGCGGCAAGCCGCATGCCCAAGGAGCAGGTACGCGACACGCTGTTCGTGCTCTGGTTTGTGCTGGTGGCCGTCAAGCTCATTGCCTTCGTGATCGGCGGTGTCGACCTGCAATGGGTGCACCACCTTTGGCTGCTGCCCTGCGCCACGGTCGGGCACCTGCTGGGCCTGAAGTTTCATGCCTATACGCTTCGCGCGGAGACCCGGGTTTTCTTCCGGGTACTGGGCATCGGCCTGCTGTCGGTGAGTCTCGCCGGCCTCCTGCGCCTCGCTGTGGCTTGAACCGGGCCCGCGCCTGTGGTCTCGTAGGGCTCCAGGCGTGCGCGGAGCGCGCCCCGAGTCTGAGGTAATCATCTCCATGTACATGCTCCCCAAATCGCTGCTGTCTGCTCTCGCCCTATCCTTGGGCGCATCGCTTGCAGTGGGCCAGAGTCAGGATAACGCCATGCTTGAGAGCGACTGGCTCGACCTCGTACGGGGCCACCGCGGCGAGAAGCTTGGTCTCGAGGTGCACGACTCCCGCGTTGATCCCGAGACAGGTAAGCGCCATCTGGTCATCGCCGTGCCCAAGATCAGCGTCGGTGACCGGCAGGCCATGGAGGAGGTGCTGGTGGTGGGCCGCCGCCCGGAGCGTCCGGAGCTGCTACCGGATCTGGAGTACGAGTGGGTGGAGGACTATGACAACGATTTCTATGGCCTGCTGGTGCGCTTCACGGAAAATCAGGAGACGCCGCTGCGGCTCTACTTCTCCTCCGAGGCGGGTTTCCTGCAGCCCTGAGAACCCTTGACTTGCCGCAGCCGCATCCCTATAGTTGCGGCCCTTCGCGCCCGTAGCTCAGCTGGATAGAGTACCTGGCTACGAACCAGGCGGTCGGAGGTTCGAATCCTCCCGGGCGCGCCATCAGATCCCGGGTCTGTACCGGAGACATCCTTTACAGATCAACCCGGAGACATCGTTTACAGTTC
>NZ_KN234784.1:17643-44384 GCF_000764025.1 Pseudohaliea rubra DSM 19751 | reverse complement strand
TGAGGGAAGCACCTATCGTCGTCCAATAGCTGTCCGGTCATTGGGGTCCACTTCTGGGGCCTCGATAACGACGTTCTTGAATTGCATGGGTGATGACTCCCTGCTGCGCGTCATGGCTGGGGCTGCTGCCGGTCGGCAGCGCGTGACGGGCTGTGCAATGGGCATGATCGACTGCACAGCCCCGGACAGGCGCGCCATGGTAGCGAATTTGACGAGGCTGCGGGAGTCCGGCGACCGTCGACCCGCCACCCACACCCTACGGGCGAACGGGCTTTTCCGAACAAAGGTGCTTTCGGAATTGGTGGAGCGCTTGAGTCTTGCCTGATGTTTTAAGTTTGACCCAAGCTAAGCCAGCTGTCGCGTCGCCAACTCAAAAAACAGACCCTCGCGAGCCATCAGTTCCTGGTAGTTTCCCTGCTCCACGACCCTGCCGCTGTCCATGACATAAATCGTGTCCGCGTTGGCGATGGTGCTCAATCGATGGGCAATGACAATTCTGGTGCAGCCCAGATTCTCAAGGCTCTCGCTCACAATGGTCTGTGTCCGGTTATCAAGGGCGCTGGTGGCCTCGTCGAACAGAATATACGCGGGCTTCCTGGCGAGCGCGCGGGCGATGATCACCCGTTGACGCTGCCCCCCCGATAAGGTGGAGGCACCCTCACTCAATACCGTGTGCATCTGCATGGGCATGTCTTTGATATCTTCCTCCAACCCGGCAAGACGCGCGGCATCCCATGCCTGGGCCATGCTGATGCCAGTTCCTCCGGAAATATTGTCAAAAAGGCTACCAGGCAACAGCTGACTATCCTGCAGGACAACGCCGAACTGGCGACGAACCAGCCTTTTGTTCAAGTCCCCCAGATCCTTGTCGTCGAGAAAGATCGCGCCTCGCTCAATCTCGCCAAACCCCAGGATCACGCGGATCAGTGACGATTTACCGGCACCCGATGGCCCTACAATGGCAATGAACTCACCCGGCTTTGCACGCAAGGTGGCTCCTTTCAAGACTAGCGGCCCGTCAGGTGAATATCTGAAATCAACATCACAGATATCAATTGCACCCTGCAGGTCTCCCGGCGCCATGCCATCGTCCTCGCGCTCTCCAGGCTCCGAGACGATCTGCTGCAATGCCTGAATGTGCGGCTGAATGCCGATTAGCTGCAGGTAGGCATCGGACAGCGCCTTCGTGGCGCTGAGGAGTTGGGTTGCCGCGAGGAAGAATGCCATAAACAATGCCGGCGGCATCTTTTCGCGGAGTGGCGTGGCATCAAGCGCCTCCCAGCTCGCGGGGACTTTCAAAGCAGCAAAAAGGAAGTCCGATTCTCTGCCTATCGCAAAAATAATGATCAGTAGCATCAGGGCGGGCATTACGCTCTGCAGTACAATGCCGAAGGAGCGCCAGGTATGGTTATCCCGGGTTACCACCGAAAAGGCCTGATAGAGCGGCGCCCATTGCGCAAAAGCCGCCCGCTCCGCCGCCGCGGCTCTCAACTTCGTGATGCCCGATAGTAGCTGGAAGCTGCTGGCGCGAAGAGAGGATTCCCGCTCAATACTTTGTCTCGTCAGTGCCACCACCCGACGGCCAATCAACACATTCAAAAAGGCATATAGCACCAGCAGCAGAAGTACCGGGAAGGCCAGCTTGTGTTGATAGTGAAACATGAGGAAAAGGCTGGCAGCTCCCATGGCAATACTCGCCGCTGAATTCACGAGCACAGAGGAAAGCATAGAGCGAATCGCGTCCACCGACTGAACTTTGACGCTGAGTTCGCCGGTGCTCATGCGCCGGAAAAAGGAGGCCGGTAGACGCAGGAGGTGCGACCATACAGCGGCCTGCCCCCGGGATTCAAAGGTCGTTTCGAGTCTCACGATAGAGAGCGACGAGAGAAGCTTGAATAAGGTGATACCGACTGCGGCCACAACCATCGCGATGGTGATCGCCGGTAGCTGTGAGGTATCGTTGAAAGGAATCACCGTTCCTACCAGATATTTGGTGATAATCGGCGGCAGGAGTCCCAGTAGCGCTCCCGCTACGAGAAGTAGCGGGATAAGATAAAAGGTTTTCTTATGTCGCCACAGTGCCAGCCTGATGAAGGCTGCGAGAGGTTCAGCATCGCTGTCCCAGGAAGGGTAGATAAGCTGTGCTTCCCCCAGGAGCTGCTGTGCCAGGCTGTCATCCACGATACCGCCTTCACCGTTGGTAGCGTGGTATTCAAAGTGATTTTCGTCTTTTGGCACAAGGCTGGCGAAACCATCTGCAAAGGGAACTACCAGACAGTAGTTCGCCTGGTGGTGCCACCCGTCACGCAGTATGACCTTGCGACTACGTAACTGCTGCTGTTCAACAAGCTCGACCGTACGCTGATCGAAAGACTCCTCCAGCGACGGCAGTACCGCCTTCCTCGGTGTGCGACCGTAAGCCAGCACGACTCTGGAAATAGCGGCAGCGAGGCCGTCGGCCTCCTCAATAACGGCTTTATCATGCCCTCCAGTGACAGCTTCAGCCAATCCGGAGAGCGCACGGGAAAATCGGCTTGCCTCGACCTCCCGCCTCTCGACCAAAAGGTCATGACGTGGGTTTTCCAGCCCAGGATTGTGCTGCTCGTTACTCATGCGGCTTTCTCCTCGCCAAGCAGCGAATAGTAACGTCCCCTTACCGCAAGCAGTTGATCATGCGATCCACGCTCCACCACCTTGCCCTTGTCGAGGACGATGATCTCGTCCGCATCACGAACCGCACTCAGGCGATGCGCAATGACCAGACACGAGCAGCCCCGCTCACGGATCCGTTGATAGATATGCGCCTCGGTGACCGCGTCCAGCGCTGCAGTGGCTTCATCAAGAACAAGGAAGCGGGGCTTACGCGCGAGAGCGCGTGCAATATTCAGACGCTGTTTCTGCCCCCCACTCAAATTGCCACGCTCATCGATCAGTGAGCGATAACCATTAGCGCGCGCGACGATTATGTCGTGAATCGCCGCGTCCCGGGCGGCAGCCACAATATCCTCCTGCGGGATGGTATCGTCCCAGAGTGCAATATTATCCCTTACCGTGCAGGCGAAGAGGCTGGTTTCCTGCTCCACATAGCCGACTTCGCTGACAAACAGTTCCCGCGGGATGGCCCCCATGGGTCGACCACCAAAAAGCACCTCCCCCACAGCGGCCGGGTAAAAACCCATCACCAGTTTCGCCAGGGTTGATTTGCCGCTGCCCGAACCTCCAACGATTGCTGTCCAGGTTCCGGGTGCGACAGTCAGGTTCAATTCATTAATAAAAGGCGGGTCAAGCGGCGAATAACTAAACCCAAGTCCACGCACTTCAACGTGAAGGCCGGTTCCTTCGTCCCCCAGAGTGTCGTTGTCCAGCTCTTCGAGGGATGAGGCCTGAGCATCACTCCAGCTTTGATCAAGTGGATATTTTTCCAGGTCCTCAATCCGGCTGATGTCGGCTTTGATTTCCTGAAGTCTGCCGCTGAAGGAAACGAGCTGCTCAACGGGCGAGACAAACATACCGGCGACGGTCTGGTAGGCTACGAGGCCACCAATGGTTAGCTCACCCCGGACAACCAAAACCGCACCGAAGATCAGAATCAGGGCCTCGGTCAGTTTCTTTATCAGCTGCGGCGCTGCATCCAGGTAGCGACTGTATTCACTGAGTTCCTGCTGACTGTTGACCTGATTCGCGTGATGGCCAGCCCAGGTGCGGAAAAAATCTCCCTCCGTACCTGTCGCCTTCAGGCTTTCAATAGCCTGAATACCCGCCAGCCCGGCGGCGGTCGCCCGCGCCGATTCAGCTGCCATGGAAAGACTCTTATCCATACGGCGTCGCTGCACCGCATACACTGCGGCCGCATTCAGAGACGTCAGCAGGATTACGGCCAGGCTCAGTCGCCAGCTGATGCTGAACATAACGGAGGCATAAAAGATGAGCATTGCACCGTTTGCCAGATTGGTAGCGAGCGGTCCTGACAACAGCTCGGACACCCGGTTTAGTCCGGCGAGGCGCGAGATGATATCGCCGACATATCTCTGCGCATAGAAACTGACCGGCAGGCGCAATGCGTGCCAGAAAAACTGCGCACCGGACTGCAGAGAGAGCTTGCTCTGCAGCAGCACCAGAAAACGCTGCTGCAAAGCGGTCAGAGCGGCCATGAAAATGACCGTCAGCAATAGCCCCACGAGGACCTGCAGGAACCAGTCGACATAGCCACGCCCAAGGATATCGTCAACAAAGGCGCGCTGTAACGCCGGAAGCGAAAGCCCCGGCAAAACAATAAAGATGGCAAACAGAGCAATCAGTGAAGCGGCATCCCTGCTGCCATCAAGACGTTTCAGAAGACTCTTCCGCAATGAGGGCGGACCACTCTCCGGCGTAAAACTGTCATCCGGAGTCAGCTCGAGCACTACGCCGGTAAAGTTTTTATCAAAATCCTCAAGGGTCACCGTCCTCGGCCCCGAGGCAGGATCATTCAGATACACCTTGTTGCCGGAGAAGCCCTCGACCACCAGGAAGTGATTGAAAGCCCAGAACACAATCGCAGGCGCATCAAGCGATTTCAGGTATGGAACTTCCGCCCTCTTTGCTAAAACCTTGAAACCATGCCGTCTCGCTGCCTTCGCGACATTGCTCGCTTTACTGCCATCACGCGATACGCCGCAGTCCACGCGCAGCGACTCCAGGGGCACCCAGCGGCCGTAGTGAGCCATGATGATCGCCAACGCCGCTGCGCCACACTCCACGGCTTCCATTTGCAGTATCGTCGGTGTCCGACGAGGCCGCCTTGTGAAAAGCCCACGCATGCTGTTCTCCCCCTGCCGCTTGGCGTTACTTTGCATCAGCTACGCGTACCGGCATGATGGGAGCGATGTAATTGACCGGTGGTTCCGACTCCAGCTTTATGGATACCGCCGCCTGATAGTTCGCTCCGATTTTACCGGGATAACCCCCGCTTGATGTCCAGCGATAGCCAGAGGTGGTAGCTGGATCCTCCTGAAGACGAACCACGACGGGAACCACGGGACCCGCCGCAGAGAGAAAACCGCTGAGCGTAGTATCTCCGAATACTTCTGCGAGCTCCTGGGTGCTGATGGAGACAAGCCCGACCTTCTCGACCACGCCGACGGCACTACCGAACACTTCCGGCTCAATGGCGGTAAAAGCAACTAGAGCCTCCATTCCCTCGCGGACCTTTTTTGCATCAGATAGCTTCAGGAAGGCCTTGATATAGACCTTACTGTCTGAGTCCGCCCCCGTGATAATTCGGGCCAGTTCAGTACCGGGCGTCACAGACACACCCTCGGCCGCGGGCAACACCGCGACGGTCCCTCCAGACGGTGTCGTTATCCGCGTCGCTGCTTTGTAATTCTGCCTCATCACCTGGAACGCACCATTTTCAGTATTGAAGCGATCCTCAGCCTGCCGGACCGTCTGCGCCTCGCGGCGGCGGAAGGCGGCCATGTCCTGACGCGCTTTAGCAAGGCTCTCCTCCGTCATGTTCAGTTTTTCGGTCAGCTCATCTACCTGCGCAGTCGCCTGCTCGAGCACAGACCGACTGACAAGTTGTTTCCGGAATTCATCACGCGCAAGCTTTGCTGATTCCCTGGCCAGCGCCAACTCCTGTTCGATGTCGTCGATCCGGCTCGCTGTATCTTTCTGGCGACTTTTCAGCAACTTCGCCCGCTCGCTGATGGCTCTCTCGCTTTCCTTCTTAAGCTTCGTCAGGGCGGTCCTGGCCTGCGCCACATCCGCCTCCTTTTCACGAACTTTCGCTGCAAGCTCAGGTGCTTCGAGCTCGATGAGCATATCGCCGGCGCTCACCTGCGCTCCAAGATCGACGTGAATCCGCTCTACCACGCCCTCGGCCCGCGCCCGAAGACGATTGAATCCACTATCCTCAAACGCAGACAAACCCAGCCCGGTAGTTTTTTTGGGGATGTTTCCGAGAAAAAGCCAGGCAAGCAGAAGCAGGGTCATGACGGCGATCAGGCGGGTGGCCCAGCGACTCTTGCCGTCAACCAGCCGTATAGCTTCATTGAGCTGCTCCGGTGCAGCCATGGTCTGCATGGCCTTGGCTCGAAACAATCGCGTCATGACATTCCTCCCGGCAGGCGGCTATCGGTATATGCCCAGAAGGGCAAGCAAATTGACCCTGGCTTTGAAGACGTCCAGTTTTGCCCGGTAAAAGGCGCTGCGGGCGTCAATTTCCCGCTGGAGGCTCTGGGCGAAATCGAATAACGTGCGCCGCCCGGAAGTCACGAGATCTTCCGAATCGGACACAGCCTCCGACGCCAGAGCGAGGCGCTCCCTAAGCAGGTCACGACGTTCCTGGGCAGCGCGTAACGTGAAAAGGCTACGATTCACGTCGTTGACAAAATCGCGCTTGGCCTGCACTACCTGGTCAAGAGACGCAGACTGACGCGCGGCCGCTGCAGATCGGCGTGAGCGTCTGACGCCGTTGTCAAAAATGGGAATGGAGAGCTGCAGTGTGCCACTCAGGGAGCCGGATTCGGGACTCTTGAATGCGGCGTCCGGCGAGAGGGTTTCGGACAGCCCCGCCTGGAAATTTCCGCTGACACTGGGTCCGAACGCTGCTTCACTGGCGCTATAGCGCAGCTCTTCGGCCGCCAGGGTCAACTCCGCCAGGACGACGTCCGGGTTGTCGATCCATAGTTGACTGGCCATTACCGAATCCGGAAAGAGACGCTCTATACCGTCAAGCTCACTGAGATCAGCGTCAGGAATACTGTCAAAGGCGTCTTTGCTTTCGCTGATTGATGTTTGCGTGAGATTCCACAGACGCTCGATATCCTGCTGTCGCTGGCGCGAAAGATTCACAATGGCGCCCTCGATATCGAATAGCGTTTCCTGCAGGCTCTGTAACTGCGGCTTGTCAATGGTTCCCGCCTCTAGCATGGCCTTTAGCTGGGTCTCGAGATTGCGCTGACGCTCAAGCAGCGCCTCGTTTTCGGCAATTTCGTCAGCGGTGACGCTCAGGCTGGCGTAAGCGATGTAGAGGTCGGTGTAGAGTGAAATCAGTGTTTTCGTATACTGAATTCTTTCCCGATCAAGGGCGTTACTCGCAAGACGGGTCTGGATATTTGCCGCGCCGCTATCGAAGATATTCAGGGAGGAGGTGAATCCGACGTTCACCTCGTTGCGCTCGATTGCGACTGCGTCAGAACTGTCTATCCCACTTTCCGTGCGGCTCAGCGCGCTTGAGACTCCCAGCCTGACATCGGGTGACCAGCGCTCGAATGCCACCGCTTCAGCGGAACGGCGCGCCGCCTCGAGCTGTTGCTCGGCAGCGCGAAGCTGGGCATTGTTTGCCAGCAGCCCACGCTCCAGTTCCGCAAACGTTGTACCTTGCGCCGGGCTCTGGAAACCGACAATCAGCGCAAGACAGCAACAAAGTCGAAGAGCTGCCGGGGCAATCAGTCCACGTTCTTCAGTCGATTGGCACATCAGCGCTCCACCACATCCAATTCTGAGCCCTGGCCCGGTCATGCAAATACAAGTGAGCGAGCCCTATTCCGGCCAGGCCCTGAAAGAGGCCCGGGACATCCGGTATACCCTCCCATCCGAGTGAATAAGTGCCGGTTGGCACTGTCGCCATAGGCGAATTCCCTGGTGGGTCATTCAGAGCCAGCATCCGCCCGAAATTGCCGCAGCACAGGTGATCGACCGGGTTGGCAGGTGCACGCCGATGACTGGCAATGACGCTTTCCCGGATTTGTGCCCAGCGATTCTTCAGGGGACCACTACCCACCGTTGCAATAACCGGCGCGGCGCCATGAACAATACCCGGCGCACCGCCACAGAACGTCCATGTCACGCCGGCGCCGTCGCCGGCATTGGGATATCGAGGGTCCAACCAGTTACCGTGCTGCGGGAGAAATTCGTCGGCGATTCTTTCCTGTTCTACCCTCAGGAGCTCTCGCTCGAACGGCTCGAGCGGCACCGCCCTGTGGGAGCAGGCGAGCGCCCAGAGAATGCCGGAGCGTCCATGTGCGTAGCCCACCGGCAACTCCCGCCACTGCGGTGATTCAAGATAAGCAAACAAGTCGGCGCGCAGACCTTTCAACGCGATGGAATCCAGCAGACCCGGGGGGCTTGACGCCAGCGCCGCCAAGGCTCCCGCCGCACCACCGAAAAGATCCCGGTTCACAGCGTCACCGCTCGCGTTCACAAGTCTCACAAGCAGACTGAGACAGGCCTCGGTGCTGCTGGAAAGATGCGTGTAGCGTTGATGCCGTGACAGGCGTCCCAGAGTATCGGCGATAGATGAGAGCCCCGTCGCAATACCCAGTCCCAGCCTGCCCGCTTCTCGAGCAAACGAGGGGTGCGCCACGACACCCTCAAGCGTGGCCACTGACCGGTCCAGCAAGCCCCTGTGCCTGGGGTGCTCCTTGATATCGCAGGCGGCCGCAAAGAACATCACCAGCCCGCTGATACCATCAAAAAGGCGAGCGCCGAGGGGCTGTACCTGCCAGCGCTGCAGACGATCCTCGTAGATGACTGATATCCAGTTCACCGAACTGTCTTCGGCGAAGAATGCAGACTCCTCGAGACGTTGCGCAATCCCCTCTGCCGCATCCAGGTGCGATAGCTCACGCCGCGCTATATTTTCTTCCTCGTGACCCATGCTGGCAGGTGTAGCGTTTACCGCATGCTGACCCGACGCCAGCGCAAAGCTGGTCTTCAGCAGGTTCGTCTGCAGGTTGATCTGGGCCGCATCAAGGCCCTGAAGCCGTGACAAGGCGAAATCAAGCCCGGTGCATTCGAAAAATCCCGGGAGCGTATCGGTAAGCGGCGCCTTGAGGTCGCTGGATCGCGCATTCATCAGAAAAATGGGAACGTCGCGCGCCAGTAGTTGAGACACCTCTGCATCTAACAGCTCTCTTGACGGATAGTCCGACGCGGCATCGCAATAGCGCGCGCGGGAGAGGCGCTCGAGGACAAGAAAAGTGCTGAAGCCAGACTTGAGGGCACTCGGCTCCTGCAGCGACTGCAAGGTGCGCAGGTAAATAGCTGTGCTGCGAAAAATGAAACGCAGCGGCAGTTCCCGGTCTACGTTAAGCTCGAGCCACGCACGGACGCCGCTCTTCTGAGCGCAGACGCCATTCATGAAGCGTGCAAATCCACGGGTGACAGCGTCGACGTAGCGGGCGGCGCTGACAGGCCGGCCCTCAAACAACGGCAGGTTGCCAATGTTCAGCTGCTTTTTGACCGCCCGGCGCGTTAATCGCTGTCGATCCCGATTCGCATTGATCCATGCGCGCTCGTGAAACTGCAGCGGCTGCGCACCGCCGGTCAGGCCACCCACGTCCAGAGGTTGTCCTGAAGCGCTGAGCTTCCACCAGGGTAGAAGCCCCGTCCGGATAATCGACTCGGTGAAAAGCTCCCTGTTTACCGCCAGCGCCGCGCTGTCCTCGCCGTTGACGGACACCGGAGGGTGGAACAGGGTTTCGGCGTCGATCATTACCGGAGCCGTGGCACAGGCAATCAGATTTTCAACATGTACATCTGTCCCGCCCGCAACATACAGCGCGCCCAGTAACGCGCCGGCATTCTCAAAATAGGTAACGAGATCTCCTTCATTCTCGAAGCGGTGTCGTCGGACGCCCCTGGCCCAGCCGTAGTCATCTTTGACGATAAGGTCAACGGCGACGAGAGAACCCGGCTCGGCACATCCCGTAGCCATCAGAAAATCGAGATAGTTTCCGAAAAACGCCTCTGAATGCAGAGGCTTTGGCTTGTAGAAGACAGAGCCCTCGTCGAACACCATCTCAACGACGGTTTTGCCGCCATCGTGGGCATCGGAGAGCCCCAAAGAGACAGCTTTCAGGCGGTCCCATTGGCAAAATGGCCACCGCTCCTGTAACTCCTGTGCGTCTTCGCGCAGACGGCTGGCAAAGCTTTCTGAGGTCGCCAGCCAGCGCGCACCGGCGCTTGCAACATGGCGGAGCGCCATCGGGAAGCGATGAAAGAACGTCGCCATGCCGTCTGACATCTGGGCCCGGTAAAACGCCGCCATGCGCTGGCTGCTGGCATGATCAAGCCCAGGCATCTCGTGCAGACTGAAGAGATGGTACTCAGTCTGCAGCGCAGGGGCGAGAATCGTACTGAGATCGTTGGCAAGCGCCTGCTTCAGTGACGTCCAGGTGAGGTCATTGAGTTCTGAACACGATAGCGATTCATCGCGCAAAGGTCTGCTGACCGCTTCCACCCAGGCGTTGATGATAGCGGCAAACGGCACCGCATAGACATCGGCCATGGGTGGCGCTGTCCACGCGACGCGATGATAGAACCTGTTGAAGTCGCCGACCCATGGCAAGCCGCGAATGGTTGCTGCGGGCACCGCCAGACTACATAGCGCTTCCGGCGTTGCCTGATTCAGCTCCCGCAATCGGCGTTCAAGCGCCTGCTGCCCCCCCAGTGCCTCGGCCCAGGCCAGGACGTGACGAGCGGTCTCTTTTTCGTCCGCCGCCGAGGAACATCCGCCCAGTGAGAGTTGTTCCAGTGGCGTGAGCGCGCGCTCCGCAACGTTGATAATGTCTGGCTCGTCTAACATTCTTCAGTGCAATTCGGTCTCTGCCGCGATGCCAAAGTGGCTGTCAACCAGGGACTGTTGACCCGCCAGCTGCCAGTGGCGACGCCAACCGGCGTAATCGGCAACAGCCGCTGCCCGCAGTTGCGGAACCTGGTGCCTGCGAATGCCGTTCAGTGTCACCGAAAGCGTCGGCTCGACGTTGACAATCTGGTGTGGGTAGAGCGGAGGGATATAAAGCAGGTCGCCAGCCTCAAGCCAGCATTCCATCAGTGGAGCACTGTCGGCGTCCTGTGGTGACCAGACGAGGATATGCTTGCGCCCCCAGATGACGGCGAGCCAGGCGTAGGTCGCAAAAAGGTCCGTATGTCTGGACGCCTTACCGTCTCTCGGTGAAAGAAGCAGCCAGCCAAAGCGGCGAAGGTATTGCGTCACCACCTCAGACGGTAGATCCAGAAACAGGTTTTCATAGCCAGGCAGCTGCCAGTCCCCTGCGAGTTTTTCGCTCGCCAGCGGCTGAAAATAGGTGGCATAAAATGAATGCCCCCGCTGGCCGGCCACACCCGACCGTGCGACATAGGAACAATACTCCGGGAACGCCATTTTCCTCACCGGCGCGGAAGCAGCCAGGTCTGTGGTCAACAGGAGCTGCTCCTCCTGAAAAAGCCGTGAGAGGTAGGGCAATGACCAGCGGGTCATTGCTGGCCAGTGGGTCGCGCCGCCGCGCCGGCACACGGGAGCATCGGTGAACGTTTCACTCATGAAAATCGCTGCCTGCCCGTTCCTCAATGCGGGCGCCAAACGTACTGGCAAGAATGTCGCGAACTCCTTCCTCGATGAAGGCCGCCTGCTTTGCCGGTGTGTAGCCACTCTTGACCGAGCGTGAGACAACCACCAGCTCGGGGGCCACCTGGTTGCGCTCCAGAAACCCTTGAAAGGCTTTCAGTCGCTCGGCAATCTGCGCCTCCGACAGCACCCGCCAGTCCCACTCGGGCTCAATGGGATTTCCGAAAACCAGATAGTCGCGGCCTTCGATATGCTGGGTGCGAACCTGAGGTCCCGGGAGCAACCGCAGGAAATGCAGATCATCCGCCTCAAAACTGCGGCGCTGTTCAGCGGTGATTTCGAACAGCCAGTTATTGGCGACAGCCCGGGTGTTACACGAGAAGTAGTCGAGACAGATCCCCAGCACCCACTGCCCGGATGCATCGAGCCGGCAGTCGGCACCCAGCTGCTCAATCCAGACCGTCCGGTAATCCGGATTCCAGCCGTCATGATCAAACCGCCCCTTTAATGAACCCCGCCCGCGATGCAGGCCCGTGAGAACTTCGGTCCTGCGATTGCCCGTTGTGGTGATGAACAGTCTGCGGGGTGGAACGTAATCGCGGTGCCCCTCAGCTCGACGGCGCGGGAAAAGCCAGGAGATATTATTCAACCGACCGCGATAGACCAGAGGCCAGATCCAGTTGCTTACCGTAAGTTCTTCGCGGAAAAAATTACTGACATTTTCCGCGCTGTTCTCGAAATCCATCGGACACCGAGGGTAGGGTAAGTCCAGGTCGCTATGTTCATCGACATGCAGCAGGCGGACACCTTGCGGCCTTAGCACGCCGTGGCGCACTGCCCACTCCCAGACCAGAAAGAGCTCATGGTGCTCTTCCAAAAACGCGGTGACTATGCGCGACATGCCGCATCCTGCAGCGGTTTTTCGGCTCGGCGGCCACTGAAAACCTCATCCATGTAGGGCGCGTAACGCCGTTGGAAGCGCTTATCCGCGTTATGCCCAACGGCGATATCCACCATCATTTGAGGAAAGCGCTCTGACTCCAACGCCACGTGGCGCCACAACGTGAAATACCAGAGCCGCATCGACAGCCCTCGCATGCGATAGCCTGGCCGCGTGAAGAGCGGCCCATAGCGCAGCACGCCCGGCAGGGCCGAAGAGCGATGGTGCGCCATCCACCCTGCAACCTCATCTTCCTCGAGAAGCACGCCGCCAATGGAATCCATGCGGTTCGCAATATTGGCATCCGGGTCACAGGATGCAGCCGATTCTTCCTCGGCAAGCAGGCTCCTCACCTTCCTGTGCAGCGCGGGGGTCACTTCCTGCCACGGGACGAAGCGCATGCGCTGGGGGAGCGGCGGAATCCGATGGTGAATCCACTGGTGCTCCTGCTTGACATTATCGAGGCTGATAAGTCCAAAGAGAGACGTGTCTACCGGATGGCGCCAACCCTGGCCATCGATAAGTCGCTCCAGTTCGCGATAACGGAGCTGTCGTGTGGTGTAGGTGAGAAATAGACGCGGGCAAGCTGGGAAATCGTTGCGCACGGTTGCTTCAAGACTTTGCAGCAGTGCAGATGCAACTCTGCGACGTCTAAAAGGGTTCTGCACATAAATGGAAAGCACCTGGAAACCCGAAGGCGAATCGCTGCCCAGAACGAGGGCGACAGGCCGCGAGCCTTGCGTCGCGCAGCAATAGCGAACGCTGGCAGAGGGTGTGCGAAGCAATTCCCGATAGCGGCTGAAGGTCATCGCCTCGAGCTTTTGCAGGTCCCTGTCGCTCGTCGGCGACGCAATCTGCAACCCTGGGCTCCCCTCGAGTACCTCACTCACCGTAGAGCGCCTTCTGTCGCTGAAACGCGCTGAGCAGCGCGGGCAATGCGGCTATCGCGTTCCACGCCGCGCGCCTCGACTGCCGCAAGGCCGGAAATTTCTGCTCCGGTGTGTCTGCAAAGATCCGCAGCGCCGCGTCAACCCACAAAGAACGCAGTCCGGCATTCGGCACAGGCGCCTCAAGAAACGCCGCCGTGAACGAGAGCCGCTCGACAGGATCGCGTTCTCGCTTCATTTCCAGCCACGCGGCTATGTACCGAGCGCAGTCGAGGTCCACTCTGGAAAGCGCTGGCAGCAGCGTTTCTCGGTCCTGGGTCCGTCGATCCTGCCCTGCTGCGACATGCAGCACCGGCAGCTGGGCGGCAGCGTCTGTCAGAAGCAGCTCCCGTTCTGGCGCCGCGAGGCTGCCGGGAACGTGCTCAAACCACCCCGTGGACGGCAAACAGCGCTGATAACCGGTCGCCAGGTAACCGATGGTATCTTCCGTCAGCGTGAGAGCCTCAGCGGCACTGCCTTCCAGGCAGCAGGTCGTCCGCCAGTTGTTGACCTGCTGCAGCCGGTGAGACCAGATGGCAGGAAGGTTGGCCTCCTCGAGTATCGCCAGCTCTTCGTTCATGACGAGAAGCAGCCGCCGTCGGGCCCTCGGGCAGTGGCCCGACCGTGCGTCGTGGTAAGCGATGGCCGCCTGCAAAAAAACAGCAGAGAGCCTCTGCAGTGGTGTTGCAGCCCCTGTTGACGTCTCGTGGATCAGCGACCGGATCCGACGGAAAGTCCATCTTGCCGCGATACCGTCGCCTCGCTTCGCTTCGCCGATACTCTGAGCGCAAAGCTTGAGCACTGCCTCGAACCTCGCCAAACCAGCAGCGTCCGTAATAGCTGAAAGTTCTTCCATCAGGTGGGCCCGGAAGGAGTAGGCGGCGGGTACGTTCCGTGAGATCCTCCCCACTCCGTGCTTTATACCCACCAGGCACGCAGCCAGACCATCGGGTGCAGAGCTTGCCTTGCGGGAGGTCATTCCACTCCCGTGAAGGGAAGCAGCATGCCGGCGCCGGCCCGCTTGGCGCCTGACGACAAGCTCCGAGACCCTATGCAGTCGTGACGAACACGCGGCATGTCAAAGACACACCGCGCCGCCAATACCGGGCACACCGACGCTATCTGTGGAGGTTACAGCGCAGCTCGCTGCGCAGCTGGCTAGACAGAACATGCCCCCGGCCACGGCCTCCAGATCTTCATCGCTGAGCGCCTCTTCAGCGGCAGCAACGTCGGGCAGCACGACCGACAGGTCTGCTCCCCGGTTTTCTACCACCTGCACCGTAAAATCCTCTGGAAGCGCGCAATCCAGCGCTTCCTCCAGCATCCGCCTTGGTTCCCGCAGCAAGTCGTTGCGAAACGCCAGGTCGGAGGCGCTTCTGGAAAGCAGCGACTGTAGTGCCTGTTGTCGCTCTTCCGACTTTGCTGCGTCAGTCTTCTCCTGAGTCATGCCTTTGTCGCTCCCCGGATACTCAGTGTTTGTCGTTGAATGATCTGTTGACGCCTTATGAACAGATACCGGATGACCCTCCACAGGAGCCACCACAACGGCTCCCGCCAGCGACAGCCTCGAGGTCTGCGTCGGAGAGCTCCTCGCCCGCGGCATCGACGAAATCGGGAAGGACGACCGTCAGGTCGGCATTGTTGTTATCTACCACATTGATGGTGAAGTCAGCGGGCACATCTACGCCGGCTTCTTCTTTGGCAGCGGCAGCCGGATCTGCAAGGCACAGCGCGCGAAAATCGGCGTCGGTTGCGGCACGAGTCTGAACCCGCTGCACAACCGCCTGGATTTCATCCGAAGACAGGAATATTTCGTTTGACATGACTATCTCCTAAAGTGTGTTGGTATGAAGTGTTTGCGAGCCCGTGTGTGCTTTTCGCTCGCCTTGCGACACGCGTTCACGACACAGTTCACCCTGAATCCCGCGGTGGAGCCATGTGGCACCCAAAGCCAGCGGCGGCGACAGCGGCAACATTAGCGTCAAGGCAAATAATATTGCATCTCGCAATGTCTGCTTCAAGACAAACCATTGCATGGTTACGTTTAATTACGTTAAGTCGGCGGTTGTGTCCCGTCAAGTGGTGTAACTTCAGTCTCCGCGCCCACTGACTCAGGCGGCTTCCGACTGGATCAGTAATTCGTTTCCGGTGTCGCCCCGACGCACGACCCTGGCCAAGGTTTCCTGATTCATGCAGCGCCGCGTCACCTGCCACTCGTCGGTCTGCTCAGCGAGTAACGTACCGACCAGGCGGTAGATGGCTGCGTTGTTTGGGAAGATCCCCACGACCCGCGATCGGCGTTTGATTTCCTTGTTCAGGCGCTCCAGGGGGTTCGTCGATGCCAACTGCGGCCAGTGCTCCTTCGGGAACTGCATGAACGCCAACACGTCGTCCTCCGCGTCGTGCATGAGGTCAGCCACCCGCGGGAAGCGTTCTCGCAGCTTGTCAGCGGTCTCTCGCCACTGATGTCGCGCCTCGGTCTGGTTCTCCTGCACGAACGCCTCGCGGATCACGGCGGCCACCATCGAGTGCTGCTTGCGCGGTACGTGGGCCAGCGCGTTGCGCATGAAGTGCACGCGGCAGCGCTGCCAGGTCGCCCCCATCACCTTGGCGATGGCCTGCTTGAGGCCCTCATGGGCGTCTGACGTGACGAGGCGGACATCAGACAGGCCACGCCGCACCAGGCTGCGCAGGAAGTCCGTCCAGAACGCTTCCGTTTCCGCCGGGCCTACCGCCATACCCAGCGTTTCCCGGCGTCCCTCGTTGTTTACGCCGACGGCAACGACCACCGCCTGGCTGCTCACAGCGCCCCGCTCACGCGACCTCAGATAGGTGGCGTCGAGCCAGACATAGGCCCACGGGCCATCCAGCGGGCGGTTCAGGAAGGCCTCCACACGCTCGTCCAGTTCCTCACACAGCCGCGATACCTGGCTCTTGGAGATGCCGCTCATACCCATGGCCTGCACCAGATCATCGACCTTGCGGGTTGATATGCCCTTCACGTAGGCCTCCTGCACGACAGCCACCAGCGCCTGCTCTGAGGCTTTGCGGGGCTCCAGGAAGCTCGGCAGGTAACTGCCTGTGCGCAGCTTCGGAATACGCAGATCCAGCCTTCCCAGGCGTGTCTCGAGGGTCCGCTCACGGTAGCCGTTGCGTTGATTGACGCGCTCTTCGCTGCGTTCGTGCCGACCAGCGCCACAACGCTGTTCCGCCTCGGCGTCCATTAGTCGTTGTAGAACCAGCTGGCCCAGCTCCCGGAGCAGGTCGTCGTCCGCATGCTTTTCAGCCAGCTCAATCAATGCCATTCTTTCCTCGGTCATCGTGGTGTCTCTCCGTACTTGGATGTCTCGCAACTTTCATTTTACGGAGACCCACGGTGACCTCTACCTCCACCGTGGATTTACACCACTCTCTGGGACACTACCTCGAGAAAGGGCACCTCACGCACGAGATCGCCATTCTCCGGCGACACCGTTTTGGCAAACGCAGCGAGAGCAAGAGCCGGAGCTCCCAGCAAAGCCTGCTTGATGACCTGGTCGATGAAGACCTGGCAGCGATTGAGTCAGAACTTGAGACGCTTGCCGAAGCCGGACGTCGCACGGAGCCGGCGCTGTCAAAGCCGCGTCGGCGGCCCTTGCCACCGCAGCTGCCGCGCACCGAGATCCGCCATGAGCCCGAGTCCACGACCTGCCAATGCGGTTGCCAGCTGAGCCGTATCGGCGAGGACGTGAGCGAGAAGCTGGACTACGAGCCTGGCCGCTTCAGCGTCGAGCGGCACATCCGCGGCAATTGGGCCTGCAAGCAGTGCGAGACGGTCGTGCAGACGCCGGTGGCACCCGCCGTCATCGACAAGGGCATCCCGACTACGAACCTCCTGGCGCAGGTGCTGATAAGCAAGTATGCCGACCACCTGCCACTGTACCGGCAGGAACAGATTTATGCCCGCGCCGGGGTGGAGCTGCCCCGGTCCACGCTGGCCGACTGGGTCGGCCGCTGTGGGGTGGAGCTGACGCCTCTGGTCGAGGAGCTGCGCCAGCAACTTCTGGCACAGCCGGTGCTGCATACCGACGAGACGCCGGTACCGATGCTCTCGCCGGGTAAGAAGCGCACACACCGGGCTTACATCTGGGCCTATGCGCCGACGCGCTATGCCGATTTGCAGGGCGTGGTCTACAACTTCCAGCCGACGCGGGCCGGCGAAGCGGCACGCACGTTCCTGGCTGACTGGCGTGGCAAGCTGGTCTGTGATGATTACGGCGGCTACAAGGCCGGCTTCGCCGGTGGCATAACCGAGGTCGGCTGCTGGGCGCATGCCCGGCGCAAGTTCCACGAGCTGCTCGAGCGCAACGAGAGCCCGATTGCCGAACGGGCGCTGGCCTGTATCGGCACGCTCTACGAGTTCGAGCGGCGGGGCAGCGAGCTACCCGCCGCAGAACGCCAGCGGCTGCGCGACACCGAAGCGCGGCCCGTCGTTGAAAAGCTCCGCGACTGGCTCACCGGCCAGCGCTCGCAGCTGACCAACGGCACGCGCACGGCCAAGGCCATCGATTAAAGCTTGAAACGCTGGGCGGCCCTGGTGCGCTACCTCGACGACGGGCACCTGCCCATCGATAACAACTGGATCGGAAACCAGATCAGGCCCTGGGCTTTAGGAAGAAACAACTGGCTGTTCGCCGGCTCGCTGCGCAGTGGTCAGCGTGCGGCCAACGTCATGACACTGATCCAGTCGGCGAAGATCAAGGGTCTCGATCCGCAGGCCTACCTGCGCGATGTGCTGGAGCGACTGCCGACAGCGAGGCAGTCAGACCTGGCAGCGCTGCTGCCGCACAACTGGAGTCCGCCGATCAAGGTGTAATGACCGGACGCTTACCTTGCAAGGCTTGTTATGCCGTAGCGCAGCATAGCCCGCGCGCCCGCGCCACCGCTATACTGCCGGCATGAACGCACGCAAGCTCCGTACTAGCACCGCCACGCCTGGCGAACCGCGCCCTGCAGAGCCGGTGCCGCGGCCGTGAACGAGCACGAGCACGCGCGAACCGTGCCCGCACCCTGGGTGCGGGACAGGCTCCGCGAGGGCTTCGGCCATCTGTCCGCGGGGCGCCTCAACGAGGCGGCTGCCTGCTGCAAGCAGGTGCTCGGGTCGAAGCCCGATGTCCCGGAGGCCCACTTCCTGGTCGGCCTCGTCGCCCTGGAACTCAAGCAGACCTGGCACGCCGTGCAGGCCTTCGGTTCCGTGACCAAGCTGCAGCCGGATCACGGCGCGGCCTGGGCAAACCTTGCGCGGCTTTTCATGCAGGCCGGTCAGCCGGCGCGGGCGGATGCGGCGCTGGCGAAAGCCGTCGAGCACAACGACGACAACCCCGTGGTGCTGGACCTCATCGGTACGGTGCACGGTCTGCTCGGCGAACAGGAAGAAGCGGCCCGATGGATTGGTCGCGCCCTGGCGAAGGAGCCGGACAGCGTCCCCTTCCTTATCAATCAGGCCAATAATCACACGTTCCTCGACCATCTCGACGAGGCCGAGGAGGCGCTCCGGCGGGTGCTCGCGCAGCAGCCCGGGCACCCCAACGCACACTGGCTTCTCTCGGGGCTGCGCAAGGCCACGGACCGCACCCACGTCGAGGAACTCGAGCACCTCATTGAGGTTCAGGCTGACCAGCCTCGGGCTCAGGCCTTTCTCTGCTACGCGCTCGGTAAGGAACTCGAGGACCTGGAGGACTGGGACAAGGCTTTCTCCGCCTTCGCGCGCGGCGCGGCGGCGCGACGGCGGACTCTCGATTTCGACGAGACAGCAGAGGCGGAGATGTACGACGCCTTCGCGCACACCTTCACCGAGGCGTGGCTGCACGATGGCCGGCAGGGTCACGACGATCCGGCGCCGATCTTCGTGGTGGGCCAGCCGCGCACGGGCACGACGCTGGTCGAGCGCATCATCACCGCCCACTCGCAGGTGCACTCGGCGGGGGAGCTGAAGCAGTTCGGCCACGCCATCCGGCGTATCGGCGATTACCGCGAGCAGCGGCAGCAGTCGGCGCGGCTCGCCGAGATCGCCGCTGGCATCGACCCGGCGCAACTCGGCAAGATGTACCTGCAGACCACCCGCACCATGCAGGGCGACACACCGCGCTTCGTCGACAAACTGCCGCCCAATTATCTATACATCCCACTGATCCTGAAGGCCTTGCCGAAGGCAAAGATTGTGCACCTGCAGCGCGATCCCATGGACGCCTGCTTTGCCAGCTTCAAGCAGCTGTTCGCCGACGCCTACCCGCATTCTTACGAGCAGGCCGAGATGGCCCGACACCACGCGCGCTACTTCCGGCTCATGGCGATCTGGCGCGAGCGCTTCGGCGACCGTTTTTTCGATATTGCCTACGAAGACACGGCGGCCGACCTGGAGCCCAACGCGCGCGCGCTCATCGATTTCCTCGACCTGCCCTGGGAGGATGGCTGTCTCGCCTTCCACGAGCAGAAAGCCGCGGTGACGACGGCGAGCGTGGTGCAGGTCCGCCAGCCGGCCCATACGCGGTCCATCGGACGCTGGCGTCGCTATGCGGAGCAGCTTGAGCCCATGCGTCGCACGCTGCTAGAGGCCGGGGTAGCGGAGACCCTTGCCGCGGGAGCGCGCGCGCCCTAGCGATGGGCCCTGCTCTGGCGGAGGCAGTATGAGTCAAGCTTACGACGCGATCGTTATCGGCGCGGGCCACAATGGCCTGACCACAGCAGGCTACCTCGCCCGCGGCGGCCTGCGGGTCTGTGTCCTGGAGCGCCGGCCTGTGGTCGGCGGCGCCGCAGTCAGTGAGGAGTTCCATCCGGGCTACCGCAATTCCGTTGCCTCCTACGTGGTCAGCCTTCTGCGCCCGGAAGTCGTGCGCGACCTGGAGCTTGCGCGCTATGGCTATGAGCCGCTGCTGCTCGGCAATTCGCTCTACCTCGATTCCCGCGGCGACTATCTGCTGCTCACCGGCGACGAGGCCGCCGATCGCGCGCAGTTCGAGAAATTCTCGGCCACGGACTACGATGCTTTCCTCGCCTTCGAGGCCTCCGTGGGGCTGGTCGGCGAGCTGCTTGCCAGTCAGTGGCTGCGTGAGCCGCCGAAGCTCCACGGCGGCGGAGTGAGCGATCTGCTCTCGGCGCTGCGCTTCGGCCTCGATGCCCGCAAGCTCGACGCCGAAGGGCGCTGGCGGCTGATGCAGTTCTTCCTCGGCGCGCCGGAGTCGATCATCGAACGCTGGTTCGAGAGCGATAAGGTCAAGGCGATGATCGCGGCCCACATCATGCCCGCCAACTTCGCGCCCCTGTCCCAGCCCGGCGCCAGCCTCGCCATGCTGCACCATGCGGTGGGGGAGGTCGAAGGACGAAGAGGCGCCTGGGGGCTCGTGCGCGGGGGCATGGGCGGCATCACCCAGGCTATGGCCGCCTCGGCCCGGGAGCGTGGTGTGGAGCTCCGCACGAACGCGCCCGTGGAGCGGATCCTCGTAGCAGAGGGTCGTGTCCGTGGGGTGCGCCTGGTGGGCGGCGAGGAGCTCACCGCGCCGGTGATCGCGGCAAACACCGAGCCGAAACGCACCCTGCTCGATTTCCTCGGTGAGGAGTACCTGCCGGAAGCCTTCGTGCGCGACCTGCGCGCCTTTCGGCAGGAGTCGGCCTCACTGCGGATCAACCTCGCCCTCAAAGGTCTCCCGGAGTTCACGGCCCTCGGAGGCAGTGGCCCCGGCCCAGAGCATGAGGCAACCATCGTTCTCATCGAGGACAAGGATCATCTCGACGCCGCCTACCGCAGCGCGCGCGCCGGCGAGCCGGCGTCGCCACCGATCATCGAGGCAGTGATCCCCAGCGTGATCGACGATACCCTGACCGATGCGCCGGGCACTCACGTTATGAGCATGCTCTGCAAGTATATGCCCTACGAGCTTTCCGGGGGCCGGCACTGGGACACAGAGAAGCCGCGGGTACTCGAGGACATTCTTGCCTGGGCCGGCCGCTTCATCCCGAACCTGCCGGAAGTACTCGTCGCCGTCCAGTGCTTCACGCCCCTCGATCTCGAGCGTGAGTTCGGTCTGCCCCGCGGTGATATCTGTCACGGTCGCATGGAGCCGGACCAGCTGTTCAGCATGCGCCCGCACCCTGACGCCGCCCGGTATGCGACGCCGATGCCGGGCCTCTACCTCTGCGGTTCCGGTACTCACCCCGGCGGCGGCGTGACCGGCGCGCCGGGCTACAACGCTGCCCGGCGCATCCTCAAGGACTGGCGCTGACGCCGGCAGCGTACGTGCCGCAGCGTGAACCAGGCCCTGCCCACTGCCGCCTGGCCCGTTACCGGGGCCGCGCGGCGAGCCCGCACTCCCTCCGTGCTAGTGGCACCAGCGGTCACCCGGCCCCCCGGCGCGGCGCGAAAAAATTTTGCCGCCCGGCCCTTGAAATATTGCCGCCCGTGCCCGAAACGCCACGTCGGGAGGTGTCGCTCTGGACACCAACCGCTTTTCCCATGGTTGCAGTAGTGATGACTTCAGGAGGAACACACTGTGAGCATTCGACCTCTTGCCGATCGCGTTTTCGTACGTCAACGCGAGGCAGAAAGCACCAGCAGCGGCGGCATTATTCTGCCGGGCAACGCTGCCGATAAACCCAACCAGGGCGACGTCATTAGGAGCGGGTCGCCAAACTCGCTGGCGGCGTCGCCGTCATCAAGGTCGGTGCGGCCACGGAAGTGGAGATGAAGGAGCGCAAGGACCTGGTCGACGACGCCCTGCACGCGACCCGTGCCGCCGTGGAGGAGGGTATTGTGCCCGGCGGTGGCGTGACCCTGGTACGCATCGCTGACGCGATCGAGGGAAAAGTCGAGACCGCCAACCATGACCAGGCCATCGGCGTCACCCTGACGCTGCGCGCCATGGAAGAGCCCTTCCGGCAGATCGTGGCCAACGCGGCCGTCGAGCCCAGCGTGGTGCTCGGCAAGGTGCGCGAGCACGACGGCAGCTATGGCTACAACGCGCAGACGGAAGGCTACGGCGACATGGTTGAGATGGGCATCATCGATCCGGCCAAGGTCACCCGCTCCGCCCTGCAGAACGCGGGCAGCATCGCCGGCATGATTCTAACCACCGAGGTCATGATCGCCGACCGGCCCGAACCGAAAGGTCCGGCCATGCCGTCCCCGGGCATGGATGATTTCTGATCCTGCCCCATCCGGTGCGGCCCTCCCGGCCGCACCGTCGTTTCTTTAGTCCAGTTCCGCCCCCACCGGGCGCTCGCTATCCCCGCTGGCCAGCGTGTAGTGCGCCCGGTCGACAAGGTAGCCGCGGATCGCTTCCACATCTTCCTCTTCAAGCGCATCGCTGAAGCCCACCATGCCTTGCTCCCAGTGCAGGCCGCCGCGGACGATGGCCTGGAACTGTGCGTGCGTCTCGGGCGTGAGTGCACGCAGGTCCGGGGTGACGCCGCCGCCTACGGCGCCGTCGCCGTGGCAGAACACGCAATACTGCAGATACAGCGCCTTGCCCTCGGCGACGGTATCCGCGTCCGCCGTCTGTGGCGGCGGGTCGAAGACGAGCTCCCGGGCTTCAGCCGCGGGCAGGGCCGTAGCGCTACCGAGCTTGAACACCAGGAGCCGACTGCGGTTGGCAATGGGGCCTGCGGTGAGTGCCTCGCCGCCGACCAGCGGCAGGGAGCCGCCCCAGCCCGCCACCACGGCGACATATTGCTCGCCGTCGAGTCGATAGGTCACCGGCGGGGCGACGATCCCCGTCTGGGCGTCGAAGGACCACAGTTCCTCGCCCGTGTCGGCGCGGTAGGCCACCAGCTCGCCCTCGGCATTACCCTGGAACAGCAGGTTGCCGCCGGTGGATAGCATGCCGCCGTTCCAGGGGCCGGCGTGCTCCACCTCCCAGCGCGGCGCCATGGCCACCGGGTCCCAGGCGACGATGGTGCCGCGTACCGTCTTAAGGACCGCGTCCTTGATGGCCGGGTCATCGGGCAGCGCTGCGGGGCGCGAGTCGGTGCCGGTGTTCCAGTAGCCGGGCCGATGCTCGAAGGCGTCGTCGTGCGCGTAGACCCAACCCACATCCTGCCGCGGGATGTAGACCAGGCCGTGCTCCGGGTGATAGCTCATGGGGTGCCAGTTGTGGCCGCCGATCGGGCCGGGCAGCTGCAGCCCCGTGGGCGCCGCTTCATAGCGCGCGCCCTCGACGACCACCGGGCGGCCCGTTTCCGGGTCCACGTGCGAGGCCCAGGTGACCGTGGCATAAGGCTCGGCGGTGAGGAATTCGCCGGTGCGCCGGTCGAGGACGTAGAAAAACCCGTTCTTCGGCGCCTGCATGAGCACCGGGCGTTCTTCGCCGTCGATCACCAGGTCGGCGAGGATCATGTGCTGCGTTGCGGTGTAGTCCCAGCTGTCGCCGGGGGTGGTCTGGTAGTGCCACACGTAGCTGCCGTCGTCCGGGTTCAGGGCGACGATGGAGGAAAGATAGAGGTTGTCGCCGCCGTCCGGGCTGCGCAGCTGCCGGTTCCAGGGTGCGCCGTTGCCCACGCCGATGTAGAGCAGGTTGAGCGCGGGGTCGTAGGCCATGGAGTCCCAGACGGTGCCGCCGCCACCGATCTCCCACCAGGGGCCGCCGCCCCAGGTCTCGGCGGCGTGCTCGAGGGCGGCGTTCTCGAAGCCCTTTTCCGGGTCCCCCGGCACCGTGTAGAAGCGCCAGTGCAGGCTGCCGTCCTCGACATCGTAGGCGCTCACATAACCGCGCACGCCGAGCTCCGCACCGCCGTTGCCGATGATCACCTTGTCGCCGATGACCCGCGGTGCGCCGGTGATGGAGTAGGGCTTGTCGCGGTCCGTAGTCTGTATCTCCCAGCGCAGGCTGCCGTCGTCTGCATCGAGGCTCACCAGCCGCCCGTCTAGGGTGCCGAAGAAGAGGTGACCGTCCTGGTAGGCAACCCCGCGGTTGACCACGTCGCAGCACAGGTGCACGGCCCAGTCCCGCGGCACCTCGGGGTTGTAGAACCACTTCAGCGCGCCGGTGCGCGCATCGTGCGCAAACACGTGGCTCCAGGACCCGGTGCTGTAGATGGTGCCGTCGATGATCAGCGGCGTGGCCTCCTTGCCCCGGGCCGTCGGGTAATCGAAGTACCAGGCGAGGCCGAGATCGGTCACGTTGTCCGTATCGATCTGCGCCAGCGGACTGTGGCGGGTTTCGGCATTGTCGAGGCCGTGCTGGCGCCACTCCACATCCGGCGCCGCGGTGGCGGTGACGCGCTCCGGGGGCTGTTCTCGGCTGCAGGCGGCGAGCAGGCAAAGCACGCCCAGGACGGGCAGGGCAAGGTCGCGGTGCATGGTACTTCCTTATCGTTATTGGCTTCGCCATTCTAAGGGAATGTCCCCAGGCGCTGTACAGCACCGCGAGGGGACCGGTTGCCGGGGCGCCCGACCCGTGCCGATCGCCGGCGCAAACGGCGGCGTCCCCGGGTGGCCGCGACGGGTCGCCGCTCCTACAATGGAGGCTTTTCGTCCGGAGCCCTGCCATGCGTTACTGCACTTTTGTTGCTGTGTTTCTTTCCGCCTTGCTGGCCGCTTGCGCGGCAGGACCCGCAGGGAAGATGCGCTCCATGGACGAGGTCGACGCACAGGGTGCTGCGGCAGGCCTCGGCGGCGGTGGCCGGCCGGTGGGCGAAGCCTGGAGCCGCAGCCCGGTCTACGGCGCCGGCGGCATGGCGGCGACGGCGCAGCCGCTGGCCTCCCAGGTGGCCATCGATGTGCTCAAGGCCGGCGGCAGCGCGATCGACGCGGCGATTGCCGCCAATGCGGCTCTCGGCCTTATGGAGCCCACGGGCAACGGTATCGGCGGCGACATCTTCTTCATCATCTGGGACCCGGAGACGGAGCAGCTCTACGGCTATAACGGCTCCGGCCGTGCACCTGAGGGGCGCAGCCTCGATGATCTCAAGGCCCGCATTGCCGGGCTCAAGGCCGCGGGGGCCGTACCGGAAGACCTCGAGGGCATTCCCTCCCACGGTTCCCTGCCGGTGACGGTGCCCGGCACCGTGGATGGCTGGTTCGCCGCCCACGACCGCTTCGGCCGCCTGCCCATGGCAGACGTGCTCGCGCCGGCCGTGCGCTACGCTCGCGAGGGCTTCCCGGTGTCACCGGTCATCGCCTACTACTTCCAGCGCAACCTCGACGGCTTTGAAAAGCGCGCGGCGATGATCGAGGAGTTCGACAATGCCCGGACCACGTACTTTACCGACGGTGCGCCGAAGGCCGGGGAGCTTTTTCGCAACACGGACCTCGCCGACACCCTCGAGACCCTGGGCCGTGAGGGGCGCGACGCTTTCTACGAGGGAGAGCTCGCACGCACCATGGACGCGTATTTCAAACGCATCGGCGGCGACCTGCGCTACGCTGATCTCGCCGCTCACCGCGGCGAATGGGTGGAGCCGGGCCATGTCGACTACCGGGGCTATGATGTCTACGAACTGCCCCCGAACGGCCAGGGCTTCGCTGCCCTGCAGATGCTGAACATCCTCAAGAACGTGGACCTGGCGCAGTGGCCCCGGGCTTCGGCTGAGGTCTTCCACTACCTGGTGGAGGCCAAGCGCCTGGCTTTCGAGGACGTGGCCCGCTACTACGCGGACCCGTCAGCCGCCGAGGTGCCCCTCGCCGGACTTCTCTCCGATGCTTACGGCCGCGAGCGCTTCTCTCTGATCGACCCGGCGCGCGCCACGGCGGCCTTCGGCCCGGGGGAGCCCGCGCTCGAAAGCGATGGCGACACCACCTACCTCACCGTGGCCGACGGCGACGGCATGATGGTGTCCCTGATCCAGTCGAACTACCGGGGTATGGGCACCGGGCTGGTGGCTGACGGCCTCGGCTTCATGTTCCAGGACCGCGGTGAGCTGTTCTCCCTCGATCCGGCACACCCGAATGCCTACGCCCCGGGCAAGCGCCCCTTCCACACGATCATCCCGGCCTTCGTCATGAAAGACGGCGAACCCTGGCTGAGCTTCGGCCTCATGGGGGGTGCCATGCAGCCCCAGGGGCACGTGCAGGTGCTGGTGAACCTGATCGACTACGGCATGAACGTGCAGGAAGCCGGCGACGCCGCCCGCATCAACCACGACGGCGGGCGCCAGCCCACCGGTGTGCACGGCGACCCCCTCGGCACCCTGGCGGTAGAGCCGGGGGTACCGGCAGCGACCATCAAGCGGCTGGAGGCCATGGGCCACCGCGTCGAGGTGATCGAGGACGGCGTCCGCTTCGGCGGCTACCAGGCCATCATGCGGCTGCCCAATGGCGCCTACGCCGGCGCCACGGAGAAGCGCAAGGACGGCACTGTCGCAGCGTACTGACGACGCGCTCCCTTAACCGCTACTGGAATCGCTACTGGTCCCCTCGCCGCGCCTTTGCAAAAGCCGCGGCCATGGCGCCGCCGGCGGCGGGCTGCTGCCGCCGGTTGTCGCCGCCTTTACCACTCTTCCCCTGCTTGTCCTGCCCGCCGTCGCGCCGGTCGCCGCGGCGCCCGCGGCCGTCCCGGGGACGGTCTGCGGCGGG
>NZ_KN234784.1:0-17510 GCF_000764025.1 Pseudohaliea rubra DSM 19751 | reverse complement strand
GGTCTGCGGCGGGCTTGTCATCTTCGGCATCGGCGGCGCTGTCCGCAAGACGCATGGTCAGGCTGATGCGCTTGCGTGGTGCGTCCACGGCAAGCACCTTCACGGTGACGATGTCGCCGGCCTTGACCACGCTGTGCGGGTCCTTGACGAAGCGGTCCGCGAGGCGGGAGATGTGCACGAGGCCGTCCTGGTGCACGCCGATATCCACGAAGGCGCCGAAGTTGGTGACGTTGGTGACGGTGCCCTCGAGGACCATGTCCGGCTGCAGATCCTTCATGGTCTGCACGTCGTCGCGCAGCTTCGCGGTCTGGAAGGCCGGCCGCGGATCCCGGCCGGGCTTATCGAGCTCGGCGATGATGTCGCGCACCGTGGGCAGGCCGCGCTCCGCCGTCACGAAGGCCTGCGGGTCCAGGCTTTTCAGGAAGGCGCTGTCGCCGATCACCGCGGCCAGCGCCCGGCCCGCGCTGGCGGCGATAGCCTCCGCGAGCGGGTAGGACTCCGGGTGCACCGCCGAAGCGTCGAGGGGGTTGTCGCCGTCATTAACGCGCAGGAAGCCCGCGGCCTGCTCGAAGGTGCGGGCGCCGAAGCGGGGTACGTCCAGAAGGGCGCGCCGGCTCGGGAAGGCGCCGTGGCTGTCGCGGTGGGCGACGATGGCTGCGGCGAGGCCCGCCGACAGACCGGCAACCCGCGTCAGGAGCGCCGCCGAGGCCATGTTCACGTCGACGCCGACGGCGTTCACGCAGTCCTCCACTACGGCATCGAGCTGCCGGGCCAGCGCGACCTGGCTGACGTCATGCTGGTACTGGCCCACGCCGATGGCTTTGGGCTCGATCTTCACCAGTTCGGCGAGCGGGTCCTGCAGGCGCCTGGCGATGGAGACGGCGCCCCGGAAGGTCACATCCAGATCGGGGAATTCCTCCGCCGCCAGCTGCGAGGCGGAATAGACGGAGGCGCCGGCTTCGGACACGGTGACCCGGGTGGCCGTGATGTCCGGCTCCGCTGCCAGCAGGCGGCCGACGAAGGCATCGGTTTCCCGGCTGGCGGTGCCGTTGCCAATGGCGATGAGTTCCACCTGGTGGCGGCGGAGCAGCGCCGCCACCGTGTCCGCGGACTCCGCCTCCCGCTTCTTGGGGGCGTGAGGAAAAATGGTGGCGTGGTCCACGAGCTTGCCGGTGCCGTCGACCACGGCCACCTTCACGCCGGTCCGAAGCCCCGGGTCCAGGCCCATGGTCGGCCGGGCCCCGGCGGGCGCTGCCAGCAGCAGGTCCTTGAGGTTGCGGGCGAACACGGCGATCGCCTCGGTCTCGGCGCGCTCGCGCAGGTCGCCGAGGAGGTCCGTCTGCAGGCGGGTGAGCAGCTTGACCCGCCAGGTCCAGCGCAGCGTCGTGCCCAGCCAGCTGTCGGCAGGCCGGCCCTGGTCCGCCACCTGCCAGTGCCCGGCCAGCATCGCCTCGCAGGGGTGCGCGTCGCCTGCCTTCTCTTCCGGGTCCATGACCAGGGCCAGCTGCAGGAAGCCGGCGTTGCGGCCGCGGAACATGGCCAGGGCCCGATGCGAGGGCACGCCGGCCAGCGGCTCACAGTGCTCGAAGTAGTCGCGGAACTTGGCCGCTTCGGGATCGTCAGCGGCCCCCGGCGCAGCGGCGGAGCGCAGCAGGGCATTGTCGACGAGGAAGGCCCGCAGCCGGGCGACCAGGTCCGCGTCCTCGGACCAGCGCTCCATGAGGATCTGCCGGGCGCCGTCCAGGGCGTCGTCGGCGCTGGCGATACCGGCATCAGCGTTGAGGTAGGCCGCGGCGATGGTCGCCGGCTCCTGCGCCGGGCCCTGCCAGAGTGCGTCCGCCAGCGGCTCGAGGCCGGCCTCGCGGGCGATCTGTGCCTTGGTGCGGCGCTTCGGCTTGTAGGGCAGGTACAGGTCCTCGAGGCGGCCCTTGCTGTCGGCGGCCAGCAGCTGCGCTTCGAGGGTCTCCGTGAGCTTGCCCTGCTCGCGGATGCTGTCGAGGATCGTGCCGCGCCGGGCCTCGAGTTCCGTGAGGTAGCGGTGCCGTTCCTCCAGCTCGCGCAGCTGGCTGTCATCGAGGCCGCCGGTCACCTCCTTGCGGTAGCGGGCGATGAAGGGAACGGTGGCGCCGTCCTCGAGCAGGGCGAGCGTGGCGCTCACCTGGGCTTCGCGGACGGACAGTTCGGTCGCCAGGCGCTGGGCGATGGTCATGGGCTCTCCTGACAAGCTGAAAAGGGGCTGAAAACGCGGTGAAACGGTGGTGTGGGCGGCTCAGGGCTTGCGCTGGAACCGGCTCACGGCCTCGAGGAGCTGGCGGCAGGTGATCTGGCCGATGAGCTTGCCGTTCTCGACCACCGGGCGCCGGCGCTTGTTCTTGATCAGCATGTCCTGGGCGACATCGACGATGTCTTCGTCGGGGTGGGCCACCACGAGGTTGTCCTTTGCCATCACGTCCGCCACGCGGCCCGGGTCGGACTCGGTATAGGCCGCGCCGAGGATGGCGCGCAGGCAGTCCAGCTCCGAGAGAATGCCGACCAGCTGCCCGGCCTCGTCGACCACGCACAGCCCGGAGATCCGGTTGTCCACGATCACCTGCATGGCCTCGTCGATGGTGGCGTCGCTCCTGACGGTGGCCGGGTGGCGCAGCATGTAGTCACGCAGGCTGACGGAGCGGAGCATGGCGGTTCCCTGTGTCGCTGGCGATGCGGTTCGAGCTGGCTGGGGAGTATAAACGGGCCCGCCATGGGCGGGCCAGCATCGGGAGGGCCGGGGGGAAGGGGGATCAGCGGTCGCGGCCGTGGGGCCGGGTGTAGTCCAGTGCAGGGCCGGCGGGCACCACGCCCGTGGGGTTGATGGTGGGGTGCGAGCGGTAGTAGTGGCCCTTGATGTGCGCGAAGTCCACGGTGTCGGCGATTCCCGGCATCTGGTAGAGCTCGCGCAGGTAGCCGGGCAGGTGCGTGAACTCCTCGAGGCGCTGCCGGTTGCACTTGAAGTGGCCGTGGTACACCGCGTCGAAGCGTAGCAGGGTCGTGAACAGGCGCACATCCGCCTCCGTCAGGCGGTCGCCGGCGAGGAAGCGGTGCCCGGCCAGGTGGGCGTCGATGGCGTCGAGTTCCGCGAACAGTTCGCCGAAGGCCTCCTCGTAGGCCGCCTGCGTGGTGGCGAAGCCGGCCCGGTAGACGCCGTTGTTCACCCGCGGGTAGACGCGCGCATTCCACGCGTCGATGCTTTCCCGCAGGTCTTCCGGGTAGAGATCGAGCGTACTGCCCGTGAGGCCGTCGAAGGCCGTGTTGAGCATGCGCACGATGTCCGCCGATTCGTTGCTGACGATGGTCGCGCGCTCGCGGTCCCAGAGCACCGGGACCGTGACCCGGCCGGTGTAGTCCGGTGCTGCCGCCGTGTACACCTCGTGCATGAAGGCGCGGCCGCCGATCCGGTCACCGCTGGACCCCGCCGCCTCGTCGAAGGTCCAGCCGTTCTCCAGCATCAGCGGGCTGACCACCGACACATCGATCAGCCCCTCGAGCCCCTTGAGTGCGCGCACGATCAGCGTCCGGTGCGCCCAGGGGCAGGCGAGGGAAACGTACAGGTGGTAGCGCCCCGGGGCGGCGGCGAAACCGCCGTCCCCGTCGGGGCCCGGCGACCCGTCCGCCGTGACCCAGTGGCGGAAGCGGGCCTCCTCGCGCTGGAAGCGGCCGCCGCTCTTGCTCGTGTCATACCAGCGGTCGTGCCACTGGCCGTCGATCAGTAGTCCCATCAGGCCCTCCAGGGGGATGATACGAACGAACAGTTTGCGCTTTCGGCGGCTTTGAGGCGACCATGAACACTCCGCTCGGGCGAAAGCAGAAGGACAAGAGCATGGCAAGACAGGTCACGGCGCTCCGGCGCGCCCAGGCCACCAGCGACGGCGCCGGTGTTGCCATCCAGCGGGTGGTGGGCTTCGGCGACGCCGCGCTCGACCCGCTGCTCATGCTCGACGAGCTGCGCTCTGAGCACCGCGAGGACTTCGCCGCGGGCTTTCCGCCGCACCCGCACCGGGGCATGCAAACACTCACTTACATGAAGCACGGCGGCATTGCTCATGAGGATAGCCAGGGGAACCGCGGCGAGATCCGCAGCGGCGGCCTGCAGTGGATGTCCGCCGGGCGCGGCATCATCCACTCCGAAATGCCGACCCAGGACAGCGCCGGCCTGCACGGCTTCCAGCTCTGGGTGAACCTGCCGGCGGCGGAGAAGCTCGGGGCGCCGCGCTACCGTGATATCGAGGGTGCCGCGCTGCCCCGGCTTGCGGGTGACGGCTTCGAGGCCGCGCTCCTGGCCGGTGACTGGCATCTCGGCGACGTCACGGGCGCGGGCGCGCTGCCGGAGCTCACCCCGCAGGCGTCCCTCGCGGACCTCACCCTCGCTCCCGGTGCGACGGTCACCGTGGCCGCAGAGGATGGCGAGAATCTCGTCGCCTACCTCTATGACGGCGCGCTGGCCGGCATCGGGGCGCAGGGGGTCTCCCGGGGCCACCTGCTGGTCGCGGCCGGCGACGGTGCCTGGACCCTCGCGGCGGGCTCCGCGGGCGCGGGGCTTCTGGTGCTGCGCGGTCGTCCGCTGTGCGAGCCCGTCGTCCATTACGGTCCCTTCGTCATGAACACCCGGGAGGAGATCGAGCAGGCCCTGGCCCAGTACCGCGACGGCACCTTCCTCGACTGAGCGTAGGTCACAGATCCCCGGCCCTGTCACGACGAGACGCCATTCCCGGAGGGCCCGCTAGCCCGCAGCGACTTGCCGCCTGCACGCCCCCTGATCGAAGTGTTATCCTTGCGCGCTTCAACCACGGGCAGGAACAGGCGGCATGAGGCGCGCTGGCATCGCGATACTGGCACTGGCCCTGGGCGGCTGCGCGGCGCCCCGGGATCCGGCGCCTGCGAGCGACCCGGTCACCGCCTGCACCGAGCCGCGGCCGCAGGTCTGCACCATGGTCTATGACCCGGTCTGTGCCACGCTCTACGCCGGCGGCCGGGCGGATTACGCGTCGCCCTGCAATGCCTGCGCCGACGATGCCGTGGCCGCCTGGGAACGCGGTTCCTGTGAGGACGCCGATGCAAGCGGCGCCGGCGACGATTGATGGCCTGCCCTGAAACCCGCCACCCCGCGGTGGGGCTGTTCCCTGCTGCCCCTGCCGGAGGCCCGCTTTGAGCCTGACCAATCGCATTCTTCTCGCCATGGTGGCCGGTGTTCTCGTCGGATCCCTGCTCAATCTCCTCGTCGGCAGCGCGGCGACACCGGAGCTCGTCCGCGAGGGCATCAGCAGCTACCTGGTCGACGGCCTCTTCGACGTGGTCGGCCAGGTGTTCGTCGCCTCGCTGCAGCTGCTCGTGGTGCCGCTGGTGCTGGTGTCCCTGATCTGCGGCGCCAGCTCTCTCGGCAACAGTGCGCGCATGGGGCCCATCGCTGGCAAGACACTGCTTTTTTACTTAAGTACCACGGCCATCGCCGTCACCACCGCCCTGTTTGTCGCCGTGCTGGTGGAGCCCGGCTCCGGTGTCAGCCTCGAGACCAATGCCACCTTCGAGCCGACGGAGCCGCCGCCCCTCAAAGACGTGATCATCAACATCTTCCCCTCGAACCCCATCGCAGCCATGGCCGAGGGTGAGATGCTGCAGATCATCGTCTTCGCCCTGCTCTTCGGCTACGCCATTTCCCATGCCGGTGAGGCCGGGCGACGCATTGCCGCCCTTTTCAGTGACCTCGAGGCGGTAGTCATGCGCATGGTCGGCATTCTTATGGGCCTCGCGCCCTATGGGGTGTTTGCGCTTCTCGGGGTGCTCTTCGCCGATATGGGCCTCAGCGCTATCGCCGATCTCGCCAAGTATTTCTTCACGCTGCTGGCCGTGCTGCTGTTCCATGGCCTGGTGGTCTACAGCTTGCTTCTCAAGGTCCTGGCGCGGCGTTCGCCGGCGGTGCTGCTCAGCAAGATGCGCTCCGTCTGGGCCTTTGCTTTCAGCACCGCGTCCTCCGGCGCCACGCTACCCATTACCCTGCGTACGGTGGAAAAGCGCCTCGGCGTGAACAACTCCGTCGCCGGCTTTTCGGTGCCCCTGGGTGCCACCGTCAACATGGACGGCACGGCCATCATGCAGGGTGTGGCGACGGTGTTCATCGCCGAGGTGTACGGCTTCGACCTCAGCCTGACGGCCTATCTGACCGTGATCCTTACCGCCACGCTGGCCTCTATCGGCACCGCCGCCGTGCCCGGCGTCGGGCTTATCACCCTGGCCATGGTCCTCCAGCAGGCGGGGCTGCCCGTGGAGGGTATCGGCCTCATCATCGGCATCGACCGGCTCCTCGATATGGTGCGTACGGCCGTGAACGTGACCGGCGATGCGACCGCGGCGGTGATCGTGGGCAGCTCCGAGGGGCAGCTCGACGAGAACATCTACAATGACCCGAACGCGGATCGCTACCCGGAACGGGACGAGAACACCCGAGTCTCGGAGGCCACATGAGCATCAAGGTAGCTATCGTCCCGGTCACGGCCTACCAGCAGAACTGCTCGCTGCTGAAGTGCGAGGAGACCGGCCGCGGTGCGCTCTTCGACCCGGGTGGCGACCGCGAGCGCATTCTCGCCGCCGTGGAGCAGCTGGGGGTAGAGCTCGAGAAGATCATCCTCACCCATGCCCACATGGATCACTGCGCCCTCGCCGGGGAACTGCGCGAGGAGCTGGGCCTGCCCATTGAAGGCCCGGGGCGCGGGGATGACTTCTGGCTCGAGAAGCTGCCCGAATGGTGCCAGATGGCCGGCTTTCCCCGCGCGGAAGCCTTCGAGCCTGACCGCTGGCTTGAAGACGGCGACCGGGTGACCGTTGGCGCCCAGGCGCTCGAGGTCCTGCACTGCCCGGGGCATACGCCGGGGCATATGGTGCTGTTCCATCGCGGCGAGCGCCTGGCCTGGGTCGGCGACGTGCTCTTCCAGGGTTCCATCGGCCGCACGGATTTCCCCCGCGGCAATCATGACGAACTCATCGCGAGCATCCGCAACAAGCTCTTTCCCCTCGGTGACGATGTGACTTTCATCCCCGGCCACGGCCCCACGTCGACCCTGGGGCACGAGCGCCAGAGCAACCCCTTCGTCGCCGATCCCCGCTATGGCTGAGGCGCCTGGAGCTCGTGAGGCGGATGACGGGGAGCGGGCCGCCGAGCTGCGCGCCGCCTACCTCGGCCAGACGGCGCGCCTTCCCTGGAGCGATCTCGCGGTGCACTTCGCCGGTGGCCGTATGATCCGCGTCGCGCCCGCCCTGGATCTCGTCGAGGTGGCGGTGCAACTGGGTCTCGATAACGTCGCCCGGTTTCAGGCCTGGACCGAGGCAGGCGAGGTGCGCCCGGCAACGGACGATGACGCGAGGGGCTGGGAAGCGAACGGCGCCACGCTCTGGGCTGTGGTCGCAGCGCCCTGGGTGCTGGTGCAACCGCTCCCGGAAGAACCTGAGTGAATCAAGCCTTCTAAAAAGTCCTTTCTGGCCTGCCGGGGCGGATGGTGGAGGGTGCCCCCAGTCGCTCCCCGATACACGCTTGGTGGGGGCACCCTCCACCATCCGCCCCTGCTGTGGTGAAAATCATCGAGGCGTCAGGGGCGAGTGCGGGAGACTTCTCTCACGAAGCGTGTATCGGGGAGCGACCCGGCCGGGTCAGGCTGAGAGAAGTCTCCCGCACTCGCCCCGGAACTCTGCGAAGAGCCTATCTTACAGCCCCCTAGCGGATCACCTTGACCCAGTCGCCGGTGCGCGGCTCCCCGCGCGGGTAGAAGCCGTTGATGAGGCGCAGCTGCGCCTCGGCGTCGGGGATCGGTGACCCTGCTGCGAGGGTCTCCATGGTCGCGCCCCGGGGTACCTGGATGTAGCGGAGGTAGCGCGGCTGGCCGGTCTCCCGCTCCTGCGGCAGGATCGGGCGGAAGCTGGTGATGATTTCCCGCAGGGACGCATCGCCGGCACCGAAGGCCGCCCCTTCCCCTTCGACCCGGCCCTCGAACAGGTAGCTGAGGCCGCCGAAGTCGATCACCGCCAGCCGTTTGCTGCGCCCGCCGGCGCTGGCCACGGCGCTGTAGCCGGTGAGCCCCGCCTGCTCCAGAGCCTCCCCGCCGGAGAGCTCACCGCGGGCGAGGTCCGTGAGCACGGCCTCCGGAGTCGTGGCCGGGTCCCGGCGGCGCAGGGTGATGGTCACGGTCGCGCTGCCGTCGCCGGCGCGGGCGACCACCGCCTGGGCGCCGGCATCCACCCGCCAGCCTTCGGGGTGCGCGAAGGTAAAGCCCAGCTTGTTGTGGTAGTAACGGTTATCGGCACGCTGGCCCTGGACGCTCTGGCCCCAGACCAGGCCGTCGGTCCGTTCGCGGAATTCCCCGGGGCGGGACGGGTCTTCGATATAGGCGCCCGTGTCGAGTTCGCCGGCGGCACCAATGACCGTCTGCAGACGCTTGTCGTTGCGGGGGTGTGACGCGTAGAGGCCGTGGTAGGTGGCCAGCGGCTTGCCGGAGGCCTTCGCTTTCAGGCGCTGGAACTGCTCCTGATTCTTGAGCACGCCGATGACCTCGAGCAGGGCTTCCGGATCGTAGCCGGCCTTGTACATGTATTCGGCGCCGAGGCCGTCGGCCTCCAGCTCCATATCCCGCCCGTAGCCGCTCATGAGCTCTGCGCCGTACATGCTCGACGCCTCGTAGAGGGCGCCGGAGCCGGTGAACACGTAGGCGGTGGTGGCCAGCACCTTGGAAGTGACCCCAGCCGCCTTGCGCCGCCCGTGATGGCGAGCGGTCACGTGGGCGATCTCGTGCGCGAGCACGCCGGCCAGCTCCGCCTCGCTGTCGAGGTAGCCGAGGAGGCCGCGGTTGATGTAAATGTAGCCGCCGGGGGTGGCGAAGGCGTTGATGTCCGGCGCGTCGATGACAGAGAAGGTAAAGTCCCGCTTCGGCATGTCGCTCTTTTCAACCAGGCGCTGGCCGATGCGCTCGACGTAGGCGGCGAGCTCCGGGTCGTCGTAGAAGGCACCCTCGGCCTTGAACTTTTCGTACATCTCCTCGCCGGTCTCGGCCTCGCCATCCTTGCTGCCGAGGACTACCGTGGCGCCGCCGGTGGCGGGGTTGACGGTGCAGCCGCCGGCGAGGAGGGCGGCCAGGAGCAAGGCGAGCAGCCACCCTTGCCGCTTCAGCCATAGAAGTACGCACTCGCCCCGGGGTTGCGCGAAGAACCGAAAGACGGGACGCAGGAGCAGGTGCACGGGCTCAGTGCTCACTGGAGAGAAACTTGAGGAGCTGGTCGCCGAGGCCGTCGCAGGCCGTGCCCTGCACCGGCGCGATGATCGGGATGGGGACGACCACCGCGGGCATGTAGGACTGGCCGCTGGCGGAGGTATTCAGGCGCCCCACTTCGGCCCGGTTGGTGAAGTCCCAGATGGTCGCCTCGTAGGTCGAATCGTTGCCCCAGGTGCCGAAGCCGAAGCAGCCGGCGCCGCCGGGGCCCACGCCGCAGGTCATGGAGCCGGCGGAGTTGGTCTGCACGGTGCTGCCGTCTACCCACACCAGGTACTCCGTCTGCAGCGTGGCGAGCTTTTCCGCTACCGGCGGCTGGGCCATGAGGCGGTCGATGTCCGCGGGCCGAAGCGGCGCCGTGCGCGGCTCGAACCAGGGATAGAGCGCGTTGAGAAACTCCAGCTCGCCGATCACGTTGATGCTCGAGTCTCCGCGCTGGATATGCTTGCCAATGCACTCGATGAAGTCCGGCTCGGTCTCGTAGTCGCTCGCGTGGCGGCGCCCGAGGATGACCACCCCGGCGTCGCCAACGCCTTCCAGGGGCTCGTTGAAGACCATCTCGTCCACGGTGGCCGTGACGCAGCCGGTGCCGAGCAGGGCGCCGACCAGCACCGGGGCGAGGCGGGCCAGGGCGCGCAGCTTCACCGTGGGGTCTCCGGCCCCGCGGCCATGGTCGTGGGGGCGTCCAGAGCATCCATCCAGGCGGTTACCTCCGGCACCCGGGTGAAGCTGGTGGCGAAGTGAGCGCCGGCATCGCGCAGGGCGACCACCGCGGCGAGATTCACCGCCGCCTCGTCGGACTGCAGAAAGGCCGTGGGTGTCTTGCCGTAGGCGGTCATGGTCCAGTCGGCGATGGTCTCGCCCTGCGTAGTCACCAGCTCGAAGGCGTAGCGCATCCAGATCTCGTAAACCTTGATGTTGGTCTGGGCGGGGATGGCGTACTGCAGCTCGTCGACCCGCGGGATGAGGACCGCATCCACGGCCGGGTTCATCTGCTCCGGCGCCGGCCGGGCATCCATGGGCACTACGCGCTCGAACATGCCGGCGAGCAGGGTGTCCCAGAGCTGCACCTGGGCCTCGCCGGTACGCACCAGCCAGTCGGTCTCGGCGCGGCCCTTGGCCTCGTCAAAGAATTCATGCTGGCGGAAGGCGTCGTCGTACCAGACCCCGAGGGTGAGCGGCAGCTTGCTCATGGTGGGTTCCGGGAACCGGCCCGCCACAACGACTTCCTTGGCGCCGCAGCCGGCCAGCAGCAACAGCGCTGCGAGCAGCAGCACGCCGGCGAGGGGGCGGTCAGGGGCGGAAGTCGTTGAGCCCGACAAAGGTACCTCCGTTCCGATAGGTCAACTCGCGCATCAGCGTGGCGAAGCGAACACCGGTTGTCTGCAGGTTGGGCGGACGTATGAACTGTACGGGGAAACCGACCGCGTGGATGCGTACCCGCTGCTCGCCGTCCGCCGCCTCGCGATTGATCGTACCCACCGTGTCCACCACCTGGGCGATGGATTCGCCTGTGAACTCGTCCCCGAACACGTAGATACTAATCTTTTTGTCCGGGTCGTAAAACGTTCGCACGGCCTGGGTGATCCCCTCCACCGGGCTCGAGTTCGAGAACACGTTCCAGTTGCGCAGGTTCTGCAGGATGACCTGCCGGCGCCCGGGCGTGTCCGGGATCCACTGGCCCCGGTAGCGGCTGAACATGTAGTTGCCCATGTCGTTGAGCACCTGAATACCCTTGACGTTGGGATAGATCGCCAGCGTGGCTTCAAGTTCCCGGAGCATGCGCTCCCAGGCGTAGGAGAACATGGAGCCCGAGGTGTCGATAATGAAGATGATGTACTCGCTGTCGACGGGGATACCGCCGATGAGGTTGTTGCTGCGCTCGAGGCCGGCCAGGAGCCGTTTCTGCTCGGCAGTGAGGCTCTGCCGGGCGATAGCGAGCCGCTCGGTGATGGTACTGTTGCTGTTCTGCTCGACCTGGATGCTGTCGTAGCGCGAGCGCGCACTGGCGAGCTGCCCCTGGAGGATGGCGATGCGCTCCCGGTACTCGGACAGCTGCTCCTGTTTCGCGTTCAGGTCCCGGTTCAGGACCACACTCTCACCGCGCAGCTCGAAGAGCTGTTCCTGCAGGTCTGCGATGCGCCCCTTGAGGTTCACCGTGGAGGCCTCGATGATCTGCGGCTGTACGGTTTTGGTGATCATGAGCAGCAGGATAACCGCGCCGAAGCCACAGCAGATCACGTCCAGAAAGGATAGAGAGAACTCGGCCATTTCCCGCCGGGCTTTGCGCATCAGGGCCAGTCTCTCGACGGGCTCATAAAGGAGCCCCCGGTGGCCTGGGCCAGCTGCCAGAACTCCGACGCGGCCATGGGGTCGCCCTCCATGGGGGCAAGAATGATATTCACGGGCACGTTCTGCGGCAGCGAGCGGATGGCGTCGCGGTAGAGCTTCTGGCGCTCCCGGCCGGAGACCTTTGTGCCCCGGGGCGGGTTGGCCCCCTGCGTGGGCAGGCCGTCGGTGAGGAGGAAGATGTTGTCCGGCGCCGGCGACAGCCTGCCGAGGGCGACGAAGGCGTTGTGCAGGGAGGTGCCGCCGCCGGGCACGAGCTTGCCGAGGGCGGTGCTCACGGACTCGAGCTGGGGCTGGTTCGCCACCTCGAGCCAGCTGCCGTCGGTCTCCGGGAGCACCGACCGGGCCTCGGTGTTGAAGGCGATGACCTGGTAGCTGGCGTTCACCGGCAGCTGGGCGCTGAGCCAGTCCACGGTGGCGACGGTCCGCTGCCATTTCTCCGCCTGGCGCTGCACGGTCTCGTCCATGTTGCGCAGACGGATGACGTTCACCAGCCGGTCAGCGAGCATGCTCGCGGATGCGTCGAGGAGGATGACAATGTGTCGCCCGCCGAGGTTCAGGCCCGTGAGGTACTGGCGCTGGCCATCGCCGGTGAAGCTACGGGCGCTGCGGCCGCCTTCCTCCTTCGCTGCCTCACGCAGCCGCTTCACCTCCTCCTCGAGGGACCGCACCTCGGCTTTCAGCTTCTCCAGGGCGTCGTCATCGGTGTAGCCATCGTCGGCGAGGTCGCTGATCAGTGCCTCGTAGCGGTCGATCTCCTCGGTGACCCGGCTGGCCCGGCCCTGGGCCTCGACGATGGCCTCGTCAGTCTCACCGAGGGCGTTGCGCAGGGCGACGAGCCCTTCCTCGCCGACGCGGATGTCCTCCTCGAGCATGTTCACCTCCGAGAGCAAATCGGCGTTCAGCTCCTGCGACTGCACCTCGATGCTGTGATCGATGATCAGGAACACCAGCACCACCGCACCGAAGCCACAGGACATGATGTCCAGGAAGCTGAGGTTGAAGGTGCTGAAGCTACGCTTGCGCCGGGCCACGGTGCTACGCGCGGACCTCGATCAGCTGCCACTGGCCGCCGCCAACGGCAATCCGGTCTCCGGCTGCGAGCGCGGCGCCTTTCCAGGGGCCGTCGTTCACTACAGCGGTGCCGCGGCCCGGGGCGAGGCGCCAGCCGCCGTCGCCGTGCACCAGCGACCAGCCATCGGCGAGGGGCATGTTGTCGACCAGGGGTGCGGCCTGCCCGCCCTCAAGCAGATGCGTGGGCGCGGGGGTTCCGGTCTCCCGGCGGCCCTCGGCCGGTGCTCGTGGCGACGCTGCTGCGGAAGCGGGCGCGCTTCGCGGTCCGGTGGCCCCGTTCCCCACCGGCAGGCTCCGCACCAGGTGCAGCGCCTCCCCCGGCTGGACGATACGTTCCCCGTGGGCAGCCAGAGCCTCCGGCAGGTCCCGGCTGCTCGCTACCCGGGCCCCGGGAAAACTCTGGGTAAAGCCCGGTAGCAGGTCCACCAGCGGGTCTACCAGCAGGAGGGGGGCGTCGCCGTTCCTGCCGAGCTCCCGGCCCACGCTGTCGTGCAGCCGGCGGCCTGCCGCCCGCAGTGCGTCATAGCTGATGCGCGAGCGATAGCCTCCGGCCTCGAGGATTGTGTCGTCCGCATCGCGCAGCGCCGCCAGGGTGGTGCCGAGATTGTCGTAGAGCTGCTGCTCCGTCTCCGCCTGGCGCCGGGGGTCGAAGCGGGTGTTGTCGATGAAGCTCCGCGCGATCGCCTCCACCAGGCTTTCCTGCAGGGCGAGGAAGCCACAGCCCGGGAGCACCTGCTCTGCGGTCACCGTGAGTTCACCGCCGTCGCTGTCGAGGCGCGTAAGCAGCGCCTGGTGGAGCTGCAGCTCGAGGTGGCAGGCGGAGCCCCGGGCCTCGTGTGCCGCGGCCACGAGCAGGCTGCGGTTGGCCAGGCCCACCGCGTCGAAGGGGCAGGCCCGGATGATACCGAGGAGCAGGGAGAGCTGTTCCTTGTGCAGGCTTTCCGGCACCGCCAGTACCAGTTCCCCGGGCCTGCCGGCGGCCTCGTGGAGGGCCAGCAGGTGACCGTGGACGAGGTCCGCCGTATGCCGGGCGGGTCCCAGGGCCGGCTGCAGAGGGCGGGTGCCGAGCTGCCACCAGTAGCGCGTGTTGATGTTGCGCGGCTGGCGTCGGGCATGGCTGCGGGCGTCCTCGCCGTAGCGGTAGCTGTCGCCATCGAGGAGCGCGAAACCCGGGCTGCGCACCGCGCGGCCGTCCTGCCAGAGGCGCAGCTCGCTGTCGAGGATGTCGAGGAGGGCGGCCATCAATCCGGGGCCACCAGGTGACGCATGAGGCGCTTGTCGGCGTAGCGCTGGGCATCGAGTACCAGGCGCTCCTGGGCCAGCTGCAGCTGGTGCAGGCAGAACATGATGATGATCGACAGTACCAGCGCCACGAAGGTGCTGTTGAAGGCCACGCCGAGGCTGGCGGTGACGCCGGAGATATCTCCCTCCACGGCCTCGTAGGCCTGGCCCAGGGCGTCACCGATGCCGCGCACGGTGCCGATGAAGCCGATGGAGGGGATGGCCCAGGCAATGTAGCGCACCATGGACATTTCCGAGTCGAGGCGGTCGGATTCCACCTCCACCTGCTCGCGGATCGTGTCGGAAACGGCCTGGATCGATCCGGTGGTGGCGAAGCGCTGCAGGGCCGCAAGGAGCGTCCTCGGCAGCAGATAGTCCTGCTGTTCCGCCGGCAGGGCCTCGATGCTGCGGCTGTACTCGCGCGCATCCGGCGGCAGCACGCTGGTGCCCTCGGGAATATCGATGAGGGAGGCCTCGAGGAGACGTCGTTCCTGCAGGTTCTGGCGCCCCTTGTAACCCATGATGGCCAGCGCCCAGATCAACAGGATGAAGCAGGCCTCCTGTTCGAAGTCGCGGATCACCACCGCCAGAGAGCGCTCCGGCACGAACTCGGCGCCGGCGGCGATGGCTGCCGCCTGCTCCCGGAGCTGCGCATCGGCCACGGGCCGGATCGCCCCGACGTAGGCGCCGTGGACCACGATGATCGCCAGCAGTAGCGCTGCGATCTGGAAGAGGAACTCTCCGGAGAACTGGTTCTTCATGCTAGATGTCCACGGGAAAAGAGACGGACAGGTCCTCGGAGATCTCTTCGGAGGCCTGATAATCGAAGGGGGAGCTGTCCCCGGCGGCTGTGTTCGCCTCGGAATCGTCCCCGGCAGCCGGGTCAGCAGCCGGGTCAGCAGTCGGGTCAGCAGTCGGGTCAGCAGTCGGGTCAGCAGTCGGGTCGGGCGCGGCGGCCTCACTGGCGGGATCTGCCTGCAGGGCGGTCACCGCACCTGCCCCAGGCGGTCCCGGCGTCGCGGCCTGCGCCGCTTCAGCGGCCCCTGCAGCCTGCGCAGCTGCTAGCGCGGCGCTCAGCAGCAGGGCTGCCGGCAGTTCCCTCATGGCTCACTCCGCATAACGTGCGATCCGGAATCCTACGTCATCGCGCCCGCGCTGCCCATAATCCCGATAGGTCAGGCGCAGCTCGGTCAGCTTGGAGAGTGCCCAGCTGGCACCGCGGATCGTGTAGTTGTCGCCGTTCGGCGAGCCCAGCGGATCTGTCTTGACGATGCTGTTGGCCGGCGGGATCACGTAGACGTCATTGACCCACTCCGCGGCATTGCCGCCGAGATCGTAAAGGCCGTGGTGGTTCGGCGGGAAGCTGGCCACCGGCGCGCTGACCACAAAGCCGTCCTCGTAGCCGCCGAGAACCCGCCCGGTCACGTAGGCGGAGGTATTGTCCGCGACATTCTCCACCGGCGAAGTCGGCGGGAATTCGTCGCCCCAGGCGAAGCGCTGCAGCGCCTCGCCGTTGACCCGGCTCACCCAGGCCCACTCGGCTTCCGTGGGCAGACGGTAGCCGATGGCGCCGGGCCGGAAGCCGGTAATGATCCCCTGCTCCTCGGTGTAGAAGGGGGGCAGGTCCTCTTTGCGGCTGAGCCAGTTGCAGAACGCCGCGGCCTGCTGCCAGCTGACCTGCACGGCCGGCTGCTGCTCGCGGTTCAGGCTGTTGCCCTGTACCTGGCCGCTGTTGTGGCTGGCCTGGAAGAGGCGGAACTGGGCATTGGTGACTTCCGTGGTCTGCAGGTAGAAGGGTCGCTCGAGGCGCACCGGGTGGAGAACTTCGTTGGCGCGCCGGCCCGGGTCCCGCCGCGAGGCGCCCAGGGTGAACTCGTTGCGCGGAGCCAGCTTCGGATCGAAGAGGCGCAGGGTCTGGCCGAGGGCCGTGGTGAGCTCCGCCGGGAGACGGGCTTTGCGCGCCTCGGCCTCGGTCTTGAGGTTGAGCGTGACCAGCTGCTTGAGGCCCTCCCGCGGGGTCACGCGCCGGCGCAGGGTCTCGTAGCCCTCGAGGCTGGCGACGATCTCGTGCTCGACCTCCGGGAGGGCGACGGTCCGCGGGCCGGTGCCCACGAGCTCGCCGTCGATGCGCAGCGCCGCCGTCGGCGGATCGACCTCCAGCACCACCTCGCCGAGGCGGGGCTCCAGGCGCAGGTCGCGCTGCGCCGTGGCGCCGGCGGCCAGCGTGACGCTGTCGCGGTAGCGACGGTAGCCGGGGCGGGACAGGACAAGCTCATGGGCCCGGTCCGGTGTCAGCTCCACGGTGAGCGGCGTCTGCCCGCGGAACTCGCCGCCCACGGTGACGTTGGCGCCCCCTGGCCGGCTGGTGAGTTCGAGCACGCCGGCAGCGGGCACGAGGGTAACGGTGCCCAGGTCCTGCGGCTCCCGGGCGATCACCGCCAGGGTGGCTCGGTACTCGGCGAAACCCGGCGCCCGCAGGCGCAGCTCGCGATCGCCCTGCAGCACGGCGACGGTAGCGGGGGTCTTGCCGAGGACCTCGTCGCCGACCGCGATCGTCGCGCCCTCAGGCTCGCTGGCGACGGTGAGCTCCGCCCAGGCCGGCGCCAGCTCGAGGGCGATGGTCTGGGTCACGCCGCGGCCGGTGACGTCGATGGTGCTTTCCAGGGGCAGGTAGCGCGGCGCCTCGGCACGGAGGGTATGCTCGCCGGCTGCGATCTCAAATGCCAGGGCCCTTGCGGGAGCTGCGTCCCCGCGCCGATCCGGGTTGTCGCTGTGCTCTGCACCACGCAATGCTTCGCCGTCCAGGGTGAGGGTGGCGCCCGCGGGCAGTCCCGTGAAGGTCACCTGACCCGGCAGGGGTTTGAGCGTCACCTCGTAGCGCTGGGTATCCGCGCTGCCGACTGTCAGGGTGCTGCGGTGGGGCTCGTAGCCCTCGGCTCCGATGGTGATGGGATAGCGTCCGGGGCGGATCAGGAAGCGCTGGCCGAAGGGAAGGGCGAAACCGTCGATAGCGATCGCCACCGGCGCCTCCGCAACAACGTCGATCTCCACAGAGCGTGCGGTAAGCAGGAACGCCAGGGCCAGCAGGAAGAGCACGGCCCCGGCAGCCGCGACGATAGCCACCGGGCGCAGGCGGCGCTTCGGCGCGGCGCTGTCGGCGGCCAGGGGCTGGAAAGCCGCTGCCTCGATGCGCTCCACGGGGTCGTCGTTGCGGTCACTCATCGGATGGCCTCGGTGCAGGCGACGGTGAGGGTCAGCGGTGAGTCCTCCGGTGTTACGCGGAAGGTCTCGCGCACGTCCCGATAGCCGGGGCGGGTGCCCACGGCGGTGTATTGGCCGGGGCGCAGCTCGAGGGTACGCTCCTCGAAGCTGCCGAGCTGCGCCACCCGATAGACCGTGACGCTGGTCTCGCCATCGGAGCGCAGGGTGACCTCGACCTCCGTTTCGGCCCGGGCCAGCAGTGCCGCCAGGCGCTCGACCTGGCCGGCCAGCCGCGGCTGGGTGGCCGGGTCCGCCGGCAGC
>NZ_KN234783.1 GCF_000764025.1 Pseudohaliea rubra DSM 19751 | reverse complement strand
TGCCAGGCGAGGCGGGCAGCGTCGCGGCCCGGGTGGGCCCGGGGCCCCCGGCCGCACACGCTACTTGATATCGACAAAGGCCTCATCGCGGATCTTGCGCAGCCAGGCATCGAGTTCTTCATCGTACTTGCGCTGGTGCAGGAACTCCGTCACCCGAGCGACCCTTACTTCTTCCGTCATGTCTTTCTCGCGCCGGTCCAGCACCTCGATGATGTGCCAGCCGAACTCCGTGCGCACCGGATCGGAGATCTCGCCGAGGGGCGTGGACGCCATGGTGTTTTCGAAGGCGGGGACCATCTGGCCCGGGTTGCTCCAGCCCAGGTCACCGCCCTCGGCGGCGGTGCCGATATCCTCGGAGTATTCCCGGGCCAGGGCGCTGAAATCCTCCCCGCCTTCGATGCGGGCCTTGAGCTGCGCAGCAAGCTCGCGGGCCTTTTCATCGCTGAGAATCTCTGTGGGCTTGATGAGGATGTGCCGGGCGTGGGTCTGGGACACGGTCTCGCCGCCGACACCGCGGGCATCGGCAAGGTAAACGAGGTGAAAGCCGCTCGGCGACCGGAACACGTCCGCGAGTTCCCCGGGCGTCAGCGACGGTGCGACGTCCTGGAACAGCGACGGCAGATCGTCGAGCTTGCGCCAGCCGAGGTCGCCACCGCTCATGGGTATCGTTTCGTTCGCTTCGCTGATGACCGTCTGGAAGCTCTCGCCGGCCTGAATGCGGGCTGCCAGGGTCTCCGCCTGTTCCCGCGAGGCCTCGGCTTCACGCTCCGGCGCCGCCTCGGCTACCGGGAGCAGGGCGTGGACGATGCGGTATTCGGGCTGGATGAGCTTCTCGCCTTCCTCCGTGGTCATGAAGTTTTTCACTTCCTGATCGGAAATCTCCACGCGCTGGTTGACGTTGCCCATCTGCACGCGCTGGATGACCATCTCCTGGCGAATGTTGTCGCGCATGGCGCGGTAGGAGCGTCCCTGTTGCTCCAGCGCGAGGCGGAACTGCTCCAGGGACAGCCCGTTCTGCGCCGCCACGCGCTGCATGGCCGCGTCGAGCTGCGCGTCGGGAATGCGCACACCGAAGCGCTCCCCCATCTGCATCTGAATGCTGTCGAGGATGAGCCGGTCGAGCGTCTCGCTGATGAGCACGTCTTCCGGCGGGAGCTCCATGCCCCGGGCCTCGAGGTTGCCGGTTACCGTCTCGACCCGCTCGCGCAGCTCGCTGGCCATGATGACATCGTCGTCGACGATGGCCACCACCTGGTCGAGCATTTCTGTTTCCGCGGCGGCCGTTGTTGCCAGCAGGGCCGCCAGCAGCCCCGGGCCGACCAGGGCCCCGGCGAGGGTGCGCAGGGTGTTGCTGATTACTGTCACGGTCGAAACCCCCGGATCATATCGGTCATCAATTGCTCCACCTCTGTGCCCAGGCCACCGAGGCCCTTGAGCACGAATTGCACCTGCACCGCCCGCTCGCGGTCCAGGTTCGGTGCGTCGAAGTCGGGGACGATGCCGCGCGCGGTGTCGAAGTAGCGCAGATGGAGCAGGCGGATTTTCCAGCAGCAGTTATCGTACTCGATGCCCACCATGTCTTCCACGCTCTCGTCGGCTTCGAGGCTGTAGTTCCAGGCGCCGAAGAGGCGCCAGTGGCGACTCACCGGGTAGTAGGCGGACAGGTGCGCCTGGTCCGTGGTCGGCTGCGTGCCCACCAGGTTGATGGGCCGCCGGTAGGTGTAGCCGGCGTTGAGCAGGGCGCCGTCCTCGCGCTCGTAGCTGCTGAACAGGTTGCCGGCGTTCACCTTTTCCGTCGACGGGTCGTACTGCACCGTCGCCCGCAGGTTTAGACGCTGTGTGGGATAGAAGTTCAGTTCCCCGGCAATTTCCGACTCCGTGCGCTCCAGCTCCGGCGCCGTGGGTCTCAGGCGCACCCTGCGGTTGTCGAAGTAGACGATCTGGCCGAGGCTCGCGTTCAACAGCTCCGTGCCCGTGCGCCGGTTGAGGAAGCGGGTGGTGACGCCAATGGCGAGCTGGTTGGCGTCGTCGAGGCGGTCCCGGCCGGAAAAGCGCGTGTCCCGGAACAGCTGGTTGTAGTTGAAGGTGAGTTCCGCGCTGTCGAAGTCCGGGTGGTCGCGCTGATCCTCGAAGCTGGAATACAGATAGTAAAGGCGCGGCTCGAGGGTCTGCACCAGGTCCCGGCCGGCAACGCTGAAGGCGCGCTCGAAGTAGAGGCCGCCATCGAGGCTGGCGAGCGCCGAGCCAGCGCTCGGATCGTTCCGGTCCTGCGCCAGCGGGTCGTTGAGGCGGTAGTCCAGGTAGCGGTACTTGGCGGTGCTTCGCAGGAACCCGTATTCCCAGAGCATGGGATAGCTGAGCCCCGCCTCGCTATACAGGCGCTGGCCGGTCACGCGCTCGCCGTTGCTGTCGAAGTTGCTGTACTGGGCCAGAAACAGCGGCTCGAAGCGGAAGGGCTCCCGGTCGCCGCGCCGTTGCACGGTCACTTGCGGCAGCTTTTTATAGTCCTCGCGGATGTCGTCGGCCAGAGACTGGAACTGCTGCAGCTCCATGTTCACCAGCCAGTCATCGCCGAGGTAGTCGAGGGAGGCGAGCTGCAGCAGGTTCACCTCGCGACGGGTCTCGAGGTTGGAGGTCTCAAGGTCGCGGATATAGGCGACGTCGCTGACCCGCGTGTAGTCGATGCGCGAGCGCCAGCGCTGGCCGTAGAGGCCGTTGTGGCGGAGCTGGCCCAGCCAGCGGTCCGGGTTGGGGTCCGCCGGGAAGTCTTCCTTGTACTGCTCGTCCCCGGCCAGGAAGGCGCCGCCGAGCAGCCAGTTGCCGCCAGCGGGGTCGAGGTAGCGGCCCTGGACCTCATGGTTGAGACCCCGTTCCTGGATGTAGCGCGGTACGTAGAGCAGGTCGTAGTCGGGTGCGGCGTTCCAGTAGAAGGGCGTGCTCACGTCGATGCCGCCGCGGCTATCGTTGCCCACGGTGGGGAAGAGAAAGCCCGTGCGTCGGCGGTCATCGAGGGGGAAGCTCAGCCAGGGCGTCCAGAAGAAGGGGACACCGGCGGCAGACAGGGTGGCACCGCGGGCCACACCCACGCCTTCCTCAAGGTCCAGGGTCATATGCCGCGTCCGCAGGTACCAGTCCCGTTCGCCCGGCGCGCAGTAGGTGAGGGCCCCGTCCTCGATGCGGATCAGCGACGCGGCATCGCGGGAAAGCAGCACGGCTTCGCCCCGGAGGTGTTTCTCGTGAAGCACAAAGACGCCATCCTCGAGCTGGGCTTCGCCGGTGCGCGAGTAGAACGCCCCGCGGCTGCCGCGGAGCAGGAGACCCGGCTCGCGGAGCACGATATTGCCTTCCACCTTGCCGGTTTCGCTGACGCGGTCATAGTCTGCCCGGTCGCCGGCGAGATCCCGGTAGCCCTGGGTGACCTCGACGCCGCCTTCGAGGCGCAGCTGGTCGCCGCGCAGCTCGGTGCGTGTGGCCGTGGCCTCGATGTCGGACTCTTCCGGGTCCCCGGCGCCGGTGAGCCCTGCCTTCGGATCGATGTAGCGGCCGCCGCAGAGTTTGCAGCTGCGATCCCGGAGCGCCGGTGGCACGTCCTCGATCGGGACCCAGTCGAGCCCCGCGCCGGCTTCGACCACCTCGACCTCCAGCCGCTCCCTGGCGCAGTCTTCACTGGCCGCGCAACCCGCCCCGTTGCTATCCTGCGCGCGGCCCGGCGCCGCCGCTGCGAGCAGCAGGGCGGTAGCCGCCGCGCGCAGGAGCGTGTGCTTCGCTGGGGCCGGGATCATGGGGTGTCGGGTATGGGCCTATGAGCGGTGGATGGAGACAGGAAATCGAATTGCGACGGATGATAAAGCATCGCCCGCCGCTTGTCCGTTCCGGCCTTGGGGTCTTTCGTGGCGTCTGTCGCAGCGTTTGCCGTCGAGGCTCTCCCGGAAGCCCCGGTAGGCTCCTTCGCAGGGGCCCTCGAGGCGGTGTCACGAGGGTGCTGGCCCCGTGAGCGGCGCCCCGGCAGACCTTCTGCCCTGGTGCCTGGCGCAGCTCCCCGACCCTGCCGGGGCGGCCCTCGCGCCGCTGGCCGGCGACGCCAGCTTCCGGCGCTATTTCCGCCTGCGCTGGACTGGCGGCACCGCCGTCGCCTGCGTGGCGCCCCCGGCGACCGAGAAGAATGCCGAATTCCTGGCCGTGCGCGAGCAGTTCGCGGCCGCCGGCGTGCGCGTGCCGGGGCTTTTCGGGGTCGACCGCGAGCGCGGTTACCTGCTCCTTGAGGACCTCGGCGATGCGCTGCTGCTGCCCGCGCTCACTCCGGCAACGGTGGATGCCTGCTATGCGCAGGCCATGGACCTGCTCGTGGCGCTCGCCACGGCGCCCTGCGGCGAACTGCCGCCCTATGACGACGCGGCCCTGCAGGCCGAGCTCGAGCTGTTTCCCGTCTGGTTCTGCGACCAGCTGCTGGGGGTGCCCTTCGATGCGGTCGCCCGGGAGCGCTTCCAGGCGCTCAGTGCCCGCCTCCTCGCCAGTGCCGGGGCCCAGCCGCGGGTCCCGGTGCATCGCGACTTCCACAGTCGCAATCTCCTGATCACGCCCGAGGGCCTAGCCACCATCGATTTCCAGGACGCGCTCTGCGGTCCTGTGACCTACGATCTGGTGTCGCTGCTCCGGGACTGCTACTGCCGCTGGCCTGACGACGCGGTCTATCGCTGGGCGCGGACGTTCCACGGCGAACTGGCCGCCCGCGGGCTGCCTGGCCTGCCGGACGTCGAGGGCTTTCTGGTCACCTTCGATCTCATGGGCCTGCAGCGGCATCTGAAGGTGCTCGGTATCTTCGCCCGCCTCTCCCTGCGCGACGGCAAGGACGGCTACCTGGGGGATCTGCCGCGGGTCTATGGCTATGTCCGCGACGTGCTTGCGGCCCATCCCGGTGAGCCCGCGCTCGCCGCCTTTGCGGCCTGGCTCGACGCCGGGATCGCGCCCCGCCTGCCGGCCCAGCCCTGGTGGTCCGCTCCTTGAAGGCCATGGTTCTCGCGGCCGGCCGTGGCGAGCGCATGCGCCCGCTGACCCTGAAGACGCCCAAGCCCCTCCTTGCGGTGGGCGGCAAGCCCCTGCTCGCCCATCATCTGGAGCGTCTTGCGGCGGGGGGCATCAGGGAGGTCGTGATCAACCTGTCTTGGCTCGGCGAGCAGATCGAGGCCTACTGCGGCGACGGCGGCGCCTGGGGGCTGTCGCTCCTGTATTCCCGGGAGCCGGAGCCCCTGGAGACCGCCGGCGGCATCGTCCAGGCCCTGCCGCTCCTCGGCGATGCGCCCTTCCTGGTGGTGAACGGCGACGTATTTATGGACTACGACGTGCCGGCGCTGGCTGCGCGCGCCGCGGACCTCGTCCCGGCCGGGGCACACCTGCTCCTGGCAGAGAACCCGGACCATCACCCCGGCGGTGATTTCGCGCTGCGCGGTGAACGGGTCGCCGGGCCCGCGCCCGGCGAGGCCACGGTCACCTTCACCGGCACCGCCCTCTACCACCCGGCCTTCTTCGCCGGCCTTGCGCCCGGGGCCCGGCCGCTGCGCCCGCTCTTCGAGGCGGCCATGGCTGCAGGAAGGCTTTCCGGCGAGCGCCACGGCGGGCGCTGGGTGGATGTGGGCACCCCGGAGCGACTCGCGGCGCTGGATGCATCGCTTCGCGAAGAGGCGGCGAGGGGCTAGCGCAGGCCCAGCGCGGCGCCGAGTTCCTCGGGGGTGGTGATGGCGGGGAATGCATCACGCGGGGCCAGGAGGTCCCTGTCACCCGTGACCGGCGTATCGGCGCCGGCGGTGTATGCCTCTCCGGGTTGCCGCGGAGGGTGTGCCGGGGCACGCAAAACGCTAGAATCCGCGTCCAGACCCGCTGGAGATCCCCATGCCCGATTACCTGATCGCGCCGTCCATCCTGTCGGCGGACTTTGCCCGCCTCGGCGAGGAGGTCGACAACGTGCTCGCCGCGGGCGCGGACGTGGTCCACTTCGACGTCATGGACAACCATTACGTGCCCAACCTCACCATCGGGCCCATGGTGTGCAAGGCGCTCCGGCAGCACGGGGTGACCGCGCCCATCGATGTGCACCTGATGGTCAGCCCCGTCGACCGGCTCATCGGTGACTTCGCCGAGGCGGGGGCCAGCTGGATCACTTTCCACCCCGACGCCGTCACGCACGTGGACCGCACGCTGCAGCAGATCCGCGATGCCGGCTGCAAAGCCGGGTTGGTGTTCAACCCGCACCTGGGGCTGGAGGCGCTGGATTACGTCATGGACAAGATCGACGTGATCCTGCTCATGTCTGTGAACCCGGGCTTCGGTGGTCAGTCCTTTATCCCGGCGACACTGGACAAGCTGCGCCAGGCGCGCCAGCGCATCGACGCCTCGGGCCGCGATATCCGCCTGGAAATCGACGGTGGCGTCGGCCCGAAGAACATCGGCGAGATCGCCGCCGCCGGGGCCGACACCTTTGTCGCCGGCTCGGCTATCTTCAACCAGCCGGACTACGCGGCAGTGATCGGTGACCTGCGCGCCGCGCTGACTACGGCGGCCTGATGACTGTGGCGGACTTCCAGGCGCTGGCAGCCGAGGGCTATAACCGGGTCCCGGTGAGCCTCGAGGTGCTGGCGGACCAGGAAACGCCGGTGAGCACCTACCGCAAGCTCGCGGGTGGGCCCTATTCCTACCTTTTCGAGTCCGTGCAGGGGGGCGAGAAGTGGGGCCGCTACTCGATTATCGGCCTGCCCTGCCGCACCCTGGTGAAGGTCTATGGCCGGCGCGTGGAGACCTGGGAGAACGGCGAGCTCGCTGCCAGCGAGACCGTGGCAGACCCGCTGGCCTGGGTCGAGGCCTTCCAGGCGCGTTACCGCGCCGCGCCGGCGGCTGAGCTGCCGGTGTTCCACGGCGGCCTGGTCGGCTACTTCGGCTATGACACGGTGCGCTACGTCGAGGAGCGCCTGGCGGACAGCTGCCCGCCGGACAGCCTCGGCACGCCGGACATTCTGCTTATGGTCTCCGACGAGGTGCTGGTCTTCGACAACCTTGCCGGCACCCTCAAGCTCATCGTCAACGTCGACCCGGCGGCTCCGGGCGCACGGGCGGCCGGCGAGGCGCGACTCGCAGCGCTCGCGCGGCAGCTGCGCCAGCCGATCGCGCCGCTGCCGGAGGTGGACCTCGCAGCCCGGGCCGAGACGGGCCTCGAGGACAGCGCCCGCACGAGCATGGATCAGGAAACCTTCGAGGCGGCGGTCGAGCGCGTGCGGGAGTACGTGCTGGCCGGGGATGTCATGCAGGTGGTGCCGGCGCGGCGCATCAGCGTGCCCTTCCGGGCGCCGCCGCTGAACCTGTACCGGGCGCTGCGCAACCTGAACCCGTCGCCCTACCTCTATTTTCTCGACCTCGAGGACTTCCAGATCGTCGGTTCGTCACCGGAGATCCTCGCCCGCCTCGAAGACGGTATGGTCACCGTGCGACCCATCGCCGGTACCCGCCACCGGGGCCGGGACGACGCTGAGGACTCGGCGCTCGCCGAGGAGCTGCTGGCGGACCCGAAGGAGATCGCCGAGCACCTCATGCTCATCGACCTCGGCCGCAACGACGTTGGCCGCATCGCCCAGACCGGCACCGTCGAGCTGACGGACAAGATGGTCATCGAGCGCTACTCCCACGTGATGCACATTGTTTCCAATGTGACAGGGCGCCTCGCCGGCAAGCTCAGCGCGCTCGACGTGCTGCGCGCCACGCTGCCAGCGGGCACCCTGAGCGGCGCGCCGAAGATCCGCGCGATGGAGATCATCGACGAGCTCGAGCCGGTCAAGCGCGGTGTTTATGGCGGCGCCGTGGGTTATCTCTCCTGGGGGGGCGACATGGACACGGCCATCGCCATCCGCACCGCCGTGCTCAAGGACGGCGAGCTGCACGTGCAGGCCGGGGCGGGTATCGTTGCCGACTCCGTACCCGCTGCGGAATGGCAGGAGACTGTCAACAAGGCCCGGGCAGTGCTGCGGGCCGCGGCCATGGCGGATGGCGGGGAGGGATCGCCGTGATCCTCATGATCGACAACTACGACTCATTTACCTTCAACGTGGTGCAGTACCTCGGTGAGCTCGGCGCCGAGGTCCTTGTGCGCCGCAACGACGAGATCGATATCGCCGGTGTTCATGCCCTGGCTCCGGAGCGTATTGTTCTCTCGCCGGGCCCCTGCACGCCGAACGAGGCGGGCATCTCCATGGCCCTGGTGGAGGCCTTCGCCGGCCGCGTGCCCCTTCTTGGTATCTGCCTGGGCCACCAGTGCATCGGCCAGGCTTTCGGCGGTGAGATTGTGCGCGCGCGGCAGGTGATGCACGGCAAGACCTCGCCGATCCATCACCGTGGCGAGGGTGTTTTCCAGGGGCTGCCCTCGCCCTATACCGCCACCCGCTACCACAGCCTGGTGGTGGCCCGGGAGGCCCTGCCGGCGTGCCTCGAGATCACCGCCTGGACGGAAACAGACGACGGCGAGCTGGACGAGATTATGGGCCTCCGGCATCGCGAGCTGCCGGTGGAGGGGGTGCAGTTCCACCCCGAGTCCATTCTCACAGAGCACGGCCACGCTCTGCTCGACAATTTCCTGCGCGGTGCCGCGCCCGAGCCCGGGAGGGACAACCCATGAACCTCAGGGATGCGCTGGCGGTGCTCGCCGACGGGGGAGACCTCGACGGTCACGCCATGGCCGCGGTCATGCGCACGGTGATGACCGGCGGCGCCACGGATGCCCAGATCGGCGCCCTGCTCCTCGGCCTGCGCGCCAAGGGCGAGACCATCGACGAGCTTGTGGCGGCGGCGCGGGTGATGCGCGAACTGGCCACGCCGGTGAGCGTTCCCGGCAATTTCGACCTGGTGGACCTGGTCGGCACGGGCGGCGATGGTGCCAACCTGTTCAACGTCTCCACGGCCGCAACCTTCGTCGCCGCGGCCGGCGGCGCCCGGGTGGCCAAGCACGGCAACCGCTCCGTCTCCAGCACCAGCGGCAGCTCGGACGTCCTCGAGAGCCTCGGCGTGCCCCTGGATCTGAGCCCCGAACAGATCGCCCGGGCAATCACCGAAGTGGGCGTCGGCTTTATGTTCGCGCCGGCCCACCACAACGCCATGCGCCACGCCATCGGCCCGCGGCGGGAGCTGGGCATGCGCACCCTGTTCAACGTGCTGGGCCCCCTCACCAACCCCGCGGGGGTGCGCCGGCAGGTGCTCGGGGTGTTTGACGGCGCCCTCTGCGAGCCGCTGGCGATGGCCCTGGGCGAGCTCGGCAGCGAGCATGCGTTGGTGGTCCACGGTGAGGACGGCCTCGACGAGCTGTCCCTCGCAGCGCCCTCGCAGGTGGCAGAGCTCAAAGACGGTGCCGTGCGCTGCTACACGGTGACGCCGGAGGCGCTGGGCCTCGGGCGCCGGCCCCTGGACGGATTGGTGGTGGATAGCGCGGAAGCCTCCGCGCGGCTCATCAAGGCCGCCCTGGGCGGCGACGCCGGTAGCGAGGATGCGGCAGCGCTCATCGCCCTGAATGCCGGTGCCACCCTCTACGTGGCCGGCATTGCCGGCTCTCTGGGGGACGGCGTCCGCTTTGCCGAAGACCTGCTGGCCACGGGCCAGGCCGGCGAGAAGCTCAAGGCCTTCGTTGCTTTCACGCGGCTTATGGCCGAGGAGGGCGCATGAGCGCTGACGGTCTGCCGACGGTGCTCAAGCGCATCCTCGCCCGCAAGGCCGAGGAGGTGGCAGAGCGCCGCGCCCGGCGCCCCCTTGAGACGGTCAGCGCTGACGCCGCGGCCCAGCCGCCGGCCCGGGGTTTTGCCGCCGCGGTTACCGCCGCCGCCGCCGGCCCCGGCAGCGCGGTCATTGCCGAGGTCAAGAAAGCGTCGCCGAGCAAGGGCGTGATCCGCGCTGACTTTGCTCCGGCGGCCATCGCCGCCAGCTACGAGGCCGGCGGCGCGACCTGCCTCTCGGTGCTCACCGATGTGGATTTCTTTCAGGGCGCCGATGGCTACCTGCAGGCGGCGCGCGCTGCCTGTACCCTGCCGGTGCTGCGCAAGGATTTCACGGTGGACCCCTACCAGGTGGTCGAAGCCCGGGCCCTCGGCGCCGATGCCGTGCTGCTCATTGTCGCGGCGCTCGGTGACGCCCAGCTGGCGGAGCTGGCCGCCTGCGCAGCGGAGGTCGGCTGTGATGTGCTGGTGGAAGTGCACGACCGGGCAGAGCTGGAGCGCGGGCTGGCAGTGTCGTCGCCGCTCATCGGCATCAACAACCGCAACCTGCACGACTTCTCCTGCACCCTCGACACCACCTTCGAGCTGCTGCCGTTGATCCCCGAGGGCCGCACGGTGATCACTGAGAGCGCCATCCACGCACCGGCGGACGTTGCGCGCATGCGCGCCGGCGGCGTCAATGCCTTCCTTGTCGGCGAGGCGTTCATGCGCGCCGCGGAGCCGGGCGAGAAGCTCCGCGAACTTTTCGCCTGACGCGTTCGCCTGCCCATGGCAGCGGCGTCCCCGCCGCGACGGGTTGGCGCCGCGGCGGGGTTGGCACGGATAGCGGAGGCAGTCGGCGCAAGGATGCGCCTCCCATCGTGCGTCAGCGGGCGCCGTAGACGACGATGGTCTTGCCGGAGACGGAAATGAGCCCGCTCTCGTCCAGGGCCTTGAGCACGCGGCCGGCCATCTCCCGGGAGCAGCCGGCAATCTTGCCAAGTTCCTGCCGGGTGATGCGGATCTGCATGCCGTCCGGGTGGGTCATGGCGTCCGGCTGCTCGGCGAGGTCCAGGAGCGTGTGCGCGATGCGTCCGGACACATCGACGAAGGCGAGGTCCCGGAGTTTGGTTGTCGTCCGTCGCAGCCTTGAGGCGAGCTGCTGGGCAACGGCGAAGAGGATCTCCGGGTAGCTGTCGCGGATCTGGTGAAAACGGTCGTAGCTGATCTCTGCCACGGTGCAGGCCGTGCGCGCCTCCACATAGGCGCTGCGCTCGCTGTCGTCGTGCTCGAAGAGCCCCATCTCGCCGAAGAAGTCCCCGGGATTCAGGTAGCTGACAACCATTTTGTGGTCCTCATCCGCATCGTCCTGCACCAGTACCGATACGGACCCGTCGAGGATGAGAAACAGGCTCCGGCTGCTCTCGCCGGCGGCGAGAATTACTGTTTTGGCGGGGCACTGCCGCTGCTCGAAGTGGCGGAGAAAGCTCTCGACGCTCGGGAGACTTCGCTTCACTTGTGGCTTGACCACGGGCTCCCCTAGGTAATTGTCCGGGTGAGAGAATACTCCATCGCGAGCGTCGTTAAAATCCGGTTATCCTTGGCCCTCGCGAAAGCAGGGTGCGGCAGGGAACGGAACTCATGGAAGCAACAGTCAAGTGGCTCGACGGTGCGATGTTTGTCGGCGAAGCGGGCAGCGGCCACGCGGTGGTCATGGATGGGCCGGAGGATCTCGGCGGCCGCAATCAGGGCCCCCGGCCCATGGAGATGCTCCTCCTCGGCACCGGTGGCTGTTCGATCTACGACGTGCTGGCGATGCTGAAGAAGTCACGCCAGGCGGTTTCCGACTGCCGGGTGGAGCTCAGCGCCGAGCGCGCCGACGCGGTGCCGGCGGTGTTCACGCGCATCTCGCTGCACTTCGTGGTCACGGGCCGCGGATTGAAGGAGAGTCATGTGCGTCGGGCGGTGGAGCTGTCCGCTGAGAAGTACTGCTCTGCGTCGATCATGCTCGGCGCCGGGGGCGTGGCGATCAGCCACAGCTTCGAGATCGTCGAGGAGGACGCCGGGGGTGGAGAGGCCTGAGCCTGCGGCTCAGACCCAGTAGCTGCTGCGGGTCATGGCCTGCGCCAGGGCGCTCATGGCCTGCTTCACCGGCCGGGGGAATTCAGTGCCGCCGGCCTCCAGGGCATTCTGTCCGTGCCGCTCTTCGTCCTCGAGCATCTGTTGGAGAATCAGCCGTGACTTGCGGTCGTCATCCGGCAGGTCCTTGAGGTGTTCCTTCAGATGCCGGCAGACGCGCTCTTCCGTGGCGGCTACGAAGCCCAGGCTGACCTTGTCGCCGATGGCGCCGGCCACGGCGCCCAGGGCAAAGGAGAGGCCGTACCAGGCCGGGTTGAGCACGCTGGGGTGGCTGTCGAGTTCGCGCAGCCGCTCGGCGCACCAGACGAGGTGGTCCACTTCCTCGGCGGCGGCCTCCTGCATCTCGTCGCGGACCGTGGGCAGGCGCGCGGTGAGCGCCTGGCCCTGGTACAGCGCCTGGGCACAGACTTCGCCGGTGTGATTCACGCGCATGAGACGGGCGACGTGCCTGCGCTCGCGGTCGGACAGCTCCGCGTCACTGTGGCCTGTCGACGGCGACTCGCGGCCCGCGGTGTTGCCGCGGTTGGCGAGCGTGCGCATGACCGTGTCGGTCTCACTGATAAGGCGGTCGATAAGGCTGAGGCGGCGCTGACGCATGGTGTCCGGGGCGGTCCTCTGAAAGACTACAAGATCAATCAACTATAGCGCTCGATAGCGCGCCAGCCAATGTCGCTGCGGCGGGTGGCACCGTCGAAGCTGATACGATCAGCCGCGGCGTAGGCCGCGTCCCGGGCCGCCCTGACGTCTTCGCCCAGGGCCGTCACGCAGAGCACCCGGCCGCCGGCGGTGACCAGCTTGCCGTCCGCTTCCGCGGTGCCGGCATGGAAGACCTTCACGGCCTCGCCAAAGGCCTCCTCGCTGCCGCTGATTTCCACCCCCTTGTCGTAGCTGCCCGGGTAGCCGCCGGCGGCGAGCACCACGCCCAGGGCCGGCCGCGGGTCCCAGTCTGCACTGGCGCCGGCGAGCTCGCCGTCCAGGGCGCGCTCGCAGAGCTCCACCAGGTCCGAGCGCAGGCGCAGCAGGATGGGTTGTGTTTCCGGGTCGCCGAAGCGGCAGTTGAACTCGATGACCTTCGGTTCGCCGGCGGGGGTGATCATCAGGCCGGCGTAGAGAAAGCCCGTATAGGGCCGGCCATCCTCGGCCATGCCGCGCACCGTGGGCATGATGATCTCATCCATGATGCGCTGGTGCAGGGCCTCGTCGACTACCGGGGCCGGGGAGTAGGCGCCCATGCCGCCGGTGTTCGGCCCCGTGTCGCCGTCGCCGATGCGCTTGTGATCCTGGCTGGTCGCCATCGGCAGGGCGCTGAGCCCGTCGGCGATGACGATGAAGCTCGCCTCCTCACCGTCGAGGAACTCTTCGATCACCACCTGCGCGCCGGCATCGCCGAAGCGGTTGCCCTCGAGCATGTCGCGCACCGCGGCCTCAGCCTCTTCGAGGGTTTCGGCGACCACCACGCCCTTGCCGGCGGCGAGGCCGTCGGCCTTGACGACGATGGGCGCGCCCTGCTCGCGCAGGTAGGCGAGCGCCGGCGCCAGCTCGCTGAAGGTGGCGTAGGCCGCCGTGGGGATGTTGTGACGGGCGAGGAAGTCCTTGCTGAAGGCCTTGGAGCCCTCGAGCTGCGCCGCCGCTGCGCTCGGGCCGAAGCAGCGCAGGCCGCGGTCCTGAAACTCGTCGACGAAGCCGGCGACCAGCGGCGCCTCGGGGCCGATGATGGTCAGCTCCACGCCGCCGAGGCCCGAGGCGAAGTCCGCCAGGCTGTAGAAGTCCTCGGGGTCCATGGCGAGGTTCTCGACGCCCGGTTCCCGGGCCGTGCCTGCGTTGCCGGGGCAGACGTAGACGGTGTCGACCTGCGGCGACTGGGCCGCTTTCCAGGCCAGAGCGTGTTCACGCCCGCCGCTGCCGATAATGAGTACGTTCACAGCTGTTCTCCTCGGTCCCTGGGTTCAGTGGCGGAAGTGGCGCATGCCGGTAAAGACCATGGCCATGCCGGCCTCGTCGGCGGCGGCGATGACTTCATCGTCGCGGATGGAACCGCCGGGCTGGATCACCGCGGCGATGCCCGCTGCGGCGGCGTTGTCGATGCCGTCGCGGAAGGGGAAGAAGGCGTCGGAGGCCATCACCGAACCGGCCACCGGCAGCCCCGCATGCTCGGCCTTTATGACTGCGATGCGCGCCGAATTGACCCGGCTCATCTGTCCGGCGCCGATGCCCACGGTCTGTCCGCCGGCGGCGTAGACGATGGCGTTGGATTTCACGAACTTGGCCACGCGCCAGGCGAACAGCAGGTCGCCGAGCTGCTCCTCGCTCGGGGCCAGCTTCGTCACCACTTGGATGTCGCCGGCGCCGACGGCGCCGAGATCCCGGTCCTGTACCAGCAGGCCACCGGTCACGCGCTGGTAGTTCATAGCTGCCAGCGGCGCCTGCCATTCGCCGCAGGCAAGGAGGCGTACGTTCTTCCTGGCGGCGATAACCGCAGCGGCGCCCTCGCTCACGGAGGGGGCGATGATCACCTCGACGAACTGCCGCTCGACGATGGCCTTCGCCGTAGCCTCGTCCAGTGCGCGGTTCACGGCAATGATGCCGCCAAAAGCGGATTCCGGGTCTGTGGCGAAGGCGCGCTCGTAGGCGGCGAGGAGATCGCCGGCCACAGCCACGCCGCAGGGATTGGCGTGCTTGACGATAACGCAGGCGGGTTCATGAAAGCTTTTGACGCACGCCAGGGCTGCGTCCGTGTCGGCGACATTGTTGTAGGACAGTGCCTTGCCCTGCAGCTGCCGCGCCGTGGCCACGCCGGCCTCGGTCGGCGTGTTCTCGCGGTAGAAGGCCGCGCGCTGGTGCGGGTTTTCACCGTAGCGCAGGGCCTCCACCCGGGTGAAGTTCAGGTTCAGGGTCCGCGGAAAACCCTCGCTGCCGCCGGGTACGCGCTGGCCGAAGTAGTTGGCGATGGCGCTGTCGTAGGCCGCGGTGTGCTCGTAGGCGCGGATAGCGAGATCGAAGCGGGTCTCCAGGGTGGTGGCGCCGTCGTGGGTCCGCAGTTCCTCGAGCACGTGGCCATAGTCGGCGGCATTGACCACGATGGCGACATCCCGGTGGTTCTTGGCGGCGGCGCGCACCATGGTCGGCCCGCCGATGTCGATGTTTTCCACGGCCTCTTCGAGGCTGCAGTCGGGCCGTGCGACGGTGGCCTCGAAGGGATAGAGGTTGACGATGACCATATCGATGGGTGCTATGCCGTGCTCCACCATTACGGCGTCGTCGGTACCCCGGCGACCGAGAATACCGCCGTGGATAACCGGGTGCAGGGTCTTCACCCGCCCGTCCATCATCTCCGGGAAGCCCGTGTGTTCCGCCACTTCCGTCACCGGCAGCCCCTCGCCTGCGAGCAGGCGGTAGGTGCCGCCGGTGGAGAGCAGAGCGACGCCGAGCTCCGCGAGGCTGCGGGCAAAGTCGACGATGCCGGTCTTGTCGGAAACGCTGATGAGCGCCCGCCGGACGCGGACCGGGTGGCTGTCGTTCATGGTCAGGGGAGACCTCCTGTCAGGGTTCGTCGGAGAGCTTGTAGAGGCGCAGTTTTTTGCGCAGGGTCCCGCGGTTCAGGCCGAGAAGATGCGCGGCGCGGGTCTGGTTGTTGCGGGTGTGACGCATGACTTCCTCGAGGAGCGGCGCCTCCACCTGGGACAGGACCAGCTGGTAGAAGTCCGTGGGCAGTTCGCCGTCGATCTCGTCAAGGTACTGGCGTACCGAACTGCGCACCGTGTCGTCCAGGGGGGCGGGTGTGGCCGGCGCCCTGCCGGCGCTCTTTTTGCTGCTGGTGGTACTCATGGTGGTACTGATGGTGGTGCTGTTGGTGGTGCGCTTGCTCATGCTGCCAGGTCCTGCGTTGGCTGTCGGGTCGCGAGGTCCGCGAGGAAGTCTAACTGCTCTGCGGGGGTCTCGAGGCGATTAAATCGGCGCCGGGTGTCATCGCCGACCGCGGCGGCGCTGAGGTACCAGCCGACGTGCTTGCGCGCGATGCGCGGGCCGAGGAAGTCGCCGTAGAAGACGTGCAGTGCCGCCAGGTGCTCCCTGAGCACGGTGAGCTGGGTATCGTGGTCCGGGTCGGCCGGCACCGGGTCCCCGGCGAGGTGCGCGGCGATCTGCCCGCAGAGCCAGGGCCTGCCCTGGGCCGCACGGCCGATCATGACCCCCGCCGCGCCGGTGTGGGCGAGGACGGCCGCGGCCTTTGTCGGCGAGCCGATGTCACCGTTCGCCCAGACCGGGATCGACGTTGCGGCGACCATGGCGGCGATGGTGTCGTACTCGGCCTCGCCGGCGAAGGCGCAGGCGCGGCTGCGCCCGTGTACCGCCAGGGCGGCGATGCCCGCGTCCTCGGCGATGCGCGCAATGGTTACGCCGTTGCGTCGCTCCGGCGTGGGGCCGGTGCGGAGCTTGAGCGTGACGGGAACGTCGACGGCGGCAACGACGGCGCCAAGGATCTCGGCCACCAGAGCCTCGTCAGCCAGGAGCGCGGAGCCTGCGGCCTTGCGGCAGACCTTCTTCGCCGGGCAGCCCATATTGATGTCGATAATCTGGGCGCCGAGGGCGACGTTGTGCCGCGCCGCCGCGGCGAGCAAGGCCGGATCACCGCCAACGATCTGCACGGCCCGCGGCTCGCCCTCGCCGTCGTGGCGGCTGCGCAGGCGGCTCTTGCGGGAAGTGCGGAGCGTCGGGTCGGCGGTGACCATCTCGGCAACGGCGTAACCGGCCCCGAAGCGGGTGCAGAGACGACGGAAGGGCAGGTCCGTGACGCCGGCCATGGGAGCCAGGGCAACGCGGTTTGCCAGCGTGTGGTCGCCAATGCGGAGCATGGGTCAGCCGTCCGAACGGGGACGAGCGATGATACGCGAGCGCCGCAACTGGTTAAACCCTGACCGCTTAAAAAGGATTCACCCCGGATCAGTGCGATCACAGCATTCGCCCCGGGTCGGGCCTCCTACCGGGGTTTCTCCCCCCGCAGCACCACCCAGCCCTCCTGTTCCCCGGCCACCGCCAGCGGCAGCAGCGCGGCATAGCCCGCGATGAGCTCTTCCGCCTGCGACGCCAGCAGCCCCGACAGCAGCAGCACGCCCCCGGGGCGGAGGAAACCGGCGATCGTCGGCGCCAGGGCCAGCAGCGGGCCGGCGAGAATGTTGGCGACAACGAGGTCACACTGGCCCTGCCAGAGGCTCGCATCGTAGTCGCCGGGGAGGGCGATGGTCAGCCCGGCGAGCGCCACGCCGTTGCGCGCGGCGTTGTCCGCGGCGGCCGCCAGCGCCTGCGGGTCGTTGTCCACACAGAGCACAGGTCCGGCCCCGAGCTTCGCCGCGGCCACGGCGAGAATGCCGGAGCCACAGCCGTAATCGACTGCGCGTGCGCCCGCCGGGACCGCGTCGGCGAGGGCCGCGAGGCAGAGCGCGGTGGTCGGGTGGGTACCGGTGCCGAAGGCGAGCCCCGGGTCCAGCAGCAGGTTGACCGCGGTCGGGTCCGGCGGCTCCAGCCAGCTCGGGCAGACCCAGAACCGAGGGCCGAACTGGAGCGGCCGGTAGTGCTGCATCCACTCCCGGGACCAGTCCTTGTCCTCGAGGATTTCCACCCGCGGGGTGGCGTCAACCGTGAGCACCGGGTCGAGGCCGGCGAGCACCGAATCCATGTCTGCGTCGGCGGGGAAGAGGCCGGTGAGGCGGGTCTGCTGCCAGAGCGGCGTCTCGCCAACCCCCGGCTCCAGCACCGGCTCGTCGGCATTGTCCTCAAGGGTGACGGAGACAGCGCCGGCGGCGAGGAGCCTCTCTTCCAGGGCCGCCGCGGCGGCGGGTGCTGTGTCCAGCCGAAGCTGCAGCCAGCTCACGGCGCTGCCCCTGCCACTAGTGATCCTCGAGCTTGCTTTCGAGGTAGTGGATGCTCACGCCGCCGGCCTGGAAGGCCGCGTCGCGGACCAGGTCCCGGTGCAGCGCCGTGTTGGTGCGGATGCCCTGGACGATGAGCTCGTCCAGGGCCTGACGCATGCGCGCCATGGCGCTGTCGCGGGTCTCGCCGTAGCTGATCACTTTGGCGATCAGCGAGTCGTAGAAGGGCGGTACCGTGTAGTTGTCGTAGATGTGCGAGTCCACCCGGATGCCCGGGCCGCCGGGCGGGTGGTAGGTGCTGATGGTGCCCGGCGACGGCATGAAGGTGTGCGGATCCTCGGCGTTGATGCGACACTCGATGGCGTGCCCGCGGAAACGCACCTGTTCCTGGGTAACGGACAGGGGCAGGCCGCTGGCCACGCGCAGCTGCTCGTGGACGATGTCGATGCCCGTGATCATCTCCGTCACCGGATGCTCGACCTGGATCCGCGTGTTCATCTCAATAAAGTAGAAGCCGCCGTCCTCATAGAGGAACTCGAAGGTGCCGGCGCCCCGATAATCGATGTCGAGGCAGGCCTTGATGCAGGCTTCCGCCACCTGCTCGCGCAGATGCGGGTCGATGTCCGGTGCCGGGGCTTCTTCGATCACCTTCTGGTGCCGGCGCTGCAGGGAGCAGTCGCGGTCGCCCAGATGAATGGCATTGCCCTGGCCGTCGGCGATGATCTGGATTTCGACATGACGCGGCTTTTGCAGGAACTTCTCCAGGTACACCACCTCGGAGCCGAAGGCCGCGCCGGCCTCGGATTTGGTCACCTGTACGGAGTTCAGCAGGGCCGCCTCGTTGTGGACCACGCGCATGCCGCGGCCGCCGCCGCCGGCGGCGGCCTTGATGATCACCGGGAAGCCGACCTTGCGGGCGATGGCGACGATCTCGTCCGGGTCGTCCGGCAGCGGACCGTCGGAGCCGGGCACCGTGGGCACGCCGGCGGCCTTCATGGCGGCGATGGCCGAGACCTTGTCGCCCATGAGCCGGATCGTGTCCGCCCGCGGGCCGATGAAGGTGAAGCCGCTTTTCTCGACCTGCTCGGCGAAGTCGGCGTTCTCGGCGAGGAAGCCGTAGCCGGGGTGGATGCCGTCGGCGTTGCTGACTTCCGCCGCGCTGATGATCGCCGGCACGTTGAGGTAGCTCTGGGAGGAGCCGGCGGGGCCGATGCAGATGGCCTCGTCGGCGAGGCGCACGTGCATGAGCTCCGTATCGGCGCTCGAGTGGACGGCGACCGTGGGAATGTCGAGCTCCTTGCACGCGCGCAGAATGCGCAGCGCGATCTCGCCGCGGTTGGCGATGAGCACTTTTTCCAGCATGGGGTTACCTCGTGGCCGTTCGTTCAGATGATGGAGACGAGCGGCTGGTCATATTCCACCGGCTCGCCGTTGTCGACGAGGATCGCAGCTACGGTGCCCGATTTGTCCGCCTCGATCTGGTTCATCATCTTCATGGCCTCGACAATGCAGAGCACGTCGCCGGCCTTCACCGTCTTGCCAACTTCGATGAAGGGGGCCGACGAGGGCGATGGCGAGCGGTAGAAGGTGCCGACCATGGGCGAGCGCACCAGGTGGCCCTCCGCTTCCGGTGCATCGGCGGGCTCCGGTGCGGCGGCGGGTGCCGCCGGTGCGGCCGGTGCGGGCGGGGGCGGCGGTGCATAGCCCGCGGGGGCGTACTGGATCCGGGAGCCGTTGCGGCTGATGCGCACGGATTCTTCCCCTTCCTGGATCTCGATCTCGTCGATGTTCGACTCCTCCAGGAGCTCGATCAGCTTCTTGACCTTGCGAATATCCATAGCGGTGTTCCTTACCAAGTCAAAGGCATGAAAAGTCAGTTGTTCAGCTGGCGCAGCGCGGCCTGCAGGGCCAGCTCGTAGCCCTGGGCGCCGAGCCCGCAGATGACCCCGCGGGCGAGGTCGGAAAAATAGCTGTGGTGGCGGAAAGGCTCGCGGGCGTGCACATTCGACAGGTGTACTTCGATAAAGGGAATCGCCACCGCCGCCAGGGCGTCGCGGAGGGCGACGCTGGTGTGGGTAAAGGCGGCGGGATTGATGAGGATGCAGTCCACCCCTTCGCGGCGGGCGTCGTGCACGCGCTCGACGAGTTCCGACTCGGCGTTGCTCTGCAGTGACAGCAGGTGATGCCCCGCGTCGCGGGCGATGGCAGCGAGGCGTGCATCGATAGCCTCGAGGGTGTCGTGGCCATAAACCGAGGGCTCCCGCTCACCGAGCAGGTTCAGGTTGGGGCCGTGCAGGACGAGGATGCTGGCCATGGCGCGCGCAAGCCCGAGTTGCTCCACAAGAGGGCACAGTGTGGATCAGGCCGGGGCGCCTGTCCACAGTGAGGGTATTTTTTGGCGATTTTTCCCGAATTTAGCCGCAGTATCGCGGCAATATATGAGGTGAGTACATTCTGTTCTGTCATCCCCTCAGGATGACGGCAATGCCTCAAGGGCCTCGAGCACCGTGCCCTTGCGCAGGAGCTGGGGCAGCACCACCGGCGCTGCGCCCGCGCGGCCCGGGTAGAGAAGGTACAGCGGAATGCCCGAGCGGCCCTGGCGGGCGAGAAAGTCGGCGATCACCGGGTCGCGGTTGGTCCAGTCGGCCACCAGGTAGCGCACGCCGCGCTCGGCGAAAGCCGCCTCGATGGTGTTCGTCTGTAGCACCGCGCGTTCGTTGGCAAGGCAGGTGATGCACCAGTCTGCCGTGAAGTCGACGAAGACCGGTTCGCCGATGGCCTGAGCCTCGCGGACGGCGGCCTCGGACCAGGCCGCCACGCCCTCGCTGCCCGCGGCCTCGCCCGGTGCCGTACCGCGATAGCTTCCCGCCGCTACCGCGGCCACCAGGGTGAGCAGGGCGGCGCCGCGACGCCAGCCACCGGTGCTCCATAGCCACAAGGCGAGGGCCAGCAACAGCGCTCCGCCGAGCGCCGCGGCCATGGTGTCGACGCCGGCCTGGCGTCCGGCCACCCAGAACAGCCACAGGGCGGTGGCGTAGAGGGGGAAGGCCAGTGCCTGCTGCAGCCGCTGCATCCAGGCCCCGGGCCGCGGCAGCAGGCGCCGGGCCAGGGCGCTGTGGCCGAGGAGTACCATGGGTGCGGCCATGCCGGCACCGAGGGCGGTGAACACGGCGAGGCCGATGACCGCCGGCTGTGTCAGCGCAAAGCCCAGGGCCGTGCCCATGAACGGGGCCGTGCAGGGGCTGGCGACTACCACGGCCAGGGCGCCGGTAAAAAAGGCGCCACGGTCGCCGCCGTCACTGGCCAGGCTGTTGCCGAGATTCATGAACCGTCCGCCGATGTGCACCAGCCCGGAGAGAGACAGACCCATGGCCACGAACAGGTAGGCCAGGCCAATGACAAAGCCTGGCGACTGCAGCTGGAAGCCCCAGCCCACGGCCATGCCGGCGCCGCGCAGGGCGATGAGCGCGCCGGCAACCACCAGAAAGCTCAGCACTACCCCGGCGCCGTAGAGCCAGGCGTGGCGGCGCCGCTGCGCCGGCGCGGCGCTGGCGAAGCCCAGGGCCTTGAGGGAGAGCACCGGGAACACGCAGGGCATGAGGTTCAGGATCAGTCCGCCCAGGGTCGCGAACAGCAGCATCGCCGGCAGGCCCTGGCGCTCGCCGGTTGCTGCGCCGGCCGGTTGCTGCGCGGCCTGTTGTGGCCGAGGCAGGGCGATCGCGGCTACCGTGCCCGTGGCTGTATCGATGCGGAAAGCCTGGTCCCGCGGCGGGTAGCAGAGCCCCGCATCGGCGCAGCCCTGGGACTGCACCGCGAGGGTTGCTGTGCCCACGAGGGGGCGGGCCGGCACCAGGATGATGTCGGCACTGTCGTAGTAGACCGAGACGTCGCCGAAGAACTCATCCGTGCGCTCGAGCGCCGGCGGCAGCCTGGCGTCCACCGGCACGTCGCCCCGGGAGTCTTTCAGCTCAAAGGCAAACTGATGCTGATAGAGGTAGTAGTCGGGGGCGATCTGCCAGTAGAGGCGCAGCGTGCCCTCCTCCTGCAGCGCCAGGGCCGGCACATAGGCCTCTTCCACGGGCAGGAAGGATTGCTCCATGCTTGCAAAGGGCGATGAGCCCGGCTGGGGCGCGCCCCCGAGCGGCCCCGCGGCGTGAACAGTGGCAGCGAAAAACAGAAGGGCAACAACAATTGCACGCATGAAAGCGGGGCCGGGGCGTCAGCAAAGAGAATTCATTGTAGCAGCGCGCAGACACCCCCCCAACGCGCCGCGAATGCCAGGGGATGCTATGATCGGCAGACCGGCGCGACGTGCGCCCGCCACAGGCTTTTGAGGTTAACTGCGTGTTCCGACCCCTGCCCTTTGTCGTCCTGGGTGCGCTTCTTGCCGCCCCGGTTGTTGCCGATCCCCTCACCCTGACAGATGCCTGGGTCCGCGCCCTGCCGCCGACGCAGGCGATGACGGCCGGCTACCTCTCGGTGACCAACAGCGGTGACGTCGCGGTGCGTATTGTCGGCGCCGAGGCCGGCGGCGCCGGACGGACAGAGCTGCACGAGAGCCGCGCCGAGGGCGGTGCCATGCGCATGGTGGCCGTGGAGGCGCTGGTGCTGGCGCCGGGCGAGAGCGCGAGCTTCGAACCCGGCGGCCTCCACCTTATGCTGAAAGACCTCGACCGCATGCCGGCTCCCGGAGATACCGTGCGTCTGTGCCTGCTCAGCGACGACGGCGAGCGTAGCTGCACCGATGCTGCCGTGCGCCGCGACGCGCCCATGGCCGGCCACCACCACGAGCACTGATCATGGCCGACGAAGACACCATCGACGTAACGCCCGGCAAACCCGGTCTGCGCAGGCGGCTGCAGAACCTCGGCGACGACTACCTCCCCCGGGGCAACTGGTTCCGCTTCGCCGCAGTCGTTGGCGTGCTCTACGCGGTGCTGGTGATCGTGGTCGGCTTTATCTGGAGTATCGCGCCGGCACCCTTCGATGTGCGTGAGAAGGCTGCGGAGCTCACACCCGCGGGCCGCAGCGAGGTCACCGGGGCGGTGACCACGGCCACCCTGATCGGTGTGGTCGATACGCTCCTCGAAAAGCCCGGCGGCTTCCTCTACAACGACCGCATGCCCCCGGGGCTCTACCTCGACAACATGCCGCACTGGGAATACGGCGTGCTGCTCCAGAGCCGGGACCTGGGCCGTGCCATGCGCGAGGTGCTGTCGCGCTCGCAGTCCCAGTCCCGGGAAGACCCGGACCTCGCCATTGCCGAGCCCCGGCTCAACTTCCAGACCGACAGCTGGCTGCTGCCGCCTTCCGAGTCCGAGTACCGCAAGGGCCTCAAGCACTTTCAGGCATACCTGGACCGGCTGGTGAGCGAGGAGCAGCGCGACGCCCGGTTCTACGCCCGCGCCGACAATCTCCGCGAGTGGCTGTCCATGGTCAACGCGCGCCTCGGCAGCCTGTCCCAGCGCCTGGTGGCCAGTGTCGGCCAGCGGCGCCTGACCACGAACCTTGCCGGCGACGCCGGCGCCCTGCAGGCCACGGTCACCCCGGGCGAGGTGATGGTGCGCACCCCCTGGATGGAGATCGACGATGTCTTCTACGAGGCCCGCGGCAGCGCCTGGGCGCTGATTCACTTCCTGCGCGCGGCGGAGATCGACTTCGTCGAGGTGCTGGAGAACAAGAACGCCCGGGTCAGCCTGCAGCAGATCATCCGTGAGCTCGAAGGCACCCAGGCCGCAGTCTGGAGCCCGTTCATCCTCAACGGCACGGGTTTCGGCCTCCTTGCCAATCACTCCCTGGTGATGGCTTCCTACCTCGCCCGGGCCAACGCGGCGATCATCGACCTCCGCAACCTGCTCTCCCAGGGCTGAGGCGCAGAGCCCGGGGCCCGCGCGGCTAGCCCTTGTAGCGCAGCCGCGTGCCCGTATCGAGGGACAGGCGGATTTCCTCGGCGGACAGCTCCGCGGGGAAGTAGGTCCCCGAGAGCTTGGCATCCAGCAGGCTTGCCCCCTCGAGGTTGGTGCTGCGGAAGTCAATGCCCGACAGGTCCGCGTTGCGGAAGTAGGAATCGGAGAAATCCAGCCCCGCGGCATTCATGTTGCGCAGATCGCGGCCGCGGTAGTCACCGCTCTTCAGCTGGCTCGTATCCAGCTTGTCACGCTGCTCGTTGAAGCCCTTGATGTCCTCCTGGCGGAGAAGCTGGTAGAGGGGGTCGGCTTTGATGACGGGTTTAGTCATAGGGTGCTTCCGGGGTTGGCTAACAGGGAACATGAGAGCGATAGCTTACGGCAGCCGGCTCAAAGCTAGAAGACGCAGCAAGCCAGATGGCGCGCGCGGGGAGATGAATCTACCTAGTAATGGTATCGAAGCTGCGCAATGAGCAGGGCGTCATCCTGAATCCGGTAAACGATTCTGTGTTCGTCGTTGATCCGCCTGGACCAGTAACCTGAGAGCGCGTGCCGTAAGGGCTCGGGTTTCCCGATGCCCTCGAAGGGCGCGCGGGTGATCTCCTTGATCAGCGTGTTGATTCGCTTGAGGGGTTTTTTATCGGTTCGTTGCCAGTAGAGGTAATCGGCCCAGGCGTTTTCAGAGAACACCAGCCTCACTCGCGCAGGTCTCTCTCCGCGCCGTCGCCTGCTTCGAGCTCGGCCACCGACGCAAGGAGCCTTCGCGTGTTCCGGGGGCTCCTGAGAAGGTAGGCCGTTTCTTCGAGGGCCTGATAGTCCTCCATCGAGATCATCACCACGGCACCCTCACCGTTGCGCGTGATCGCAACAGGTGCGTGATCCTTGCAGACCTGGTCCATGGTCCTGGCAAGCTGACTGCGTGCGGTGGTGTAGCTGACGCTTTTCATGGCTTTTGCCCAACAAAGAGGTACAGAAAACTGTACAAATGGTAGCAGTGCGGAGTCGCTGGAACAACGTTTTCGCTTCGTCGGTTATGGTCCCTCTGCCAGGTGGCAGGGCCACGAGGATCGACGTCTCTGCTGGGGGGGGTAGGGTAGCTAGCGGTCCTGATCATAGTGGCCACCGATGGCAAAAATGTAGATGGCCTTTTCGTCAAAGCGGTAGATCAGCCGGTCCCGCTGTGACAGGCGCCGCGACCAGAGGCCGGTGAGGTTGTATTTCAGGGGTTCGGGTTTGCCGAGGCCCACGGCAGGGTCTTTCGACCGGAGCATGTCCTTCAGTAGCTTGCAGAGCGCCTTGTGCAGCCGCTTGTCCTTCTCGCGCAGGGTCTCGTAGGCCTCCCAGGTGTTCCCTTCAAAGACCAGTGATCTCATCCAGTTGCTCGTCGGTTGGCCGATAGCCCGCGCCGCGGGCGTGTGTCTGCACGGACTCGCCAATCTGCTGCATGAGCGCCTTGCTCTGCAGCACGTGGAGTGTCTCCTGCTCGCGCTCCCAGTCCTCGGCGCTTATCACGACGAAGGCCTCCCCGGCGCGGCGGGTGACCTTGAGTGGTTCGTGCCGGCTAACTACCTGCTCAATAAGGCTTTTCAGGTTGTCTCTGAACTTGTTGACGCTGACCGATTCCACGAGGGCACCTAATCGTACGGGATCTCCGTACGACAATAGCCTGAAGCGGGCTACCGTAGCAACACTTACAATTCGTCACTTGTGGCTGTCGGCGCTATAACACTCAGATGCTAAACGCGTTGCTGTTTATTACCCGAAAACGTTCCCGCGGGAACGTGTTTCCCCCAGCGTGACACGGCAGTTCACCGGTTGCCTGCTGTCCCGCCAGTGGCGGGACGTCGCCGGCGGGGTGGCGATCGACCTCTGGTTCGCCACGGCAGAGGAGCCGCTCTGCGCCCACGTCACCGGCGAGCAGAGCGTTTTCTTTCTCTCTGCGGATCAATGGCCGCAAGCAGAGGTGTTGCTTGCCGGTGAGCGAGGGTTCACTTCAAGCGAGCCCGGGCTGCGCGATTTCTCCCGCCGCCCGGTGCGCGCGCTCTACTTCCCGGCGCACCGGCAGGCCCGGGAGGCAGCCCGTCGCCTCCTTGAGGCGGGGCTTGAGCCGCTGGAAGCTGACCTCAACCCGGCGGATCGCTACCTGATGGAGCGGTTCATCACCGGCGCGGCCACGCTCGAAGGCACCGTCGAGCGTGCCGGCGGCCACCTCGTCATGCGTTCGCCCCGCCTGCGCCCGGCGGACTACCGCCCGGCGCTGCGCATCGCCTCCATCGATATCGAGACGGCCATGGCGGGGCTGGAGCTGTACTCCATCGCTGTACACGGCACCGGGCCGGGCGGGGCGGAGGAGCGACGGGTGTTCCTGCGCGGGCCGGGTACGGGGCAGGCGGAGGTGCAGGCCTTCCCGACAGACCGGGAGGTGCTCACGGCCTTCCTCACCTGGCTCGCCGCCTTCGACCCGGACGTGATCACCGGCTGGAACGTGATCAACTTCGACCTGCGCTTTCTGCAGCGCCTTGCGGACCGGCTCGGTGTGCCGCTCAAGCTCGGCCGCGACGGCCGCCCGCCGCACTGGCGGCCGCTGGATGATGACGGCGAGCGCCACGCGCTGCAGGTGACCGGGCGCCTGGTGATCGACGGCCCGGAGTGGCTACGGGCGGCGTTCTACCGCTTCGAAAGCTTTGCGCTCGATAACGTGGCGAAGGAACTGCTCGGCGAGGGCAAGCTGCTGCACGGGCCCGAGCGTGGCGAGGAGATCGGCCGGCTGTTCCGCGAGGACCGGGAGCGGCTGGTGGACTACAACCTGCGCGACTGCGAGCTGGTGAGCTGGATCCTCGAGAAGACGGGGCTCATACAGTTCTGCCTGGCGCGCAGCAACCTGACCGGGCTGGCGGCGGACCGTTCCGGCGGCTCGGTGGCCGCCTTCGACTTTCTCTACCTGCCGAGGCTGCACCGCCGCGGCTTCGTGGCGCCGGTGGCGGCGAGCACGGCACCCGATGCGCCCGGCGGCTTCGTGCTCGACTCCCGGCCCGGGCTCTATCGCCACGTGCTGGTGCTGGACTTCAAGAGCCTGTACCCGAGCATCATCCGCACCTTCAACATCGACCCGCTGGGCCTGGTGCTGGCGGCCGACCCGGCGCTGCCGGAGGGCGCATCGGTGCCGGGCTTCCGCGGCGTGCGCTTCGCCCGCGAGGGCCACCTCCTGCCGGACCTCATCGAGCGGCTCTGGGCCCAGCGCGACGCGGCGAAGGCTGCCGATGACGCGCCCCTGTCCCAGGCCATCAAGATCATCATGAACGCCTTCTACGGCGTGCTCGGCTCCCCGGGCTGCCGCTTCTTCGACCCGCGCCTGGCCACCTCCATCACCCTGCGCGGCCACGAGATTCTCAACCGCACCAGGGACCGCATCGAGGCCGCCGGCCACACGGTGATCTACGGCGACACGGACTCGGTGTTCGTGTGGATCGAAGAGGCGGAAGATGATCCTGCCGCCGAAGCCGTCGGGCGCGAGCTGGAGCGCACGCTGAACGCCTGGTGGCGGGAGACCCTCGCGGCCGAATTCTCGGTGGAATCGCGGCTGGAGCTGGAGTTCGAGACGCACTACCGGCGCTTCCTCATGCCCACGGTGCGCGGCTCGGAAAAGGGCAGCAAGAAGCGCTACGCCGGCCTGGTGGCCGACGACAACGGCGATGACCGGCTGGTGTTCAAGGGTCTGGAGAACGTGCGTTCCGACTGGACGCGCCTCGCCCGGCAGGTCCAGGAGGAGCTTTACGGCCGCATCTTCCGCGACGAGCCGTGGCAGGACTGGCTGCGGGCCGAGGTGGCAGCCGTGCGCGCCGGCGAGCGCGATGACCAGCTCGTCTACCGCAAGCGCCTGCGCCGGCGCCTGGACGACTACCAGCGCAACGTCCCGCCGCACGTGCAGGCCGCGCGCCTGGCCGTGG
>NZ_KN234782.1 GCF_000764025.1 Pseudohaliea rubra DSM 19751 | reverse complement strand
GGGCCGCTTCGGCTTTCAGCCTCGAGGCCGCCTAGAGCCGCCGCAGGACCCGCAGGCTCCCCGCCGCGTCGATTTCTTCGAACAGTCCCGAGTCCAGTGCCAGCCGGCGTACCGCCGCCGGGGCCTGGCCGCCGCTGGCCGGGTCGGGGTAGATGTCGTGGATGGCAAGGACCCCGCCCCGGGCGACCTTGCCGGCCCAGGCGCGGTAGTCCGCGAGCGCCGCCGCCAGGCTGTGCCCGCCGTCAATGAAGACGAGGCCCGCGGGACCGGGAAAGTACGCCGCAAAGAGCACGCCCCCTGCCACCACGGGGAGCACGAAAGGCTCCAGGCCCGCCGCCGCGAGGGTCTGGCGAAAGCGGCGGAAGGTATCGACCGTGCCCGTGCCAGGGTCGAGGAGTGTGGGGTCGTGGAAGGCCTCGCCCGGCTGGTGCTCCTCGGAGCCGCGGTGGTGGTCAACGGCGTAGAGGGCGCCGCCGCTGTCGCGGCAGGCACAGCCCAGGTACACGGTCGATCGGCCGCAGTAGCTGCCGATCTCCACCAGCGGGCCGAGCGCCACCGCTGCGCAGCCGTGCCGGTACAGGGCCGCGCCTTCCCCCGCCTCGAGGAAGCCGGGCACGCGGTCGATATCGAGGGGCAGTTCCGGGCCCATGGCTGGCGTGCGCAGGGATGCTCGCCCGCGGGCTAGCCTTCTGCGCTGTCCTCTGTGGCTTTCGGTGGCGGCGGCGCTACGAGGAAGCCGTCGAGGCGGAAGACGTCTTCCGGGCTCAGCAGGCCCGCCTGCTCCTTCAGCCGCAGCATGTTCAGGATGTAATCGTAGCGGCTGTTGGCGTAGTCGCGCTGGGCCGCAAACAGGGTGTTCTGGGCGTTGAGCACGTCCACAACGTTGCGTGTGCCGACTTCGTAGCCGGCCTGGGTGGCGTCCAGGGCGCTTTTTGAAGAGACGATGCTCTGCTTTCGCGCCGCCACCTGGGCCACGTCGCTGAGCACGGTGAGGTGCAGGGAGCGGGCTTCGGTCACCGTATTGCGCGACAGGTTGATGCGGTTTTCCCGCGCCGCGATGAATTCCTGGGCTGCCCGGCGCCGGTTTGCGCTGATAGCGCCACCGGAATAGAGCGGCAGATTGACCTCGATGCCGAAGGCGGTGAAATCGCGCTCCTGGTTCGGCGGGAAGTTGAAGATGCCGGCCGGGTCCTGGAAGCGGGAGCCCGTGGTCTCGGACTCGGAGTACTGGGCGGTGCCGCTCACAGTCGGCGCGTGGGCCAGCTTCCGCGCCTTGGCGTTCTGCCGCGCGGCCTCCTCGGCGTATTGTGCCGCCTTCAGGTTGAAGTTGTTTTCGAGGGCGAACTCGACCCAGGCGTCCCGCTCCATCGGCTCCGGCTTCTTCGGCTTGAAGGCGTCGGCCAGGACTTCGAGGTTGTCGTGGCGCTTGCCGGTGAGTACGGACAGACGCTCCCGGGCGACATCCAGGGCATTTTCGTCGCGGATGCGGGTGACCTGGCCGAGGTCGTAGGCGGCCTGTGCCTCGTAGACATCGGTAATGGCGATCAGGCCGACCTCGAAACGCTGTTGAGTCTGCTCCAGCTGCCGCTCGAAGGCGCGCTCCTGGGCCTGGGATGCGGCGAGGTTGTCTTCCGCCCGCAGCACCGCGAGATAGGCCTCGACGACCCGGACGATGAGGTTCTGCTGGTTGGCGGCAAAGGTAGCCTCGGCCTGCCGGGTCAGCTCCTTGCCCGACTGGAAGCTGAACCAGGCCGGGAGATCGAAGATCGCCTGAGACAGCGAAACCTGATAGGTGTCCACGTCGACCTTGGTATTGTCGAAGGTGTCGCCAATGATTGGCGTACCGCCGCCGTCAAAGCCGATGATCCCCGGGCTGGTGGTCTCGGTATCGGAGTCCTGGTAGCTGTAGCCCGCACTCACCTGGGGGAGCAGCGCTGACAGCGCCACCTTTTCGTCTTCGAGGGACGCCCGGTACTGTGCCTCCTCGGCCTTGAGCTGGGCATCGTTCTCCAGCGCCAGCTCGTAGATATCAGTGAGGGACTCGGCGCCGGCGGTCCCGCTGAGCAGGGCCAGGGCCAGGGCCAGAGGGGCCGCGCCAGGTAGTTTCATGCAATGAATCCTGTGTCTTGTCGGTGGTATATGCCGCGGGCTGAGTTTAACAGGGGGCCCGCTGGCGACGCAGGGGCGTGTGCAACAGTTAACAAAAAAAGAAGCCCGCGGCAGCAGACCTCATCTTAGGTGTTACACTGCTGCAATGCCATGAAGGGCGGGGCCGCTGGTCTCAAAAAGGACCCGCCCCATCGTTTGTCATGAGACACACCAGGAGGAGCCGGCGCTGGCCAAGCCCCGCTACAAGGTGGACCTGACGGCCCTGCATGCGCTGTGCGAAGCCAATTACGCGCGGCTGGTGCGGTTGTTTCCGGACTACGAGGTGAGCAACCGGCGCGAGTTCCAGCTCGGTGAGGAGCGTGTGCTGCTGGAAGTCCTCGAGCGGAGTCGCTACACCACCCATGTCCGCCTGCATTCCCTGGCCTACGTGGAGCGCTGGCTGGCGCCGCTCTGTATAGATGTGCGCGCCTACCACGACGCCGGCATGCTCGAGGTCATCTCCTTCCAGACCAGCGGCAGCGTGCGCGGCCGCTACCAGTATCCGAATCCTGCGATGCACCAGCAGGATGAAAAAAACCAGCAGAACCGCTTCCTCGCCGACTGGCTGGAGCATTGCCTCCAGCACGGCCTCGCGCCCCTGTCGGACAGCGTCGTCGAGCGCCGCTCCGAGGCCTGACGGGGGCATTCCATGCCGGCTGCCACGGTCCCAGAGCTTCCCGTTTCCGATCCCGGCGGTACGGTGCAGCTGGTCCAGGTCACCGATACGCACCTCGCGGCCGCCGCCGGCGGTACGCTCCTTGGCATGGATACCGACCGCTCCCTTCTCTCTGTCCTCGAGGCCCTCGGCCGCGTCCACCCGGCGCCGGACGCGCTGCTGGCGACCGGTGACCTGGCCGATGCGGGCGCCCCTGGCGCCTATGAGCGGCTCCAGAGCTATCTCGATGCGGCCACCCCGCGACATTTCTGGCTGCCGGGTAACCACGACGACCGCGCTACCATGGTCGCCGTTGCCGGTGAGGCGCGCCTGCCCCGGGAGCTTCGCCTCGGTGTCTGGCAGGTACTGATGCTCGATTCCCAGATTCCCGGGCAGGTTGGCGGGCGCCTCGGCGATGAGGAGCTGGCGCGCCTCGAGGCCGGCCTCGAGGCGGCGGCCGGGGCAGGCCTTTTTACCCTGGTCTGTCTGCACCACCAGCCGGTCCCGGTAGGCTGCGCCTGGCTGGATGAGCAGCGCGTGGCCGACGCGGACCGCCTGTTCGCCGTGCTGGAGCGCTTTCCCGGGGCCCGGGGCCTCCTCTGGGGGCATGTACACCAGGCGCTGGAGCGCGATCGGAACGGGCTGAAGCTCCTTTGCACGCCCTCTACCTGCGTCCAGTTCAAGCCCGGCCAGAGCGATTTTGCCGTGGACGACGAGGCGCCGGGGTTCCGCTGGCTGGCCCTGTCCCCGGACGGAGGCATCGACAGTGGTGTGACCCGTGTGCCTGTCGATCTGCCCGTGGACCTCGAGTCCCGCGGTTACCAGTAGGCCGGCGCCACCGGCGGGGGAAAGCGGTCGTCGCGGGCCGGTAACGTCAGCCCTCGTGTACAATCCGGCCGTTGCAGCGTCCCACCGACGCGCGCCCCGCCGCTAGCCGAGGAGCCATGAGCGACTACACCGCCCAAGATATCGAAGTCCTTACCGGGCTGGAGCCGGTGCGAAAGCGCCCCGGCATGTATACCGACACCAGCCGCCCCAACCACCTGGCCCAGGAAGTCATCGACAACAGCGTTGATGAGGCGCTCGCAGGCCACGCGAGCCGCATCGATGTCGTGCTTCACGGCGACGGCTCCGTCACCGTGGCGGATGATGGCCGCGGGATGCCCGTAGATACGCACCCCGGGGAAGGTCGCCCGGGGGTCGAGGTCATCCTCTGCACGCTCCACGCCGGCGGCAAGTTTTCGTCGAAGAACTACCAGTACAGCGGCGGTCTCCACGGCGTGGGTGTCTCTGTGGTCAATGCCCTCTCGCAGGCGCTGGAGATCACTATCCGCCGCGACGGACAGGTGTATCGCATGGCCTTTGCTGGCGGCGAGAAGACCCGCGACCTCGAGGTGATCGACAGCTGCGGCAAGCGCAACACGGGCACCAGCCTGCGCTTCCATCCGGATCCGCAGTACTTCGACTCGGTTAATTTCTCCGTGCCGCGTCTGGTGCACGTGCTGCGCGCCAAGGCCGTGCTGTGCCCGGGCCTGCGCGTTCGCTTCAGCGACGAAAAAAAGAACGAAAGTGAGGAGTGGTATTACGAGGATGGCCTCACGGACTATCTTGCCGATGCCACCATCGACTGGCCGGCGATCCCCGAGCAGCCGTTCACCGGCAGCTTTTCCGGCGCCGGCGAGGCGGTGGACTGGGCGCTGCAGTGGCTCCCCGAGGGCGGCGAGGTGGTCGCCGAGTCCTACGTCAACCTTATTCCGACGGCCCAGGGCGGCACCCATGTAAACGGCCTGCGCAGCGGTCTCCTTGAAGCCATGCGCGAGTTCTGCGAGCTGCGCAACCTGCTGCCCCGGGGCGTGAAATTGACGCCGGACGATATCTGGGAGCGCTGCTGCTATGTGCTCTCGAGCAAGCTCGAGGATCCGCAGTTCTCCGGTCAGACCAAGGAGCGGCTGTCGTCCCGGGAGGCTGCGGCCTTCGTGTCCGGCTGCGCCAAGGACGCCTTCAGCCTCTGGCTCAACCAGCACACCGGGGACGCCGAGCGCCTGGCGGAGCTGTGCATTAACAGTGCCCAGCGGCGGCTGCGTTCAGCGAAGAAAGTGGCGCGCAAGAAGGTCAGTGCCGGGCCCGCCCTGCCCGGGAAACTGGCGGACTGCGCCAGCGAGGACACCGCGCGCAGCGAGCTGTTCCTGGTGGAGGGCGACTCCGCCGGCGGCTCTGCCAAGCAGGCCCGGGACCGGGAATTCCAGGCGATCCTGCCGCTGCGCGGGAAGATCCTGAACACCTGGGAGATTGATTCGCAGGAGATCCTCGCCTCCCAGGAGGTGCACAATATCTCCATCGCCCTGGGTATAGATCCCGGCAGCGACGATCTCACGGGGCTGCGCTACGGCAAGGTCTGCATCCTTGCCGACGCGGATTCGGACGGTCTGCACATCGCCACGCTCATCTGTGCACTGTTCGTGCGCCACTTCCGCCCGCTGGTGACCGCAGGTCACGTGTTTGTGGCCATGCCGCCCCTCTACCGGATCGATGTGGGCAAAGAGGTCTACTATGCCCTCGACGAGGCGGAAAAGCAGGGCGTTCTCGACCGCATTGCCGCCGACGGCAAGCGCGGCAAGGTTGGCGTGCAGCGCTTCAAGGGTCTCGGCGAGATGAACCCGCTGCAGCTGCGGGAAACCACCATGGATCCGGACACGCGCCGACTGGTACGCCTGTCCGTTGAAGCCGGCGACGAGACCAACAATCTCCTCGACATGCTGCTGGCCAAGAAGCGGTCTGCCGACCGCAAGAGCTGGCTTGAGAGCAAGGGCGACCTGGCAGAAGTGCTGGCCTGAGCCCCGCCATCCCCGGGCGGCGACCAGGTGCTCGTCGCTCGTTTCCACCGCCATTTCGTGGCCTGCCGCATCCCCCGGACCTGCCCGTATCACGGACTTTCCAGTGCTCTGCAGCACGAATTGAACAATCTTTTAAATTTTCTTCAAAAATCTGAGCGAGTGGTCTAGACTGCAAAAACTCTCAGAATCAAATCAATAAGCGAGGAGAGCAAAGATGGACCGAACAGCGACCGCTGATCACAATCCGGGTGTCCGCGGCGCCATGCTGGCGGATATCAATCAGATCGATTGGGTCACTCTCGCCGAGGGCGTCAAGTTCAAACTCCTGCGCTACTGCGAGGTCACCGGCGACTGGGTGCTCTACGTACAGCTGCAGCCCGGGGTGAAGTTCACCCGCCACAAGCACATCACGCCCGCTGAATTCTTTATCACCAAGGGTGTGCTCAAGTTCGAGCGCGGTGAAGCCGGTGCCGGTGTCTACGGCTACGAGGAGATCGGTGAAATCCACGAGGAAGCCGGTGGCGACGAAGTGACCGAGTTTCTTTATATCGGTCACGGTCCGGTCTCCTATCTCGACGAGAACGACAACACGCTTTTCATCGGCGATCTTGCTTTCTTCAAAAGCGCCTGGGAGGGCAACGTGCCGGAAAATATCGTCGATTGACCAAGCCTGCGGCGCGGCCCCGGCTGCCCGCAACCGCCAGGATCCAGAACCCCATAACACATAACGAGGGTCAATGAGCCATGAAATCACTCCGTATGCCCGGTAAGTCCCTGAAGCCGCTGCGCGCCGCCGTCGCGCTGGCGATCGGCTCCTGCGTCGCCACGGCGGCCTATGCGCAGGAGTCGCGGCCGCAGCTCGAAGAGGTTGTGGTCACCGGCACCAAGCGCGACGCGTCGGTGCAGGATGTTCCCATCTCCATTTCCACGATTACCGCCGAGGAGCTGGGTCGTTCGAACTTCAATGACATCCGCGCTCTTGGCCAGAAAGCCCCGGGGCTCGTGCTTTCCAACCCCTCGGGCTTCAACGCTGCCGGCGGCGGTATGCGGGGTACGGGCACCAATATTATCCTGGTGACGCAGGACGCGCCGGTGAGCTTCCTCATTGACGAGTTCTCCCTCAGCCACGTCTCCTCGCAGTTCCTCAACCTCTTTGACATCGAGCAGGTGGAGATCTACCGCGGCCCTCAGGGGACCCTCTTCGGCAAGAATGCGACCGGCGGCGTCATTTCCCTGACCACCAAGCGGCCTGTGCTCGGGGAGACCAGCGGGGAGGTCGACGTTACCTATGGCCAGTACGACAGCGCCGGTGACCCGAACTACGGCAGTGTGAAGGCGGCCCTTAATCTGCCGCTCACGGACACGCTGGCCTTCCGCCTCGCGGCAATCTACGACAAGGATGATGGCTACTATCGCAATGGCAAGCGCACGGCGACCTTCCCGGAGAACGTGCCGATCTGGGGCGCCTTCGGCATCCCGCAGGGCACGCCGGTAGATCCCAGCGTTGATACCAACGTCCTCGGCGATGGCGACCCCCTGGGGGGCAAGGATGTGCTGGCCGCAAAAGCCAAGCTGCTTTGGGAGCCCACCGCCAACTTCTCCGCCTTCTTCACCTACGAGCACGTTCGCGACAACTCCGATTCGCCGCCCGGGGTCAATGAGAGCAGTGAGACAGATCTGTTGACGGCCCTGGGCTTCCCGGGCATCCAGTTCACGAACGAGACCGATCCCTTCAATACCCTGATCACCAGCAACGAGGGCATTGATATGCCGGACGGCCACCAGGTGGACGTCGACGGCTACTACCTGAATCTGGACTGGGGTACGGATTTCGGTACCTTCAAATCCATCACCGGCTATCGCGAGGAGGACCAGCAGTTCCCGAGCACCTATACCGGTGAGGCCTTCGAGACCCTGTTCGACTCCACCCGGGTGACCTCGCGGGAGACCTTCAGCCAGGAATTCCGCTTCGTTTCCGACTTCGACGGCCCCTTCAATTTCGTCACCGGTGCCAGCTACTACAAGGATGATTTCGACTTCTTCTCCTTCTTCTCGGTGGGCCTCACCTCGCTGCTGCCGGCACCGGATCCGGAGACCGGTGGCTTTGTCACCGCCGACGGCTTTGTGAGCCTCGACACGCGGGCCCTGTCCGATTACCAGTACCAGTTCACCACCCAGGACCGGGAGGAGTACGGCATCTACTGGGATGGCAGCTATGAGCTCAACGACCAGTGGTCCGTGAACTTCGGTCTGCGCTACACGGATGACACCAAGGAGTTCGATCGCGGCGTCGATGGCGGTGCCCCCTGCAACCAGTTTACGGACCCGCGCGATGCGATCACCGTCGATGGCGACTGCCGCGACAGTCGTTCCCAGTACCTGAGCCGCGCCGGGCTCACGCTGGAGGATTACGACAACACGCTGCTGCTGCCGAAGAGCCAGTTCGGCACCCGCGTTACCACCAAGGACAACTGGACCCAGACAACCTACCGCTTCGTGGTCAACTACCAGCCCACCGATACGCAGCTGTGGTATCTCAGCTATGCCACGGGCTTCATCTCCGGCGGCTTTGCAGAGACCTGCGCCACCGTGGAGTTCTGCGCCTACGACCCGGAGACCAACACCAACATCGAGCTCGGCTGGAAGTCCGACCTCTTCGACAACCGTCTGCGCCTCAACGCCGCTCTCTACAACACGGTCTACGAGGATCTGCAGCGCGCTGTCGTTGCCGCCTACGAGGCCGCCGACGGCTCCGCGCAGCAGGAGACGGTGACCGTGAATACCGGTGAGTCGGAGCTCTGGGGCGTGGATCTCGAGGCGACCTGGCTGGCCAGCGCGAACCTGCAGTTCTCCGCGGCCATCAACTATATGGATCACGAGTACACGCAGGGCGTGTTGCCGGCGCTGCGCGGCGGGGGCGAGGCTATTCCTCTTGAACAGTTCGATGTGCCCTTCTCGCCGGAATGGAAGTTCATGCTCTCTGCCGACTACCGGGTCCCCATTGCCCTCGGTGATCTGCTTTTCAACGCCAGCATGAACCACCAGGACGAAGGCGAGACCGATGTCTTCAACGGTGACCGCACGCAGATGGAAGAGCGCACGCTGGTCGATGCAAGCGTCACCCTTGAGGAAAGTGCCGGGCGCTGGGCCGTTTCGGCGTTTGCGGCAAACATCACCGACGAGCAGTACCGCATCGCGGCGCTCCCGGTAGCCGGCCTCTGGAATTTCACCAACTATGGCGCGCCGCGGTCCTTTGGCCTGCGGTTCCGCTACAACTTTGGAGCTGATTAAGCGCTTGCCCGGGCGTCTGCCAGCCCCTGTTCGACACCGGACCGGGTTCTGGGGCTTCCCGGGCCGGTGTCGACAGGGTGCTGGCGGGCGTCGGGGCCCTGTTTTTGCGGGGCCCCGGCCACCAGCGGTGATACAGCTTGCCCCAGTCGTGATGGAGGAATGGGAATGAACCTCGACGAACCAACGCTACGGCACGCCTATGAGACGATGCGGCTCATGCGGGTCTTCGACGAGACCGGTCGCCGGGAGTTCCTGGCAGGTAAGTTGCCCGGCTTCATCCATATGTATTGCGGGGAGGAAGCGATCGCCGCCGGTATCTGTGCCGAGCTGACCGACGCGGACTATATCGCCAGCACCCACCGTGGTCACGGCCATTGCATCGCCAAGGGCTGCACCATTGAGGACATGGCGCTGGAAATCTTCTGCCGCCGCGATGGCCTGTGTCGCGGCAAGGGCGGGTCCATGCATATTGCCGACCTCAAGAAGGGGATGCTCGGCGCCAATGCGATTGTGGGCGGATCGGCCCCGCTGGCCGTGGGCGCCGCCCTCAAGATCAAGACCCGTGGTGAGAGCAACGTCTCCGTGGCCTTCATCGGTGACGGGGCGTCAAACCAGGGCACGGTCTTCGAGGCTATGAACCTCGCCGTGGTCCTCAAGCTGCCGGCGATTTTCGCCTACGAGAATAACGGCTACGCGGAGATGACCGGGGTCGATTACCACTGCGGCAGCGGCGACATTGCCGCCCGGGCCGGCGCCTTCGGCATGCCGTCCCACAAGGTTGATGGCACCGATTACTTTGCGGTCCGGGAGGCCATGGCCGCCGCTCTGGCGCATGCCCGCGGGGGCAAGGGCCCGGTCAGCATCGAGTGCGTGGCGCCCCGCTGGTACGGGCACTTCGAGGGCGATCCCCAGGGTTACCGCACCAAGGAGGAAATCGCCGACCTGCAGGAGACCCGGGATCCGCTGGCGCTTTTCCGGGAGCGTGCCATGGCCACGAGTTCACTCACCGAGGCGGACTTCACCGCGATGGACGCCGCCATTACCGAGCGGATCGAGGCAGCCATGGCCGCCGCGGACAAGGCGCCGCTGCCCGAGCCTGACGATCTTTATACGGATGTCTACGAAGTCTACGACTGAGCCCGCGACCGGCAAGCAGCGGCAGAATCAGCAGCAGGAACTTGATCTATGGCAAAGATGACCATGCGAGAGGCTATCAACCAGGCGATGCGGCTGGAGATGGCCCGGGATCCGGATGTCATTCTCATCGGCGAAGACGTGGCCGGAGGCCGCGGCTGTCCCGTTGATGACGGGGAGGCCGCCGGGGGAGTGATGGGGGTGACCGCGGGACTGTACAGCGAATTCGGGGCTGCCCGCGTGATCGATACACCGATCACGGAGTCGGCGATCATGGGCGCCGCCGCAGGTGCCGCGCTCACGGGGCTGCGCCCGATCGCTGAGCTGATGTTCGCCGATTTCTTCGGCGTGTGCTTCGACCAGCTCTACAACCAGGCCGCAAAATTCCGCTACATGTTCGGCGGCCAGCATGGTGCGCCCATGGTGGTGCGCACCATGGTGGGGGCCGGCATGGGGGCCGGGCCTCAGCACTCCCAGGCCATCTATCCCATTTTCGCCCACATCCCGGGGCTCAAGGTGGTACTGCCTTCCGGCGCCTACGACGCGAAAGGGTTGCTGATCCAGGCGATCCGCGACAACGACCCGGTAATGTTCTGTGAGCACAAGATGCTCTACGGCGAAGAGGAAGAGGTGCCGGAAGAGAGCTATCAGCTTCCCCTCGGCAAGGCGCGGGTGGTCCGCGAGGGTGGGGATGTCACGGTGGTGGCCCTCGGTCGCATGGTGCAGCTTGCCGCAGAGGCGGCGGCGACGCTGGAAAAGGACAGCGGGCTTTCCGTTGCTGTTATTGATCCGCGGACTATTTCGCCGCTGGATGTGGATACGATTCTCGATAGCGTCGAGGAGACCGGCCGGGTGGTGGTCGTCGACGAAGCCACGCCGATCTGCTCCATGGCGTCCGAGGTCGCCAGCATGATCGTCAGCGACGGTTTTTCTTCGCTGCGGGCGCCGATCAGGAAGGTGACCGCGCCGCACACCCCGGTTCCCGCCTCGCCAACGCTCGAGGCCGGCTATCCACCCACGGCGGCGAAGATCCGCGAGGCCATCGAGGCCGTTTACAACTACCGCTAGCGCGCCCCCAAGGAGGTCAAGCAATGACTGATCTGGCAGATCCCTATGCAAATGGCGACATCGTCGTTCGTCTCAAGGACAAGGCATGGCACGATCTCGGCGGCGGGACGCGCTTCAAGCTTCTGCGCTGCAACATGCACACGGGCGAGTGGGTGATCTACGTGAACATGCAGCCCGGAGCCACCTTCGCACCGCACCGTCACCTCAGCGACGCCGAGTACTACGTCACCCGTGGTGAGCTGCTCTACGACGTCGGCTCTGCCCCGGAGGGTACCTATGGTTACGAGCCCCTTGGCTCCGTGCACCATGAGGCCCGCTGTGAGGTGGAGACGGAGATGCTGTTCTTCGGCCACGGCGCCGTGGTCTACACCGGTGAGAACGGCGAGTTGCGCTTTATCCTCGACAACGAGTTCCTTCGCGACGTCGCCTCGGGCGCTGTCGAAGCCAATGTCAGCTAGAAACCAGCAGGACAGAATGCAATGAGTGATGCGATCAGGGCTTTCACCATGCCGAAGTGGGGTATGGAGATGGACGAGGGGACGGTCCAGGAGTGGCTGGTAGCGGAAGGCGACACGGTTGCCGCAGGCCAGGCAATCGTCCTGGTCGAGACGGACAAGATCGTCAACGAGGTCGAGGTTGACAGGGCTGGCGTCATCCGCCGTCTTGTGGCCGAGACCGGTGAGAATTACCCCGTCGGCGCCCTGCTGGCGGTGGTCGCCGATGCGGCGGTACCCGAGGAGGCCATTGATCGTTTTGTGGCCGGTGCGGCCCCCGCTGCTGCTCCCGCAGCAACGGGGGAGGCCGTGCCCGATGCCGATGCAAGGCCCCGTGCCGGCGGCGAGTCGGTGGCGGATGGTGCCGTATCGCCGAAGGGGCGGGCGCTGGCCGAACGCCTCGGCCTCGAGCTGACGTCGATTGCGGGTACGGGCCGCAAAGGGCGTATTACGCTGCAGGATGTCGAACAGGCGGCGAAGCAGCGCGGACTGCTGGCCGACGGCGCAGACGCAGCCTCTTTCGAGCGCGTGCAGCTTAGCGGCCGGCAGCGTACAGCCGCCCGACGTCTTGCGCAGGCCAAGCGGGAAATCCCGCACTTTTACCTGGAGCGCACCCTGGACGTGCAGCGCCTCGTCGATTTCCGCAGCCAGCGCAAGGCCGCCGGCGACACGGCGACCCTCAACGACTACCTGGTCCGCGCCTGTGCGTTGGCCCTCGGGCAGGTCCCGGAGGTCAATGCGCAGCTCCAGGGAGAAGAGCTCTGGCGTTTCCGCGCTGCCAACATCGCCGTCGCCATGCAGCTGGAGGATGGGCTGCTGACGCCGGTCGTCAAGGGCGCCGATGGTCTCTCCGTGGGAGAAATCAGCACTGTCGTCCGAGACCTGCAGCAGGCAGCAACGGCCAACCGGCTCCGCGCCGAGGACCTGCAGGGCGCCACCTTCACCATCTCCAACCTGGGTATGCACGGGGTGGATCGCTTCAGTGCCATCGTGAACCCGCCGGCCGTGGCGATCCTCGCCGTGGGTCGCCTTGCCACTGCCGTGCTGGCGGTGGATGGCCGGGCCGAGGTCCGTCCCGTGGTGCAGGTGACCCTGTCCTGCGACCACCGGGTCGTCGACGGGGTGCTCGGCGCCCGTTTCCTGGCGGCCCTCGATAACATCATCCAGGCGCCGGACACGCTCGACCCCTGATCCAGACGGGAGTACCGCACCATGACCCAGCTTCCAAGGCACCGGCAGCACCTTCAACAACCCCTTGCCGTGCTCGGTTGTTTTGTCGCCTCCCTCGCTACCAGCCACCTCGCTGCCGCTGCAGGTCCTGCGGCCGCCGGCGTCGGTGCGCCGGAGGCGCTCTACCAGACCCATTGCGCTCAGTGTCACGATGGCGGGGTGCCCAGGGCGCCTCACCGGGTAAGCTTCGAGATGCTGGGGGCCGACGCCATCTACACGGCGCTGACCGCCGGTGCCATGAAGGCCCAGGGCGACGTGCTCGCCGATAGCGAGCGACGCGCTCTGGCTGAACACCTGGCGGGGCAGGCCCTCGGCGCCGCGCCGGCTTCGGCGGTCGGGCGCTGTGAGGGTCCGGCGCAGGCCCTGGAGGACTTTCAGGCGCCGGCGCTGGCCGGCTGGGGGTTGACCCTTGGCAACACGCGTTTTGTGGCGGCCGCCGACGCGGGGCTGACGCCGGAAACAGTGCCTGCGCTCGAGCTCAAGTGGGCCTTCGCTTTCCCCGGCGCCACCCGCGCACGCTCTCAGCCTACCGTTGCCAATGGCACCGTATTTGTCGGCTCTCAGTCCGGGGAGGTCTACGCTCTTGACCTCTCCAGCGGCTGCGCTCACTGGACTTTCAAGGCCGATGCGGAGGTGCGCACAGGCATTACGGTCACGATGGAAGAGGGAGAGCCAGCAGCCTACTTCGGCGATTTTGCCGGCAACGTATATCGAATAAACGCCAGTTCCGGCGAACTGCGCTGGCGCGCCACTCTCGATGATCACCCGGCTCTCACGATCACCGGTTCGCCACGCTATTACAACGATCGGCTCTACGTGCCCATGTCGTCCACAGAGTGGGCCAGCGCGGCTGATCCCGGCTACGCCTGCTGCACGTTCCGCGGAGGCGTTGCCGCCTTCTCCGCGCAGAGCGGAGAGCGCCTCTGGACGACCTACACGATACCGGAGGCGGCGCGGCCGACCGGCCGCAAGAACGATCTGGGCGTGGCTATTTTGGCCCCTTCCGGCGCACCGATCTGGAACAGCCCCACCATTGATGCGAGCCGTGGTCTTCTCTACGTGGGGACCGGCGAGTCCTATACCTCGCCGGCGCACCGCAACAGCGACTCGGTACTGGCCATGGACCTGGAGACCGGGGAGCTTCGCTGGAGCTATCAGGCGCTCGCCGGTGATGCCTGGAACATGGCTTGTAACCTCCCGGAGGGACAGCGCAGCAACTGCCCGGAAGAGGATGGCCCGGATCTGGATATCGGTGCGCCGCCGGTGCTCTGGCAGGGCGCGGACGGCAGGGAGCTCCTCCTCGTCGGACAGAAGTCCGGGATGGTGCACGCTCTGGACCCGGCCCGGGACGGAGAGCTCGTCTGGCGCCGGCGGGTCGGGCGCGGTGGTTTTGCCGGCGGTGTCCACTGGGGCATGGCCACGGATGGCGACCGGCTCTTTGTACCGAACGCCGATACGGACTTCATCGGCAAATGGAAAGGTGAACGCAAGCCGGGGCTCTTTGCTCTGGATCCCGAGAGCGGCGAGACCCGCTGGTTCACGCCGGCCGGGGACCATTGTGCGGAAGCGGACAAGCCCGCCTGCGACCCGGGCCTCTCGGCGGCGATCACGGCCATTCCCGGTGTGGTTTTCGCGGGCGGCTTCGACGGCGTGCTGAAGGCCTACGCTGCCGGCAGCGGTGAGGTCCTCTGGTCCTTCAACACCAACGACGAGTTCCCGGCGGTCTCCGGTGGCGTCGCCCGCGGCGGCTCCATCGAGTCCGATGGGCCCGTGGTCCAGGACGGCCATTTGCTGGTCAACAGCGGTTACCTTTTCGGTGGGCGCATGGCCGGCAATGCGCTCCTCGTCTTCAGCGTCGGCGGCAAATAGCCGCCGGTATCATTCCGGCAGGGCGTAGGCGACGATGGTGTCGCCCGCTTTGGTCTGGAACCACAGGTGCTGCCCGGTCGCCATGACCACAAACTGCCGACCATCGACCGCATAGGTCATTGGCGTGGCCTGGCTGCCGCCGGGCAGACGGTCTTTCCAGAGCTCCTCGCCTGTTTCCATGCTGAAGGCGCGCAGGTAGCGATCCATGGTTGCCGCGATAAAGAGCACGCCCCCCGCGGTCGCGGCCGGACCGCCGATGTTCGGCGTGCCCAGCTTCCAGTCGAAGGGAAGCGGTATGGGGAACTCGTGATTGATGGTGCCGAGCGGGACATCCCAGCGTTTCTTCCCCGTGCGCAGGTCGTAGGCGGAGAGGCCGCCCCAGGGCGGTGGCGTGCAGGGGGCGCCCCAGGGAGAGAGCAGGAACTCGCGCTTGACCTCGTAAGGGGTCCCCTTCATCGGCGAAATATCGACGCCGTCGCTCAGGTCGACGGAGTTGCCGGCGCTGGGGCGCCGCGGAACGAGGGTTATCACCGAGGCGACGCGGGAGGAGTTCACAAACAGTGTCTCGCTGCGCGGATCAAGGGCGGCGCCGCCCCAGTTGGCGCCCCCGGCCGCGCCGGGATAATGAATACTGCCCTCGAGGCCCGGCGGCGTAAAAAGCCCCTCGAAGCGCAGTTCCTCCATACGCTTGCGGCAGGCCCGCCGGTCCCAGAAGGTGAAGCCGAAGGCGTCATCCGGGCTGAGGTCCGTGGAGAAAAGGGGCTCGGGCAGCGAGGGTATGGGCTGCGTCGGTGACAGCCTCTCCCCGGCGACGGCGCCCTGGGGGACGGGCCGTTCCTCGATGGGAAAGAGCGGCTCACCGCTGCGCCGGTCGAAGACGAACAGGAAGCCCTGTTTCGTCGGCTGCACCACGGCGGGAATCACGGTGCCGTCGCGGGTGATGTCCACCAGCGTTGGTTGTGCCGGTGTGTCGTAGTCCCAGATGTCGTGATGTACCAGCTGGTAGGCCCAGGCCAGCTCCCCGGTAGCGCCATGCAGGGCCACGAGAGAATTCCCGTGGCGGTTGTCGCCGGGTCGCTCGCCCCCGTAATAATCCGGGGAGGGACTCGAAGTGGGGATGAACAGCAAGTCGCGCTCCGGATCGGCCGCCATTACCGACCACATGTTGGCGCCACCGGTGCGGGAGCGGCTGCTATTCAGCCAGTCATCGTCGGTGGGACCGCCCGCCTGGGGAATAGGGTCGAAGGCCCAGCGTCGCTCGCCGGTGCGGGCGTCGAAGCCGTAGACCACACCCCGGGGGGCGTTCGCGCGGACATTGTCGAGGATCATCGAGCCCACGGCGACGATGTCACCGAGGATCGTCGGGGGCGACGCGAGCTTGAGTTCCCCGCGGTGTTGCAGGCCCTCCTGAGCGATGGTGACCTCACCCTTGTTGCCGAAGGCTGCACAAGACTTTCCTGTGTTTGCGTCGATGGCGATGAGACGCAGGTCCACGGTGCTGTAGATGATGCGGTGGGCGCAGGCCGCATCTCCGGCCGCGTCGTTGTCTTTCCACTGCGCCACGCCGCGGCAGACATACTGGTTCGGCAGCGCAAAGTCCGGATCGATGGCAGGATCGAAGACCCAGCGCTCCTCCCCCGTTGCCGGATCCAGGGCGATCACCCGGCCGAAGGGCGTGCAGGTGACCAGGGAACCTGCGGCCAGGATCGGTGTGGTCTCTGCGGAACTGTTGACCAGCATGCCCTCGCTGCGGCGGGTCATCTCGCCCGTGCTGTAGGTCCAGGCAACCTCAAGCTTGCCGACGTTCTGCGGCGTGAGCTGGTCGGCGGGGGCATAGCGTGTGCCCCCCGGGCTCGCTCCCCAGGCACTCCAGCCCGCCGGGTTGTCGTCGGTGGCAGCAGCAGGCTGCAGCCAGGCGGCCGCAACCAGAGCTGTGAGTGCAGGGAGAAAACGCGGGCAGCGCATGGAATTTCCTTTTTAATTTTATTCAAATTATTGTCGGCTACCGGTTTTTTGAATGCAAGGCGCGTTACGATGAGGCCGGGGTCATCGGCAGTGGTTTTACGCACGTAGATTTCACACGGTCAAAGCCGGAAAGCTACCCGGCAGGACAAGGAGGAGAATTATGGTCACGTTCATCACCCGGTCGGCGGCCACTGCGCTACTCGTCGTCGCCAGCACCGTCGCACAGGCGGACTGGACCCTGGACGCGGATGCCTCCCGCCTGAGCTTCATCTCCACGAAAAATGTGGATAAGGCGGAAGTGCACTATTTCCGGGAGCTCTCGGGCGCGGTAAATGACGAGGGTGAGGCCCGCATCGAGGTGCCGCTTGACAGCGTCGAGACCGCGATCCAGATCCGCAACACGCGGATGCGGGAGTTCTTGTTCGAAACCGGCGAATACCCGACTCTCGTGGTCAGCGCCGCCGTCGACGCGGCGGTGCTGGAGAGCGGAGGCCACCGGACACAGGACGTGGAGCTGACGGTGTCCATGCACGGCAGCAGCAAGCGCTACACGGCACCCCTCTCGGTCGTTCGCGCCAGCGATGGCAGCCTTGCGGTCTCGACCCTCGAGCCGCTGGTGGTCGACGCCGCGGACTTCGACCTCGGCGCCGGCATCGCGAAGCTCCAGGAGCTGGCGGGCCTCGCCTCCATCAGCACCGCCGTGCCGGTGTCAGTACAGCTGGTGTTCCGCGCCGACGACTGAGAACGCTCAGCGTACAGCACCCGCCAGCTGGTCCCGCAGCCGGCGCCACGCCTCGTTTTCCGGCGCGATGGTAACCAGAGTCTCTGCGTACTCCAGCGCGGCCCGGAGCATGCCCACCTCGGCGCTGTAGTTGACCAATGCCAGCAGAATGTCCGGGTTGCCGGGGGCCTCGCGATTCAGCTGGCGCAGGGCGCGCACGGCGGCGTGTGGGTCGCCGAGGTCGTGTAGGGCGACGGCGTGGACGTAGCGGTGCCGCGTGGTGCCGGTCTCGCGCTCGGCGGCGCCGGCCAGGAGGGCGAGCGCCTGCTCGCTGTCGCCGGCCCGGATCGCCAGCAAGCCCAGGGCATGGAGCACGTCGCCGCTGTCAGGAGCGATGGCCCGGGCGCGCTCGAGCTGTGCGCGGGCCTCGCCCTCGCGAGAAGTGACGCGCAGCAGGTCTGCGAGGTTGAGGTGTGCCGGTACCAGCAGCGGATTAAGGCGCAGCGCCTCGCGGTAGGCGCCCTCAGCCGCTGGCAGCGCCCCGCGGGCGCTGTGGAACACGCCGAGCTGGAGCTGTACCGAGGGCATGTCGGCGTGCTCGGTCTGGATGGCCAGGTACGCTTCGAACAGGTCCTCGAGGGCGGCGCGCTCGTCACCGCGCAGGCGATCCGGCGGCACCCCGGCAAGGCTCGCCGCGACCTCGAGGCGTACCCCGGCGACCGGGTCGTTGATCAGGGGGCGGAGCATGCCGTAGCGCTGGCCAAGGGGCAGGGCCGCGATGCTGCGCACGGCCGCAAGGCGCAGCAGCGGGTCCTCGCCGGCGAGCAGGGGCGCTGCGGTCTCGGCGAGGCGCCTGTCGCCGCTGTTGCCGAAGGTTTCCAGGGCCGTGGCGCGCCAGAGCGGGGCGAGGGACGGGTTGCTGACCTGGGCCCGGACGGCATCAGCGGCGCGGCGGTCGCCCTGGCGCAGGCGGTGCAGCGTTCGCGCCGGGTGGCTTGCCGTGTCGCCCGGGGTGACGCCCCGGTCGCGCAGCGCGGCCAGCGCCCAGGCCGCGTCCCGGTCATCGTGGCAGCCGTTGCAGGCATTGGGCGTGCCGAGCATCAGGGACAGGTCCGGTCGGGGAATGCGCATACTGTGGTCCCGCCGCGCATCCACGCCCATATAGGTGGTTGCCGGCATGTGGCAGTCGACGCACACGCTGCCGGGGCCCGGCTCACGGTGGTGATGCGCCGTACTGTCGTAAACCTCCGGCTTATGGCACTGCGCGCAGACACCGTTGCCCGGGGCCCGTAGGGCATTGCTGTGCGGCTCGTGACAGTTGCTGCAGACAACGCCGGCGAGGTGCATCTTGCTCTGCACGAAGGAGCCGTAGACGTAGACCTCGTCGAGGATCTGCCCGTCCGGGTGGTAAAGCGGCGGTTGCAGGAAGGACAGGCGATGGGTGTCGAGGAGGTCGGCACCATAGTGATAGTCGCCGAGAGTGCCGCGGCGCGCATGGCAGCGTCCGCAGTTGTCGATCTGCCGATTGTCGGTGAGCGGCGCCCCGCGCCGGGCGATGGCAGCGCCTTCGGGAAAAGCCCAGACGCCGCGCTGCCCCAGGTCCACGGGGAAGCCGCCGGCTGCGACCCCGGCGAGGTGGTCGCCCTCGGCGAGAGCGACGTGCCTCGCTCCCGGCCCGTGGCAGGCCTCGCAGGCGACGTCGATTTCCTCGTAGGTGGTGTCATAGCGCCCCGTGGCTGCCGAGTAGTTCTTGTGCACATCTGTGCTGTGGCACTCGGCGCAGCGCGCGTTCCAGTTCTGGTAGGGCCCGGTCCAGTGCAGCGGGTCGTTGTGGGCGACGGCCTCGTCCGGATAGAGGTGATACCAGCGCTGCCCGCCCTCGGACGCCGGTCGCGAGTCCCAGGCAATGGACAGGGCCTGCAGGCGGCCATCCGAGAGCGGCAGCAGATATTGCTGCAGCGGGTCGACGCCGAACACGTAGGCAACCTCGTAGTCCGTGAGCTGGCCGTCGGGCCCGTCGGTGCGGACGATAAAGGCATCCTCGCGGCGGAAGAAGCGGGTCTCTACACCGTTGTAGCTGAAGCGTGCATCGTCGAAGTCGCCGAGTACCGTGGCCGGGGTCGGCCGCTGCATGGCGAGATCGTGGTGCGAGCCCCGCCAGGCCGCATACTCGGCCTCATGGCAGTCGGCGCAGCGCTCGCTGCCCAGATAGTCGGAAGCAAGCGCGGGTGCGGCCAGGAGCCACAGAAGCAGGGCGAAGGGGTGCACGGTTTCCGGATCCTCGATCAGTGGAGAGCATGGTAGCGCAAGGACCACCGCCGCGGTGTTATAGCGCGGTGTTCTAGACAGGGGCGGGAGCCGTTCCTACCATGCGTTTTTCTCCGGGAGACAACACCGCGATGAAACTGGGCATCCTGCGCACCGATACGGTCCGGCCCGAGTGGGCGGCGAACTACGGCGAGTATCCGGACATGTTCAAGGCTCTGCTCGGCGCCCTCGACCCGTCGCTGGCCTTTGCGACCTGGCACGTGGAGGCGGGGGAATTTCCGGCCGGCGTTGACGAGGCCGATGGCTGGCTGATTACCGGCAGCAAGTTCAGCGTCTATGAGGATCGGCCCTGGATCCACCGGTTGCTGGCGTTCATCCGCGAGCTGCACACCGCCCGCAAGCCGCTTGTGGGCATCTGCTTCGGCCACCAGGCTGTGGCCCTGTCCCTCGGCGGTGAGGTGCGCAAGTCGGTGAAGGGCTGGGGCGTGGGGCTGCACCGGCACGCCTTCCGGGCCGAGCCGTCCTGGTTCGACGGGGGCGACCGCACTTTCCGTGTGCTCGTGAGCCATCAGGATCAGGTACAGCGTCCGGCGCCGGGCTCAGCGGTGCTGGCTGGCAGTGAGTTTTGTGAAAATGCGGTTTGCCAGGTTGGTAACCACATACTTACACTTCAGGGGCACCCTGAGTTTTCAGCGGATTACGCGCGCGAGATCATGAACTTCCGGCGCGGGATCATCGGCGAGGCGACCTATCAGGAGGGCATGGCCTCGCTGGCAGAGGCGCCCGAGCGCGAGCGGATGGGCCGCTGGATCCTCGCTTTCCTGGGCGAGGCGACCGGCGGGGATCACTGACGGAAGCCCTCCACTTCCCGCTGCCCGGGCCCCGGTTCTGCATCGCAGCAGGGTCTGCGCCGGGTGTAGCGCCTTACCAGCTGCCGGTGTTTTCCATGGAGGCCCAGGGTTCTTTCGGCTCCAGGGCCCCGTCGGCCTGCAGCAACTCGATGGAGATACCGTCCGGGGAGCGGATAAAGGCCATGTGTCCATCCCGGGGCGGCCGGTTGATGGTGACCCCGGCAGCCTGCAGGGACTCGCAGAGGCCGTAGATATCTTCTACCCGGTAGGCCACGTGGCCGAAGTTGCGCCCGCCGCTGTATTCCTCCGGGTCCCAGTTCCAGGTGAGCTCCAGTAGCGGACTCTGCCCGGCTTTCGCTGCCTCGACATCTCCTGACGCTGCCAGGTACACCAGCGTGAAGCGCCCCTGCTCGCTCTCGATGCGGTGCACTTCCGCAAGGCCCAGCTTGTTGCAGTAGAAGTCCAGGCTCTCGTGGAGGTCGCGGACACGGACCATGGTGTGCAGGTAGTTCACTAGGGCATCTCCTGTTGGCCGTAAAGGGGTTCAGGGTAGAGGGCGTGAGGCGCTGCTGACAAGGCGGAGCCCGCTCCCCGCACCATCATGCCGAATACCGACAAGCGGGCCGACCTCCCTGCGGCGAACAAGTCTCCGGTTATGTGATCGCCATCACAGGGGCTGCTGGGCGTGGGCGGGTCGGGAGGTTAAGGTCGCGGGATCCTTCTCCGGTAACGCCCGCATGACGACTTTTCGAAAACAGATGGCCGGAGCAGTTGGTAGCGTGCTCGAGTGGTATGACTTCGCTATCTTCGGCTTCCTGGCTCCCACCATGAGCCCGCTGTTCTTCCCCGACGATGACCCGGTGGTTGCCCTGATCCAGACCTATGGCATTTTCGCTGCGGGGTATCTCATGCGGCCCCTCGGCGGCATCGTTTTCGGTCACATTGCCGACCGCATCGGCCGAACGCAGGCGCTGCGCTGGTCCATTGCCATGATGGCAGTGCCCACGGTGCTGGTCGGCCTGTTGCCTACCCACGCGAATATCGGCGCCAGCGCAGCCGCCCTGCTGATCCTCTTGCGCTTGGTACAGGGGGTTTCCGTGGGCGGCGAGCTGATCGCATCAATCACCTTCCTGGTCGAGGCAGCGCCGGATAACCGCCGTGGCCTCCACGGCAGCTGGGCCCTTTTCGGGGCGGTTTCGGGGATTCTCCTGGGGTCGGCGGTGGTGTCTCTCGTGGAAGCCTTCATCGACCCGCAGGCCATGAGTGACTATGGCTGGCGCATTCCCTTTTTGCTTGGCCTGGTGATTTTCCTCATGGGGCGCTGGCTGAGATCTATCCTGGCCGTGGAATCGCCGAAGGGGGGTGGCGTCCAGGAACTGCCCCTCAAGCGGGTGCTCACGCAACACCTGGGAAGTGTGCTGCACCTGATTCTTTGCATGCTGCTATATGCCGCCGCGTTTTATGTCCTCTTCGTGTGGATGCCAACCTACCTGTCGAAGATCATCCCGACGCCTGTGAGTCACGCCATGGCCGTGAATACGCTGTCAACGGTGTTCCTGGTGCTGCTGCTGCCCGTCGCCGGCTGGCTCGGGGACCGCTTCGGTCTGCGCACCATCCTGCTTCTCGGTATCGCACTCCTCGGGCTCGTTGCCTACCCGCTCTTCGTCTGGCTCGATACCGGCAGCCTGGTCGCGGCGCTGGTCAGCGGCCTGGTGTTCGCGCTGCTCGTCAGCTGGGTGCAGGGCCCCATGCCGGCTCTGCTGGCGCAGACGTTCCCGAGTGATATCCGCAACACCGGCGTCGGGATCGCCTACAATGCCGCGCTGGGGCTCTTCGGCGGTACCGCGCCCATGGTCTGCACCTGGCTGATCAGCCGCACCGGTGACATTGCCGCACCGGCCTACTACCTGGCAGCACTCGCGGCGGTCAGCTTCGTGGCCCTCAGCACGCTCAGGCTGGCCGGCCATGACTGACACCGGCGCACTGCTGTTCAAGCTGGCTGCCGCCCTGGTGATCTTCGGTGTTGCCCTTGCCGGTGCCAGGGCCGCGCAAACTCTCCGGTCCTCCGAGGCGGGCATCTGGTTGTCCCTGGGCAACTGCTTCGCTGGGGGAGTTTTCATCGGCGCTGGGCTGCTCCACACGCTCGCGGACTCTCAGGATTTGTTCGCCAGCCTGCTCCCCGAGCAGGATTTCCCTCTTTGGGCGGCCCTTGCGGCGCTTGCCGTCGTGGGGCTGCTGTGGGTCGACCACTGTCTCTCCGGGGATAGCGATCAAGGCACGGCGACGGGTGTCTCGCTGTTTATTGTTCTTTCCCTGCATTCCCTGCTGGCCGGTATGGCGTTGGGGGTGGAGGCGCACCCGGCACAGGCTGTCGCCATCCTGCTGGCGATCGTTGCGCACAAGGGCAGCGCAGCGTTCGCGCTGGGCCTGCGGACGGATGCGACGGCCTATTGGCAGCGCATGGGACCCTTCGCCCTGATGACGCCCGGGGGCGTCCTGCTCGGCGCCGTGGTGGCATTTCTTCTGCAGAACCGGGCCGGGCAGTATTTCGAGGCCGTTTTCGACGCGATAGCGGCGGGCACCTTTCTCTACGTTGCCCTCGGCGAGATACTGCCCGCGGAGCTGCGCGGCAACAGGCGGCCGAACCGCATGGTCTTCAGTGTCCTTGCGGGGCTCGCCCTCATGGGTGTTCTGGCGCTGTACACCTGAAAAGCGGTAGCGCATAGAGGCCCGTCTGTCTCGGTGCCGGTGCGAAAGCTCCCCACCACCCGTCGTGGATTGCCTGGCTGGGTTACCGGCACCTTTCCCGGTCAGATCGCGTTGATAGGACTCCATTAAGAGTGTTACATTTTTTACTCTAGGGGCAGTGTAAGGGAAACAAGTGATGGTGACGTGCGTCGTAACAGCTAAACTAAGCCGGCCGCTCGAAGACTGGAAGCGCGACTTTGAGGCGCACCGTGAAATCCGCGAGCGTTACGGCGTACGTGACCGCTACGCCGGACGCGTTGTGGGCGGCGATGTCGACGCCGACATGCTGGTGATTTTCGAAGCGGACAGCGAGGCATCGCTGCGGGAGTTGATGGCCGCTGAAAGCGCGATGATCGCTTCAGCCGGTCACGTGCTCGAATCCACTCGACTTATCCTTGCGGATTGATGAGCGGTATGAAGCGACGTCTGGTGTCGCCCCGCTCTGGCGCTCCGCCTCTTGTCGACAGCTGACGGAGAAGCGCCGGTTCTTGCAGCCCTGCGGGAACACTGGCGGGAGATGCTCAAGCTCATGGGGGTGAGGGTTCGTGAGAGCCGTCCCGGCACGGTGAACTGACCGGCGCGGCATTAACCGCTCAGGTGCGATCGTCGCCCCTGTCTACTCTCCGGTACAATGCCGCGCTTTGCCGGAGAAGTACTGCCCATGTGGTTTCGCAACCTGCGCGCTTACCGTCTGACCCAGCCCTTCAGCCTCACTGCCGAGCAGCTCGAGGAACAGCTGGCGGGCCAGACCTTTCGTGCCTGTGCCCCGAGCCAGCCGCTGTCGCTGGGCTGGTCCTCGCCGCTGGGGGTGGAAGACGGGCCGCTCGTGCACGCCGCCGGGGGGCGCCTTCTCCTGCGCCTGCGGCGGGAAGAGCGGCTGCTCCCGGGCACGGTGGTTCGCGAGGCCCTGGCCGAGCGCGTGGCGGCCATCGAAGAGAAAGAAGGGCGCAAGGTGTACCGCAAGGAGCGCCTGGGGCTGAAGGATGAAATCATCCAGGACTGCCTGCCCCGGGCCTTTACCAGGAACACCTTTCTCTACGCCTTTATCGATCCGGCCGGCGGCTGGATCTACGTCGATGCGTCGAGCGCCACGCGGGCCGAAGAGCTGCTCAACCTGCTGCGCGAAAGCATCGGCACCCTGCCGGTGCTGCTGCCCGATGTGCAGCACTCGCCGCAGGCCTGCATGACCCGCTGGCTGCTCGACCGCGACCTGCCGGCCGGCTTCGACGCGGCCGGGGAGTGCGAGCTGCGCGAGCCCGGTGACGAGGGCGGCGTCGTGCGCTGCCGGGGCGTGGACCTGTTCAGCGAGGAGGTGGACAGTCACCTGCACGCAGGCAGGCAGGTGTCGCGGCTGGCCCTGCGCCATGACGAGCGCGTGGCCTTCGTGCTGGGTGACGATCTGTGCCTGCGCCGCCTGAAGTTTGCCGAGGCGCTGCTCAAGGAGAACGAGGACCTCCCGCCGGAGGACGCCCTGGCGCGCCTCGATGCGGACTTCGTGCTCATGGCGGAGGCGATCGTGGAGCTCTTCGAGGCGGTGCTCGCGGCCTTTGGCGGGCTCGCGGAGTAAGCGCCCTTGAGCGCCCGCGCGGATACGGACGACTACCGGGCGCTGTTCCTGGCGGCGGTGCCGCTGCTGGATACGCGGGCGCCGGCGGAGTTCGAGCGCGGCGCCTTCCCCACGGCCCGCAACCTCCCGCTCATGACCGACGACGAGCGGGCGGCCGTCGGCACCTGCTACAAGCAGCGCGGCCAGGCAGCGGCGATCGCCCTCGGCCACGAGCTGGTGGCCGGGGAGGTACGCGAAGCGCGCCTCGCGGCCTGGGCGGCGTTTGCCCGGGCGCACCCGGACGGCTACCTCTACTGCTTCCGCGGCGGCCTGCGCTCCGAGATCGTGCAGCGCTGGCTGGCCGAGGCGGGCATCGCCTACCCGCGGGTGCGCGGGGGCTACAAGGCGCTGCGGCGCTTCCTTATCGACAGCCTGGCGAAGAGCATCGCCGGCCTGGACATCGTGCTGGTCTCGGGCCGCACCGGCAGCGGCAAGACCCGCCTGCTGCCGCTGCTGCCGCGCAGCGTGGACCTCGAGGGGCTGGCGAAGCACCGCGGCTCCACCTTCGGCCGGCTCCTCGAGCCGCAGCCGACCCAGATCGATTTCGAGAATGCGCTGGCCATCGCCCTGCTGCGCCATGCAGAGGGCGGGCGGCAGACGGTCTACCTCGAGGACGAGGGCCACAACATCGGCCGTCTCTACCTGCCGCCGCCGCTTCGCGAACGCATGGCCGTCGCGCCGCGCATCGAGCTGGACCACCCCCTCGCAGACCGCGTGGAGGTGGTACTCGAGGACTACGTGATCGATCTCGGCGAGCGCTTCCGCGCCGCCGCCGGCGATGACGGCCCGGCGCGGCACCGGGAGCGGCTCCAGGGCGACCTCGCCCGCGCCCGCAAGCGCCTCGGCGGGGAGCGCTACCAGGCGGTCAGCGCGCTCATGGACGCCGCCTTTGCGGCACAGGCGCGCGGCGAAGGGCTGGACGGGCACCGTGCCTGGATCGCCCGCCTGCTCGCCGAGTATTACGATCCCATGTACGACTACCAGGCGGCGCAGCGTGACGGCCCGGTACTCGCCCGCGGGCGGCGGGAGGAACTTGCGACCTGGGCTGCGCAGCGGGACCGGGCACACGAGCAATAGCGAAGGGGAGCGACTGCGTGCTGACGCCGACAGAAATCACCCGTGATCTCGTCCTCGTGGGCGGCGGCCACGCCCATGCGCTGGTGCTGCGTATGCTGGCCATGGACCCGGTGCCCGGTGCGCGGCTGACCCTGGTGTCCCCGGCAAGCCACACGCCCTACTCCGGTATGCTGCCGGGGCTCGTCGCCGGCCACTACCGCTTCGAGGACACGCATATCGACCTGGCGCGCCTCTGCCAGTGGGGCGGGGTACGCTTCCTTCGCGACACGGTCACGGCCCTCGACCCGCAGCGGCGGGAGCTTCACTTCGCGGAGCGGCCCCCCCTGGGCTACGACCTGCTCAGCCTCGACATCGGCTCCCAGCCCACCCTGGACGTCGTGCCCGGCGCCCGCGAGCACGCGGTACCGGTCAAGCCGGTCGCGGAATTCTGGCAGCGCTGGCAGGCGGGCCTCGCGGCCCACGGTGGCCAACGCATCGCCGTCGTCGGCGGCGGCGCAGGCGGGCTGGAGCTGGCACTCGCCATGGCCCATGCCCTGGACGGCAGCGGTGCCACCCTGGTCCTCTTCTGCGGGGGCGAGCTCTTGCCCGGCTATCACCGCTCGGCCCGGGCCGCGGCCCGGGACGCCATCGGCCGCCTGGGCGTGACGCTCGAGGAGGGCGCGCGGGTCGCCGAGGTCCACGCCGGTGAACTGCGCCTCGAGGACGGCCGCCGCGAGCCCTTCGATAGCCTCTACTGGTGTACGGCGGCGGCCGCGGCGCCCTGGGTGAAGGCCAGCGGCCTCACCGTGGACGAGCGCGGGTTCCTCGCGGTGGACGACACGCTGCGCAGCGTAGATGACGGGCGGGTCTTCGGCGCCGGGGACATCGCCACCCAGGTCAACCACCCGCGGCCAAAGGCGGGCGTGTACGCCGTGCGCCAGGGGCCGGCGCTGGCCCATAACCTGCGAGCCAGCCTCACGGGCGGCAGCCTGCGCGAGCACCGCCCGCAGCAGCGATTCCTGTCGCTCCTGTCCCTGGGTGACCGGCGCGCCACGGCGGACCGCGGGCCCTTCAGCGCCACGGGTGCCTGGGTCTGGCGCTGGAAGGATCACATCGACCGGTCCTTCATGCGCCGTTTCAGCGAACTGCCGCGCATGAAGCCCGCGGACGGGAACACTGTTCGGGCCCACGCCCTGACCCAGGCCCCCTGCGGCGGCTGCGGCGCCAAGGTTGGTGGAGATCCGCTCGCCGAGGCCCTCGCGGCGCTGCGGGCCGATTTTCCGGCACACTGCCTGCCCGGCGGCGCTGCTGCGGAGGATGCGGCGCCACTGCCGCAGGCGGGCGGGATCCTGCTGCAGAGCCTGGATACGCTGCGTGCGCTGGTCGATGATCCCTGGCTCATGGGCCGCATTGCCGCCCAGCACGCCCTCAACGACCTCTATGCCAGCGGTGCCCGGCCGCGGGCGGCGCTCGCCGCCATTACCCTGCCTTTTTCGGCGCCGAGCATACAGGCCCGGGACCTCCGCCAGGTGCTCGCCGGTGCACTGACGGCCTTTGCGGAGGCCGATTGCGTGCTTCTCGGCGGCCACAGCCTGCAGGGGCCGGAGTGGCAGCTGGGGTTTGCCGTGACCGGCGAGGCGGCGGCGGATGAACCCTTGCGCAAGCGCGGCGCGCAGGCGGGCGATGCGCTCCTGCTCACCCGTCCCCTGGGTGTCGGCGTGCTGTTCGCGGCGCACATGCAGCTCGCCGCGGACGGGCGGGCTATCGATGGGGCACTGGCGCTCATGGGCGCGAGCCAGGCGGCAGCGCTGGATGCCGCCATCGCCGGCGGCGCTCACGCGGCCACGGATGTCACCGGCTTCGGGCTTGCCGGTCACCTCTGCGAGATGCTCGGCAACGAGCTGGGCGCCACCGTCGACCTCGCCGCGCTGCCTGTGCTGCCCGGTGCCGAGGCCGCCTTCGCGGCCGGGCTGCGCAGTACGGCGGCCCCGGCTAACCTCGCTGCCTGGGGTGGGCGGGTGCTG
>NZ_KN234781.1 GCF_000764025.1 Pseudohaliea rubra DSM 19751 | reverse complement strand
GTCTGGCCCCCAGGCGCCTGCGCCCGGCCCGCACTGGCGCCACGCTTTGTCGGCGCGGGTCCGCGCCCCCGGCCCCTGGCCGCAAGGGAGGAGGCACCGGGCTCGGGCAGGGGTTCTGTGGGCTCGTAGCCCGGCACCTGCTCCCGCGGCAGGGTGCGCCGGATCAGGCGCTCGATGCCCTGGAGGTATTCCGCTTCCTCGGCACACACCAGTGAGTAGGCGTGGCCCGTGGCCCCGGCGCGGCCGGTACGGCCGATGCGGTGCACATAGTCTTCGGAGACGTTCGGCAGGTCGAAGTTCACCACCTGGGGCAGGCCGCTGATATCCAGCCCGCGCGCAGCGATGTCCGTGGCCACGAGCGCCTGTACGCGCCCGCTTTTGAAGCCTTCCAGCGCCCGGGTGCGCGCATTCTGACTCTTGTTGCCGTGGATCGGTTCGGCCACGATGCCGTCTCGCTCCAGGCGCTTGGCGAGGCGGTTGGCGCCATGTTTAGTCCGCGAAAACACCAGTACCTGGTGCCAGTTGCGCTCGCGGATGAGGTGCGATAGCAGGTCCGGCTTGCGGTCCTTGTCCACCGGGTAGATCCACTGCTCGACGGTGTCCGCGGTGGCATTGGCCGGAGCCACCGAGACCTCGCGCGGTTGCTGCAGGTAGCCCTGGGCCAGGCGTCGGATGTCCGTCGAGAAGGTCGCCGAGAACATGAGCGTCTGCCGCTTTGTCGGCAGCAGGGCGACGATGCGGCGCACATCGTGAATAAAGCCCATATCCAGCATGCGGTCAGCTTCGTCGAGGACCAGGACCTCAAGGGCATCGAAGGCCACGGCACCCTGCTGATGCAGGTCCAGGAGCCTTCCGGGCGTCGCAACAAGGATGTCACAGCCGCGCTTCAGCCGTGCGATCTGCGGGTTGATCTTGACCCCGCCGAAAACGACTTCAGCACGCAGGGGCAGGTGGGCGCCGTAATGCACCGCACTGTCGTGTACCTGGGCGGCAAGCTCCCGCGTCGGTGTGACGACCAGCGCGCGTACCTGGCGCGCCGGTGCCCGTGGCCCCTCGGCGAGACGCTGCAGCAGCGGCAGCGTAAAGGCAGCGGTCTTTCCGGTGCCGGTTTGTGCCGCCGCCATGAGGTCATGGCCGGCGAGGATGTCTGGAATGGCACCGAGCTGGATGGGAGAAGGGGTGTCGTAGCCACGTTCGGCAATGGCCTTCAGCAAAGGATCGCTGAGGCCGAGATCGGCAAAGCTCATAGGGGGTTCCGGGATAGCCGCTGGCGGATGGTTGCACACGGCCAGCTCGTGCGGGGCGCAGCATAACGGATTGGCGGCTCCCTGTAACCTCTTTGCCGGAGCCCGGGCCGCGCGTCAGTGCACCACCGCTGCGCTGCTGTCGCTTCTCCGGAACCGCCCGAGGAGCTGACGCAGGCGGGCCGGGAGCGCGAGCATGGCCGGCGTCGCCACCAGGGTGAGTACTGTGGCAAAGGTCAGGCCGAAGACGATGGCCTGGGAGAGAGGGCCCCAGAAGGTCGACATCTGCCCGCTGGCGGTGACGCTGCGGTTGATAAGATCCACAGAGAGACCACAGGCCAGGGGCAGCAGCCCGAAGACCGTGGTCACGGTGGTCAGCAGCACCGGGCGCAGCCGCTGGGCGGCAGAGCGCACGATAATCTCCTGCACCGGCAGCTCCGGGTGCTGCTCCCGCACGTAGTTGAAGGTATCGATAAGCACGATGTTGTTGTTGACTACAATGCCGGCCAGCGCGACCACGCCGACGCCGCTCAGAATGGCGCTGAAGGGGTTGCCGAGGATCAACAGGCCGAGGAGCACACCGGCGGTGGACATGATCACCGCCAGGAGGATCAGCGTGCTCTGATAGAAGCTGTTGAACTGCGTCACCAGCAGCACGAACATGAGCAGTAGTGACAGCAGGAAAGCGACCTGCACAAAGGCGATGGACTCGTTCTGCTCTTCGTTGGCGCCGCGGAAACTGATCTGCAGCGCGGGGTCGAAGGTCTGCGTCTGCAGCCATTTGCCGATGCGGTCCACCATCGTATCGGCGAGGACGCCGTCGATTACATCGGCGCGGATGCGCTCCACAGGCATGCCGTCGATGCGCTCCAGCGTGTCCACGCCCTGCCGCGGCTGCATGGTCACGAAATTACTCAGCGGAACGCGGCCCTGCGGCGTGCTGAGGCGAAGGCTGCGCATGGCTTCCACACCGCGATACTGCGGTGGATAGCGCACGCGGATGTCGACCGCATCTTCGGAGCTGTCCGGGCGGTATTCCGCAACCTTGACGCCGTTGGTCACCAGCTGCACCGCAACGCCGGCGGCGACCACATCGGCGCCGTAGAGCGACGCCTCTGCGCGATCCACTTCCATGCGCCACTCGATGGAGGGCAGGGCGCGTGTATCGTCGATGTCGACGAGTTCCGGCAGGGTGTCGAGGTGCGCGCGGATCCGGGCAATGGCCGGTTCGAGCAGCTCCCGTTGCCGGGAGCGCAGCTCGATCTGTATCGGTTTGCCAACGGGTGGTCCCATTTCCTGGCCGAAGACCTCGACGATGATGCCCGGGAAGCCGCTGGTGCGCGCGCGGATCTCCCGGAAGATCTCGGCCCCGTTGCTGGCGCGGTCCTGCTCGGGGTGCAGCTCGACGAAGATGGAGCCGATGCGGTCGGCGGTGGCGTCGGCGCCGCGGCCGATACCGTTGGCGCCGGGAAGGATGGTACGCGCATTCACAGCCCGGATGCCCTCGATCTGCAGGATCCGCTCCTCGACCTGCCAGACCAGGCGGTCTACCTCCTCGGCGGAAAAGTTCCCCCGGCCCCGGACCGAAACCTGGATGAACTGCGGGTCCGAATCCGAGAAGAAAACCATGCCCACGCCGAAGCGGCCGTAGCTCCAGAAGATGCTGAGCAGCACGGCGAGGATCAGACCGAGGGTGACGGTCGGCCGCCGGGTGACGGCCGCCAGGAAGCGCGCGTAGCGCCCGGTGAAGGTGCGCAGCTTCGTCGGGTCGCCGGTCTCCAGTTCGTGCATTTGCGCTGCCGCCGCCGCGCTGTGCCTCGTCGGTCGGCCGAAGACCGTGCCGAGCACCGGACCGAAAAGCAGGGCGTAGAGCAGGGAGCCGGCAAGCACTGTAAAGACCGTGATCGGCAGGTAGCTCATGAACTTGCCGGAGATGCCGGGCCAGAACATGAGCGGCAGAAAGGCGGCCAGGGTGGTGGCCGTCGAGGCCGTGACGGGCCAGAACATGCGCTTCACTGCCTCGGAGTAGGCGGCCCGGTGATCGATGCCCTCGCCCATGCGCCGGTCGGCGTATTCAGTGACGACGATGGCGCCGTCGATGAGCATGCCAAGACCGAGGAGCATGCCGAACATCACCATGAAATTGAAGGTGAAACCGAGCAAGTAGATGATCGTCACGGAGAAAAGCAGCGACACCGGAATGCCAAAGCCGACGATCAGCCCGCTGCGAAAGCCCATGGTCGCCACTACCAGCACCATCACCAGCGCCAGGGCGGTGAAAATATTTCCCTGCAGCTCCGTCACCTGCAGTGCGGCGAACTCGGCCTGGTCCTGCGTGACGAGCAGCTCGATCGCCTCCGGGATACGCGGGCGAAACTCGTCGATTACCGCGCGGACGCCGGCGACGCCCTCAATGATGTTGCCGTTTGCCCGGGGTGTTACCGCGACGGTGATGGCCTCGCGGCCATTGACCCGGGCATGGCCCGTCCGGTCCTTGAAGGTCTTGCGGATCGTGGCGATCTCGCCAAGGGTCACCACTGTGGTGCCGTCGTTGCGCACGGGCAGGGACATGACGTCGGCGGGTTCTTCCACCACCGACGGCACCTTGACCGAGAAGCGGCCGCCGCCGCTGTCGAGACTGCCCGCCGGGATGAGACGGTTATTGCGCTGGAGGGTGTTGATCAGCTCTTCGCTGGAAATGGCGTAGTTCTCGAGGGCCTCGGGGTCGATGAGCACTTCGAGCATTTCCTCGCGCTCGCCGCGCAACTCGGCCTTGAGTACGTCCGGGATGGTTTCGAGGGCCTCCCGGAGCATGGTCGCGGCGGCATAGACATCGCGCTCGGGGACACCGTCACCGATGAGGCTGACCTGGATCATGGGGAAGTCGTTGATCTGCAGCTCGCGGACCATGGGCTCTTCCGCGGTGCCCGGGAGCTCCGCCTTGGCCCGATCCACGGCCTCCCGCAGGTCCGAGAGCGCCTCGTCCAGATCCATCTCCGCGGCGAACTCGACGAAGACCGTGGCGTTGCCTTCAGAGGCGAGAGCGGTGATTTCCTCGATGCCCTCGATCTTGCGCAGCTCGATCTCCATGGGCTGGATAAGCAGCCGCTCGGCGTCTTCCGGTGAGATGCCTTCGTGGAGAACGCCCACGTAGAAAAAGGGCGCCTCAATGTGGGGTTCGTTGGCGATGGGCAGAATGGCCCGGGCAATGAGACCGACCAGCACTACCATGGCCATCACCAGGAGCGTGCTGCGGGTGCGGCTGATCGCCGCATCAATGAAGCCGATCATCGTGCGCTCCGCGCCGACAGAGCCATCGGCTCGTCCTGCTCGACGCGCACGCGCTGCCCGTCGAAGACAAACTCCTGACCGACTGTGATGATACGCGTGACGGACGGGAGGCCGGTCACCCAGGTGCCCTCGGCACCGTCTTCGATGATGTCGATGGGTTGGAACACCACCCGGTTATCCCGGTCCAGGGTTCGCAGCCCCAGCCGGCCGGCATCGTCGAGGGTGAAGAGCGCCGGCGATACCCGGTGGGCCTGTACCTCCCCGGTGGGGATCTCCAGCGTCGCGGGGACCCCGGACCGCAGCAGGTAGTCCGGGTTCGGCAGCGTGGCCTCCAGGGCGTAGGTGCGCGTTGCCGTGTCGCTCTGGTTGCCGATGAAGCTGAGGGTGGCCGTGAGTTCCCGGCCTGTCGCGGTCACCGCGCGCACCGGCGCACCGACCTCGAGCCGGGCGGCATCGCCGGCGCTCACCCGGGCCGTGACCAGCATCGGGTCCAGATCGAGAAGTGTGGCGCAGGTGGTGCCGGGAGTGGCGTAATCGCCGATTTCCAGAGCCACGGCCTCTACCACGCCGGCAAAAGGCGCGCGCAGCGCGGTCCGTTCGAGGTTGAGCTGCTCGCGCTTCAGCGTCGCGCGGGCGGCGGCGAGGCCGGCCTCCGCCTGGGCGATGGCCGTGGCCGACTGCAGGCCCATTTCGCGTAGCTTGAGCGCGCCCTCGTATTCGATGCGCGCCCGCTTCAGCGCCGCCTCGGCTTCTGCCACGGCGACCTCCCGGTCGTCGACGGCGACGCGGCAGAGCAGGTCGCCGGCCTCGACGCGACTGCCGCGTTCCACCGGCCGCTCGATCACCATGCCGGTGATTTCGGCACGTACCTCTACGGTGCGCTTGTTGTCGGTACGTCCGCGCAGCGCCAGGGTGCGCTGGCGCGGCTCGGCGCGGCTTTCCCGGGCGCGTACGGCCACGGGTTCACGGCTCGTTTCCCGAGGCTGGGCTTCGGCCAGGGGCGGCGGATTGGCGGCTCGGTCGCCGTCGTTACTGCCGAAGAGGCCGGAGAGCAGCCACAGCAGGATGCCGGCGGCGATCAGCGTGGCGACGATCAGGTTCTTGCGCATAGGGGAGGTGTCCGGGCCGGTACCCTGCGAGCGGGCGAAGCGCCCGGATTATAGCATCGGCTCAGGGCTCCTGGCTTTCGTAGTGTTCCTGAAATTGTTCCAGCTGGCGCTCCACCTGGTCCGTGCGCCGTCCGTAGCGGGCGATGTGAAACACCGCATCGCCCTCGTAGACCAGCGGCAGGTTGGTGCGCCCGATGACCACGCCGTCGTGTGTGGCCTCGAGGGGGCTTTCCCGGGTGCCGAGGGGGTCGGCCACCATGCCGATGGTCTGGCCGGCGACGACCTTCGCGCCGAGGGGGACCAGCGTGCTCAGGATCCCGCTCTCCGGTGCGCGCAGCCAGCTCGACTGGTCGCTGACAATCGGCGGGCTCAGCGGGTGCTTGCGTCGGCTGCGCCGGAGTACGCCGAGGTGCCGCAGTACATTGATGATGCCGTTGACGCCGGCGCGGATGTACATCTCCTCAAAGCGCAGTGCTTCCCCGGCCTCGTAGAGGATTACCGGGATGCCCGCGTCCCCGGCCGCTTCGCGCAGGGACCCGTCGCGAATTTTCGAGTCCAGGGCCAGCGGCACGCCGAAGGCTTCGGTCATACCCCGGGCACCGTCCATGTCGAGATCGGCGCGGATCTGCGGAAAATTCGCCCGGTGCCGGGCGCCGGTGTGCAGGTCGATACCGTAATCGGACTTGAGAACGATTTCCTGCAGGAACGTATTGGCGACCCGCGCGGCCAGGGAGCCGGCGTCCGAGCCGGGGAAGGAGCGGTTGAGATCGCGGCCGTCGGGCAGGTAGCGCGAATGGTTCAGAAAGCCGTAGACATTGACAATGGGGATAGCCAGCAACGTGCCGCGCACGGTCTTCAGGGAGCGGTGCTTGAGCAGCCGGCGGATGATCTCGACGCCGTTGATCTCGTCGCCGTGGATCGCCGCGCAGATGAAGACCACGGGCCCCGGCTGGCTGCCGTGAAGGACCTGAACATTGATGGACAGGCCATCATGCGTGTAGAGCGGTGAAACGGGGATATCAACGTTGCGGTGCTCGCCCGCGGCGACGCTGACGCCGCCGATGACGATGGGTTCGCGCCGCCCCCGGTTCATCTCAGCCCCGGGTCCGCCGGCTGTCGCTCTTGGTGGGGCGGGCGTGCTCCTCGACGTAGTCGATGATCCGCCCGGCAATATCCCTGCCGCTCGCCTCCTCGATGCCGCGCAGGCCCGGGGAGGAATTCACTTCCATGATCAGCGGGCCGCGGGAGGAGCGCAGGATGTCGACGCCGGCCACGGACAGCCCCATGGTCTGCGCTGCCTTGACGGCCGTGCGCCGCTCTTCCGGGGTGAGCTTGGTCGGTGCCGCGCTGCCGCCGCGGTGCAGGTTCGAGCGGAACTCACCCTCGGCGGCGCTGCGCTCCATGGCTGCAACCACCCGACGGCCGATGACGAAGGCGCGCACATCGGAGCCGCCGGCCTCCTTGATGAACTCCTGCACCAGGAAGTCCGCGCCGAGCTCGATAAAGGCATCGATGACCGATTCCGCAGCCTTGTAGGTCTCGGCCAGCACCACACCGCGCCCCTGGGTACCCTCGAGGAGCTTGAGGACCACGGGGGTGCCGCCGACCATCTTGATCAGCTGGCGGCCGTTTTCCACATCGTGGGCAAAGCCAGTCACCGGCATGCCCACCCCTTTCCGGGACAGAAGCTGCAGCGCCCTGAGCTTGTCGCGGGAGCGGCCCAGAGGGATGGATTCGGTGAGGCAGTAGACTCCCATCATCTCGAACTGGCGGATGACGGCGGTACCGTACTCCGTGATCGATGCGCCGATCCGGGGAATGACGGCGTCGTAGCCCTCAAGCGGCTCGCCCTTGTAGTAGATCATCGGCTTTGCCGAGTTGATGTCCATATAGCACTTGAGCGTGTCCAGCACGTGGACCTCGTGACCCCGCGCCGCGGCGGCCTCCACCAGGCGCCTGGTGCTGTAGAGCTTCCGGTTCCGGGAAAGGATGCCGATTTTCATGATCATGGTTTGAGTCCTCCTTGCGGCGGCGCAGCGTCGTCGTCGGGCGGCTTGCCAACGAGGTAGGAGCGGCCCGGATCGACCAGGAAACGGCCCCGCAGCGCGGTGCGTCCGAGCAGGCAGCGAAACAGCATGGTGTCGCGGCTGGTGAGTGTGACCTCGGCCTCGAAGCGGTACTTGCCCAGCGCCACCGGGACGTCAATGACATAGCGCCGCTCGGCGTGGCCACCGGAGTCGCGCACCTGCCGCTGGTCCACCACGGGTGCCTCGCAGCGCAGCACCGTGCTCTCGTCGCGCTGCAAGGGATGCATCGCAAAGGCCACCCACGGTCGACCGTTCCGTTCGAAGGGCTCGAGTTCGAAGGCATGCAGGCAGCTGGTGCGGGCTCCCGTATCGACCTTGGCCTTGATCGCGTCGATGCCGAGGGTCGGGAAGCGCAGCCATTCCCGCCAGCCGACGGTGTCCAGTAGCTCTGCCATGGTGGGCGGTACGTCGCGCGCGGCCTCAGCCGCGGGCGATGGTTTTGTCCGTGAACGGGTAGCGCTCGTCAGCCATGGTGTCTCCGGGTCCGTGTTGTGGGCGGCTTGCGCTGCCAAGTGTGGCGTGCCGCTGCAACCATTGCAATGCAGCAGCCCCGGGCGGGCGTCCGGGGCGGTGGTGTTCAAGGCCCGGGGAACAGGCTATCCTCTGCGCCGTCGCAGCAGGCTCTTCGGGAGGACAGCATGGCACGGGTGGAGTTCAGCAAGGCCAGGGAGCGGGAAGCTACCTCCGACAAAGTGATCTTCTGCGAGCTTGTCGCGCCTGTGCCGGCCCGGGCCCCCGATGCCGATACCGCCGGCGTGATCATCGACTGAGACAACCCCGTTCGGGGCCTGCGGGCCCCGGGTGCCGCACCCCCGCGGCCTGCCCATTCCCTGACAGCGAGCCCCGGGCGAAAGTGCCGGGCGCGGAGCCATGCGAGGCACTACTCCTACAGACCTACCCGCAGGACCCCTGCCCTGGGGCGTGCTCAGGCGGCTGATCCCGCTGCTGGCCGGCAACTGGCCGCGCATCGGCCTGGCCCTTGCCTGCCTGCTGGCGGCCAAGGGGGCGCTGCTGACGATTCCATTCCTGCTCAAGCACCTCGTCGACAGCCTCGACCTCGCTGCCGGCGCCGGTATGGCTGCGGGGCTGCTCTTCGGCCTGGTCCTCGCCTACGGGGCTGCGCGTTTTGCCAACGTGTTCTTCGGCGAGCTCCGGGATACGCTCTTCGGCCGCGTCACCGAGCGCGCCATGCGCCGCATCGGGCTCCTGGCGTTTCGGCACGTGCACAGCCTCGAGCTCGACTATCACCTCAACCGGCGTACCGGCGGCCTCGCCCGGGATATTGAGCGTGGCACTACGGGGATCAGTTTCCTGCTGCGCTTTTTTGTCTTCAACATCGCACCGACGCTGTTTGAGATTGTGATGGTGGCCGGGATCCTCCTGTTCAACTACGGCGGCGGCTATGCGTCCATTGTCGTCGCTTCCGTTGTTGCCTACGCGCTGTTTTCCTTCCGCGCGACCGAGTGGCGCACCCGCTTTGTGCGTGCGGTAAACGAAGCGGACTCGAGCAGCAATACGCGGGCCGTGGACAGCCTGCTCAACCACGAGACGGTCAAGTACTTCACCAATGAGGGCTTCGAGGCGGATCGCTACGACGAGTCCCTGGCCGAGTGGGAGAGCGCCCGCCGCTCCAACCGCCTGTCGCTGTTCGCTCTGAATGCGGGGCAGGCGCTGATCATCGCCCTGTCGCAGACCGCCATGATCGGCCTTGCCGCCTGGCAGGTCAGCGGCGGCCTGCTGAGCATCGGTGACTTTGTACTGATCAACCAGTTCATGCTGCAGCTGTTCATGCCGCTGGGGTTCCTGGGCTTTGTTTATCGGGAGATCAAGAGTTCCCTCGCGAACATCGAGAACCTGTTCTCCCTCCTCGACCGGGAGCCGATGATCCGCGATGCCCCGGCCGCGCGGCCCCTGGCGGTGGGCGGCGGCGAGGTGGTCTTCGATGCGGTGTCCTTCCACTACCCGAACGGCCGGCCCATCCTCGATGGCGTGAGCTTCCGCGTGCCGGCGGGGAAAAAGGTGGCGCTGGTCGGTGCCAGCGGGGCAGGCAAATCGACCCTTGTGAAGCTGCTTTTCCGCTTCTACGATCCTGCCGCCGGCGCCGTGCGCATCGATGGACAGGACCTGCGCGAGGTGACCCAGGAGAGCTTGCGGCGGGCGGTCGGCATCGTCCCCCAGGATACGGTGCTCTTCAACGACAGCCTGCGTGAGAACATCCGTTACGGCCGGCCCGGCGCCAGCGACGAGGAGGTGCAGGCCGCGCTTGCCCGGGCGCACCTGGAGGCTTTCGTTGCCGGGCTGCCGGAGGGCATGGATACCACCGTGGGTGAGCGTGGTCTCAAGCTCTCCGGCGGCGAGAAGCAGCGGGTGGCGATCGCCCGGGCCCTGCTCAAGGATGCGCCGATCCTGGTCTTCGACGAGGCGACCTCATCCCTGGACAGCCGCTCGGAGGCGGCGGTGCTCGACGCGCTGAAGGCCCTGGCCCGTTCGCACACAACGCTGGTTATTGCCCACCGCCTGTCGACGGTGATCGACGCCGACGAGCTGGTGGTGCTCAGCGAGGGGCGCGTGGTTGAGCGCGGCACGCACGATGACTTGTTGGCGAGGAACGGTTATTATTCGCATCTTTGGTTGGCGCAGCAGCGCGAGCGCACCACGGCATGAGGATCCCGCGATGAAAGCGACGATGACAGCTCCGGTGAATGCCGGGGCGCCCAGGTCTTTGTGGTCCCTGCGCAAGGGGGAGGGCGGCGTAATCGCGGGTTTTGATGACATCCTCGCCGACCACTATCGAGTGCGCCTTATGGAGATGGGCTTCCATCCCGGCGAGACCGTCAGCTGCCTCCAGGCGCCGGCCTTCGGGTCGCCGAAGGTCTTCCGCGTCAGCAATACCATCTTCTCCCTCGACGACGAGGTGGCCAGTCATATCAAGCTGGAGTCCCATGACACGTAAGATCATCCTGATCGGCAGCCCCAACTGCGGCAAGAGCCTGCTCTTCAACCGCCTCACGGGACTCTCCCAGAAGGTCGCGAATTTCCCGGGTATCACCGTCGAGGTGACGAGCGGTCACTTTGCCGATCTTGAAAACACCACCCTGGTCGACTATCCGGGCACCTATTCGCTGCAGCCGATCTCCGGGGAGGAGCAGGTGGCGGTGGAGCAGTTCCAGCAGGGCCTCGAGGACCCCGAGGTCTCGCATGTGCTCTGCCTTATTGACGTCACCCGGCTGGAGAAGAGCCTTTATTTTACGCTGCAGGTGATTCGCGAGTGCGAGCGCCGCGGCAAGCCGGTGCTTGTGCTCGCCAACATGATGGATATTCTCGCCGGCCACGGCCTGGAGGTGGATCTCGAGGGTCTGTCCCGGGAGCTGTCAGCGCCGGTGCTGCCGATTTCCGCCCGCACCGGCAAGGGGGTGCCGGAGCTCCTGTGTCGCCTGCGCGGCGAAGACGCTGCGGCCGACCCCTGGCCCCATGACGAGGGTATTGCCCATACCCCCGACGTGCTCCTGCGCGGCAACGCCCACCAGCTCGCACGCAAGTACGGCCCCCGTGGTGATCTGCTCGTGCGAACGCAGACCCGTCTCGACGGTTTCTTCCTGCACTCGGCCTTCGGCGGCCTTGCTTTCTTCGTGATCATGTACCTGCTGTTCCAGTCCATCTTTACCTGGGCGGCCCCGGCCATGGACGCCGTAGAGGCCGGTCTGGGCTGGCTCGCCGAGCTGGTGGTGCCACTCGTGCCGGGCCAGCTGGGCAAGGACTTCACGGCCGATGCGCTGTTTTCGGGCATGGGCGCCTTCCTCGTGTTCGTGCCGCAGATTTTCGTGCTCACCTTTGTGATCGGCATGCTCGAGGATTCGGGCTACATGGCCCGGGCCGCGCTCATCTGCCACAAGCCCCTGCGCTTCTTCGGTCTTACCGGCAAAAGCTTCATTCCCATGTTGTCCGGCGTTGCCTGCGCGATTCCCGGGATCTACGCGGCACGCTCCATTGATTCGCCGCGCAAGCGCCTGCTTACCTACCTGGCCATTCCGCTCATGCCCTGCTCGGCGCGGCTGCCCGTCTACACCCTGCTGATTGCCGCCTTCATTCCCAACACGACCGCCTTCGGCGGCCTTGTGGGCGTGCAGGGGGCGGCGATGTTCGGCATCTACTTCTTCGGCATGTTCTGTGCCCTCCTGGTGACCGCACTGGTATCCCGGAGTCGCGCCGACCACTTCACGGACCTGCCCTTCGTTCTGGAGATGCCCCCCTACCGGGTGCCGGCCTGGGCGCCCCTGGTGCGCAAGGCCTGGCAGCGCTGCAAGCATTTCATTACCAAGGCCGGGGGCATTATTCTCGCGGTTACCGTAGTGGTCTGGTTCCTCGGCTACTTCCCCAACGGCGGTGCCGATCTCAGCGCCTCCTGGCTCGGCCAGCTCGGGCGCTTCGTCGGCCCGCTCTTCGAGCCGCTGGGTCTGGACTGGCGCTACGGGGTGGCCATCCTGACTTCCTTCCTGGCCCGGGAGGTCTTTGTCGGCACCCTCGGGGCCATGTTCGGTATCGAGTCTGCGGAGGAGAACATGGTGCCGCTGGTGAGCCACATTCAGGCCAGTGAGCTGGGTCTCGCCTCCGGGCTCGCCCTGCTGGTGTTCTTCGCCATTGCCCTCATGTGTGTCTCCACCATGGCCATCCTCAGTCGCGAAGCGGGCTCCCGGCGCCTGCCGCTGCAGATGTTCGCGGCTTACGGCGTCGCCGGGTATCTTGGCGCTCTTGCCATCTATCAGCTGGTGAGTTTTCTGGGCGGCTGACGCCCCGGGCAGCCGGGCAGCTTGCCGCCCCCGCGCCTTTTGCCGACAATCGGCCAAGGCAAGCGAGGGCTGAGCCAGGTGTCCGGGAGCAGGATCACAGAACGACAGACTCGATCGTTGCGAGCCCGCCTCGCCGGCGTGTGTCTAGTGCTGTGTGGCTTCGCCGCTGCTCCGGCCGTCGCGGAGCCGACGCCGCTGACCGTGGGCATCTATGAACTCGGTCCGGCGCGCTCGGCGCGGCTCTCCATGGCGCCGCTCAGTAGTGCCCTGAAGGCCACCGGCGCGCCCCTGTCCCTGCGGTTTCTCTTCCTGCGCGGCCCCGCCCTGGAGGCGGCGGTGGCCGCAGGTACGGTCGACCTGGTTGTCACCAACCCGTACCACTACCTTCTGCTCCGCGCACGCACCTCCCTGCCGCCGGCATTTGCTTCGGTTTATGTTCGCCGTGCCGACGGTACGGAGGTGCACCGCGTCGGAGGTGTCATTCTGGTGCAGGCGGGGCGCGATGATCTCGTGACCTTGCCCGATCTCGTTGGCAAGCGCGTGGCCACCCTGGGCCGCAGCGATACCGGCGGCTACCTGGCGCCGCTGGCGGCGCTGGCGGAAGCGGGGGTAGCCGCCTCGTCGCTGGTCATGGTGGACTACGCAACGCAGCCTGAGGCTCTTGCGGCCCTTCGCGCCGGGGAGGTGGACGCGGCGTTCCTGCGCAGCGCCAACTATGAATTTTTCCGCAGTAGCGGGCTGCTCGACGACGGCGCGGTGCGGTTGCTTGGTCAGCGCGATACCCCCGGATTTCCCTTCCTCAATTCGACGCCGCTGTACCCGCAGTGGGCCGTTGCTGCGCTGCCGCAGGTGGATCCGGCCGTGGTGCGGCTGGCCTTCGGTTCGCTCCTTCGGGCGCAACCGCTGGCTGTGCCGGCGGCCACGGGTTACGCCGCCGGGATCGGCCTGCCCGGCGATTACAGTGCGGTGGATGCCGCGGTGCGCGCCCTGCGCCTGCCACCCTACGACGAGGTGCAGCTGCTGCGCCTCGATGATGTGCTGCATCAATACCGCGGTGAGCTCCTCGCCCTCGCTGCGGCCTTCCTGCTTGTGCTTGTGCTCGTGGCCGGCCTGTTGCGCGCGAACCGGGCGGTGCGTGCGGCTTACCGGTCGCGCCGTGCCGCGCTCGAGGAGCTCGACGAGGAGCGAAGGCATCTTGCAGAGCTGAACAAGAACTTCCTCATTTTTCTCGACAAGACCACGGACCTGGTGCTGTTCAAGGATGCCACGGGACGTCTGCTGTTCTGCAGTTCCAGCTTTGCCAGGCTCACCGGCAAAGAAGACTGGCGAAGCCTCGTGGGCAAGACCGAGGCCGACCTTTTCGATGCCGAGACGGCACGGCATACGGCAGAGCAGGAGGCCCGCGTGCTGCGCACCGGTGAACCGCTCCTGAACCAGGTACAGCCCCTGACCCGGGAAGACGGCAAGCCCGGCTGGATGGCCGTGAGCCGCTGGCCTATCGTCGGCGAGGAGGAAGGCGACAGCGAGGGGCTGTTCACGATAGCCCGGGATATCACTGATGATTATCGGCGCCAGGAACAGCTGCAGCGCACGGCTCATTTCGACAGCATCACGGGACTGCCCAATCGGGCTCTGCTCGCAGACCGCCTTGAGCAGGCCATGGCGGTGGCGGAGCGGCGGGGCACGGAGCTGGCCGTGCTCTACCTGGACCTCGACGGCTTCAAAAGCATCAACGACCGCCACGGCCACGCTGCCGGCGACCGGGCGCTTGCCAGCGTCAGCAAGGTCATGCAGGCCTCCGTGCGCCGCGGCGACACGGTGGCCCGCGTCGGCGGCGATGAATTTGTGATAGTGCTCGTGGATCTCAACAGCCGCAAGGAATGCCTGCTGCTGGTGGACCGGCTGCTGAGCAGGCTTGCCGAGCCCCTCGCCCTGGGCGAGGACCGGGTAGCCCTGTCTGCCAGCGCGGGCTTGAGCTTCTACGGCCGCGGCGTTTCGGCGGATGCCGAAGGCCTCCTGCGGCAGGCCGACCAGGCCATGTATCAGGCCAAGAACGCGGGCAAAAACGGCTACCGGCTCTACGACCGGCAGCAGGACGCTCGCTTGCGCGCCTATCTTGAGGACATGGGGCGGGCTCTGGATCAGGGACAGTTCGTGTTGCACTACCAGCCGATCGTCGACATGCAGAGCGGCGAACTGCTCGCGGTGGAAGCTCTGCTGCGCTGGCAGCGCGAGGATCGGCTGCTCGGGGCCGAAGAGTTCCTGCCCATGCTCAAGGGGCATCCCCTGGCGCGGCGGGTGGGCGACTGGGTGCTGCGCCAGGCGGTAGCTCAGCTGGCGGGTTGGCGAGCGGCCGGCGAGGACATCGCCGTGGCGGTCAACGTGACCAGCCCCCAGCTCAGCCGTTCCGATTTCACCGCGGGACTGCGCGAGCTGCTGCGATTCCACGAGCTCGATGGCGGTGACTGCGGTCTGACCCTGGAGATTCTCGAGAGCTCGGCGCTGGCCGATCGGGAGCAGCTGCAGGACGTTATGGCGGTCTGCGCGCCCCTGGGGGTCCGTTTTGCCCTCGACGATTTCGGCACCGGGTACTCCTCTTTATCGCATCTGAAGGATCTGCCGGCCGAGCGGCTCAAGATCGATCGCCGCTTCGTGCGCGATCTGTTCAAGGGCGCTGACGACTTTGCCATGCTGAGCGCCATCGTCGGCATGGCCCGGGCTTTCGGGCGGGAACTGGTCGCCGAGGGGGTGGAATCCGCGGCCCAGGGTGATGTGTTGCTCGGCCTCGGCTGCCGCTATGCCCAGGGTTTTGCCATTGCACCGGCCCTGCCGCCGGAGTCGCTGTTGGCCTGGCGGCGTGCCTGGCGCCCGCCGGAGAGCTGGGCCGCTGCGAGGCCCGCGGAGGCGGCCGAGGCGCTCGGTGAGCCCTCGCCGGCCGTGCGCGCGCTCTGGGTGGCGCTGGCGGGCGCGACGGAGCAGCTGGGCGCAGACCGCCAGGAAGGGGACGGGGCGTCAGGGCCCTGAGTCAGAAGTTTGCACATCTGCCCCGGCAAGCTAGCCCAGCATTGCCTTCAGATGGGCCTCGACGCTGCGTGCCAGGGCGTGCAGGTCGTAGCCGCCTTCAAGCAGGGAGATGATACGGCCCTCCGCGCTCTCGGCGGCTAGCGCGCACAGTTCACCGGTCACCCAGGCATAGTCGCTGTCGACGAAATTGAGGCCGGCCATTGCGTCGGCCTGATGGGCATCGAAACCGGCCGACACCAGCACCAGTTCCGGGGCGAAGGCCCGCAGCCGTGGCAGCCAGTTCGCCTCCACCGCGGCGGCGAAAGCCGCGCCGTCCGCACCGGCGGGGAGTGGTGCATTGACGACGTTGCTGTCGATGCTGTTGTAACCCGAGTGCGGATAGAACGGGTGCTGGAAGGTCGAGCAGAAGAGCAGCCGCTGATCCCCGGCGACGATATGCTCGGTGCCATTGCCGTGGTGGACGTCGAAATCGACGATAGCCACCCGGGACAGCCCGTGAGCCTCGAGGGCGTGCAGGGCGGCGACGGCCACGTTGTTATAGAAGCAGAAGCCCATGGCCCGGTTACGCTCCGCGTGGTGCCCGGGGGGCCGCACGGCGCAGAAAACCCGCGTTTCCTTGCCGGAGAGCACCAGATCCACGGCGAGAGCAGCAGCGCCTGCGGCACGTCGGGCGGCCGTGAGGGAGTCCGGGTTCATGGCCGTGTCGCCGTCCACCCAGGCCAGGCCGCCCTGCGGCGAGCGGGCATCGAGGTCGTCGAGGTAGGCCGGGTCGTGGACCCGCTCCAGCCAGGCGCGTTCGGCGAGCGGTGCATCGTAATGCACCAGGGCCATGTCGACGCCGCTGGCGATGAGCCGGTCGTTGATGGCCGTAAGGCGGGCGGGACATTCCGGGTGCAGGCCCATGTCATGGCGCAGGCAATCCGTGTGAGTGATATAGCCTATGGTCATGGCGTGCTGGAGACCCTCGCTGCGACTGTGGCACTATTCTCCTGTAAAAGCCTGGGTCTTGCACGGCCCTCGCCCCGCTTCTTTCGGGAGCTCGGCACCTTGAAAAGGCACTACCTGCACAAGCTCTTCGAGCCCCGTTCCGTCGCTGTCATCGGCGCTTCAGACCGCCTGGATGGCGTCGGCGGCCGCGTGTTGCATAACATCATCGAGGGCGGTTTCGAAGGGGAACTCTACCCGGTTAACCCCAACCGGGAAGCGGTGCAGGGGCGTGCGGCCTGGCCGCGGGTCTCGGCGATCAGCCGCCCCGTGGACCTGGCGATCCTTGCCATTCCCGCAGCAAGCGTCGCTGCGGCCCTGCGCGACTGCGCCGAGAGCGGGGTTGGTGCCGCCATTGTCATGTCTGCCGGGTTCGGTGAGATCGGCTCCGCCGGGGCCGGTCTGCAGGCCGAGCTTGTGGATATCGCCCGGACCCACGATCTGCCGCTCCTCGGTCCCAACAGCCTGGGTGTGCTGCGCCCGGCCTGGCATTTCAACGCCAGCTTTGCCAAGAGCCGGAGTCGGCCCGGGAAGGTAGCGCTGCTGGCCCAGTCCGTGGGTTTTTGCAATGCGCTCCTCGACTGGGCCGATTCCAACGACTTCGGTTTTTCCGCCGTCGCGTCCCCCGGCGCCGCCTCGGATGTGGATTTCGGCGACCTGCTGGATTTTCTGTCCGTGGACGCGTCGACGCACAGCGTGCTGGTCTATGTGGAGCGTATTACCGATGCCCGTGCCTTCCTCAGCGGTCTGCGCATGACCGCACGGGTGAAGCCGGTGATCGTTCTGAAATCCGGCCGCAACGAGGCCGGTGATGGTGCGCTGGGCGATCGTGTCTTCGATGCCGCCATCGAGCGTGCCGGCGCCGTGCGCGTCAATACGGTGCATCAGCTGTTCACCGCTGCGCGTACGCTGCTGGCCGGTACCCGCATCACGGGGCAGCGCCTGGCGGTGGTCAGCAACGCCGGGGGGCCGGGTCGGATGGCCGCCGACCGGGCGCGGCGGCGCGGCGTCAGCCTCGCGAGCCCCAATGCCGGCACTTATGCCGCACTGCGCGCGCTCATGCCCACGCACTGGCAGCCGGACAACCCGCTGGACATCCTCGGTGATGCGGGGCCTGAACGTTACGCTGCCGCCTGCAAGGCGCTGCTTGAGGATTCGGAAGTCGACGGGCTGCTGGTGCTGCTTACGCCCCAGGGCATGACGGACCCTGAAGCTTGCGCAGCGGCAGTCATTGAGGCCGCGAAGGGCGCGCGCAAGCCTGTGGTGGCGTGCTGGATGGGCCAGGATCTGGTGGCCCGATCCCGGGAACTGCTGGCCGCGGCACGGCTGCCGCATTTCACCAGCCCGGAGCGCGGCGTGGATGCCTTCGCCTATATCGCCGCCTACCGCCGCAACCAGGCGGTGCTGCTGCAGGTGCCGCCGCCGGCCTCCGAGGAACAGCCTCCGGATATCGAGGGCGCCAGGCTGATGATCGAGAACGCCCTGGGCGAGCGCCGGGAGGCGCTCACCACGACCGAGGCCAAGGCCGTGCTGCGGGCGTTCCGGGTGCCCGTGTCGCCGGCGATCAACGCATCATCCCCTGCGGATGCCCTGGTGGCCGCAGAGACCCTCGGTCTTCCGGTGGCCATGAAGGTCAATTCTCCCGACATTCCCCGCAAGGCCGCTGTGGGCGGCGTGCGCCTGCGGGTACGCGACGCCCACGAGGTGCGCACGGCCTATCGCGACATCATCGCTCAGGTGAAAGCCGCCCGCCCCGATGCGCGCATCAACGGCATTTCCGTTGAGCCCCTGCTTGAAGCCGATGACCCGCGGGAGGTCGCCGTGGTGCTGGCCCGCGACCCTGCCTTCGGTCCCTATATCGGTATCGGCGCAGCCCGCGATGGCCTCTCGCCCATGGCCGGGCTGCAGGTCGCGCTGCCGCCGCTGAACGGGTTCCTGGCCCGAGAGCTGGTGCGCCGGGCCCTGGAGGGGGCGCCGCCGGAGACCTTCAGTGAGGCCGACGCGGAGTCCCTGGTTGCTATGCTGATGCGGGTCTCGGAGCTGGCCTGCGAACTGCCGGAGCTGGTCGAGCTGACCATGAACCCGGTGCGCCTGGGCGGCGACGGAGCCGTGGCCCTCGATGCGCGGATAGCTGTACATACGCGCGAGGCGAGCACGCGGCGCTACGGCCATATGGCCATCCACCCGTACCCTTCGGCCATGGCCGAGCACTGGCAGCTCGCCGACGGCAGTGACCTGCTCGTCAGGCCCATCCGCCCTGAAGACGCGGAAATGGAGCGCGCCTTTGTCGAGGGGCTTTCCCCGGAGAGCCGCTACTACCGTTTCATGTACCGGGTCGACAAGCTGTCACCGATGATGCTGGCGCGCTTCACGCAGATCGACTACGACCGCGAGCTGGCGCTCGTTGCCATTGCCACCCCCGATGGCCTTGCCCCGCGGATTATCGGCGTAGCCCGCTACGTGGCGAATCCGGACGGCGAGTCCTGTGAATTCGCGCTGACGATTGCCGATGACCTGCAGCACCAGGGCATGGGCCGGCGGCTGATGCAGCAGCTCATGAACGCCGCCCGTGACCGGGGCCTGGAGGTCATGGAAGGGGAGGTGCTGACGGCCAACCGGCGCATGCTGCGCCTCTGCGAGGGGCTCGGCTTCCGCCTGGTCTATAACCGCGAAGAGCCGGACGTGGTGGCGGTGCGCCGCCACCTCTAGCGGTGCTGAGGGCGGCGCCCGCGCGGGGCGCCTAGCGCAGCCGGTAGCGCACCGGGAGGGAGCGCAGCCCGCCGACGAAGATGGCCTTCACCCACTCCGGGTCTCCAGCGAGCTCAAGCTCCTCAAGCCGCGGCAGCAGCTCGCGGAAGAAGCAGGAGACCTCCAGGGTAGCCAGGTGCTGGCCGAGGCACATGTGCGAGCCGTAGCCGAAGGCCAGCTGCTGCTTCGGGTCGCGGCTGAGGTCCAGGCGGTGCGGCGCGTCGAAGGCGGCCGGGTCGCGGTTGGCGGCCGGGTACCAGAGAGCGAGGTTGTCACCCTCGCGGATGGTCTTGCCGCCGAGCGTCACCTCCCGTGTGGCGGTGCGTACCATGTGCCGCACCGGTGCCACCCAGCGGATAAGTTCCCGGGCAGCGCGATCGTCGAGGTCGGGCCTATCCCGCCAGAGGGCGAGCTGCTCCGGATGCTCGATGAGCGCCTTCATACCACCACCGATGGCGGCTGAGGTGGTGTCATGGCCGGCGCTGGCGGTGATGATGAAGTAGCTCATCTGGTCCAGCGTATCCATGGGCTCACCGTCGACCAGCGCATTGGCGAGGACGCTGGCGAGGTCATCTGTGGGCTGGCGCTTGCGTTCGGCGATCACCTCCGTGAAATAGTCGGTAAAGTCCTGGATCACCGCAAGGCCCGCAGTGGGGTCTTCGCTGCGCTGCAGCGACGGGTCCTGGCCGCCGAACATCTCCTGGGTCAGCTTGAGCATGGTCGGCTCGGCCTCCCGGGGCAGGCCGAGGATCGAGACGATAACCCGCAGCGGCAGCAACAGGGCCACATCGCGCACGAAGTCGCACTCCGGACCCTCCTCGACCATCTTGTCGACGAACTCCTTCGCCAGCGCCCGCACTTCCGCCTCGAGCTTGTCGATGCTGCGCGGCAGGAACCACTCCCGGGTGACCTTGCGCAGCTTGAGATGCTTGGGCCGGTCCATGTGGATCAGGGTTTCCAGGCCGTTCTTGTTGCCGAAGGTCTCCAGCAGCGCCTGCTCCATGGCCTCGGGCACAAGCACCGTGCGCGGCGCGCTGAGGAACTCGTCGTTGGCGCTGCCGATCGTCTTTACGTCGTCATAGCGCGTCAGGTTCCAGAAGCTCCGGTAGTCCGGGTGCTCGACCCAGGACACGGGGTCGGTGCTCCGCAGGTAATCGAACAGGGCATGCATGCTCACTTCGTCACCCATGATGTGCGGGTTGAGCACATCGGCGGGGTGGAAGGGCGGGGTGGCGGTCGCGGTGTTATCAGTCATTGGGGCATCCTCCTCCGGCGGCGAGAGGATAGCACGGCGGCAGCGGCTGCAAAGGCATCCGGCGCTGCCGTTACAGCGTAAGAGACGGGATGATGACTGAAGTGATAGTAAAGAAAGCAGAGCGCGCCGCCCTGGTCGTCGGCGCTGCGGGGGGCATCGGCAGTGCGACAGTGGTTGCGCTTGCAGAGCGCTACCAGCAGGTGATCGCCGTGAGCCGCCAGCCCCGGCCGCCGGCGGCCCTGGCGGACCTGGCCAACCTGTGCTGGCTCACCGCAGCGGCGGAGGAGGGGGCGATCGCTGAGGCTGCCCGGGCAGTGGCTGACCACTGCGAGAGTCTGCCGCTGGCCCGGGTCGTGCTGGCAACGGGGACGCTGCATGGCGATGGCTACCGGCCGGAAAAGTCCCTCCGGGAGCTTGATGCGGCCACGCTCGGACATCTCTACCAGGTCAATGCGGTGCTGCCGCTCCTCTGGCTCGCGGCGCTCGAGCCGCTGCTGCGGCGCAGCGACGGGGCGACGGTGGCCGTGCTCAGCGCCCGCGTCGGCAGCATCGCGGATAACCGTCTCGGCGGCTGGTACGGCTACCGGGCATCTAAGGCCGCTCTGAACATGCTGCTGCGTTCGGCGGCGGTGGAGCTCGGTCGCCGGGCGCCGCAGGTAGCCCTGCTGGCCTTCCATCCCGGGACGACGGACACGGCGCTGTCGAAGCCCTTCCAGGCGCGGGTCCCTGAGGGTCGGCTGTTCTCGCCCGCGTCGGTGGCAATAGCCCTGCTCGAGCGAATGGACGCGGCGCAGGCCGACGGCGAGCTGCATTTTGTCGATTATGCCGGCGAGTCCATTCCCTGGTGAGCGCGCTTTTCTGTGCCGTGACCTTATCGTATGCTCAAGGCTCCCGAGTAAGGTAGGCGCGGCATGGTCCGACAGCTCACGCCGGCTCTCCTGGCCGCCTGCGCCCGGTCCCTCTTCCTGCTCGCCCTGCTCGGCGAGCCCCTCGGGAGCGGTTTGCGCTCCCTGTTACTGCAATGATCGCGCGTCGGTCAGAGACACGCCGCTGAATAGCGAGACCATAAGAAAAGGAGAGACCCGATGGAATACCATACCCTGCCTGCGCAGCTTGCTCACTGGGCCAGCGAATGCCCGGAGCGCATCTGGTTGCGCGACCTCCGGGAAGAGGGCAGTGAGGACGTCAGCTGGGCCGAAGCCCAGTGCCAGGTGCAGGCGGTGGCCGCTGCCCTCGAGGAGCGTTTTGGCAGCAACAACCGCATGGCGCTCCTGTCCCGCAACCGGCCGCACTGGTTCCTCGCCGATCTCGCGATTATCGCCTCCGGCAACACAAGCGTCGCCTTGTTTACCACCTACCCGGCCTCCACCGCGGAATATGTGCTGGCCTTCACTGAGGCGACGGTGATGTTCGTAGGCGAGGCCGGCAACTGGGAGGCCGTGAAGGGTGTGCTGCCCGCGGGGATCACCCTCGTGACGCTGCCGGGGGTTGAGCTTGCCGAGCCGCATCTGCGCTGGGAGGACCTCCTCGTCGAGGGCGAGGGTCGCTCTCCGGCCTACGAGTGCAAGCCCGACGACATGGTCGCCCTCGTATTCACTTCCGGCACCACCGGTGTGCCCAAGGGCGTGATCCAGACCCACGAGAGCAATCTCGTTCCGATCCGCCGTTTCACCACCGCCTTCGGCACGCGGGAAACCCCCCGCTATTTGTCCTACCTGCCGCTGTCGCATATCGCGGAGCGGCAGATCGTGGAGTACTCGTCCCTGGTCACCTGTGGCGAGGTAGCCTTCAACGAGTCCCTCGAAACGATCCTGCGCGACCTGCAGCATACCCGTCCGCACATGTTCTTCGGCCCGCCGCGGATCTGGGAGCAGTTCCAGCAGGCGATCATCGCCAAGTTCGGCGGTCAGGACGCCATGGCCGCCGCCCTTGAGCAGGATAAGGCGGGAATCGGCAAGCTGGTGCTGGATACCATCGGTCTCGGCGAGGTCGAATACTGCCTGGTTGCCGCCGCGCCCACGCCGCCGGCGCTCATCCATTGGTGGGGCGAGCTGGGCCTGGTTCTCATGGAAGGCTTTGGCCAGACCGAAGCCATGGGGCTTATCCTCAACAGCCACGACGATCGCCGTGTCGGTTCCATCGGCAAGCCCATCGGCGAAGTTGAGTACAAGCTTACCGGGGAGGGCGAGCTGGCCGTGCGGGCCGAGGGCTGCACCCCCGGGTATTACCGCATGCCGGAGAAGACCGCCGAGCTGATCCAGGATGGCTGGCTGCACACCGGCGATAAGGCCCGGGTGGACGAGGACGGGTTCATTTACCTCACCGGCCGTGTGAAGGACTACTTCAAGACGATCCAGGGCAAGTTTGTGGCGCCGCCGCCGATCGAGGGCAGTTTCGCCGAGAACCCCCACGCCGAGCAGCAGTGTCTCCTCGGCCGGGGCTTCTCCAAGACCGTGATGGTGGCTGTCCTCACGGAGGACGCCATGCAGCGGCCCCGTGACGAAATTGAGCAGTCTTTCCGCGACACGGTGGCGGCGATCAACGACAGCGTAGAAAAGCACGCCCGCATCGGCGCGGTGATCGTCAGCAGCGAGCCCTGGGGCATCGAGAACGAGGTGCTCACCCCGACGCTCAAGATCCGGCGGGAGAAGATCGATGAGCGCTTCGGCGCCCTGGCCGAAGCGTTGGCTCGAGAGTCGGCCGAGGCAGGGCGAGTGCTTGTGCACTGGCACTGAGCGGGCTTTGCGTATCTGGGTGGATGCGGACGCCTGTCCCCAGGCGATCCGGGACATTCTCTTCCGCGCGGCCCGGCGCACGGGGGTCGAGATGACGCTGCTTGCCAATCACCCCCTCCCGGTGCCCCCGCTGCCGTCCATCCACTTCCGCCAGGTCCCCCAGGGTTTCGATGTGGCCGATGACGCCATTGTCGCCGCGGTGGGCGCCGGCGACCTCGTGGTCACTCAGGACATCCCTCTCGCGGCGGCGGTCGTGGAGCGCGGCGGCGAGGCTGTGAGCCCCCGGGGGGAGGCGTTTACCCGGGACAATATCCGCAGCCGCCTCGCCATGCGCGATTTGATGGCGACGCTCCGCGACGCAGGCCAGGTCACCGGCGGGCCGGCGGCCCTCGGTGCTGCCGATAAGCAGCGCTTTGCCAGCTGTCTGGATCGCTGGCTGGCCCGGGCGGTCCGCGCTTAGCGGAGAAACTCGGCCCTCAGCGCCGGGTCCTGGCGGAAGGCCCCGTCCATGGCGGTGGTGTGGGTCGAGGAGGTACCGTCCATGACCCCCCGGGACTTCACGCAGTAATGCACCGCATTGATGCTCACGGCGACGTCGGGCGTGTCGAGAAGGGTCTGCAGGGCCACCAGCACCTGGCGGGTGAGACGCTCCTGTACCTGGGGGCGGCGGGCAAAGAAGCGCACTACCCGGTTGATCTTGGACAGCCCGATGACGCGCTCCCGGGGCAGGTAGGCCACGCGGGCGCTGCCGTCGATGGTGACAAAGTGATGCTCGCAGGTGCTGGTGAGCTCAATGGCATCCACCCGCACGATCTCGTCCACCTGCATCTTGTTCTCGATCACGGAGATGCTCGGGAAGCTACGATAATCGAGCCCTGAAAAGCTTTCGTCCAGGTACATCTTTGCGATGCGGTGCGGCGTTTCCGCCAGGCTGTCGTCCGCGAGGTCCAGACCGAGGGTCTTGGCCACGTCCGTGAACGCGGCGCGCAGGCGCGCATATTTCTCGTCGCGGCTGAGGCCCGTGGGCACCATAGGCGTCTCCAGCCCCGCATTTTCCAGGGCTGTACGTACGGCGATGGCCTCCGCAGAGAGGTCGTGGTCAGCATGGGCACGGGGGTTGAGGGCAGTGGCTTCCATGGTAGGTCTCCTTTTGCGTCCCGGGGTGTACGCGCCGTGGCCCGGCGTGGATTCGCCCGGCGTGGATTCGCCCGGCCGATACCGCTGCGGGGAAGGCCGGATCGGCCGCTATCGTTTGCGCTGTGTCCGATCCGGTGCAACACTGACTTTGCGGTGACGCGCCGCTACAGCCACCCTGCAAGGGAGATTGCGAGATGAACAGCTCAAGGCCGCTGCGCCTGGGGCTCATGGGCTTCGGTCGCACGGGCCGGCAGCTTTTTGACCTCAGTTCGGCCAGCGAGGATATCGAGATCGTCGCCATCGCGGATATCGGCAGGCCGGATATCCTGCTCTATCTGTTGCGCTCGGAGGTTGAAGCCCCGGAGCAGTACTACCTGGAGGGTAACTTTGTCTGCGGTCCGCGGAGCCGTGCACGGCTCATGTCCACGGACCAGCCCGGGGAGATGCCCTGGGACATCTTCGGGGTCGATCTGGTGATTGATGCTACCGGCGTTTATCGCAGTGCCGAGGTACTGCGGCACCATCTGCAGGGCGGCGCGCCGCGAGTGATGCTGCGTTCTCTCCCGGAAGACGAGATCGACCGCATCGTCATCCCCGGCATCAATGAGGACAGCATCTCCGCGACGGACCGGTTGATCTCCGCGGGCTCGGCGACCACCTCGGCACTCTGCCTGCTTCTTCACACCCTGGCAAAGGAGTTCGTCATTGAGTGTGGCAGCCTGACGACTGTGCATGCTTACACGTCGGACCAGGCACTCCAGGATTACGCCGGGGGCGACTACCGGCGCAGCCGCTCCGCTGCCCGCAACATCATTCCCAACGCGCACGATGCCGGTCGCTGGCTCGGCCATGTGCTGCCGGCCTTTGCCGGCAAGATCAACACCTCCACTCTCAATGTGCCGGTGCAGGCCGGGTCACTCCTCGATGTCACCCTGGTGATGGAGGAACCGTCGGTCACCGCCCAGGCCGTGAACGAGGTTATGCGGGCCGGTGCGGCGGCGCAGCCGGAGCGCATCGGCGTGGTCGATGATCCCATCGTCTCCTCGGATGTGCTCGGCAGCGAACTGTCGCTGCTTTTTGACAGCCAGGGTACGCAACGCGCTGGCGAGCACTTCATCAAGACCCTGTCCTGGTACGAGAACCGGGGCCACGCCAAGCGCATGCTGGAAGTGGCCCGGCTCTACGGTAACCTCGGCGCTGTGACGGAGGTGGCGTGATGGCGGCCATGAGAATTGCGATCAACGGCTTCGGGCGTATCGGCCGTTCCGTGTTCCGCGTGCTGGAAACCGTTGAGGGCGTGGACGTTGTTGCCATCAACGACCTTTTCGACCACGAGGCTCTGCGCTACCTGCTCCAGTACGACACGGTCATGGGTCCCTTCCGCGGCCCCCTCGCTCTCGAGGATGATCATATCGTCACCGACAAGAGCCGCGTGCGCATGCTCAGCGAGCGCGACCCATCGGCGCTGCCCTGGGCCGAACTCGCCATCGATGCAGTGGTGGAAGCCACCGGTGTTTTCCGCAGCGCCGCACAGTTGCAGCAGCATATCGACGCCGGTGCCGGTCGGGTGGTCCTCACGGTGCCGGCCAAGGATGCCATCGACTACACGGTGGTCCTGGGCGTTAACGATGAGGGCCTCCGTCCCGAGCATCGCACCATCTCCAATGCAAGCTGCACCACGAACTGTCTGGCGCCGATGGCGAAGGTCCTGCACGAGGAGTTCGGCATTCTCGAAGGCGTGATGAATACGGTGCACGCCTACACCAACGACCAGCGCCTCGCAGACGTACCGCACTCGGACTGGCGGCGCAGCCGGGCGGCGGCGGAGAATATCATCCCTACCTCCACCGGCGCTGCCAAGGCCGTGGGCGTAGTCTTGCCGGAGCTCAAGGGTCGCCTTGACGGAATCGCCTCACGGGTGCCTGTGTCCGATGGCTCGGTGGTCGACTTGTTCGTCAAGCTGTCGCGGACCGTCACGCCGGAGGAAGTGAATCGCGCTGTGCTCGCCGCTTCGCGCACGGAGCGGCTCCAGGGCATTCTCCAGTACAGCGAGCGGCCCCTGGTATCCTCGGATATTATCGGCAACAGCCACTCGTCGATCTTCGACGCTGGCTTCACGTCTGTCACCAACGGGCGCTACCTGAGGGTGCTCAACTGGTATGACAACGAGTGGGGCTACAGCTGTCGGGTTGTCGACCTGCTGAAGAGGGTCTCGGGCTGGGCCCGGTGAGCGCGGATGACCCCCGGGCGGAGCTGCTCGAGCGCAGCCGGGAGCGCGGCGGCGAGGCTCCGCTCCTGCGGCCGGCGGTGCTGGCGAGCATTGCCGCTAGCGCCGCGGCTATGCGCAACACGGGATAGCGGCCCCGCGGTCGCTGGCGTACACTCGGTGCGCCCGCAAAGCATCCCTGTACCGCCCGAGAGGAACCACCATGACGAGACATCTTTTCACCACCCTTACGCTCTGCCTCGGCCTTTCTTTGAGCGCCTTCGTTCAGGCGGATGACAAGTACGCCGATGCGCTGGATGCGTTCCAGCGTGCCGGTGAGACAGACACCTTCTTCGAAACGGCCTATGGCTACGCGCTGTTCCCGACGATCGGCAAGGGCGGTATCGGCATTGGCGGCGCCCATGGCAAGGGGCGGGTCTATGCCCAGGGGGAGTACGTCGGTGATGTGAAGATGACCCAGCTCACGCTTGGTTTCCAGCTCGGCGGTCAGGCCTACAGCCAGATCATCTTCTTCGAAGACCGTCGGGCCTTCGAGATGTTCACTTCCGGGAATTTCGAGTTCAGCGCCCAGGCCACGGCGGTTGCCCTCACGGCCGGCGTCTCTGCGGAAGCTTCTACCGGCGGCGGCACCTCGGCCGGCGCCAGCGGCGGGCAGCACAACGCGTCCACGGTGCACGGCGGCTATCGCAAGGGCATGGCCATCTTTACCATTGCCAAGGGCGGCCTCATGTATGAAGCCAGCCTCGGCGGACAGAAGTTCAGTTACACGCCGCTCGGCGTGTAATCACAGCGCCCGGGCTGCCGCCAGGCAGTCCGCGGCATCCCTGGCGACCAGCACTACCTGCAGCGCGCGCGGTCCGTGGGCGCCGAAAACCATTTCCAGGGCGATATCCGCCGTGCTTGAGGGTCCGGAAATCAGGTGGACGCCTCGCGGGCGCTGCTCTGGCCCCAGCCTTGCCTGCAGTGCCGGCCACAGGTCGTCGAGGCCTGCGACTACATCCTCTCCGTTGACGAGCACGATGTGGTCTTCCGGCAGCAGGTTGTTGCGCGCCGGGTTGTCGCGGCCGCTGGTGAGTACGACGCTGCCGGTCTCGCCGATCGCGAGCCGCGCGTAGCTGACGGCAGCAAGGTCGCCGGGCTCCAGCTCACCAAAGCGGGGCAGCAGTCCGGCATCGCGCCAGGGCAGGGCTGCGAGCCGCGGGTCCTGCCCGGCGACCAGCTTGCGACTGCCGTGCCGTGCACCGAGAAACTCGCCGATGGCGCGCACCGCGGCGCCGCGGTCCGCTACCGCATCGACGCCCGCCTGATTGCGCAGCAGCTGAGCGAGGAGGGCGACCCGTGGGTCCCGGTGCAAGGCGCGCGGCGCGGGCCCCTCGCCGAGGGCAGCGAGAGCGGCGTCCACCGCGCCTT
>NZ_KN234780.1 GCF_000764025.1 Pseudohaliea rubra DSM 19751 | reverse complement strand
CTGGCGCCGCGGATAGCCGGCGGCGCCCGGGGGGTCGTCTTTGGGTCCTTCTTCACGGTAGCGGGTATAATGCTGCAGCTTGTGAACTCCGGCTCCGAGGAAGGCGCCCGCGCCCGTGGATAATGTTCTCAAACAGCGCCTTGTCGGTGCCCTGATCCTGGTCGCGCTGGGTATCGTTTTCTGGCCGATCATCTTCGTGCCGCCGGAAGAGGCGCGGCTTCGGGAGGGCATCATGGCGCCGCCGCCGCCAGCAGTGAGCCGGGAGCCGCTGCCCGCGCCCAGCGACGCAGGACTGCGCGGCTCGCCAGAACGGGAACCACCGCCGGCAGCGCCGGATGTCGCCCTGCCGGCTGCCGACGCGCCCGGCGCGGCTGCGCCCGGGGAAGCGGCTGCAGAGCCCGCCCCGGTGCCCCTGCCCAGCTCTGAAGATCCCTACCCGACCCGCGACAAGGCGCCGGAGGTGGCGGCCTTCGACGACGACGGTCTGCCCGTCGCCTGGGTCTTGCAGGTGGCGACGGTGAGTAGTGCGGAAAAGGCGCGCAAGCTCCGGGACGAACTTATTGGCAGCGGCGAAAAGGCCTTTTACGAGCCCCTCCGTCGCGACGGGACTACCCTCTACCGCGTCTACGTAGGACCGAAGTTCGAGCGCGCCCGGCTCGGGCCTGTCAAGGTTCGGGTGGATGCCCGGTACGGGGTCAAATCCCTGGTGTCGCGTTATGTGCCCTGAGCGCGTCGCTAGTGGCGTTCGGCGGGGGGAGGGTGCCTCATGCTGAGCAGCTGGCCCGCTATCGGCGCCTTCAACGGCTTTGACTGGATTGTGATCGTTATTGTGACCCTTTCTGCGGTGGTCAGTCTCTGGCGCGGCTTTTCCCGGGAGGCGCTGTCGCTGGCAGGTTGGGTCGCTGCTTTTGTTGTCGCCAATCTTTTTGCTACGCAGCTCTCCAGTGCGCTGGCGGGCTTCCTTGAGAACCCCACCGGGCGCTACATCGTTGCCTGGACCCTCGTCTTTGTGGCCGTGCTCCTCTTGGCGGGGATGGCTGCGCGTCTCTTTGCGCGGCTTGTGCGCGCTTCCGGTCTTGGCCTCCTCGATCGCATCCTGGGCAGCGTCTTCGGTATGCTGCGCGGGCTGCTCATCGTTGTTGTGCTGCTCTTTCTGCTGCGGCAGCTGGTGCCGCCGGCGGAGCAGCAGTGGCTTTACCGTTCGCAGCTGGTGCCCTATCTGGACCCGCTGCTGGACTGGAGCCTGCGCGCGTTTGACAACGCCAGGGCGGGGCGTTTCCCCGCGCTGGCGACTTGACGGAACGAGGGAGCTTCAACCATGTGTGGCCTGGTAGGAATCGTGGGCAGCGGCGCGGTGGATGTCGCCCCGGATATCTATGATGCGCTGACGGTGCTGCAGCATCGCGGTCAGGATGCCGCGGGCATCATGACCTGCAGCGACGGCCGCTTTCATCAGCGCAAGAGTGAGGGACTGGTCCGCGACGTGTTCCGCCAGGAGCATATGGCACGCCTCGAGGGCTCCATCGGCCTCGGGCATACGCGCTATCCTACGGCCGGCAGCTCCGGTCCAGCGCTGGCGCAGCCGTTCTACGTCAATTCGCCTTACGGCATTGCGCTCGCCCATAACGGCAATCTGACCAACGCTCGGGAGCTGGGCCAGGCGCTCTTCGACAGCGAACTCAGGCACCTGAATACTGACTCCGATTCGGAGGTGCTGCTCAATGTTCTGGCCTACGAGCTGCAGCACCGCGGCAAGCTGCAGCCGCAGCCGGAGGATATCTTCGCCGCCGTTGCCGCCGTACACCGGCGCTGTCGCGGCGGTTATGCGGCGGTGGCGGTGATCGTGAACCACGGCCTGCTCGCCTTCCGCGACCCGAACGGCATCCGCCCGCTGGTCTTCGGTTACCGCGACGGGCCGCGAGGGCGCGATTACATGGTCGCCTCGGAGAGTGTCGCCCTCGACGTGCTCGGCTATACGCTCGCCGGCGACATCGCACCGGGTGAGGCGCTGTTTATCGACGCTGCCGGCCAGCTGCACCGGCAGCAGTGCGCCGAGAACCCCAGGCTGCGGCCGTGCATTTTCGAGCACGTCTACTTCGCGCGCCCCGACAGCATGATGGACCAGATTTCGGTCTACAAGACGCGCATGCGCGCGGGCTCTGCTCTCGCCCGCAAGATCCTGCGTGACTGGCCGGAGCACGATATCGATGTGGTCATTCCCATCCCGGACACGAGCCGCACGGCGGGGCAGTCCCTGGCCCATGACCTGGGCCTCAAGTTCCGGGAGGGCTTCATGAAGAACCGCTACATCGGCCGCACCTTTATCATGCCGGGCCAGAGCCAGCGCAAGAAATCCGTGCGCCAGAAGCTCAATCCTATCCGCCTGGAGTTTGAGGGCAAGAACGTGCTGCTGGTCGACGATTCAATCGTCCGCGGTACAACTTCCCGAGAGATTATCCAGATGGCCCGCGATGCCGGCGCCGCCAAGGTGTATCTCGCCTCCGCGGCGCCACCGGTGCGCTACCCGAACGTCTACGGCATCGATATGCCCGCGGCGGAGGAACTGATCGCCCACGAACGCAGCGTCGACGAGATCTGCGCGGCTATCGGCGCGGACCGGCTCGTGTACCAGGACCTCGACGACCTGATACGCTGCTCTGCCGAGGGCAATCCCGAGGTCGATGGCTTCGATTGTTCTGTGTTCGATGGCGCGTACCTGACGGGCGACGTGGACGCGCATTACCTGCAGAAACTGAGCGATGCCCGCAACGATGCGGCCAAGGAGCAGAGCGATGTGCGGGCGCACGGCGCTGTGGTCGGCATCTACAATGATCGCTAGGAAGAAATGAGATGACTGACGACGACAGCGCGTTCCTCCGCAGCCAGGGCCCGGCAACCCGCGCGGTGCGCGCCGGGATCAGCCGCGGCCCGGAGGGCGAGCACGGCGAGCCGATCTACACGACCTCCAGCTATGTCTTCGCCTCCTGCGCGGAGGCAGCAGCGCGCTTTTCCGGTGACGCGCCGGGCAACGTCTACTCGCGCTACACCAACCCCACGGTGCGTGCCTTCGAGGAGCGCCTCGCGGCCCTGGAGGAGGGCGACGCGGCGGTGGCCACGGCGTCCGGCATGGCGGCCATCTTCGGCGTCTGCGTTGCGCTCCTGGAAAGCGGCGATCATGTGATCTGCTCCCGCGATGTGTTCGGCGCCACCGCGGGGCTGTTCGGCAGGTACCTGGCACGTTTCGGTATCGAAACCAGCTTCGTGCCCCTTGCTGACCCGACTGCCTGGCGCGCCGCGGTCCGCCCCCGGACACGGCTGCTCTACCTCGAGACACCGTCAAATCCGCTCTGCGAGGTTGCCGACCTCGAGGCCATGGCCGACGTCGCCCGGGAAGCGGGCGCCCTGCTGGTGGTGGACAACTGCTTCTGCACGCCGGCGCTCCAGCGCCCGCTCGCCCTTGGCGCGGATATCGTTATTCACAGCGCCACCAAATACCTGGACGGCCAGGGCCGGTGCCTCGGTGGCGCTGCCGTGGGTCGAGAAGAGCTCATGCGCGAACTGCGCGCCTACCTGCGCACCTGCGGGCCGAGCATGAGTCCCTTCAATGCATGGGTTTTCCTCAAGGGTCTCGAGACCCTCGCCCTGCGCATGCGCGCCCACAGCGAGAATGCGGATCGACTCGCCCGCTGGCTCAAGACCCAGCCCGCCGTGGAGCGCGTGTTCTATGCGGGCCTGCCGGAGCACCCGGGCCACGCGCTCGCCGCCCGGCAGCAGAGCGCCTTTGGCGGAGTCCTGTCCTTCCGGATTCGCGGTGGCCGCGAGGCCGCCTGGCGCTGCATCGACGCGGTCCGGGTCATGTCGTTGACGGCAAACCTGGGCGATGCCAAGACCACGATCGTTCACCCGGCCACCACCACCCACGGCCGGCTGACAGCGGAGGAACGCGAGCGTGCCGGTATCAGCGAAAACCTCGTGCGCGTGGCCGTCGGCCTCGAAGATGTCGAGGATCTGGAGGTCGATCTCGCCCGGGGAATCGCCGCGGCGGAGCGCGCGTGAGCGCCAGCGGGCTGCAGGGTGCCATAGACGCCGCGGTCGACGAGGTCGCCACGGTTCTCCTGGGGAAGGAACCGGAAATCCGCCTGGCGCTCTGCTGTCTGCTGGCCCGCGGCCACCTCCTCATTGAGGATCTGCCCGGCATGGGCAAGACAACCTTGTCCCACGCGCTGGCCAGTGTGCTTGGCCTGTCTTATAACCGGGTGCAGTTCACCAGCGACCTGCTTCCTGCTGACATCCTCGGGGTCGCCATCTATCAGCCCGGGGATAACAGCTTCCGTTTTCATGCCGGCCCCGTGTTTACCCAGGTCCTCCTCGCCGACGAAATCAATCGCAGTACGCCGCGCACGCAAAGCGCGCTGCTCGAGGCCATGGCCGAGCACCAGGTGACCGTAGAGGGTGAAACCCGCCCGCTCCCTGAGCCTTTCTTCGTTATCGCGACGCAGAACCCCCTCGATCAATCCGGCACCTATCCGCTGCCCGAGTCGCAGCTGGACCGCTTCCTTATGCGTATTGAGCTTGGCTATCCAGACCCGGGGGCGGAGCGCGAGCTGCTCCGACGCGGTGGCAGTGGACGGGAGGCTGACGTGCTTCGCCAGCGCATGGGCCCGGCTGAGCTCACCGGGGTACAGACGGCCGCCACTGCGGTGCACTGCTCCCCGGCGCTCCTCGACTATCTGCAGCGCCTGGTGGCGCGCACCCGGGAGCCCGGCGAGTTTGCCGTAGGTCTCTCGCCCCGGGGCGCGCTCGCGCTTCTGGCCGCAGGCAAGACCTGGGCGGTGATGCACGGCCGGGATCACGTGCTCCCGGAGGATCTGCAGGCCGTGCTCGGTCCCGTCGCGGCGCACCGGCTGGTGGCCGCTGACAGCTTTGGTGGCGATGGTCGTGCCCTGGTGGCGCTGCTTCAGCGCGAGGTCGATGTGGTTCCTGGCTGAGGGGGCCGGGCTGCCGGCCCTGCGTGAGCACCTGCGGGCCCGCTTCCAGCGCTGGCTGGTCCGGCGCATACCGCCTGCGCGCTCGGTCACGCTTGATCAGCGGCGCATCTTTATTTTTCCCTCCCGGGTCGGTTTTTTCTTCTTTGCCTGCTTGCTGGTGATGCTGGTGGCGGCGATTAATTACGAGAACAACATGAGCTACGCGCTCACCTTTCTTCTCGCTACGCTTTTCGTAATAGCGGTCCTGCACAGCTATGCCAACCTGTCGGGGCTAACCCTGCGCGCTCTGCGCGCGGGCGAAGGCTTCCCTCGCCAGCTTGTGCCCTTCAGCATTGGTCTCGCCTGCGCCACCCGTCGCGGCCATCACGCCCTCTGGCTCGGCTTTGAAGACGACCCGGAGGCCGTTGCTGTCAGCGTCATGCCGGAGCGGGGGGCCACAGTAACGCTGTACCGGGAGGCCGGGGAGCGCGGGCCTTTCAGGCCCGGGCGCCTGCGTGTAGAGAGCCGTTACCCCCTCGGTCTGCTGCGCTGCTGGACCTGGGTGGACCTGGACCTCGTCGGCCTCGCCTATCCACGGCCACTGCCCTACCCGGAGCCCCTGGGTTCCGGAGCCGGGCAACCGCGCGGGCGCCCCGCGCGGCGCCCGGGGGAGGACGAGTTTTTCGGCCTGCGCGACTACCGGGCTGGTGATCGGCTTCGGCAGGTCTACTGGAAGGGACTGGCTCGCGGCCAGACGCTGCAGAGCAAGCAGTATGCCGCCGGGGCTGCATCCCTCGATTGGCTCGACTGGGATGCCTTTCCGGGTATCGCCCGGGAGCGGCGTCTGTCTTTTCTCTGCCAGCAGTGCCTGGACCTGCACCGGCGCGGGCGGCGCTTTGGTCTTCGCCTGCCGGGGAACCAGCTCGCGGCCGGTGCCGGTGACGGCCAGCGCGACCGCGTGCTCAGAGCCCTTGGGAATTTCGCACCGCCCCCCGAGGCTGAGCGGTGAAGGCTGCTCAGCAGATCCCGCGCAATGCGCTGGCCTGGATCATCCTGTGCCAGGTGCTGCTGCTTGCGCCGCACGGCTTGCGGGTGCCGGCCTGGCTGTTGCTGCTCTATCTTGCCGCCTTCGGCTGGCGGGTGCAGCTCTACCGCAACCGACTCCCCGCGCCGACCCGCTGGCTGAAGCTGGTGCTCATTGGCGCGGCCATGGCGGGGATCGGCTGGAGCTATGGCAGTCTTATCGGCCTGGAGCCGACCGTAGCGCTGCTGCTGGCAGCCTATGCCTTGAAGCTGGTGGAGTCGGTGTCCCGGAAGGATGCCTACGTGCTCATTTTCCTGGGCTTTTTCCTGCTCATTACCGAATTCCTTTTCAGCCAGGACCTGCTTATTGTCGTCTATGCGAGCTTTGTTGCCTGGCTGTTGACTGCGGCCCTGGTCGCCCTGCATCGCACCGGCGAGGGTTTCGAGCTCGCGCCGCTGCGGGTGGCGGGGGTGATGTTGGCGCAGGCCTTCCCGCTTATGCTGGTGCTGTTCTTCCTCTTCCCGCGTATCGGTCCCCTGTGGAATGTACCGATTCGCGCGCACGCGGCGCAGACCGGCATGAGTGACTTCCTGCGCCCGGGGGATGTTGCCCGGCTCACCCAGTCGACGGAGGTGGCCTTCCGGGCCCGCTTTGCGGGCGAGGTGCCGCAAGCCCGTGACCTGTACTGGCGGGGCCTGGTGATGAGCGTACTGGAGGATGATACCTGGAGGAGCCTTCGCTTTTTTGAAGCGCCGCCGGCGCAGCGCCGTCCCGCCCCGGTGGAGGCTGTGGGGGCGGTGCTCGACTACAGTGTGATCATCGAGCCGACACAGCAGCACTGGCTCTACGCCCTGCGCTACGCCGAGCCGCAGGAGAGCGGCGTCATGGCGCTCGCGGACTACACGCTCTATTCACCGGCGACGCTGGAGAGTGAGCGGCGCTACAGCGTGCGCAGCTGGCCCGGAGCCGCGATCGGTCTCGAGCTTGATACCTGGCGCCGGCGCCTGGAAACGCGCCTGCCGGAGGGCGAAAACCCCCGTGCCCTTGCCCTTGCGCGGCAGCTGCGCGCCGCCGCAGATGATGACGAGGCTTTTATCGCCCGGGTGCTGGCACTGTTTCGTGAGCAGCCTTTTCGCTATACGCTGCAGCCGCCGCTGCTTGGCGACGATCCGGTGGACGATTTTCTCTTCGGCACCCGGGCGGGCTTCTGCGAGCACTACGCGAATGCCTTCGCCGTACTCATGCGCGCAGCCGGCGTGCCCGCGCGGATCGTTGCCGGCTATCAGGGCGGCGAGATCAATCCGATGAACGGTACGGTTATCGTTCACCAGTTTGACGCTCATGCCTGGAACGAGGTGTGGCTGGAAGGGCAGGGCTGGATGCGTGTGGATCCGACGGCGGCTGTCTCCCCTGCACGAGTGGAATTCGGCCTGGAGACCGCTGTGCAGGGGGAAGGCAGCTTCCTCGCCGGTTCCCCCTTGTCGCCGCTGCGCTACCGGGCTGTGAGCTGGGTTAATACGCTGCGTCTGCGCTATGACGCGCTCACCTACCGCTGGCAGTCCTGGGTCGTCGGCTTTGACTCGGAGCGGCAGGTGGAACTTCTCGGCAAGTGGTTCGGACGCATCGACGCCAAGCGCTTCGTCGCGGTTCTCCTGGGGTCTTTCGGGGTCGTGCTCGCGGCGGTTGCGCTCGCCCTGCTGGTGCGCGCCGGTCCTCGCCGCGATCCCCTGCTCCGGGCCTGGGCACGGCTGCGCGCCCGCCTGGTGCGCGCCGGAGTGCCGGTCCACGCCGGCGACAGCCCCGCGACCGTGCTGGCCCGGGCGCAGCAGCGCTATCCCGCCGCGGCCGCAGACCTAGGCGTGCTCGCCGAGGAATTTACGGCACTCCTCTATCGCCCCGTGGGCAGCGGCGACCTGCGTCGGTTGCAGCAGCGCCTTCGCCGGCTTCGCCTGAGCAGCCAGTGACCTGAGCCAGCTGGCGCGCAGTACGTCCGCTATTCCAGGGGAAGCATGCGATCCGGGTGAGGCCCGCCATCGCCCACGGCAATGGCAAAGCGGTCCTGGGGCAGGAACACGGTGAGCTCCTGGCCTTTCACCAGGTCGCGGACGCCCAGCTCCTCGCCGTCGATGGCGACCCGCCAGCCGGTCGGCACGTTGACGCTGCGGGCCTTGCCCAGGCCACCGTCCCGGTAGTGGGGGAGGAAGGTTATGCGGTTTCCATTGATCTGCGAGACCCGCATCGTTGCCTTTGCGTAATAGGTGTCACCCTTGACGTAGACCCCCTGACAGAGGCGGGCCACGTCCGGGTTGGCGGCCAGCGCTGCGGCGGACCAAACCAGATCGTCGCAGGTGGGTGCGCGGCCCCGCTGTGCGAGGGTAGGGGTAACGGCGAGCGCAATGAGCAGACAGCAAAGCCGGGCAGGCTGTATAGACATGATCAATCTCCCGGAAGCGAGTAGACGTGGATTATAGCGCCACCGTGCGCTGGCGCTCAGGCTGTGGTACTCGCCCCTCTGTGGCCCCGGGCCGCAGCCCCTGCAACGAAGGGATCGCCATCCGCCAAGTACGGCGGGGGCTTCAGAGGGCGATCGGGGTCTCGTAGCCGTCGGGTTTCAGGGCAAGGAGTGAACAGTGCAGCTGGTCTATGATGGCCTCTGCCGTGTTGCCCATGAAGAAGCCGGCGATGCCTGTGCGTGCCATGGTGCCCATGACAACCAGGTCCGCATCCAGTTCCCGGGCCAGGGCTGGCACAACTTCCCGGGGCTCACCGCGGACCACGTGCGTTGTCGGCCCCACAAAGGACAGAGCCTGCTCAAGGCCCTCGCGGGCCAGGTCCGCTAACAGGCTGCGCATGCTTTCTTCGTGGAGGTGCTGCAGTTCGCCCATAAACTGCTCCTGCTCCTCGGCAGTTACGTCGCTGAGCAGGGTGCTCGCATAGCTCTCCGAGAGCGTTCGCCAGGCATTAACCAGGTGCACGTCGGCCTGGTTGGCGGTCGCCAGCGCCAGGGCGTGCTGCACCAGGGAACGGTTGAGCTTGCGGTTGATCTCGCTACGCGCCTTGTCGTACTCCACGCCGCAATCCACGGCAACGAGGATGCGCCGCGGTTGCGGCGGACGTTCCGGCCGAAGCAGCCAGACCGGGCAGGGACACTTGCGCAGCAGACGCAGGTCCTCGTTGCTGAAAAAGCGGCGCAGGCCCGCCGCGGTTTCTGCATTGGTAATCAGGAGATCCTGCGCCTCCTGCACGACCTCTCGAATCACCTCGATGAAAAAGATGCCCTCGCGTAGCCGCAGCCTGTGCGCGTTCACCCCCGCTTGCCGGGCAAGCTGCGTCAGCGCTCCCGAGCGCTGCGTCCGGCGGTCCTCGGCCAGCTTCGAGAACGGTGGTGCATGGGGCATCAGGCGCAGCGTCGGGTCAAGCTCGGGCAGCACATTCAGCAGTGTGAGCTCCGCTTGCAGCGAGCGAGCCAGGGCATCTGCATGCCGCAGCAGCGCCACGGCCCGGTCATCGCACTCCCGTACGACGCAGAGCAGGCGACGGATAGTGTTCATGGTGTGGCCTCCGGGCGTTGTTCCCGGCGCTGCCGATGAAAGCGGCGCACGAGGAGCTTTTCAAGTTCAAGGATGATGAGCGTAGCGACGCCGACCAGCACGATGCCGAAGCCCTGGGTGAGGGACAGCGGCCGGGTGTCAAAGAAACGGCCCATGAAGGGTGCATAGGTGAACAGGAACTGCAGCAGCGTGACCGCCGAAATCGCCAGCAGCACCGGGCGGGTCCCGAGAGCGCCGCGGACCGTAAGAGACGCCTGGCCGAGGTAGCGAACGGCAAAGAGGTAGAAGATTTCCATTACCACGAGAGTGTTGACGGCGATCGTGCGCGCCTCTTCCAGCGGGGCCCCCTGGGTCCTGGCCAGGGTGAACGTACCGAAGATGCCGGCCATGAACAGCATTGATACGAAGGCGATGCGCCAAAGCACAAAGCCGTTGAGAAGCGGTTCTGACGGCGGCCGGGGGGGGCGGCCCATGACGCCGCGCTCGCTGGCCTCAAAGGCCAGGGTCATGGCGAGGAGCACCGACGAGACCATGTTCACCCAGAGGATCTGCACCGGGCTGATCGGCAGCGTAAGCCCCAGGAGCAGCGCTGCGAGGAGACTCAGGGATTCTCCGCCGTTGACCGGAAGCAGAAAGACGATGGCCTTGCGCAGGTTGTCATAGACGGTCCGGCCGGCCTTCACGGCAATCGCTATCGTGGCGAAGTTGTCGTCTGCGAGTACGATCTCGGCGGCGTCGCGGGCCGCGTCCGTGCCGCCGGCACCCATGGCGATACCGATATCGGCCCGCTGCAGGGCCGGCGCATCGTTGACCCCGTCGCCGGTCATGGCAACCACCTCGCCGGCGGACTGCAGGGCCGTGACGAGGCGTAGCTTGTGGGCGGGGCTGGTGCGCGCGAAGACGTCCGTTGCCGTAGCCTCCCGGGCCAGGGCGTCGTCGTCCAGGGCGTCGATATCGGCACCGCTGAGGGCCCGAGCCGGGCGGGCCAGGCCCAGCTGACGGGCGATGGCGACGGCCGTTCCGGCGTGGTCGCCGGTGATCATCTTGATGCGGATACCGGCGTTCTGGCACTCCCGCACGGCGTCGATGGCCTCTTTCCGGGGCGGGTCCATGAGGCCGACGAGCCCCAGAAGAGTCAGTTCGTCGATAGCGTCGAAGCGAAGCTCTGCCGTCTCCCCGGGCAGACACCGCCGGGCCAGGGCGAGCACACGCTGGCCCTGGTTGGCGATGGCGGTGGCGCGTGCCTGCCAGTGTTCCGGCTCCATCGGTGCTTCGCTGCCGTCGGCGCACAGCGCCCGGCGGCATCGTGGAAGCAGTACCTCAGGCGCCCCTTTGACCAGTATGACATGTCCGCCCTCGTGGTCGTGGCGAAGGCTGGCCATATAGCGGTTGTCGGCATCAAAGGGGATGGCGTCGATCTCCCGCTGTCGTCGCCGCTCGAGCGCGCTGTCGACACCCGCCTTACCGGCGAGAGCGAGGAGAGCACCCTCCATGGGGTCGCCGCTCAGCCGCCAGTTTTCTCCTTCGCACCACAGTCGGGCCTCATTGCAGAGGGCCCCGGCGGTCGCCATGGCCAGCAGCGTGGGCGTGCTGGCGGGGTCGAGATCGACGCCCTCCCGCTGGAAGGCGCCGTGCGGACTATAACCGCTGCCGGAGACCTCGATGATGTCCTCGGCCGTGGCCACGGTGACCACGGCCATTTCATTGCGGGTAAGCGTGCCGGTCTTGTCGGAGCAGATCACCGATACGGTGCCCAGGGCCTCGATGGCGGGCAGGCGGCGCACGATGGTGTTGCGCCGTGCCATACCCTGGACGCCGATGGCGAGGGTAACGGTGAGAATGGCCGGCAGGCCCTCGGGGATGGCGGCGACGGAGAGCCCCACCAGCGCCATGAAAAGCTCCCCCAGGGGACGCCCCGCGAGATAGCCAAGAAGCAGGATCAGAGCACAGATGGCCAGAATGAAGCCCGTGAGAGCACGGGCAAAGCGCGCCATCTGCCGCACCAGGGGCGTTTCCGAAGCGGGTGCGTCAGCGAGCATACCGCTGATCTTTCCCAGTTCTGTGGCGCCACCGGTGGCGACGACCAGTCCGCGCCCGGTACCGCCCCGCACCAGGGTGCCAGCATAGGCCATGGAGAAGCGGTCCCCGAGCTCGGCCGCGGCGTCGACCGCCTCGGGGGCTTTTTCCGCCGGGACCGATTCGCCGGTGAGCATGGACTCCTCGACGCGCAGGCCGCGGCCCTCGAAGAGGCGGAGGTCGGCGGGTACCCGATCCCCGGCCTCGAGCAGTACGACGTCGCCGGGCACAACCGCTTCGGCGGGCAGTTCCTGGCGTTCGCCGTTGCGGAGGACGCGCGCCCGCGGGGCGAGCATGTCACCAATCGCGGCCAGCGCTGACTCGGCCTTGCCTTCCTGTACGAAGCCGATGATGGCATTGACGACGACCACGGCCAGGATCACACCGGTGTCGACGACGTGCCCGAGAAGGGCGGTGACGCCGGCGGCGGCGAGGAGGACGTAGATCAGGAGGTCGTCGAACTGGCGCAGAAAGCGGGCGAAGGCACTGGGAGGCGGCGGCCGCGGTACGGCATTGGGACCGTGGCGCTGCAGCCGGGCCCGGGCCTCTGAGGCGCTGAGGCCAGACGCAGGGTCGCTGTCGAGGGTCTCCGCCACCACGGGAACCGGCGCGTGGTGCCAGGGTGTGGTGTCCGCCATGGCTTGCCTCGCGTCAGAGCTACTCAGGAATCACAGATGAGAGTCATTAACATCTGAGCTTAATGGAAAGCCGCCCGGCGTCAAGCTCTGCTCTTGCGAGCCGCGACGAGCGGGTTGGACCCTAGCTTGCTAACAACCCCTGCGAACGCGGAGAGGCGTCCGCAGGGGGGGGAGGACTCAGGCGACCTCGGTGATCTCCACCGCGGCGATGCGCCGGCCCTCGTCGGCTTTGTCCCGAAACTCGACCAGCTGGTCGAAGTTCATGTAGCGGTAGATCTCCGCGCTCATGCTGTCAAGATCCTTGGCATAATCCCGGTACTCCTCCGGCGTTGGCAGGCGGCCGAGCACCGCGCCCACGGCGGCAAGCTCGGCACTCGTCAGGTAGACGTTGGCACCATCACCGAGACGGTTCGGGAAGTTCCGGGTGCTGGTAGACAGCACCGTGGAGTTCGCCGCCACCCGGGCCTGGTTGCCCATGCACAGGGAGCAGCCGGGCATCTCGGTGCGCGCGCCGGCGGCGCCGAAGATGTTGTAGTAGCCCTCCTCCATGAGCAGGTGCTGGTCCATCCGTGTGGGCGGGGAGATCCACAGGCGCGTGGCCAGGGTGCCCTTGTGCTGGTCCAGGAGCTTGCCGGCGGCGCGGAAGTGGCCGATGTTGGTCATGCAGCTGCCGATGAATACCTCGTCGACGTTGTCGCCGGCCACCTCGGAAAGCAGGCGCGCGTCGTCCGGGTCGTTTGGCGCACAGACAATGGGCTCGCGGACCTCCGCCAGGTCGATCTCAATGACGGCCGCGTACTCGGCATCGGCATCGGCTTTCATGAGGCTCGGGTTGGCCAGCCACTCTTCCATCTTCTCGGCGCGGCGGGCGAGGGTGCGCGGATCGCCGTAGCCCTCGGCGATCATGGCGCGCAGGAGCACCACATTACTGCGCAGATACTCGGCGATGGTGTCCTCCCCGAGGGCAATGGTGCAGCCGGCCGCAGAGCGCTCCGCAGAAGCGTCAGACAGCTCGAAGGCCTGCTCCACGGTGAGGTCCGGGAGGCCTTCGATTTCCAGAATGCGGCCGGAGAAGATGTTCTTCTTGCCCTTCTTTTCAACGGTCAGGAGACCCTGCTGGATCGCGTAGTAGGGGATGGCATGCACCAGGTCGCGCAGGGTGATGCCGGGCTGCATAGTGCCCTTGAAGCGCACCAGTACGGATTCGGGCATATCCAGAGGCATGACGCCGGTGGCCGCAGCAAAGGCCACCAGGCCGGAGCCTGCGGGGAAAGAGATCCCCATGGGAAAGCGGGTGTGTGAATCGCCGCCGGTGCCCACGGTATCGGGCAGCAGCATGCGGTTCAGCCAGGAGTGAATGATCCCGTCCCCCGGACGGAGGCTGACGCCGCCGCGGGTCATGATGAAGTCCGGCAGCGAGTGCTGCGTATCGATGTCCACGGGTTTCGGGTAGGCGGCTGTGTGGCAGAAGGACTGCATGGTCAGGTCGGCGGAGAAGCCGAGGCAGGCCAGGTCCTTCAGCTCGTCCCGGGTCATGGGGCCGGTGGTGTCCTGGGAGCCGACGGTGGTCATACGCGGCTCGCAGTAGGTGCCCGGGCGGATCCCGTCCATGCCGCAGGCGGCGCCGACCATCTTCTGCCCCAGGGTGTAGCCCGCATCAGAGTGGGCCGGCTGCTCCGGCTTGCGAAAGAGGTCGGACTCGGGCAGGCCGAGGGCTTCCCGGGCGCGGGTGGTCAGACCCCGGCCGATAATCAGGTTGATGCGGCCACCGGCCCGTACCTCGTCCAGCAGGACTTGAGATTTCAATTCAAATTCGCTGAGCAAGTTACCGGTTTCATTGAGAATTTTTCCCTCGTAAGGGCGAATCTCGATAACGTCACCCATGGAGAGATCGTCGACCGGTGCCTCGAAGACCAGGGCGCCGGCATCTTCCATGGTGTTGTAAAAGATCGGTGCCACCTTGCCGCCGATACAAATGCCGCCGCTCTTTTTATTCGGCACGCCGGGCATGTCATCACCGAAGAACCAGAGCACGGAGTTGGTGGCGGACTTGCGTGAGGAGCCGGTGCCGACCACGTCGCCGACGAAGGCTACGGGCAGCCGCCGGGCCTTGATTTCGTCGATCTGCGCCATGGGGCCGACCTTGCCCGGCTCGTCCGGAGTGAGGCCGTCGCGGGCCATTTTGTACATGGCGAGAGCGTGCAGGGGAATGTCCGGACGGGACCAGGCGTCCGGTGCCGGGGAGAGATCGTCGGTATTGGTCTCGCCGGTTACTTTGAAGACAACGACCTTGATGGACTCCGGTACCGCGTCGCGGCTCGTGAACCACTCCCCGTTGGCCCAGCTCTCAAGTACTGCCCGGGCGTTGCCGTTGCCGTTTTTTGCCAGCTCATCGACATCGTGGAAGGCGTCGAACATGAGCAGCGTGTGCTTGAGCTCCGCGGCCGCCAGCGCGCCGACGTCGGCGTCCTGGAGAAGGCCGACGAGGGTCTCGATGTTATAACCGCCGTGCATGGCGCCGAGGAGGCGCACGGCCTCGGGGCGGTCGATAAGCGGGCACTCGGCCTCGCCGCGGACGATGGCGGAGAGGAACCCGGCCTTTACATAGGCGGCCTCGTCGACACCGGGCGGGACGCGTGTTGCCAAAAGCTCCAGAAGGAAGGCTTCTTCGCCGGTCGGCGGAGCCTTCAGAAGGTCCACCAGAGCGGCGGTCTGCTCTGCGTTGAGGGGCTTCGGCGGGATGTTCTGGGCGGCGCGTTCGGCGACGTGTTCGCGATAGGCTTCAAGCACGGTGGAATCCTCGGATGGTTGTTCTTCGCCGGTCATGGACCGGCCGCATTTCCAGCCAGGTAGTATAGCCCAGCGCCTGTTTGCGGTTAAGCGAATGCTTCTTATGCATGCTATTCCCCCAGTGAATGCGGGTACCGCGAGGCGGTTGTTGCGGCTAAACTTGCGCGCCATGATGACTACCTCAGCAGCTGCGGCGAAGCGCAGCGATGGCGACCGCCTGGCGGTGGACCTGGCAGCCCTTCGTGCCTTCCTGCCCTGTGCCACACCGGCTGCCTGGCTGCAGGCGGCGGCGGATCCGGCCAACCTGGCGCTGCTCCTGGCCGACCACGCCAACTGCGAGAAGAAGGCGGCAGCTACAGCACTGAACCTCGCCTACCGCTATACGGGGAACTATCCGCTTTTACACAAACTTTCGAGGTTGGCTCGGGAGGAGCTGCGCCACTTTGAGCAGGTGATCGCCATCATGGAGCGGCGGCAGATGACCTATCCGGCCCTGTCAGCTTCGCGCTATGCGCGGGAGCTTCGCGCTTTCGTGCGCGCTGAGGAGCCGGAGCGGCTGGTGGATACCCTGCTGGTGGGGGCGGTTATCGAGGCGCGCTCCTGCGAGCGTTTCGCGGCCCTGGCGCCGCTGCTGGACACAGAGCTCGAGGCCTTTTACCGCTCGCTGCTACGCTCGGAAGCGCGGCATTTCGAGGACTACCTGGGGCTGGCGCAGTCCGTGGCCGGGCCCGTGGAAGTCGAAGCACGCCTTGCGCTACTGCTGCCGCAGGAGGCGCTGCTGATCGAGGCGCCGGACGCTGACCTGCGTTTCCACAGCGGCCCGCCGCGGGTCTGAGCGTCCGCGCAACGCCAGGGCGGCGGCTCAGGCGCCGTCGTCGACGGCCACGGACTCGATGATCACCGTATCGACGGGCACGTCCTGATGCCCGGCCCGGGAGGTCGTGGGCACGGCCCGGATCTTCTCGAGAACGTCCTCACCTTCGACGATTCTGCCAAAGACGCAATAGCCCCAGCCCTGCATGTTCTTGCCGCTGTGGTTGAGGAAGTCGTTGTCCTTCACGTTGATGAAGAACTGCGCCGTGGCGGAGTGTGGCTCCATGGTGCGCGCCATGGCGATGGTGCCGTAGTCGTTGCTGAGACCGTTGTCCGCCTCGTTCTCGATCGGCTCGCCGGTCGGCTTCTGCTGCATGCTGGTGTCGAAGCCACCACCCTGCACCATGAAGTTATTGATGACCCGGTGAAAGATGGTGCCGTCATAGTGGCCAGCCCGGGCATAGGCAAGGAAGTTGGCGACGGTTTTCGGCGCGCGCTCCTCGTCGAGCGCGAGCTTTATTTCCCCGAAGGTGGTTCGCATCGTGACCATGGCGATTCTTCCCCTGCTCTTGTGATAGGCGGCGGGATCATACGGGCTTTGGCGCCGGCAGAGAACAGCGGAGCCTATGATTGTGAGAATTTGCACAGGGATGGCGAGACGGCGAGGGGTTGCGGGCCACGCGCGCAGCTATCAGAGGGCTTTCCCAGTCGGTATAATGCGCCGCCTTCCCCCAGACCGGTAGCAACGCGCGCATGGAATCGCCCGCTCCTCGACATTTTCTCCGCACAATCATTGAAGAGGACCTCCGCGAGGGCCGGGTGGACGAGGTAGTGACCCGGTTTCCGCCGGAGCCCAATGGGTATCTGCACCTTGGCCATGCCAAGGCGATCAGCGTCAACTTCGGGCTTGCCGAGGAATTCGGCGGCCGCTGCCACCTGCGCTTCGACGACACCAACCCCGAAAAGGAGAGCCAGGAGTACATCGACGCGATCTGCGAGGATGTCCGCTGGCTGGGTTATGCATGGGCCGGCGAGGTGCGCTTCGCCTCCAGCTACTTCGACCAGCTGTATGCCTGGGCGGAGCACCTCGTGCGCGAGGGCAAGGCCTATGTCTGTGATCTCGACGCCGACCGGGCCCGGGAGTTCCGCGGCACACTGACCGAGCCGGGGCGTAACAGCCCGTACCGGGAGCGCGGCCCGGCGGAGAACCTTGACCTCCTCGAGCGCATGCGCGCCGGTGAATTCGATGAGGGCAGCAAGGTGTTGCGGGCGAAAATCGATATGGCGCACCCGAACATGAACCTGCGCGACCCGATCCTCTACCGCATCCGCAAGCGATCGCACCACCAGACCGGTGACCGTTGGTGCATCTATCCGACTTACGATTTCGCCCACGGCCAGGAGGACGCCATCGAGGGCGTGACGCACTCTATCTGTACCCTGGAATTCGAGGATCACCGGCCGCTCTATGACTGGTTCATCGATAACCTGCCGGTGGCCAGCAGGCCGCGGCAATATGAATTTGCGCGCCTGAACACGAGTTACACAGTTACCAGTAAGCGCAAGCTCAAGCAGTTGGTGGACGGTGGTCATGTGGACGGCTGGGACGACCCCCGCATGCCGACGATCGCCGGCATGCGCCGGCGCGGTTTTACGCCGGCGGCAATTCGCCGCTTCTGCGAGATGGTCGGCACCTCCCGGGCCACCGGGGTGGCTGACGTTGCCATGCTCGAGCACGCTATCCGCGATGACCTCAACGCCCATGCTCCTCGCGCGTTCTGCGTCCTGAACCCCCTGCGGCTCGTGCTCACCAATTATCCGGACGGCGAGAGCGAGACGCTGACGGTGGCGAAGCATCCGAGCCGTGAGGAGCTTGGCAGCCGTGAGCTCACCTTCGGCCGCGAGTTGGTCATCGAGGCCGATGACTTCCGCGAGAGCGCCAATAAGAAGTACAAGCGCCTGGTGCTGGGCAAACGCGTGCGCCTGCGCGGGGCCTACGTCATCGAGGCCACGGACCTGGAAAAGGACAGTGCAGGTCGCGTGACCACGGTCTATGCGCAGCTCGTGCGGGGTACGCTCGGTGAGGACCCGGCGGACGGCGTCAAAGCTAAAGGTGTCATCCAGTGGCTGCACGCGGCGACAGCGCGCCCGGCCACGGTGCGACGCTACGATCGGCTGTTCACGGACCCGTCTCCGGACCGGGACGAGGACTTCCTGCAGTATCTGAACCCGGAATCTCTGGTCGTCATGGACGGCGCCCTCGTCGAGCCCGCCGTGGCCGCCGCGGCGCCGGAGGCGCGCTTCCAGTTCGAGCGTCTCGGCTACTTTGTCGCAGACCGCTGCAGCCACAACCCGGCCGCGCCCGTGTTCAACGAGACCATCGGCCTGCGCGACAGCTGGAGCGGCGGCGAGGGGCAGGGCGCGTGAACGATCTGTGGCTTTACAACACGGCTACGGGCCGGAAGGAGCGCTTCGAGCCGCAGCAGCCTGACGCTGTCACCATGTATGTCTGCGGGCCTACGGTCTACAACCTGGCCCACATCGGCAATGCGCGCCCCGTCGTGGTTTTCGACACGCTGTTCCGGCTGCTGCGATACCGTTACGCCAGCGTCACCTACGCGCGGAACATCACCGATATTGATGACAAGATCATTGCCGCCGCCCGGGAGAGCGGGCGTTCTATCGGCGAGGTGACGCAGGAGTTCACAGCCAAGTACCGCGAGGACATGGCGCGGCTTGGCGCGCTGCCACCGACGCTGGAGCCGCACGCCACCGAGAACATTGACGCCATGGTCCGGCTTACGGAGCGCCTGCTCGAGAAGGGCCATGCCTATACCGCCGATGGCCATGTGCTCTTCGCCGTGGAATCCATGGCACATTATGGCCGCCTTTCTGGCCGGCGCCTCGAGGACATGCTTGCCGGCGCGCGGGTGCAAGTTGCGGACTACAAGCGCCACCCCGGCGACTTTGTGCTCTGGAAACCCTCCAGCGATGACGACCCGGGCTGGGAAACACCCTGGGGTCGCTGCCGGCCTGGCTGGCACCTTGAGTGCTCGGCCATGATCCGAGAACATCTCGGTGAGACCATTGATATCCACGGCGGTGGCCGGGATCTGATTTTCCCGCACCACGAAAACGAGATTGCCCAGAGCTGCTGCGCCTACGGTGATGACTTCGTGCGCTTCTGGATGCACAACGCCTACCTGGATATTGATGGCGAGAAGATGTCCAAGTCTCTCGGCAACGTACGCACCGTGCGCGAGCTGCTCGGGGAATATCACGGCGAGACGCTGCGTCTTGCGTTGCTGTCCGGACATTATCGCTCGCCGCTCAATTTTTCCCGGGAGCTGCTTGAGCAGGCCCAGCACACGCTTACCGGTTTTTACAACACGCTGCGCGCGGTGGCACCCCGCGAGGCAGCCCCTGTGGCCGTCGACGTCGAGGAAGAAGCCTTCTACGCCGCGCTCTGCGACGATCTGAACACGCCCCAGGTGCTCGCGGAGATGCATGCCATTGCCAAGGCGCTGCACAAGGCTCCCGCTGAAGAGCAGCCCCTGCACCGGGCGCGGCTGCGGCTGGCGGGGCGCTTTTTAGGCATTCTCGGCGAGGAGCCGGAGCGCTGGCTTAAGGGTGACAGCGGTGAGGGTCTCGCCAGCGAGGCTGTGGATGCCCGCGTCGCCGAACGCGCGGCGGCCAAGAAGGCCCGGGACTTCGCCCGCGCCGATGCCATCCGCGATGAGCTCGCCGCCGCGGGCATTGTGCTCGAAGACACGCCTGACGGAACCCTGTGGCGCCGGGAGGGCTGACCCTGGGCGGCGCGGCGAAACGGAGTATACTTTGGGCGATTCGCGTTGACTTCCCCGGGGCCGCTGAGTAGGATGCGCGGGCCTTAAAACGGGTTCCGGGGCGATAACGCGCAAGGCTCCTTCGGGGGCAAGCCTTCGGGGTATAGCGCAGCCTGGTAGCGCGCCTGCTTTGGGAGCAGGAAGTCGGGAGTTCGAATCTCTCTGCCCCGACCAACTATTGACGCCACAGTCAGTTGGTCACCGCGCAACGTGAATCTGGCTATGGTGGCCGTAGCTCACCAGGTAGAGCACCGGATTGTGGCTCCGGAGGTAGGGGGTTCGAGACCCCTCGGCCACCCCATTCTTCCCGACAGCCCGACCCGTTCCCGCGGGATCGCGTTTCCCGGTAAAATCCTTCCTACGCGCCTATAGCTCAGCTGGATAGAGCATCGGCCTTCTAAGCCGACGGTCCGGGGTTCGAGTCCTCGTGGGCGCGCCACACTGACGCAGGCTTGTGCTAGGCTCAAGATTCACGCACAACACAGGGAGTGGCGTCATGTCATCCCGCGATGAATTCGTCAGAAAACTCAAGAACCAGATCGATGCCTTGAACGAAGAGGTTGACGAGCTGGAGGCGGCAGCGGGGGAAACCTCAGGCGAGCTCAGGGTCGAGCTGGACAAGCAGCGGGCAAGGGTCGAGGAACAGCGCGAACAGTTCTATGCCCGTCTGCAGGCGCTCAAAGATGCCGGTGACGACAACTGGGAACGCGTCAAAAAGGAGGCAGAGCATACCCTGAAGGCCCTCCACAACTCCGTCAACTACTTCAAATCCCATTTCCGCTGATGCCCGGCGCGCTATCGTTGTGAGTCAGGAGCCGGCCTGGGTCTTCGGCTATGGGTCGCTGATCTACAAGGTCGACTTTCCCTTCCTGGACCGGCGTAACGCCCGCATCGATGGCTGGGAGCGGCGCTTCTGGCAGGGGTCGCACGACCATCGCGGTACGCCGGAGGCGCCGGGGCGGGTGGTTACTCTCATCAAGGCGCCGGGTGTTCGCTGCCGGGGCGTGGCCTATCTTGTGGAGCCGGAAGTTTTCGATCACCTCGATTACCGGGAAAAGAACGGCTATGCGCGCCATCGGGTCCCGATCGTGCTCGATGACCGCGCCGCGCCGGTCGTCGGTTTTCTCTACGTCGCCACTGAGGATAACCCCGCCTTTCTCGGTCCGGCGCCGCTTGAGGAGCTCGCGGCGCACATCGCCGGGGCCGCGGGGCCGAGCGGCAGCAACGGCGACTACCTGCTGCAGCTCGCTGAGGCACTGCACGCGCTCGAGAGTTACGACGACCACGTGCACCCCCTGGCTGAGCGGGTCGATGCGCTGCGCGCGCTCCGGCAAGGCAAATAAGTGCTGCAGCCTGCCTAAAGCTTGCTATCTTTTCCCGGGACATTATTCCTGTCGCGAGCGGTAAGGCGATGGACCAGCACACTCAAGAACAGCATGCCGATGACCTCGGTGAACGGGATCTCCGGCGCCTCATGGTGGCCTTGCATAAGGTCTTGCGGGAACTCGGGGAGGATGCGGTAGCCGAGCGGCTGCCCTGGCGTGCGCAGTGGCTGGACGATCTTCCCGCAGCCAGTGCGGCCGGAGATGCGCTGGCGGGCGACGCTGCGCAGCACGGGCTCCAGGCGTATTCCATCGCCTTCCAGCTCCTTAACCACGCCGAGGAGAACGCCGTGGCTCAGCTGCGCCGGGCCACGGCGCGGCTGGGGGCAAAGGCGTCTGAAGCGGGGTCCTGGGAGCAGGTTTTCGCCCAGGCCAGGGGGCGCGGCCTGGCACCGGAGGAAATCGCGGCGCAGCTTCGGGTCCTTCGTATAGAGCCGGTGCTTACCGCACACCCGACGGAAGCCAAGCGCCAGACGGTACTCGAACACCATCGTGCGCTCTACCGCCTGCTGGTGGAGCGCGAGAACAGCATGTGGACGCCGGCGGAGCGTGCAGCGCTGGATGCAGCCACGGAGGCGGCACTGGAACGCCTCTGGCGCACCGGCGAGATTTACCTGGAAAAACCCCGCCTGCAGGACGAACGCCGCCTCGTGCTTCATTTCCTGGCCGCAGTTTTTCCTGCTGCGGTCTCCGCCTTTGTCCAGCGCTTGCGTCAGGCCTGGGAGAGTGCGGGCTTCGCCCCTGCGCTGCTGGCCGGGCCCGACGCCCTGCCGCAGATCGCTTTCGGCAGCTGGGTGGGCGGTGACCGCGACGGGCACCCGGGAGTGACCGCAGCGCTCACCGCCGAGACGTTATCGCGACACCGCGCGGCGGCGCTCGCCCTGGCGGACGAGGGGTTGGCTCAGCTCGCTGCGAAGCTCAGTCTTTCTGTGCATCGCCAGGCGCCACCGCCATCGCTCCTGGCCGCCATCAGTGAGCGCAGCGAGGCCCTGGGCGAGGCCGGGCGTGCAGCCCTTGAGCGCAACTTTGAGGAACCCTGGCGCCAGTTCGTTAACCTGCTCCGCGCAGCGCTGCCGGGCGCTGGCGAGATTCCCGCTGCGGGCGCTTTCCTGCGCGCCGCCGAGCTGGATGAGGCGCTCGGAGAACTCACTGAGGCGCTGTCAGCGGTCGGCGCCGATCGCCTTGTGGCCGCCGACGTCGAGCCCCTGCGTCTGCAGCTGCGAGCTTTCGGTTTTCACCTCGCCCGCCTCGATGTGCGCCAGAACAGCGCTTTTCACGATCGGGCGCTGGCTTCGCTGCTCTCGGTCGCGGGGGTGGCGGGGGGCGAAGACTACCCCGCGTGGTCGGCAGTGGAGCGCCGGGCGCTGCTCGAGGGGGAGCTGGCCACGGCGCGACCCTTCGTGCGTGCCGGGCAGGCCCCCGTGGGTGAGGCGGCCGCGGTGCTCGGTTGCCACGAAGTGCTCGCCGACGAGCTGGCGCGGCACGGTCCGGACGGACTCGGCGCCCTGATCGTGAGCATGACCCGCAGTACCGAGGATCTGCTCGCTGTCTATCTGTTTGCCCGCGATGCGGGCCTGCTTGCTGCGAGCGACGATGGCTGGGCCTGTCCGCTGGAGGTTGTGCCCCTGTTCGAAACCATCGACGATCTTGCGCGGGCCCCGGCGATCCTTGACGATTACCTGGGTCACCCCCTGGTCCGGCGCAGCCTCGTGCTGCGCCAGGCCCGCGATGGGCTGCCCCGGCCCCAGCAGCAGGTCATGGTGGGCTACAGCGACTCCGGCAAGGACGGCGGGATTATCGCCAGCTTCTGGGGCCTGTATCGGGCCCAGCGCGCCCTGGCTGCTGTCGGCCACCGGCATGGGGTGCAAATCCGCTTCTTCCACGGCCGCGGCGGGACCATCGGCCGCGGCGCAGGGCCGACCCATCGCTTCGTGCGCGCTCTTCCGCCGGGCACAGTGGGCGGCGACCTCCGGGTCACGGAACAGGGTGAAACTATTTCGCAGAAGTACGCCAACCGGGGCACCGCTTCGCATCACCTGGAACTGCTGGCGGCCGGTGCGCTTGCGGCCACGGCCTTCGATGTGGCGGGGCGGTCAGACCCGGCGGACCTCGGCCCGATCATGGACCGGCTGGCCGACGCCAGCCGCGGCTGTTACCGAACGCTGATCGATGCGGAGGGGTTCATCGCATTCTTCGGCGATGCGACTCCGATCGACATTATCGAGGCGAGTCGTCATGGCTCCCGGCCGCCGCGGCGCACCGGACGCCGCACGCTGGCCGATCTGCGCGCGATACCCTGGGTCTTCGCCTGGAACCAGTCCCGCTTCGTGCTCCCGGGCTGGTACGGGCTTGGCACGGCACTGGAGGCTCTCGCCGAGGAAGACACCGCTGCGTTCGAGCGGCTCCTCGCGGCCAAGGCCGAGACCGCCGACCGCTGGCCGCCGCTGCACTACCTCCTCAGCAACATCGCCACTGCCTGGATGACGGCCTCGCCGGGCGTAATGCGGCGCTATGCGGCGCTCTGTGAAGCGGAGGAAGAGGGTCAGGCGCTCCTTGCCATGATCGAGGAGGAATACGAACGTACCGGGCGGCTGCTGGAAGCCGTCTATGGCGCGCCGCTGGCGCAGGCGCGGCCGCGCATCCAGCGGGTGCTGGCGCGCCGTGACGAAGCCCTCGCGCCGTTGCATCGCCACCAGGTGGCGCTTCTGGCCCGCTGGCGCGCGCTTCGCGCCGACGGCAACGACGCAGCGGCCGACGCGCTGCTGCCGGAACTGCTATTGAGCGTCAACGCCATTGCCGCGGGGCTCGGCGTTACGGGCTGAGGCCGGTGTCGGCTAGGCGTCGGCAGGCAGGAACCGCAGGGCGACGCCGTTATTGCACCAGCGTTCACCGGTTGGTGGGGGGCCGTCGTTGAAGACGTGGCCCTGATGGCCGCCGCAGCGGGCGCAGTGGTACTCCGTGCGGGGCCAGACCAGCTTGAAGTCTTTCTTCGTTGCAAGCGAACCCGGGATATGGGTGAAGAAGCTTGGCCAGCCAGTGCCCGAGTCAAACTTCATGGCCGAGGTGAACAACGGCAGGTCGCAGCCTGCGCAGACGAATACGCCGCGGCGCTTCTCGCCGTCGAGGGGGCTGGTGCCCGCGCGTTCAGTGTCTTCCTTGCGCAATACGGCGAAGGCCTCCGGCGCCAGCCGTTCTCGCCAGGCCGCGCTGTCCAGTTCGAGCTGATCGTCTGCCGACGGCGCTTCGAAGTCGTCGGGCAGGTAAGTGCGCCACTCGCCTTGCAGGGTGGCCAGTTCCATGGGCTTCTCCTTTGCTTGACTAACGCTGATGCCGGTGGTGATGAATACCCCCGCGGCCTTTAGGATCGTTCGTCGCTCCACCCTGAGTCTCCAGCTGTCAGTTTTTCTCTACTACGGGGCGTTCGACCAGCTGTACCGGTATAGGTTCGGCGGCATCCAGATGCACGTCGCGCTGCGGGAAGGCAATACCGATACCGGCTTTGTTGAGTCGCTCGTAAATATCAGTACGCAGCTCGGTCCAGCGGTGGATGAACTCGCTCTCGGCGTAGCAGCGCAACCAGAGCGTGAGGGCGTTATCCCCGAAATCCTCGAAAGTCGCCACGGGCGCCGGATCATCTATAATCGCCGGATGGTCCCGGGCAACCTCGACCAGGATCCGCATGGCCTTGCGCACATCGCTGCCGTAGGCCACGCCCACGGGGATGACGATACGCAGCTTGGAGCTGGTCAGGGACCAGTTGTTCACCACACCGGTAATGAGGTCCTTATTGGGGATGAGCAGTTCCTTGCCTTCGAAGGTCTCAATAACCGTGGCCCGGGCACTGATGTTGACCACCGTACCGTCGTAGCCGCTGACGCTGATAACGTCGCCCACGCGGATGGGGCGTTCAAAAAGCAGGATGATCCCACTGATGAAATTGGCGACGATCTCCTGCAGACCGAAACCGATACCGACGCCGAGGGCGGCTACCAGCCACTGCACCTTCGACCAGGCGAAGCCGATAAGGCCCAGGCTGACTGAGGCCCCGACGCCGATAATGACGTACTGCAGCAGCATGCCGATGGCGTAGCGTGCCCCGGCAGACACACTGGCGTATTCCATCAGAAGCACCTGCACCAGCGGCGGCACGTGCCGGGTCAGCAGGGTCGTAAGGGTTACCACCAGAGCGGCGATGATGAGTGTCGCGAGGGAGACCGGGCGTAACTCGCCCTCGGGAAGAGTGGGGTCTGCCGTGGACCAGAGCGTGACATCCTCGAGAAGCGTGATGGCCGGCAGTGCCGGTGACCAGATGAACCAGAGGAGTGTCGCCAGCGCTGCCAGGCGGAGGGCGCCGAGGAGCCGGCCCTGGGCGTCGGACAGGGAGGCGACAGCGTCGATATCGCGCTCGGAGAGCTGATTGTCCCGCTCGCTGTCGGTATCGCTGGCTGCTTCGGCTTCCGCCTGAGCTCGCAGCTCCTCACGCTGGCGACGCTCGAGCCGGCTGCGGTAAATGAGGATGATGCGCTGCAGCACGTTCATTACAAAGAGCGTCAGCGCGACGGCCGCTACCGACCAGCCCAGCGCCGTGAGGTACAGGTGGGCCGCGAACAGCTGGCCGCTCAGGTGCATAAAGGCAGCAGCACCAGAGAGCAGGGCCGCGGCGCGAAGGAAAAACTTGCCCAGCGTATCGCCGGAGAACTGACCGGAGCGCAGCAACCGGACGCTATAGATGAGGCCCGCGAGGGAGACGGTAAAAGTCGCCAGGGCGGCCAGAGCTCCCCCGCTTTTCTCGCCCCAGCCGGTGCGGGCGAAGGCGCTCAGCCCCGCGGCGATGGGCAGCACGATGCTCAGCCAGGGCAGGTCCCGGCGCACGGCATCGGTTTTCTGGTTGTTCCATTTCAGAAGGCGCCGACCGGTGCCAACCCTGGCCGTCACGCTCATGGCCAGCTGCAGGCCGAAGATCAGCGCGCCGGCGGTGCCCAGGCCGCGAGCGATTCCCTCGGTAGCCAGACTGTCACCGCCGGCGGAAGCGAGCACCCAGGCCGTCAAGAGCAAAAAGCCCGGCAGCAGGGCGCTGCGCGCCACGCCCAGGGCGACGCCGCTGGCGATCTTACGCGGGCTCTCCTCCCGTGGGCGGATGGGTACGCCCAGCAGCGCCTGCTGTGCCGCCAGGATACGCCGTCGATTTACCAGCAGCAGGGCGATGAGCACCAGGCCAAGGAGTGTCGCCGGGTTGCGCAGCTGCTGCTGCCAATGGCTGGCCACGGACAGAAAAGGCGCGGGGTCGAGCAGAGACCAGAGCTGCGCGACGAGCTCCGCGGGATCGAGGAAGCGGTAGCTGCGGATCCACAGCAGGTTGCCCGTAAGAAACGCCTCATAAGCCTCCGTGGCTTCGATCAGGCCGGCTGCGGCCTGGTTCGTGTCCACCAGCAACCGGAGCAGGGCGTTCTGCGCTTCAAGTTTTTCCCGCAGCAGGTCCCGCCGCTGCTCGTAGAGGCGGTCCAGCACGCGCCGTTCGACCCGGGTCCAGTCTTCGAAGTTCGGAAAGCGCTCGCGCAGGTAAGCGCTGCGACGGGTACTCTGGCGGAGAGCCTCGTCGGTGTCGATGGTGTTGACGGAGACATCGGCCAGCTGCTCGTTACGCACGGCCGTGCCTCGCTGGATGTCCCGTTTGTCGGGCAGGCTTGCGAGCCGCGTCATCATGACCTGGCCCAGCTTCCCTTCAAGCCCCGCGACCTCAAGGCGGCGCTGGGTCAAGCGATAGTCCTCTTCGATGTATTCGCTGAGGTCCCGCAGTGCGGCGGTGTCGTTGCGGGCGTCGGCGAGGGCGTCGGCAAGGCGCTGCTGGTCGCGGATGAGTGAGATATTTTCCTCGGCAAGCGCCAGGACGTCGGGATGCGAGTTGTCGACTTCCCCGGCGATGCGCCGGGTTTCCTCGATGCGTCGTGCTGCGGCCGACTCACGCGTGGTCGCCGCAGCTTCGCGCAGCGCGCCGAGAAGGGCGTCCGCCCGGGCCAGGGACGCATCCAGCCAGGCCAGCTTGGCCGTGCGAATGGCATTGATCGCCGGTGTGGCGCGCAGACGCAGCTTCAGCATCTCGGCCTCGGCTTCGAGGCGCTGCTGTTCCGCGGTCTGCGCAGCGGCAGAGACCCGGGCGTTGAGGGAGCCGTCAGCGGCGGGGGGTGCTTGCAGGGCTTCCAGCTCGGCGGTTACGGCCGCCAGTCGCTGCTGCGGGTCGCTATCGCCGCTGCTGCGGTCGCCCAGAGCGGCCAGGGCAGTCGTTCGTTGCTCGGCGAGGCTGCGGCGGCGGGCTTCGACGATATCCAGCTCCGCCTCGATATCCTCGAGATCCGGGTCGGAGCCGAGGCGATCTTCTACGCTGGGCGGCGCTTCATCCATTCCGCGCACGAGGTCGTTGTAGCGTTCGACCTCGTCCGTGCTGGTCTCCATGGCCCTGCGGTAGCTGTCGGCCTCCTGGCGGAGCTGCTTTGCCCGGGCGAGGTCCTGGGCTGCCTGCTGCAGGTCGAGAAGAAGGGGCGCCCGCTCCTCATCGGTGAGCGCCGTGGCCTCGCGCACCGCGTCCTCAAGCGTACCCAGGCTGCCCGCGGTAACCGTGGGCGCCTCCTGGGCCAGGACCTTGCTGCCAACGGCGAGGCTGGCGAGCAGAATGATGAGGGGCACTAGGCCCCGCGGGAGCGACAGGCACAGTGGGTTCACGAGAGTCTCGCTATGTTCGGCTTTGCGTCAGAGGCCCCGCAGGTCCGGCGCCTCAGGGACGAGGTTAGCACAGGCCGCCGGCGCTCGTGCCGCAACGGATTCGATTGCGATGAGGCCTGCTTTCCGCGACAATGCATCTCCCCGCCAAGGGGTCGTGGTGGTCCGGGCGGTCCCCCCGCAACGATAGGCAGTGAACCCCGCCAGGCCCGGAAGGGAGCAACGGTAGCTGCTGATTCGGGTGCCGGGGTGTGGCTGTCCGGGCCGCCTCCATTGGCCTCCCGCCAACCCCCGCGCCGGTTCGGTTCTGCCGTCGTCGCTACGGGGTTATGCTTGGCCCTTCAGCACGGAGGAGCGTCCCGCGCCGGCATGTCTTATCAAGTCCTCGCCCGCAAATGGCGCCCCGCCAGCTTCGATGCGATGGTGGGCCAGGAGCATGTGCTCCGTGCGCTGTCCAACGCCCTGGACAGAGATCAGCTGCACCACGCCTACCTTTTCACCGGCACCCGTGGCGTCGGCAAGACCACCGTCGCGCGCATTCTCGCCAAGTGCCTGAACTGCGAGCAGGGTGTCAGCTCTCGCCCTTGCGGCGAATGCAGCGCCTGCCGGGAGATCGCCGAGGGCCGTAGCGTTGATCTGCTGGAAGTGGACGCTGCCTCGCGTACCCGCGTGGATGATACCCGCGAGTTGCTCGAGAACGTCCAGTACGCACCGACCCGCAGCCGCTACAAGGTGTACCTCATTGACGAGGTACATATGCTATCCCAGCACAGCTTCAATGCACTCCTCAAGACACTCGAGGAGCCTCCGCCGCATGTGAAGTTCCTGCTGGCCACGACAGACCCGCAGAAGCTTCCGGCGACAGTGCTGTCGCGTTGTCTGCAGTTCAACCTGAAGAATATGCCGGCCGGACAGATAGTCCAACACCTGCGGCATATTCTTGGCGCGGAAGGTGTCGACGTCGAGGAGCCCGCGCTCTGGCTTCTCGGCCATGCCGCCGCTGGCAGCATGCGCGATGCGCTCAGCCTCACAGATCAGGCCATCGCCTTCGGCGGCGGGCGTCTTCTGGAGGCCGAAGTGCGCGACATGCTCGGCACGGTGGACCGGGACCATGTATTCCAGCTGCTCGATGCCCTCGCCGCTGACGATGCCAGTGCGCTGCTCGCGGCTGCTGCGACTATGGAAGCCCAGGCGCTGGATTTCGCCGCTGCCCTCGAGACGCTGCTGGCGGTGCTGCACCGGCTGGCGCTGGCGCAGGTCGTGCCCGGGGCGCTTGACCCGGAGATGGGGGACGTGGAGCGACTGCGCTCCCTCGCCGGGAACTTTTCTGCGGAGGACGTGCAACTCTACTATCAGATCGCTCTCAACGGCCGTCGTGATCTGCCTCTGGCGGTGGATCCACGGGCCGGTTTCGACATGGTCCTGTTGCGCATGCTCGCGTTCCGCCCGGCCCCGGCGCTTGCCGCGGCCGGGGCTCGCGCTTCCGAGGCTGCCGCCGGCGAGGTCGGCCCCCCCGGAAAAAAGCCTGAACAGCGGCGGGCCCCGA
>NZ_KN234779.1 GCF_000764025.1 Pseudohaliea rubra DSM 19751 | reverse complement strand
TGGCGCTCGCGGAGCGCCTCGGGCACGGTACCTCCTCCGGGAGCCTGATTCACGTATAATGCGCCGTTTTCCACGGCAGGCCCCGGCGGTGTCGCCCGGGCCGGGAGCAGGAGCGACATGGCAGAGCGCAAGGCCTCGGTCACCCGCAATACGCTGGAGACGCAGATCAGCGTCACCATCGACCTCGACGGCAGCGGTGAAGCCCGTTTCGATACGGGCGTGCCCTTCCTTGAGCACATGCTCGACCAGATCGCGCGCCACGGCATGATGGATATCGAGATCAAGGCCAAGGGTGATCTGCACATCGATGCTCACCATACGGTGGAAGACATCGGCATCACCCTGGGGCAGGCCTTTGCCGCCGCTGTTGGCGACAAGAAGGGCATTTACCGCTATGGCCACGCTTACGTGCCCCTCGACGAGGCCCTGTCCCGCGTAGTGGTGGACTTCTCCGGGCGTCCGGGGCTTGTCTTCCGCGTACCCTTCACCCGGGCCGCCATCGGCAGCTTCGACGTGGACCTGTTCCACGAGTTCTTCCAGGGCTTTGTGAATCACGCCCTGGTGACCCTGCACGTGGACAACCTCCGCGGCGAAAACAGTCACCATCAGGCGGAGACGGTATTCAAGGCCTTCGGCCGCGCCCTGCGCATGGCGCTGGCGCCGGATCCGGCCATGGCCGGCATGACCCCTTCGACCAAAGGCGTCCTCTGACCGTCATGGGCGGCAGCGTCGCCGTTATCGATTACGGCATGGGTAACCTGCACTCTGTGGCCAGCGCCCTGGAGCACGCCGGTGCAGAGGCGGTGCACGTCTCCTGCGATCCGGCGGTGCTGCGGGCAGCGGACCGGGTTGTCTTCCCCGGCGTCGGCGCCATCCGCGACTGCATGGCGGAGATCCGCCGCCTCGGCTGTGATGAACTCCTGCAGACCGCACTCACGGCGCAGCACAAGCCGGTGCTCGCGATCTGTGTGGGCATGCAGGCACTCCTCGATAGCTCCGAGGAGAACGGCGGCGTGCCCTGCCTCGGGTTCCTCGAGGGCGAGGTCCGCTTTCTCGGCGAGGGCCTGCGCAGCGCAGCCGGCGAACGGCTGAAGGTGCCCCACATGGGCTGGAACGAGGTCCGCCAGCGGCGGCCTCACCCACTCTGGGACGGCATCGCGGACGGCACACGCTTCTACTTCGTGCACAGCTACTACGTTCACGCCGCAAACCGTGACCTCGTTGCCGGCAGCGTGGACTACGGCGTGTCCATCGATGCCGCGCTGGCCCGGGATAACCTCTTCGCTGTGCAGTTCCATCCGGAGAAAAGCCACCGCGCCGGGCTCCGGCTTCTTCGCAACTTCCTTGCCTGGGACGGCTCATGCTGATCATTCCCGCGATCGACCTGAAAGACGGCCAGTGCGTGCGCCTGCGCCAGGGCGCCATGGACGACAGCACGGTGTTTTCCGACGACCCGGTGGCCATGGCCCGGCGCTGGGTCGACGCCGGCTGCCGGCGCCTGCACCTGGTGGACCTGAACGGCGCCTTTGCCGGTGAACCGGTGAACGGCGCCGTGGTAGAAGCCATCGCCGCGACCTTCCCGGCGCTGCCGGTGCAGATCGGCGGCGGCATCCGCGATCTCGCCACCATCGAGCACTATCTGCGCGCCGGGGTGAGCTACGTGATTATCGGCACCCGGGCTGTAAAGGAGCCCGCCTTTGTCACCGAGGCCTGCCGGGCCTTTCCGGGCCGGGTTATCGTCGGTCTCGATGCCCGGGACGGCCGGGTTGCCACGGATGGCTGGGCCGAGGTCAGCGATGTGCTCGCCACGGAGCTGGCGCAGCGTTTCGAGGCGGACGGCGTCTCGGCCATCGTTTACACGGACATCGCCCGCGACGGCATGATGCAGGGCGTGAACGTGGAGGCCACCGTCGCCATGGCCCGGGCGTCCAGCATTCCGGTAATCGCCTCCGGCGGGATCACGGATCTCGACGATATCCGTGCCCTCCAGGCGGCGGACGCCGGCATCATGGGCGCGATCACCGGGCGCGCGATCTACGAAGGCACCCTCGATGTGGCCGAGGCCCAGCGCCTCTGCGATGGCCCGGCCGGCGGCAGTGCCTGATGGGCCTCGCCCGCCGCATCATTCCCTGCCTCGACGTGGACAACGGCCGCGTGGTGAAGGGCGTGAATTTTGTCGACATCCGCGACGCCGGTGATCCGGTGGAAATCGCCCGCCGCTACAACGAGGCCGGCGCGGATGAAATCACTTTCCTCGATATTACCGCCAGCCATGAGGCCCGCGAGACCACCGTGCACACGGTGGAGGCCATCGCCCGGGAGGTTTTCATTCCCCTCACCGTGGGCGGCGGCATCCGCTCCCTGGCGGATATCCGCACCATGCTCAACGCCGGCGCCGACAAGGTAAGCATCAATACTGCGGCGATCCGCGAACCGCAGCTCGTTGCCGAGGCCTCGGCGCGCTTCGGCGCCCAGTGCATTGTGGTTGCCATCGACGCCAAGCGGGTCGAAGACCGGGACGGCGCGCCGCGCTGGGAGATCTTCACCCACGGCGGTCGTCGCCCCACGGGCATCGAGGCCGTGGCCTGGGCCCGGCGCATGGCCGAGCTCGGTGCCGGCGAGATCCTCCTCACCAGCATGGATCGCGACGGCACCCGCGATGGCTTCGACCTCGCCCTCACCCGCGCCGTGAGTGACGCAGTACCGGTGCCGGTAATCGCCTCCGGTGGTGTCGGCAATCTCGAGCACCTCGCCGAGGGGGTGCTCGAGGGTGGCGCTGACGCGGTGCTTGCCGCCAGCATCTTTCACTTCGGCGAGTACACCATCGCCGAGGCCAAGGCTCATATGGCCCGCTGCGGTATTGAGGTCCGGCTGTAGCCATGGCGGCGCTTGTCGCCGGCAGCCCGGTGATTCCTCACGAGCGGCCGCTCCTGCCCTGCCGTTTCCTGGCCCGCTACGATCGCTTTATTGCCAGCGTGGAGCTGGACGGTGAAGTCGTGGACGCCCACTGCGTGAATCCCGGGCGCATGGAAGGGCTGGTGCACCCCGGGGCGCGGGCCTGGGTCTCGGCGGTGCCGCCCGACAGCAAGCGCAAGCTGCGCTATACCCTCGAGCTGCTGGAGGTTGACGGACGCTATGTCGGGGCAAACACGGTGGTGCCCAACCGCCTCGCCGAGATCCTCGTCCGTGCCGGCTGTGTGCCCGGACTGAAGCGCTTCCGCAGCCTGCGGCGGGAGGTGCGCTACGGCGAGAACTCGCGCATCGACATGCTCCTCGAGCAGGGCGCCCACCGGCACTACGTCGAGGTGAAGAACTGCCACCTTGTCTATCCCGATGGCGGGGCCTATTTCCCGGACAGTGTCAGCGTGCGCGCCGCCGGACACCTGCGCGAGCTGGCGGCGGTAGCGGGCGCCGGCGACCGGGCGACGGTGCTGTTTACGGTGCAGCGGGAGGACGCTTGTTTCCTGCGACCGAGCAGGCTCCATGACCCGGCCTTTGCCGCTGCCGCAACGGAAGCGGCCGCCGCCGGGGTACGTTTCCGGGCGTTGACCATTGCGCCCCGCCCCGACGGTTTCCATTACCTGGGGCCGCTGCCGGTGCGCCTGGGTCCCTATGCCACGGAGCCCCTGGAGCCATTCCGGGAGGCCCTGGCGCCCTTCTCTGGCTGGCGCCGGCGCGGCGGTCGCGGCTGAGCGACGGTTATTCGGCTGCGGGCTCTTTGGCCGCTACCCTGGCGGCGGATGCGCCGCGCAGGCCGAAGATGCTGACGCCTTTGAGCAGGGTCAGGGCCTCGTAGAGCTGATTGTCGGTGCCGAGGAGAGCGCTCGCGTCGGTCCGGCTCCCTTCGCTGTCGCCTTCCTCTTTACCATCGCCGTTGCCGTTGCCCAGGTGACCGACAAGGTCGGCCTCGCTGATGCGGCCCTCTTCCGAGAGCGCCTCCAGCCGGGCTCGTTCCACGCGGATGTCCGGAGCGATGCCCTCGGCCTGGATAGAGCGGCCGCTGGGAGTGAAGTAGAGGGCCGTGGTCAGCTTCACGGCCCGATCTTCAGAGATGGGCAGTACGGTCTGCACCGAGCCTTTGCCGAAGCTGGCGGTGCCCATGATGATCGCCCGGCTGTGGTCCTGCAGGGCGCCGGCAACGATTTCCGAAGCGCTGGCGGAGCCGCCATTGATGAGTACTACCAGGGGAATGCCCTCGCTGGCGTCCTCCGGCGTGGCGTCATAGCCCCGCGCGGCGTTCGGCAGCCGCCCTTCCGTGTATACCACCTGGCCGCCGGGCAGGAACAGGCCGGCCACGTCCACGCTGGCGCCGAGTACGCCGCCGGGGTTGTTGCGCAGGTCCAGCACCAGGCCCTTGAGGGTGTCCTCGCCCTGCAGGCGCTCGAGCGCGGCCCCGACGTCATCCCCCGTGCTCTTCTGAAATTGAGAGATGCGGATATAGCCGAAGCCAGGCTCCAGCCAGCGCTCGCGCACGCTGGCGACCTTGATCACGTCGCGCACCAGGGTCACGGTGAAGGGGCGGCCCTGGCCGGAGCGACCGATGGTGAGTTCGATCTCGCTGCCCTTGGGCCCGCGCATTTTGGCTACGGCGTCACCAAGACTCATACCTTTTACCGGCTGGTTGTCCAGCTTGAGGATCATGTCGCCGGGCTGCATGCCCGCCTCGGCGGCCGGGGAACCGTCGATGGGCGCGATCACCCGGATCAGCCCGTTGTCCATGCCGACCTCGAGGCCGAGGCCCGAAAATTCGCCGGAGGTTGTGGTCTGCAGGTTCTCGAAGGCGTCCCGGGTGAGGTAGACCGAGTGCGGGTCCAGGCCCATGAGCATTCCCTCGATGGCGTACTCGAGGAGCGTGCTGTCATCGATCTCCTCGACGTAACCCTGGCGAATCTGGTTGAAGACATCCGCGAAGGTGCGCAGTTCGTCGAAGGGCAGGCGGCCCTCCTCCGTTTCCAGGGCGCCCTGGGCGGTACCGGCGAGCAGGGCCGTGGCGAGGGCGCCGGCGCGACCGTGGCGGCGCAGCAGATGTCGAAGCTCGAGGGGCATGGTGCGGGCCTTTCTGGCTGTGAGGTTGGCCCGGGGAACGGGCGTTATTTACAAGTAAAGAGCGAAAGTGTAGCGCAATCCCTCGCGCTGCGGCCAAGGGGGCGCCAGCGCCCTCAGCCCCGGCACCACTGCGCCGGGTCCACGGGCTTGCCGCCCTGGCGGATTTCGAAGTACAGCGCCGCCCGCTCCCGCCCGCCGCTGGCCCCCACGGTGGCCAGGGGGGTGCCTGCGGTCACCCAGTCTCCTACATCTTTAAGCAAGCTCTGGTTGTGAGCGTAGAGGCTCATGTAGCCCTCGCCGTGGTCCAGCACCAGGAGAAGTCCGGAACCGCGAAGCCAGTCTGCGTAGACCACCCGCCCGTGGTGGATAGCCCGCACGGTGCTGCCGGCCTCGGCATTGATGGTGATGCCGCGCCAGCGCATCTTGCCCTGGTTCCGGGGGAGGCCGAAGCGGTTCCCGTGCCGGCCCGTCGCCGGCCAGGGCATGCTGCCCCGGGCCGCCGTGAACGGCTGGTAGTTCGCCGGTATGGCGAGGTCACGGATCGCCGCCTCAATGTCGCCGAGCACCTCCTCCAGCGCCTCGGCATCGCGCGCCAGGCGCGCGAGCTGCGCATCCCGCTCAGCGATGCTCGCTACCAGCGCGGCGACGGCTTCCCGGCGCCGGTCCCGGGCCCCTGCGAGTTCCCGCTGCCGATTCACAAGGGCGGCGCGTTCGCCGTCCAGTTCATCGCGTCGAGCGGCCGCCGAGGCCTCGACGGCTGCCAGTTCTGCCAGAGTCTCGCGGAAGCTGTTAAGGGCTTCGCTGCGCGCGGCGGCAATATAGCGGTAGTAGGCGAGCACCCGGGCGAGGGTCTCCGGGTCTTCCTGGTTGAGGAGCAGTTTCAGGCTGCTGTTACCGCCCGTGGCCCAGGCCTGGCGAAGCTCTGCGGCGATGCGGGTCCGCTGGGCGTCGCGGCGTGCGGCCAGGATCGCCTGCTCCTCTCCCAGGGCCGCCAGGCGCTGCACCAGTTCGTCGATGCGGCCCTCGATCGAGACGACGCGCCCGGTCAGGCGGGCGAGCGCCGTCTCCGCCTCCCGGAGCTCCGCCTGAAGCCTGTCCCGGGCCGACTCGTCCCGCCGCTGCTCGTCTTCGATCTTGTCGATGGCGCGGTTGAGGGCCTCAAGCTTCTCGCGCGTCGCGCGTTCGTCCTGCACCGTGTCCGCGGCGGCGGCCGCGACGCTGGCGGCGAGGGCGATCGCCGCCAGTCCGGGCCCTGCACGGCGCCAGCGTGCCATGGGCTTCAGCGGTCCGCGACGAGGCTGTGGCCGGTCATTTCGGAGGGCTGGGGCAGGTGCATGAGCGCCAGCAGCGTCGGCGCCACATCGGCGAGGATGCCGCCGGCGGGGTCGAGGACAACGGGCTCGCTGCCGATATACACCAGGGGCACGAGGTCCGTTGTGTGCTGGGTGTGCTGCTGGCCCGACTCGTAGTCGACCATCTGCTCGCAGTTGCCGTGGTCGGCGGTGACCAGGGCATGGCCGCCGGCTTCGAGGACTGCCGCCTCGACACGGGCGAGGCAGGCGTCAAGGGTCTCCACCGCGGCGACGGCAGCCTGGTAGTTGCCCGTGTGGCCGACCATGTCGCCGTTGGCGTAGTTGCAGACAATAAGGTCATAGGCGCCGCTGCCGATGGCCTCCACCAGCCGGTCCGTAAGCTCCGGCGCGCTCATCTCGGGCTTCAGGTCGTAGGTTGCGACGTCCGGTGAGGGAACGAGGATACGCGTCTCGCCCCTGTACTCGTCCTCGCGGCCGCCGCTGAAAAAGAAGGTGACGTGGGCGTATTTCTCGGTCTCGGCAAGGCGTAGCTGCGTGCGCCCCGCAGCGGCGAGGTATTCGCCGAGGCCATTGGCCGGGGCGTCGGGCGGAAAGGCGCAGGGCGCGTTGATAGCCGCCGCGTATTCGGTGGTTTGAACAAAGCCTGCGAGCTGCGGCTTTACGCGGCGCTGGAAGCCCCCGAAGGCCGGGTCCGTGAGAGCGGCGGTGAGCTGCCGGGCCCGGTCTGCGCGGAAGTTCATGAACAATACGGCATCGCCGTCCTCGATGCGCGCTGCGCTGCCGCCGGCATCGCTGATGACTGTGGGCGCCACGAATTCGTCGCTCTCGTCGCGGGCGTAGGCCTCCGCCAGGCCCTCGGCGGCGCTGGCGGCGCGGTGGTCCGCGTCGCCGTCGGTGAGCAGCCGGTAGGCCTTCTCGATCCGGTCCCACCGCTGATCGCGATCCATGGCGAAGTAGCGGCCGCAGAGACTGGCGATGCGGCCTGTACCCAGTTCCGCGAAAACCGCTTCGGCTTTTTCAAGGGAGCTTTGGGCGCTGCGCGGCGGCGTGTCGCGCCCGTCGAGGAAGGCGTGCAGGAATACCTGCGTCGCGCCCCGGGCCACGGCGAGGCGGAGGGCGGCGAACAGCTGGCGCTCGTGGCTGTGCACGCCGCCCGGCGACAGCAGCCCGAGTACGTGGACCGCGCCGCCGCGGGCCACGGCGCTGTCGATGGCCTTCGTATAGGCGGGGTTCTCGTCGAAGCTGCCGTCGGCGATGGCCTGATCAATGCGGGTGATGTTCTGATAGATGATGCGGCCGCTGCCGAGGCTCATGTGCCCGACTTCGGAGTTGCCCATCTGACCCTCCGGAAGGCCCACATCGAGGCCCGAGCCGGAGATGAGGGTGTGCGGAGCGTCGGCCCAGAGGCGGTCCCAGACCGGGGTATGGGCATTGGCGATGGCGTTGTCCCGGGTGTCTTCCCGGTAGCCCCAGCCGTCGAGAATGATGAGAACGGTGGGGACCCTGCTGGCGTCTGTCATGCCTGCTCCCTGAGCTTCCAACGAGTGCTTCCGGCGAACCTGTCGCGGCGCGGGTCGAGAGCCCGCCATTGTAACCGCTGGAACGCCCCCTGTGGGAGGCGCGTCCTCGCGCCGGCTGCCTTTGCAGGGGTCGTAAAGGCATCGTGAAGGCGTCAGACGGCCTGCCGCGGCGGCACAGCGCTTCCGCAGGCCGGATTCCTCCTGCGGTGGAGCACTCCGGGCAGACAGGGTATACTGCGCGACCTCTTTGCCGAGGCCCGGCGGTACGCCGGGCGCGATACGGACCCGGAAACCGCTCCATGGCCCTCTTCCTTGAGTTTCTGCTCCAGCAATGGATTCTGGCCGCCGCATTGCTTGTGGCGATCGGTATGCTGCTGTTCCACGAGACCCGCAAGGCGGGACCCGCGCTCAGCCCGCAGCAGGCCATCAACCTGGTGAATGCCGAGAATGGCATTTTCCTCGACCTGCGCGATGGTGGCGACTTCAAGCAGAGCCATATCGTCGACGCCATGCACATTCCCATGGGCAAGCTGGCAAGCCGCAAGAGCGAGCTCGAGGCCTACCGGGACCGGCCGATTATCCTGGTCTGCAAGATGGGCCAGCAGGCCGGAGCCGCCGCCAAGCAGCTCCGCGCCGACGGCTTCGACCAGGTGTACAAGATGGCTGGCGGCATGCTCGAGTGGGGCAATCTGCAGCTGCCCACGGTGGCGAAGAAGTAGCAGCGCCGTGGCCGTCCCCGTTACCGTTTACAGCACCCGTTTCTGCCCCTACTGCATCGCCGCACGCCGGCTGCTTACGGGCAAGGGAGTGACCTTCGAGGAGATTGCTGTCGATGGCAACGCCGCGCTGCGCGCGGAAATGACGGCGAAGGCCGGCCGGCACACAGTCCCGCAGATCTGGGTCGGTGAGCAGCACGTGGGCGGCTTTGATGAACTCGCGGCGCTGGACCGTGCCGGGCGCCTCGATGCGCTCCTCGGACTGTCCACGCCCCCCTGACTGACGATTTTTCACACGGAGAAAGCAAGCCATGGCCGATGAGCAGGCAGCAGCCCAACAGGACGTTCCCCAGCAGCAGTTTTCACTGCAGCGCATCTATTGCAAGGACGTGTCCTTTGAATCGCCGGCGACCCCGGAGATTTTCCGCAAGTCCTACCAGCCGAAGGTCAACATCGACCTGAATACCAAGAGCAACGCCATCGACGAGAACGGCAACTTCGAGGTTGTTCTGACTATCACGGTCACCTCGAAGGTCGAGGAGGAGACTGCCTTCCTGGTGGAGGTGCAGCAGGCCGGTATCTTCTACATCGCCGGTTTCGAAACGGAGCAGCTGCGCATGGTGCTCGGTACCGCGGCGCCGAACATCCTCTTCCCCTATGCCCGCGAGGCCATCGACGGCCTTGTGGTGAAGGGTGGCTTCCCGGCGCTTATGCTTGCTCCGGTGAACTTCGATGCCCTCTATCAGCAGGCGGTGGCGCGGGCCCAAGCCGACGGCCAGCAGGGCGCTGCCCAAAGCAACGGCGAGGCCCCGGCCGAGAGCTGAGTGCCCCGGCGGCGGGCCGGCCCGCCGCCTACATAGCCAGTTCCTTCATCTTGCGGGTCAGCGTATTGCGGCCCCAGCCGAGGAGCTCGGCGGCGTCCCGCTTGCGGCCCTGGGTGTGCTGTAGGGCCACTTCAATCAGGGTCCGCTCGAAGGCGGGCACGGCGGCACGCAGGATGTGCTGTTTACCCTGCACCAGCTCGTTGTGCGCCCAATGTGAAAGCAGATCCCGCCAGTCCGTGCCTTCGCCCGTGGGCGCTGTGGCCTCCCGGCGGCCCAGCTCCGGCGGCAGGTCGGACACATGCACCTCCCGGCCCGAGGCCATTACCGTGATCCAGCGGCAGGTGTTTTCGAGCTGGCGTACATTTCCCGGCCAGTCCAGCTCCGCCAGGAAGCGCTCCGTCTCCGGCAGCAGCACCTTGGTCTCGCCACCGAGCTCGCGGGCCGCCCGGGCAAAAAAGAACTCCATGAGCTTGGGGATGTCCTCCCGGCGCTCGGCGAGCCGGGGCAGATGGATGCGGATCACGTTGAGGCGGTGGAAGAGGTCCTCGCGGAAATCTCCCTGGCTTACCCGCTCCTCGAGATCCTGATGGGTGGCGGCGATGATGCGCACGTTCACCCGCACGGGGGTGTGCCCGCCCACGCGGTAGAACTCGCCGTCGGCCAGTACCCGCAGCAGGCGGGTCTGGGTCTCCGGCGGCATGTCGCCGATCTCGTCGAGGAACAGGGTGCCGCCGTTGGCCTGCTCAAAGCGGCCCTCGCGGCGTGCGGTGGCACCGGTGAAGGCGCCCTTTTCGTGGCCGAAAAGCTCTGACTCCATAAGGTCCCGGGGGATAGCGGCCATATTCAGGGCAATGAAAGGCTGACTGGCCCGCGGGCTGTGCCGGTGCAGGGCGCGCGCAACCAGCTCTTTGCCGGTGCCGGACTCGCCGTTGATGAGCACGGTAATGTTGCTGTGGGCCAGCCGGCCGATGGCGCGAAAGACCTCCTGCATGGCCGGCGCCTCGCCGATGATCTCTGTCCCCGGGCGCAGGTCCTCCCGGTCGTCCGCCGGGGCCAGGTGTTCCCGGGTGTGAGCCAGGGCCCGTTCCGTGACGGCGATCACCTCGTCGATATCAAAGGGCTTGGGCAGATATTCAAAGGCGCCCTGCTGGTAAGAGGCCACCGCGCTGTCGAGGTCTGAATGGGCCGTGGTGATGATCACCGGCAGCCGCGGATGGCTTGCCGTCAACCGCTCGAGGAGCTCGAGGCCGTCGGTGCCGGGCATGCGGATGTCGCTGATCACGACGTCCGGCTGCTCGTTGTCCAGACGGCGCAGCAGCCGGTCGCCATTGGAGAAGCATTCGCTCTCGATGCCGGCCTGGCTGAGGGCCCGCTCGAGCACCCAGCGGATCGATTGATCGTCGTCGACGACCCAGACTTTTGAGGATTTAGGCATAGGATTCTTCCAGCGGGAGGTAAAGGCTGAAACGGGTTTCACCGGGCCTGCTGTCGCAGGTCAGCAGGCCGCCGTGGCGATTGACGATGGACTGGGATATGGACAGTCCGAGGCCGGAGCCATCGGCGCGGCCGCTGATCATGGGGACGAACAGGGAATGACGCAGTTCTTCCGGGATGCCCGGGCCGTTGTCGACGATGTCGACCCGGCAGACCAGCCGGTGCCGGCGGTTGCCGATGGTGAACTGGCGCTGGGAGCGGGTGATGATGGACAGCTCACGCTCAGTCTGCCCGCTGGTGGCCTCGAGGGCATTGCGAACGATGTTGAGCACCGCCTGCACCAGCTGCGCCCGGTCGCCCCGGATGTCCGGCAGGCTGGGATCGTAGTCGCGGTCCAGCACGAGGGCGGGCCCGGCCTCAGCGCGTACCAGGCGACACACGTGCTCCAGCGCCTCGTGCACGTTGAGTGGCTCCAGCTGCGGTTGTGCCCTGGGCCCGAGCAACCGGTCCACGAGGTCCCGCAGCCGGTCCGCCTCCCGGATGATGATATCCGTGTATTCGCTGAGTTCACCGTTCGGCAGTGCCCTGGCAAGGAGCTGGGCCGCGCCACGAACTCCGCCAAGGGGGTTCTTGATCTCGTGGGCCAGGCCGCGGACCAGGGAATGGGTCGCTTCCTGGGCGTTGAGGAGACTCTCCTCGCGGCTGATGCGCTGCAGCCGGTCCACGGCCTGCACTTCCACCACCAGGGCCACGGGCCCCTCGTCGTGCAGCGGCGTGATGACGAGGTCGACCTGGCCATGGCCGCCGGCGGGTAGCAGCAGTTCCACACCGCGACGGACGATCGGGTGTTTTTCCCGAAGCGCCTGCTCGAGGGTGCTGAGCCACACCGGCGGCAGCGAATCGATGTGCCGCACGTGGAGCCCGCAGACGCGTGCTGTGGAAATGGCCAGCTGGGCCTCCGCCGCCTGGTTCAGGTAGCAGACGCGCAGCCCCCGGCCCAGGCCGAGCACGCCAGTGCTGATATTGTCGAGTACGTCCGCTTCCTGCATGCCTGCCCTGTTTTCTACCGCCCTTAAACCGGCTGCCTCTCGACAAAGCAAGATTGGAGCCATGAAGGGGCATGGATTGAAGACGGGGGCTGGCTATTGTTTTATCAGCGCTCAAAATGAAGTAAGTGCAAACTTATAGGCCTGGAACCCTACCCGTGGGCGTGAAGGTGATCGCTGGCGCCGGTGCCCCGTCAAAGTCTGCACCAGTATGGTGCATGAGGGTGCTTTAGGCCAGCGCGGGGTTCCGGGCGGTCAGCGGATGGAGGGGCGCAGGACGTAGATGCGAACGGAATCGGACTCAGCCAGTACCTTGCCGTCGGCGGTGACGCGACGGATCACCAGGTCATGCGGCCCGCGCAGCACTCCCTGCAGGCCCCAGCTCGCGTCCGTCTGCGGCGGCCCCACGGCCTCGCCGTCCATGAACAGCTGCAGCCGCTCGCCCGGTCCCAGCGCCGGTTCGGTACGGCCACTCACACTGAAGTTTCCGGGGCCCATGGCGATGGTGTTCTCGTCGTCCGGTGAGCTGATGCTGACCCGGGCCTCGGGCGCCGGCTCGGGTTCTTCCGCCGCGGGCGCCGGCTGCGGCCGCACTTTCAGCGGCGCCGCGGTGTTCATCTCCCCGAGTTCAACCTGCTCTGCGTCCTGCCCGGGCGCTGGCGGCTGGTCGCTGAACACGACGTTGCCGTTCTCGTCCACGCTGCGGTAGATCTGCTGCGCCAAGGCGGACCCGGAAACGAGATACGCGAGAAGAAATCCCAAAACGGCGACGAGCTTGTGCATGGTCACCTCCGGCGGCTGGCGTGTATTCATTATGTGCCTTTCCCGTGGGAATGCGCCAGCGACAGGCAGAACCTGACTGAGCGTCTTTCCGGGGCGGGCGCGGGATACTTCTCTCAGCCGCTCCCCGATACACGCTTTGTGAGAGAAGTATCCCGCGCCCGCCCCTTCCGCCTCGCGTACTTCCGCCGCGATGATTCTTCCAGAGCGGTAGGGGCGGCTGCTGGAGCATGTCCCCACCAAGCGTGTATCGGGGAGCGACTGGGGGCATGCTCCAGCAGCCGCGCCGGAAAACCTCGAGAAGCGAAGGTCTGGAGTTGCCCCGGAACCCTTGACCGCATCAAAAAAAGGGCCCGCAAATGCGGGCCCAAGGTCTGAGCTGAGCCGAAGTCTACACGGAATAGTAGAGATCGAACTCCACCGGGTGGGTGGTCATGTTCAGGCGCTCGATGTCCTCGTACTTGAGGGCCATGTAGCCGTCGATCATGTCGTCCGTGAACACCCCGCCGGCGGTGAGGAAGGCGCGGTCGGCGTCCAGGGCCTCGAGGGCCATCTCCAGGCTGGAGGCCACCGTCGGGATCGCCTTGCCCTCTTCCGGAGGCAGGTCGTAAAGATCCTTATCGGCCGCATCGCCGGGGTGGATCTTGTTCTGGATGCCATCGATGCCGGCCATGAGCAGGGCGGCGAAGGCCAGGTAGGGGTTGGCCGTCGGATCCGGGAAGCGGACCTCCACGCGCTTGCCCTTCGGGCTCGGCTCGTAGGGGATGCGGATCGAGGCGGAGCGGTTGCGCGCCGAGTAGGCCAGCATCACCGGTGCCTCAAAGCCCGGTACCAGGCGCTTGTAGGAGTTGGTCGACGCATTGGTAAAGGCATTCAGGGCGCGGGCGTGCTTGATGACGCCGCCGATGTAATAAAGCGCCGTCTCGGACAGGCCTGCATAGCCGTCCCCGGCGAAAATATTCTCGCCGTTCTTGCTGATCGACTGGTGCACATGCATGCCGGAGCCGTTGTCACCGACCAGGGGCTTGGGCATGAACGTTGCCGTCTTGCCGTAGGCGTGGGCGACATTGAGCACGCAGTACTTGAGGATCTGCACCTCGTCGGCCTTGCGCACCAGCGTACTGAACTTCACGCCGATCTCGCACTGGCCGGCCGTGCCCACCTCGTGGTGATGGACCTCTACATCCAGGCCCATCTGCTCCATGGCGTCGCACATGGCCGCGCGGATATCGTGCAGGGAGTCGACCGGCGGGACGGGGAAGTAGCCGCCCTTTACCCGCGGACGGTGGCCGATGTTGCCTTCTTCGAACTTGTGGCTGGAGACCCAGGCCGCCTCTTCCGAGTGGATGGTGTAACCGGCGCCCGACATGTCCGAATGCCATTTGATGTCGTCGAAAACGAAGAATTCGGGCTCCGGGCCGAAGTAGGCGGTGTCGCCGATGCCCGTGGCGTTCAGGTATTCTTCCGCGCGGCGGGCAACAGAGCGCGGATCGCGCTCGTAGCCCTGCATGGTGGAGGGCTCGACGATATCGCAGCGGATGTTGATGGTGGGGTCGTCCGTGAAGGGGTCGACGACGGCGCTGGAATCATCAGGCATGAGGATCATGTCCGACTCGTTGATGCCTTTCCAGCCGGCGATGGAGGAACCGTCGAACATCTTGCCCTCCTCGAAGAAATCTTCATCAACCTCCTTGGCCGGAATGGTGACGTGTTGCTCCTTGCCCTTGCTGTCCGTGAAGCGCATGTCGATCCATCTCGCTTCACTTTCCTTGATCAGTTCCAGGGTCTTCTGCTCTGCCATGGTCAGTCCTCCGTTGGGAATGTAAGCGGGTCCTTGGACCCGTTTTTTTTGCAACTGTTTTGAGCTGTTGTCGCCGCGCACCGCAAAGGGCACGCCGCGTCAGTTCTGGTGCTTCGCGGGATTGCAAGTCCTGTGCCAGCGGGACATGAGCTTAAGCCATTGAATCAGCGTGGCTTTTATTTCCCCGGTGAGCGCCCTCGGAAAATTGGGCACATCTTTGGTGCGTTGGTGCACACAGATAGTGCATTGCTCCCGAAGCCGCTGCAAGAGTGCTGGTAGCCGGCGCTGTGTCAGGTATAATCCGGCGCCTTTTTTGCCGCACTGCGGCCTGCGGAGAACCCCGTGATCGAGTCCCTGCGCAACATCGCCATCATCGCCCACGTCGACCATGGTAAGACCACGCTCGTCGACTGCCTGCTGCAGCAGTCGGGCACGCTAGACCGGCGCAGCGCCGGCGCGGAGCGGATCATGGATTCCAACGATCAGGAGCGTGAGCGCGGCATCACGATTCTCGCCAAGAACACCGCGATCCGCTACGGCGATTACCGCATCAATATCGTCGACACGCCCGGGCATGCCGATTTCGGCGGCGAGGTCGAGCGCGTGCTGTCCATGGTGGATTCAGTACTGCTGCTGGTGGATGCCGTGGACGGGCCCATGCCGCAGACCCGTTTCGTCACCGCGAAAGCCTTTGCCCGCGGCCTGCGGCCGATCGTCGTGGTGAACAAGGTCGACCGTCCCGGTGCGCGCCCGGACTGGGTGGTAGACCAGGTTTTCGATCTGTTTGACAACCTTGGCGCCTCGGAAGAGCAACTCGATTTCCCGATCGTCTTCGCCTCGGCCATCCAGGGTATTGCCGGCCTCGACCACGCGGCCATGACCGACGACATGAACCCGCTCTTTGACGCCATCATTCGCGAGGTTCCCGCGCCGACGGTGGACGAACGTGGCCCGCTGCAGCTGCAGGTGAGTGCGCTGGATTACAACAGTTACGTGGGCGTGATCGGCGTGGGCCGCATTACCCGGGGCCGGCTCGGGCCGAACACGGCTGTCACGGTGGTTGACAGCGAGGGCGGCAAGCGCAGCGGGCGGGTGCTCCAGGTCATGGGGTATCTGGGCCTGGAGCGCGTCGAGGTGGCCGAGGCAAGTGCTGGCGATATTGTCTGCGTGACGGGCATCGACGGCCTCAATATCTCCGATACGCTCTGTGATCCCGGCACCGTGGAAGCGCTGCCGCCGCTCACGGTGGACGAGCCGACGGTGAGCATGACCTTCCAGGTGAATGACTCGCCCTTTGCGGGCAAAGAGGGCAAATACGTCACCTCGCGCAATATCGCCGAGCGCCTGGAGCGCGAGCTTATCCATAACGTCGCCCTGCGCGTGCAGCCCGGCGACAGCCCGGACCGCTTTATCGTCTCCGGGCGTGGCGAGCTGCACCTGTCGGTGCTCATCGAGACCATGCGCCGGGAGGGCTACGAACTCGGCGTGTCGCGCCCGGAGGTCATCCAGCGCGAGATCGACGGCGAAGCCTGTGAGCCTTACGAGCAGCTCCTTGTCGATTGCGAGGAGGCTCACCAGGGGGCGGTCATGGAGGCCCTCGGTGAGCGCCGGGCAGAACTCTCGAACATGGTCCCGGACGGCAAGGGTCGGGTGCGCCTGGAGTTTATCGTGCCCGCCCGCGGCCTCATTGGCTTTCGCTCTCTGTTCCTGACGCTGACCTCGGGCAGCGGCATTCTCACCCACGTCTTCGACCATTACGGTCCGGTGCGGGGCGGTCTGCTGGCGCAGCGCAACAACGGTGTGCTCATCTCCATGGTGACCGGAAAGACCCTGGCCTATGCGCTCTACAACCTGCAGGACCGGGGCCGGCTTTTCGTCAAACCGAACGTGGAGGTCTACGAGGGGCAGATCATCGGGCTGCACAGCCGCGGTAATGACCTCACCGTGAACCCTACGAAGGCCAAGCAGCTTACCAACGTCCGCGCCGCCGGCACCGATGAGGCGCTGATCCTCACCCCGGCAGTGGAGCACAGCCTCGAGCAGGCGCTGGAATTCATCGCCGATGACGAGCTGGTGGAAGTGACCCCGGCGAGCATCCGGCTGCGCAAGAAGTTTCTCAAGGAGCACGAGCGCAAGCGCGCGTCCCGCGCCTGAGGCCAGCGCCGGTCCCTGCCCTGTCGCGGCGGGGTGCCGCTCCCCCGGAGAGGGGGCGCGGTCGCAGGGAGTGCCTCGCCGTTCAGCCGTTGCCGCTAGCGGCTCTCGGCAGGCAGCGTCATGTGGATGTGATCGATGCCGTCCTCGTCGTAGCTACCGCCGTCCACGGTAAAGCCGAGGCTTTCGTAGAAGGCGGTAAGGCGGGCCTGGGCGCCGATACGGATCCCCTGGCCCGGCCATTGCTCGCGGTTGAAGGCGATGCCGCGGCGTACCAGTTCCCGCCCGAGGCCCCGGCCGCGGGCCGCCTCGGGCACGATGATGCGGCCGATGGAGCTCTCCGGGTACGGCGTCCCGGGGGGAAGGCAGCGCTGGTAGGCGAGGAGCGTTTCGCCGCGGCGGCAGAAAACGTGCCAGGCGGCCTCGTCGAGGCCGTCGCAGTCCAGGTACGGGCAGTCCTGTTCGACCACGAACACAGCCTGGCGCAGGGCCAGGATATCGTAGAGGCGTCGCACGCCGAGCGTGTCGAAGCGCAGTGCCTCCCAGTGGTCTGCCGTTGCCATGGTTGCTTCTTCCCGCCCGGTCGAGGCGAGCATGCTAGCGTGGCTTGCCGGGCGGCGCCAGCGGGCCTCGCAAATTGCAATCGCGCAGCCGCCGAGAAGTTGCTATCATCGCCCGGAGACAGCGGCTCAGGGCCAAGCCGTCTCCCCGGAGTGCCGGGTCGGCCTGTTCACCGGATCCAAGCGAATGCTCGCGAGTGTAGATCTTCCCGACGATTTCAGAGTCCTCAACCGCCAGTTCCGGGAGCTGGTGCAGACCCTGCTGGATGACGTCGACCTGCACCCGGGGCGGGTCGAGGTCACGGCCACGCGCAGTGGTAATTTCCGCAGCTTCGACAGCGGCAAGTTCTACCTCGTGGAGAGCGGCACGATTACCGCGCGCTATCGCGAACGCTCGGTTTTCCTGCTCGAGGAAGGGGATCTCCTTCTGCCGGACATTGCAGGTCTCGGCGACCCGGATGCGGCGGTCTATTACGGCAGCGAGGCCGGTGCGAGCCTGCAGAGCTACCCGGCGCTCGAGTTCATGCGTCAGGTTTTCTCACGCTCCTCGACCACCAAACTGTGGACGCGCCTGCTCGTCACCTATTCGGGGATGATGGTGCGTCTGGCTGCCGCCAACAGCAACACTGATGTGGTCACCACCCCGGGCTTTGAAGTCTACGAGGCGGACGATATCATCATCCGCCAGGGCGAACGGGCCGAGTACGTCTACCACATGACCTCAGGCGTCGCCGACGTCCTTGTGGACGGGGTACTGGTGGGCCGCATCGGGTCCGGGGAGATCTTCGGCGCCATGGCTGCGCTGACCCACTCGGATCGCAGCGCAACGGTGCGCGCGCGGAGCTCCTGTTCGGTGGTGAAGGTGCCGACGAATCAGTTCTCGGACCTCATCAGGAGCAACCCGGCGACCATCCACGCCCTGCTCTCGGATATGGCGAACTCCATCGCCAGCCTCAACGAGCAGCTGGTGCGCCTGCAGGCCAGCGGCGAGAACGTCTGAGTCCGGCGCGAGCGCCGTCGCGGCGTTCGTGATACAAGCCATCCACCCCCTGAGATCGGAGCGACCGACGAGACATCCGTATGGCTGATACGCAAGCGAACGACGGCGACGCTACTGAACAGATCTCCCTGCGCCAGTATGCGGAGAAGGCCTACCTCGACTACTCCATGTACGTGATCCTGGACCGTGCCCTGCCGCATGTTGGCGACGGGTTGAAGCCGGTGCAGCGGCGCATTGTCTACGCCATGAGCGAACTGGGCCTGAAGGCGACCGCCAAGTACAAGAAGTCAGCGCGCACGGTCGGCGATGTTATCGGCAAGTTCCACCCCCACGGCGACAGCGCCGCCTACGAGGCCATGGTGCTCATGGCCCAGAATTTCAGCTACCGCTATCCGCTGGTGGACGGCCAGGGCAACTGGGGATCGCCGGACGATCCGAAGTCCTTTGCCGCCATGCGGTACACCGAGTCGCGGTTGGCGCGCTATGCCGAGGTGCTCCTCGAGGAGGTGGGTCAGGGCACCGTCGACTGGGCGCCCAATTTTGATGGCACCCTCAAGGAACCGTCCATTCTTCCGGCCCAGGTGCCCAATGTCCTGCTCAACGGCACCACGGGCATCGCCGTGGGCATGGCTACGGACATCCCGCCACACAACCTGCGCGAAGTGGTCGATGCAGCGGTGCACCTGCTGGAAAATCCGAAAGCCAGCGTTGCCGACCTCTGCGCCTTTGTTCGCGGCCCGGACTTCCCCACCGATGCGGAGATCATCACCCCCGAAGAGGACCTGCGTAGCATCTACGAGAGCGGCCGCGGCAGCTTGCGCATGCGCGCTGTCTGGGAGCGTGAAAACGGCGATATCATTATCCATGCGCTGCCCTACCAGACCTCCGGAGCCCGGGTGCTCGAGCAGATCGCCCAACAGATGCAGGCGCGCAAGCTGCCTATGGTGGCGGATCTGCGTGACGAGTCGGACCACGAGAGCCCCACGCGGCTGGTGATCGTGCCGCGTTCGAACCGGGTCGACGGCGAGGCGCTCATGAGCCACCTGTTCGCGACCACGGACCTCGAACGCAGCTACCGTGTCAACCTCAACGTGATTGGCATCGACGGCCGTCCGGGCGTGCGCAGCCTTGAGCGGATGCTCGGCGAGTGGCTGGAGTTCCGCCGCAGCACTGTGCGCCGGCGCCTGGAATACCGCCTGGACCGGGTACAGAAGCGCCTGCATGTTCTCGCCGGCTATCTCATCGCCTACCTCAACATCGACGAGGTCATTCATATCATCCGTACGGAGGATGAGCCCAAGGCCGCGCTTATGGCGCGCTTCGGGCTGACCGATGTGCAGGCCGAGGCCATCCTCGAGCTGAAGCTGCGCAACCTCGCCAAGCTCGAGGAAATGAAGATCCGCACGGAGCAGGACGCGCTGGAGAAGGAGCGCGACGAGCTCGAAAAGCTCCTCGGTTCGGATGCGCGCCTGAAGACGCTCATCAAGAAGGAGCTGCGCACCGCCGCCGAGCGCTACGGCGATGACCGTCGCTCGCCCATCGTCATCCGTGAGGAGGCCCAGGCCTTCAGTGAGCTCGAGCTCGTGAGCGCAGATCCGATCACGGTGGTGCTTTCCGAGAAGGGCTGGATCCGCGCCGCCAAGGGGCACGAGATCGACCCGATGACCCTGAGCTACAAGTCCGGAGACGGCTTCAAGCTGGCTGCCCGGGGCCGCAGTAACCAGCCGGCAGTCCTGCTGGACTCCACCGGCCGCGCCTACACCGTGCCAACACACAATCTGCCCTCGGCCCGCGGACAGGGTGAACCCGTCACCGGGCGTATCAGTCCGCCCTCCGGCGCGGTCTTCAACGGCCTGCTCATGGGCGATGGCAGCCAGCGCTATCTGCTGGCGAGCGACGCGGGCTATGGTTTCATCGGCCGCCTCGGTGACCTGCAGGCGAAGAACCGTGCCGGCAAGGCGGTGCTGACGCTGCCGAAGGGCGCGGAGGTCCTGCCGCCGTCGCCGGTGGCCGAAGACGCCAGCTGGGTAGCGGCGGTCTCAAGCGAGGGACGGCTGCTGGTCTTCCCCCTGGAGGACCTGCCGGCGCTGGCCCGGGGCAAGGGTAACAAGATTATCGGCATCCCTTCGGCTCGACTGCAGGCCCGGGAGGAGTTCGTCGTCGGCGTGCTGGCTCTCGGCGACGACGACGCACTGGTGATCCACGCCGGCAGGCGTCACCTGACGCTGAAGGCCGCAGAGCTCGAGCATTACCGCGGCGAGCGCGGCCGGCGCGGCAACAAGCTGCCCCGGGGCTTCCAGCGGGTGGAGCGCCTGGCCCGGGGCTGAGCGCCGCCTCAGGCAGCCGCTTCCCGGCGGCCGCGAAGGCGAGCGAGGAGCAGCGCCGCCTGGCGCTCCAGCAGCTTGCCCTGGGCATCGGCGAAGCCGACCAGGCGCCGGAAGCCGGGCTTTTCCGGCCGCAGGTCTGCGCGCCCGGCAAGGTCCGCGTCGGCGGCGGCGTCTTCGGTCACCAGCACGTGCTCGCGGTCCTGCAGACAGGCGTCGCGCAATTCATCGAGCACGCCCTGCAGGTAGAGTCCCGGGTAAATGTCGGCGGCGTCGCCGGGACCGAGTTCGCTGCGGCCCACGGCCATGCCCATCGCCAGGGACAGCGACATGCCGGCCTCCAGGGTGTTAGCGACCTCCCGCACCAGCGCCGCGCAGGCCACGGCCCGCAGCGCAGCGCTCCCCGTTCCCTCGCCCTCCGCAAAGCACAGGGCCAGACCGAAAGGGCGGGCGACCTGCAGCGTGCCGCCGTAGCAGGCGGCCGCTGCGTAGATGATGCGATGGAGGCGGTCCGTATAGCGGTGCAGGTTGCGCTCGTTCAGCGTATCCACGTAGCCGGCGAGGCTTGCCAGGTGCAGATAGAGCACCGTGTTCGTGCGGTAGTGCTCGCCGCTCGGGGCGCCGGCGTCCCGCGGTCGCAGCAGTTCCAGGGGCAGGGCGTCGACGCGTGCTTCCAGCAGTTCGAGCTCGCTGCCGGCAGCGACCGGTGCCGGTGCTCCCTCCAGGGCCAGCCGCTCTGCCGCGCCGGCGATGCGGGCGACCAGCCGGGCCGCGCCGTAGCGGGCCAGCACAAACACCAGCAGACTGAGGACCACTGCGAGTGCGCTCAGGCTGAGCAGGAAGCGTTGCCGGGACTCGCGGGCGCTGCCCGTGTCCAGCGCGATGCGCACCCGGCCGGCAATATCCTGGCCAATCCGCACGGGCGCTTCATAGTGCACCCTGCCCGGGTGCCCGTCCTCGCCCGCGCGGCCGAGCGCCTGGCCCTCGACGTCGTAGATTTCCACCATCGTCGTCGGAGAGCTCTCCACGAAGCGCTGCAGGGACGCGGCGACGCTCAACAGATCGCCGGTTTCCATGGCGCTGCTGATGCGCCGGGCGATCTGCTGGGCGAGCGCATTACCGTAGTCGGCCTGCTGCGTTGTCAGCAGGTAGCGGCTCGAGGTCGCGGCGAGGAGGACCAGGGCCAGGGCTACGGCAAGGCTCAGCGCCGCGGCGGCGAGGGGCAGCTGCAGGGTCAGGCTGAGGTCCCGGAGCGAGGGTTTCACGATGCGCTGGCAGTCCTTGCGACGCGGCAGGGCCAGTATAGCGCGCTGTGGTACCGTGAATCACGGTGCTATCCGGGCTAGAATGCGGCTCCGATCCGGAAGGACCCGCACCCGTGCTGCCGCCTCCCCTCAAGGACCTCCTCGCCGCGCGTCCGCGGCCCCCCAGCCATGTCGCCACGCTGATCGGCCGGCCCCTGGACCACGATGCCGTCGGCGCCTTCGCCGGGCTGCTGACCGACCACGACTGGCAGGTGCTGGGCGGCGAGTGGCTGTCCCTGCCGGGCTCGCCCCGGGGCTGCCTGGAAGTCAGCCTTGCCGGCGATGACGCGGCCCTCCCGGCCCTTCGCGAGGCCAGCCTGACGCTCGCTGCGGAGCGCGCCCTGGATCTCTGTCTGCAGGTCGAGGAGCCGTTGCGCCGGCACCGGCGGCTGGCGGTTTTCGATATGGACTCGACTCTCATCGAGGCGGAGGTCATCGACGAGCTGGCCGGAGCGGCCGGTGTGCGGGAGGCGGTGAGCGCGGTGACGGAACGGGCCATGCGCGGCGAGATCGATTTCCGCGAGAGCTTCCGCGCCCGCCTCGCCACGCTCCGCGGCCTGGATGGTCACTGCCTGGACGGCATTGCCGCCGGACTGCGGCTGGTGGATGGTGCCCGACAGCTGGTGGCTACCCTGCGCACCCTGGGTGTGCACACGGCGATCCTTTCCGGCGGCTTCGACTATTTCGCCCGGGATGTGCAGCGGCGTCTGGGTATCCACGAGGTGCACGCGAACCGGCTGGCCATCGAGGCCGGGGTGCTGACCGGGGAGGCGGTGGAGCCTATCGTCGACGGCGCCCGCAAGGCGGCACTGCTGCGTGAGCTCGCGGCCCGGGAGGGGCTTTCGCCGGCCCATGTGCTGGCGGTGGGCGATGGCGCCAACGACCTGCCTATGCTCGCCGAGGCCGGGCTCGGGGTGGCCTTTCGGGCGAAGCCCGTGGTGCGTGCCTCGGCGCGCCAGGCCATCAGCCATGCCGGCCTGGATTGTGTGCTGTTCCTGCTCGGTGTGCCCGAGCGCCACTGGGTATCAGAGATCGTCCCAGACTGACTCGAACTGGCTCGCCGCGAGCGCATCGCGTCCGGCGTCGAGGTCGTCGTCGAGCTGACGTCGGTACTCGAAGTCGAACTGCCCGAAGGCCGCCGTGGAGGCGATCTGCCGCTTAAGCTTGACCAGGAAAGCTTCGTCCTTGCGGGCGAGGATGATCTTCTGGTTCTCCTTGAACACCAAGCGCGGAGCGAGCAGCGTATGCGGCTGGCCGACGAGAGCGATCTCCGGCAGCAGGATGACGCGGATTGGGCGCGAGTAGCCCCCGTCCGGTAGCCGCACCTGCGCGGCGTAGGCTGTGCCCCGGGGGCTCAGGAGCTCGAGCCCCAGGAGCGTGGGCGCGTTCTTCACCTGGCTGATCCAGCGGATCACCGCGATGGACCAGTCGCTTTCGCCCTGCTGCTGCTCGCGCAGGGCGACGACGCCGCCGATGCTGACGCCATCCGGCAGCCCCGTCCACTCCACGCAGTAGCCACCGGGACTGACGTTGGCCGATTCCACGGTGAATACCGTGTAACGTCGCGGCGTGCTCCCGGGGCCCTCCGCAGCTGCCAGCGCATCGGCGTCGATGGCCAGCTCAAGCTCGGCGTCATCCTTGTCGTCCTCGAAGTCCTCCTCGGGGTTGGCCTGCTGCCAGACATCACCGCCGTCAGAGGCCGCCAGGAAGGGGTTCTGCGAAAAGTCCTCCGCCGTCGGTGCCTCGTAGTCATCACCGTGGAGCACCTGGTCGAGGCCGCGCTCGCCGGCAACGTAGTAGTGGACCGCCGACAGCCCGGTGGCGATCCACAGCTGGTGCCGTGCCGGCTGGCGGTTGAAGTGGCGCTGGCTGACCTCGCCGAGGGCCCGCGCCAGGTGCGCGCAGAGGTGTCCGTCGAGGCGGGTCTCCCGGTCGAGGCTGTAGCCGCCGTGGCCACTGCGCGCGCGCAGGTCGCCGAGATGTTTCACCAGCGCCGACGTGTTCAGGTAGCGCTGACCGCCGCCCAGCGGCTGCGGCTGCAGCGCGCTGTAGCCCGGCTGCCGGTCGGTGCCGAGATCGACGAACAACAGGCCCTCGCCAACCGCCGGGTCCTCGAGGCGGGCGAGGCCGCGCCAGTGCCGGAGCGCACGGAAGGTGGCCAGGGTGTCCTGCTGCCGGAGCTGATTGGTTTTGCAGCAGGCCAGGAGTATGCCCGGCAGGTACTCGTCGGCTATGGAGGTCTCGCCACCGGTGAGCGGGTCCGTGACCGGGAGGTTGGCAAGCTGCTGCCGCTCAGCGAGGGCGTAGAGATGGTGCAACATGGCCCAGTGGTTCAGGGGTACCGGTCGATAGAGCAGGTGGTACTGAAGCAACTCCTCGCAGCGGCAGGTTACGGCGCGCTGCAGCGCCTCGCAGGCCAGGCGGGCCGGGTTTGTGCCCTCAATGGCGTCGGGCCTGCGGATCGTGTTGACTGCCACGAGCGCGTAGCCCGCCGCGCCCAGCTCGCAGAGGTCGGAAACCAGCTCCGAGCGCTGCTGGGTGTGTTCAGAGATGACCGAGTTGTCGGCGATGAGGGCCTGGGTGAGGGCGCCGCTGAGCTGCTGCAGCGGCGCGCGAAGGGCCTCCAGGATGGCGAAGCGCTGCGGTGGCGCCAGCACAACCCGATTCAGGGCCGAGAGCGCATCGCGGAGCATTGAGGCGCCCTTGACCGGGTTGCCGCCGGGCAGCCGGGCCGCCCAGGCTTCGGCGGCGGCTGGCTCCAGGGCGAAGAAGTCAAAGGAGGCCAGGTCCTGCTGTGGCAAACGGAGGATGCCCGCGCTGCTGTCCGGCATGGTCGGCACCCTCCCCGGGGTACTCATCGGAAGTGTGCAGTTTATCGCATGCCGGCTGCCGCGGCGCAATGCGTCACTGACTTTACCCGGGGTCCTGCGCTATGATGCGGCGCTTTTACTGGACAGCTTACAGGACAGGTGGTCACCGATGGCGAGCTTCTCCACCAATGAATTCCGCGCCGGCCTCAAGGTCATGCTTGATGGCGAGCCCTGCAGCATCCTCGAGAACGAGTTCGTCAAGCCCGGCAAGGGTCAGGCCTTCAACCGGGTGCGACTGCGCAACCTCAAGACCGGCCGGGTCTGGGAGCGCACCTTCAAATCCGGTGAGTCCCTTGAGGGTGCGGACGTGATGGATATCACCATGGAGTACCTGTACACCGACGGCGAATTCTGGTTCTTCATGGACCCGAAGAGCTTCGAGCAGCACCAGGCCGACGCCGCTGCCGTGGGCGACGCGAAGCAGTGGCTTAAAGAGCAGGAGCCGGTCGAGGTGACGCTCTATAACGGCACTCCGCTGTCGGTAACGTCGCCGAATTTCGTCGAACTCGAGATTACCGAGACGGACCCGGGGCTAAAGGGTGATACCGCCCAGGGCGGCAGCAAGCCGGCGACCCTGAGCACCGGCGCGGTGGTCCGTGTGCCCCTGTTTATTTCCCAGGGCGAAGTGATCCGCGTCGACACCCGCACCGGGGAGTATGTCGCCCGCGCCGGCAAAAGCTGACGTGGAAGACTGGCGGCCCGCCGCCAGCCCCGCGGCGCTCGCGCGCCGCGCCGAACTCCTGGCCGCCGTGCGCGGCTTTTTTGCCAACCGCGCTGTGCTCGAGGTCGAGACGCCGCTGCTCGCCAGCCACGGCGTGACCGATCCGGCCATTGAGCCCCTGATCGTGGACGCGGGGGCCATGCTCGCCGCTCCGCGCTACCTGCAGACTTCCCCCGAATACGCCATGAAACGGCTGCTTGCCGCCGGCAGCGGCCCCATTTACCAGCTCGGCCGGGCTTTCCGGGACGGCGAGGCAGGACGCCGGCACAATCCGGAATTCACGCTCCTCGAATGGTACCGACCGGGCCTCGACCACCATGAGCTCATGGCCGAGGTCGCGGACCTGCTCACCCACTGCCTGGGTCCCCGGCCCTGGCGCAAGGTGAGCTATGCCCAGCTGTTCCGCGAGCATCTGGGCGTCGACCCGCACCGGGCCTCCGTCGAGGAGCTGGCAGCGCTCGCCCGCGATCGCCTCGAGGTCGGTGATCTCGCCCTGGCGCGGGACGGCTGGCTGGATCTGCTGCTGAGCCACTGTATCGAGCCCGGGCTGGAGGGCCTTGTCTGCGTTCACGACTATCCCGGCTCCCAGGCGGCGCTGGCGCGGGTGCAGGAGCGCGGGGGGATCGCGGTGGCGGAGCGCTTTGAGTTCTACGTGGACGGCCTGGAGCTCGCCAATGGCTACCACGAACTCGCCGACCCGGCGGAACAGGCGCGGCGTTTCGCCGCCGATAACGCCTTGCGGCGGAGCCGGGGCCTGAGCGAACGGGCACCGGACCCCCGCCTGCTGGCGGCGCTGGAGGCCGGTCTGCCCGCCTGCAGCGGTGTCGCTCTCGGCTTCGATCGGCTGGTGATGGTGGCCACCGGCGCCGGCCGCCTCGACGAGGTGCTGGCCTTTCCCTGGGCGCGCGCCTAGCTTTTGTCTTCGGCCTGGATCATCGCCGGGCCATAGACATCGATGAACACCGGCGGCATGCGCCGCGGCTTGCCGCTGGAAATCTCGATGCAGGCGAAGGTGACCCGGCCACGGAGCAGCGTGGCTCCGTCATCTTCCCGGCACACCTGGAAGTGCCGGATCATGGTCAGGCGCCGGTCCCAGCCGGTGATCCAGGTGGCAATGGCCAGGCGGTCACCGAGGCGGGATGCGGCGAGATAGTCGTACTCGCCGCGGATCACTGCCATGGCCCGGTCCAGAGCGCGGTAGTCGGCCAGGTCGATGCCGAGGGCCTCCGTGTGTGCCCAGGCTGCCTGTTCGCACCACTGTACGTAGACGGCATTGTTGGTGTGTTCGAGGCCATCGATGTCGCCGGCGCCCACGGTGCGCTTGATCACGAAGGGTGCGGGGTAGTCCCAGCCGGCCATGCTCAGGCCTCTCCGGTGGCGAGCCGATGCTCGCTCTCGAGGGGCTTCTGGGCGATGTTCAGGAAGCCGTAGGCGATAGCGATCAGCGGGCAGGCGAGGTTGAAGAAAGCATAGGGAGCATAGCTCGCCGTGGCCACCCCCAGGGTAGCGCTCATGTAGGCGCCGCAGGTATTCCAGGGGATGAGGGCGGAGGTGATGGTGGCCGAGTCCTCGAGGGTTCGCGAGAGATTCAGCGGCGACAGGCCGCGCGCGATGTAGGCGCGACGGAACATACGGCCGGGGAGGGCTACGGAGATGAACTGGTCCGCTGCCAGCACGTTGGTGGTGAAGCAGGTGGCCACCGTGGTCGCGACCAGGGAGCCGGTGCTGCGTACGCCGCGGAGCGCTACCTCCAGCCAGTAGTTGAGCACCCCGGTGCGCTCCAGCACGCCGCCGAAACCCAGGGCACAGAGAATCAGCCAGACGGTATTGAGCATGCTGCTCATGCCGCCCTTGCTGAGGAGACGGTCGAGGTCGGCGTTGCCGCTGTCGGACTGGTAGCCGTCGGCGAGGGCCAGCCAGATGCCCTTGCCATAGCCGGCCACTGCACCGCCGGGGGTGTCCCCGGCGAGACGGAGGACCTGCTCCGGCTGGAACAGAATGGCCATCACCGCGCCGGCGAGGGCGCTGAGCACAATAGCCGGGTAAGCGGGAAAGCGCCGGTAAACGAGGTAGAGCATGAGCGCCAGGGGCAGCAGCAGGTGCGGGCCGATGGCGAACTCCCGCTCGAGGCTGGCGGTGAGCAGGGCGATCTGCGTCGGCGCCGCGGCGTCGCTGCTGCCAAGGAACGCAAACACCGTGAGTGCGATGGCGAAGGCCGGAACCGTGGTCCATAGCATATGGCGGATGTGGTCGAACAGGTCAACGCCGCCGGAGGCGGCGGCGAGATTCGTGGTATCGGACATGGGCGACATCTTGTCGCCGAAGTAGGCCCCGGAGACGATGGCCCCGGCGGTGATGGCCGGCGACAGGTCGAAGGTGCCGGCGATGCCCATAAGACCGATGCCGAGGGTGCCCGCAACGGTCCAGGAACTGCCTATGCTGAGGGCGACAATAGCGCAGAGTACAGCGCTGGCGGCGTAGAACACCCGGGGGTCGAGGATCTGCACACCGTAGTAGATCATCGCCGGCACGGTGCCGCCGAGGATCCAGGTGCCGATGAGCATACCTACGGCGAGGAGGATGAGCGTCGGGCCCAGGCCCACGCCGATGCCGTCCACCATGCCCGCCTGCGCCGCGTCCCAGCCGAGTCCGGTGCGGTAGCCGACCAGGGCCGCTGCGCAGGTGGCGAGTACCAGGGCGATCTGGTTCGGGCCATAGGAGGCATCGGAGCTGAAGAGGAAGACCGAGCAGGCGAGGAGGGCGACGAGGAAAACGATCGGCGCCGCGGCCAGGGGCAGGGTCAGTCGATCGTTGGCGTGTTCACTGGTCAAGGCCTGTCCCCAATTCCGCAGTTGGCACGTAGGGCCTGCGCCCGGAAGTCTCTTTCACAAAGCGAATATCGTGGAGCGACTGAAAGAGACTTCCGGGCGCAGGCCCGCCTGGCTAGCCGATGGTTCCAGCCTGGCCCCCCGGCGCAAGTGAGAAAGAATGCCGGAAAAGCCCGGCGCGGTACAGGCGGGCTCTACCAAACAGCCTCTGACAGCCCGCCGCCGCTGGCGTACCATGGCGGGATTCCCGTCCCGAGACCCGCCAGGTCAGCGAACGCGTTGAAACCCGAGCCCGCGACACCCCCGGTCCTGCCGCCGCGCTACTACCTCGACAACTTCCAGCGCCTGCGCGAGGCGGTGGAGGCGCGCTACGGCGACCTGCTGAGCGCGCAGGAGCGGGCCGTGCTCGCGGCCTTCGATGCGCTGCCGGTCTCCGCACGCTGTCTCTACCTGCGGCTGCTGTCCCGGGTGGGGCCCTGGTTCCGCGCCTCCCGCCTCGACTACGCGGAAATCGGCCCGCCGGACCCGGCGCTCGATGCGCTGGTCGATGCCGGACTCGCCCTTGAGCCGGACACCCTGCCCCTGGCGGAGCTCGGCCGGCTTTTCACCCGGCCGGAGATCGCCGCGCTCTACGCCGATGCGCTGCCGGGGGCCGCGCGCCTGGCCAAGGGACCGCTGCTCGCGGCGGTGGCGGCGCTTAACGAGGATGATCACGCCCGCCGGGCGCGGCTGCAGGCGCACGCGCCGGAGCGGGTGGTGGCCCCCCGCGCCATGGAGGTCCTGGAGGTACTGCAGCTGCTGTTCTTCGGCAACCGGCGCCAGGGGCTCCTCGATTTCGTACTTTCCGACCTCGGGGTCGCCCGCTACTACCCCTATACCCTCGACCGGGAAACGCGGCTGTTCCCGGACCGGGCCGCGCTGGAGGCGGTGCGCGCCGTCGGTGAGCTGGCGGATCTTTACTGGCACTGGCGCGAGGACCCGGAGCCCGACGCCGATGTTCTGCCGGCTCTGGCCGGGGCGGCGCTGGCCCTCAAGGTTCACGGGGACGCGGCACAGCGACCCTGGTGGCGCCTGCTCAACCGCCTCGGGCGCGACTGCGAACGCCGGGGCGCCGACGAGCTGGCGCTCGCGCTCTATGCGGCGAGCGGCCGCCACCCGGCCCGGGAG